>JAFIEP010000026.1 GCA_020832495.1 Acidimicrobiia bacterium | reverse complement strand
CGCCCCCGACGGCCACCCAGCGCGGCCCCCCCCCAGCCCCCACACCCCCGCGGGCTTCAACAACAACCCCCCCCCCGCGCCCCCCCCCGCCGGGGGGGGGCGCGGCCAACTCGGCGCCGTGGCACCGACCGATCTGGGGGTGCACAGCGTCGTCACCAACCTGAGCGGCGCAGAGGAAGTCGGCGTCGGCGACCTGACCGCCAGCGGCCTCAGCACCTTCGAGGTGGACATCGACTTCGGCCAGTTGTGCTTCCAGCTCTCCTTCGAGGACCTCGACGGCATCAACGCCGCCCACATCCACGAGGGAGCGAGCGGAACCAACGGCCCGGTGGTCGTCGACCTCGACTGGCCCACCAACCAGAACTCCGGGTGCCTCCTCGTCTCGTCGACGCTGCTGCGCGACATCGTCGAACACCCCGACGACTACTACGTCAACGTCCACACCGATGCGTTCCCCGCAGGCGCCGTCCGCGGGCAGCTCGAACAGCTCGCCCAGGGCATCCTCGGCCAGGTCGACGACGGCACCGGCCCCGCCGGCGGAGCAGTGGTGTTCGTGCAGGCACTCATCGAGGAGACCATCTCGACCACCGCACGAACCAACCCGCGCGGCACCTACGTCATCCCGGGGCTCGGCTCCCACGTACAGCTGGTCTCCTGGCGTCCACCGAGCTACACCGCAGCCCAGAAGCTGAGCCCCGACGCGCTCGGATTCGTTCGTCGGATCGACTTCGCCCTCGATGCGACGAACACCATGACCGGCACCGTGATCGACGGGGCCACCTCCGACGGCATCGAGGGCATCGACATCTGCATCGACGACGTGACGCCGCTCCTGCCCGATAACGCGAGCGCCGCCGACGACGACGGCGAGGACGGCATCGCCTGTGGCCTACCGCCGATGGCGGACACCAACGTCGAGGGCGTCTGGTCGGCTGAACTCCCGCCTGGGCTCTACCGGGTCCTCGTCGGCGATCCGACCGGTGTCTACGAGACCCACATCCCCTACCCGGGCATCGAGGTGGTGAACACCGACGGCTTCACGAACATCGGTGCGGTCGAGTTGTTCCGCTGCACCCCGGATCGCTTCACCGACGTCGGCGCCGACCAACCCTTCTGCCTACCCATCTCGTGGATGGCCGCCACGGGGCTGTCCACCGGGTTCCCCGACGACACCTTCCGGCCCGGCATCGCCGTCAGCCGCCAGGCCATGGCGGCGTTCCTCTGGCGCCAGGCCGGCGAGCCCGCACCCCACAGCGACGTCCCGGTGTTCAGCGACGTGCCGGCATCCAGCCCGTTCTTCGAGGCCATCCAGTGGATGGCCGAATCCGGCCTCACCACCGGTTTCGTCGACGGGACCTTCCGCCCGACCGTGCCGGTGAGTCGCCAGGCGTTCTCCGCCTTCCTGTGGCGCTACGCCGGGGAGCCACCACCGGAGATCGACGTGCCGCAGTTCAGCGACGTGCCGCCGTCGAGCCCGTTCTACGACGCCATCCAGTGGATGGCGGAATCGGGCCTGTCCAGCGGCTTCGAGGACGGCACCTTCCGGCCGGTCACCGCCCTGAGCCGCCAGGCCTTCGCCGCCTTCTTCTACCGGGGCATCCGCACCGAGCAGGTGCTGCCCTCGTTCTGAGCGGCGTCGGGAGCGGGGCGCGTCGAGCCTCGGTCAGGCCACGGGTTCAGCCGTCCTGAGGCGACGACCCCGGACGTAGGTTGCGGCCACGGTGACCTCGCGTGCGGCCATGAGCAGGGTGAACAGCAGCGCATCGCGCGCCGCCTCCGGTTCAGCGGGTCGGCTCCCCCACCGCAGCGAGTTCTCGAGCGTCGGCCACCGGGACGGGTCGATGATCACGAAGTCGGCTTCCTTGCCGGCGTCGAGGTTGCCGATGCGATCCTCGAGGTCGAGGGCCCGAGCGCCGGCGAGGGTGCCGGTGAAGAGCAGCTCCGCGGGGTGCAGGGACACGCTGGCACCACCCGGTTCGCTGATGTGGACCTTGAAGCAGCTGTTGAGCACCTGCGGGAGGAACCACTCGTCCCCACCGGCGACGTCGCTACCCAATGCCACGTTCACCCCGGCGGCGATCGTCCGTCGCCACGGCATCGTCCCCGACCCGAGGAAGAGCTGCGACACGGGACAGTGGGCGATCGATGTGCCCGTCTCGGCCAGACGAGCCAGCTCGGCGTCGGTGCAGTGCACCCCGTGGGCCATGACGCTGCGCCGACCGAGGAACCCCGGGCCGCCGACCTCGGATCCGGGGAGGAACCGGCCGTCGTAGGTGTCGAGATAGTGCTCCACGGAGAACGTCTGCTTGACCGTGTCGATCTCACCCGTGCCCGGGCGGTTGTTCTCGTTGAGGTGCGACGTGAAGTAGACGCCCTTGTCGCGGTAGGCCTCGTACAGCTCGCCGAGCGCTGCCAGTGTGGTCGTCGTGAGCGACAGCGTGAAGCGCGGGACGACCGCCACCTGCACCAGGGCCTCGGCGCGAGCCGCCTCGTCGAGGGGGTGCCAGCGTTCGATCTCCTCGGCCGTGAGACGGATGGCGTCGGCCTCGGAGGTGAGGAGCGGCTCGGCCGACGGCGGGCCGACCGTCTGTGTGGTGCGCCCGGTCACCAGCCGGAGGCCTCGACGGCGGACCTCCTCGTGCAGCCCGTCCTGGGCGTCGGGAAACTGTGAGCCGAACACCAGGCCGGTCGTGGTGCCGGCGCTGATCATTCGGTTGCAGAACTCTGCTGCGGCACCACGGGCGAACCCCGGGTCGGCGAGCTTCGCCTCGGAGGGGAAGATGCAGTGATTCAGCCACTCGAGGAGCTGCCCGCCGCCGTAGGAGTCGATGCAGTTCACCTGCGGGAAGTGCAGGTGGGTGTCCACGAAGCCCGGCAGCAGGAAGCTGTCGGGGTGGTCGACGACCGTGGCGGCTCCGGCGGCCGGCGGGCGTTCGGCCCAGGGCCCACACCAGGCGATGCACCCGTCGTCGTCGACCAGCAGACCGCCGTCGGGGTAGTGCTCGAGGTGTCGCGCCGCGTCAGCGACGACGGGCGAGCCGCAGATGTGGAAGATGTGCGCCCGGTGGAGTTCGGTCATCGGCGACGTTCGGTCATCGGTGGATTCCCGTTGTGGTCCGGCGCGGGTCAGAGGGCGGCCCCCAGCCGCCGCCCCCCGGCGTCAGCATCCGCAGGACGTCGCCGGCCCTCAGGTGGACCGTGCACTTGTCGGGGAGCCGCTCGGCTCGGGACTCGTCGCCGCCGGGGAGCAGCCAGTTCTCTCCGACCGCCCCGGGATCGCCCCCGGCAAGTCCCCATGGCTGGCTGACCCGCCGTTCGGTGATGAGCGAGGCCGTGGCATCGACGAGCACCTGAAGATCTCGCTCGATCCCCTCGCCGCCCGGCGCCGAGCCGGCACCTCCGCTCCCCCGCCGCAGTCGCTGGCGCACCACCCGCAGGGGGAACGTCCGCTCCAAAGCCTCGATGGGCGTGTTGCGCGTGTTGGTCATGCACGTGTGGATGCCGGACTGACCGGCCATGCCCACGCCGGCCACCGCAGGGTCACCCTCCGGGCCGCCGGTGCCCCGGCGAGCACCGGGGCGGAACGGTCGCCCACCCTGGCCGCCACCGATGGTCTCGTAGTACACCCACGGCCGGTTGGCATCGTCGAGTCCGCCCACCAACAGGTTGTTCATCGTCCCCTGCGACGCTGCACCCACCAGATCGGGCCGCACCTGCACCAGCGCCCCGAAGCAGGCATCGGCCACCCGCTGGGAGACCTCGACGTTGCCGGCTCCCACAGCCACCGGTGCCACGGCGTCGACGATCGTGGCGGGCGTGGTCACCACCCGCACCGGCCGCAGGCACCCGCCGTTGGCCGGCAGATCTGGCCCGATGGATGCCCGCAGGGCGTACACCACCGCCGAGGTGGTCACCGACGCCGGAGCATTCACCGTGCCCGGACGCTGCGGCGACGATCCGGTGAGATCGACCGTGACCTCGCTGCCCTCGATGGTGAGAGCCACGTCGATGACCGACGGCGATTGCTGCTCGTGGCCGGCACCGACCGAGTCGATCACATCACTGAAGTGCCAGGTGCCGTCCGCCAGCGTGGCCAGCGCGGCGCGCATGAGGCGCTCGCCGTAGGCCAGCACCTCCTCGAGCAACTCGTCGAGCAGGTCGAACCGGCCGTCGTTGCCGCCGGACCGTCCGACGTGGCCCCCTGCGTCCGCCAGCAGGTCAGTGAGCACCTCGGCCAGGCGCTCGACGCCACGCTCGTTGGCTCCCACCTGGGCGTCGAGGTCCCCGGCGCGCTCGGCGGGCGTGCGGGTGTTGGCCGCCACCACGGCACGCACCTCGGGGGTGAGTCGCACCGGTGGCAGGCGTAGGCCTTCGGCGAACACCTCGGTGGCATCCGCTGGCATCGACCCGGGCGCCGAGCCTCCGAGGTCGGCGTGATGCGCCCGGTTGGCCGCCCAGCCCACCAGGCGGTCGGCGAGCAGACACGGCGTCACCACGGTGACGTCGTTGAGGTGCGTGCCCCCGGCGAACGGGTCGTTCACGATCCAGTGCTCGCCGGCGCGGGGACGGGCCCCGTCGGCCGCCATCACGTCGAGCACGGCCGCCACCGATGCCGGCATCGACCCCAGGTGCACCGGGATGTTCTCGGCCTGAGCCAACAGTTCGCCCGACGCGGTGAACACCGCAGCGGAACAGTCGGCACGTTCCTTGATGTTCGGGCTGAACGCCGCCCGACGCAGCACAGCGCTCATCTCCTCGGCGGCACCGGCCAGCCGAGCAGCCAGCACGGCCAGCGCTGCAGGGTTCAGCCGGCCCTCCGGAGCGTCCTCGGCTGGATGGTCCGAGCCGTCCCCCGACCCGGCACCGGTGGCCTCGACCTCGGGTGGCCCGGTCACGGCGACACCTTCGTGAGCAGGAGTGCTCCCGCTGCGCCCGGGCGGGCCTCCCAGCCGTCGGGTACCCAGATGGTGCAGTCGTCCTCTGCCACCACGGCGGGGCCGATGGCGCCGCTGCGCTGCGGGGCGGGCAGGTCCTCCACCCGCACGGGCGCCGCGCGACGTGCGGAGGCCCGCAGGGCCACCACCTCGATGGGGGCGTCGGGACGGGCGTACCCGTTGCGGCGGCGGTGCTCCTCGTGGAACTCGGCCACCGACGGCACCGACAGCTCGTGGCTCTGCCCTGCGTAGCGACAGTCGACCAGGGTGCGCACCTCGATTCCGCCGCCGGCGGCGTCGCGGTCGCCACAATCCGCGCCACTGCGCGCACCAGCCCACCGGATCGGTGGGTCACTGCGCGCAGTCCCACCGGCCGTCCCGCCACCCTCGCCAGCCCCGCCGGCAGCGGCGTCACCCGCCGGCCCGCTGGCGTCCGTCGCACCGAGCCCCGCCACGGCCTCTGCGGCCAGCGCCTCCAGCGCGGCGGGAACGCCCTCGTGGTCGGCCGGGGTCGGCCACGACCGCACCAGGTCCTCCTGGCGGGGCGCGCACAGGATGCCCACCGCCGAGAACACCCCGGCCCGGGCGGGCACCACCACCGTGGGGATGCCCAGCGCCTCGGCCAGGTCGCACGCATGCAGCGGTCCGGCACCTCCGAACGCCACCAAGGCCAGCGACGACGGTTCCACGCCCCGCTCGACGGTGACCTGACGCAGCGCCCGTTCCATCTCGGCGTTCACCACCGCCAGCACCCCCTCGGCCTCCACCCCTGCGGCAGCCAAGGCTCGCTCGGCGGCCGCCCGATCGAGCGAACCCAGACCGGGGAACGGATGGTCGTCGGGGATGCGACCCGCCACCAGGTTGGCGTCGGTCACGGTGGGTGCCGTCCCCCCGTGGCCGTAGCACGCCGGTCCGGGAACGGCTCCGGCCGAGCGGGGGCCCACTCGCAGCGCGCCTCCCTCGTCGATCCGGGCGATGGAGCCGCCGCCGGCACCGATGGTGTGCACGTCCAACGACGGCAGGCGCACCGGGTAGCCGTCCACCTCACGTTCCGCAGCAGGATCGGGCACGCCGCCGAGCACCAGGCACACGTCGGTGGAGGTGCCGCCCATGTCGAAACTCACCACGTCGGCCAGCCCGTTCGCCGCGGCCACTGCGGCGGCGGCCAGCACCCCACCGGCCGGTCCCGACAGCAGCAGGCGTGCCGGTTGGCGGGCCGCCTCGTCGACAGGGATCAACCCCCCGGCCGAGGTCATGACGGCCACCTCGTCGGCGGTGGCCTCGAGGCCGGCCAGGTACGACCGGCACACCGGCACCAGCGCAGCGTTCACCACGGTGGTGGAGGTGCGTTCGTACTCCCGCAGCTCCGGGCTCACCTCGTGCGAGCAGGTCACCGGCAGGCCCGTCGGCACCAATGCAGCGGCCACCTGCCGTTCGTGCGAGGCGTCGAGGTCGGCGTGCAGGAGCACCACCGCCAGCGACGCCGCCCCCGGCGGCGGGTCGGGAAGGCCGGCGATGTCGACGGGTCGGTCGACGGTCCCGTCGGCGCGGAGCCGCTCGACCACGTCGAGGCGGTCGGCGCGGGCCACCAGCGCCTCGGAGCGGTCGACGGTGAGGTCGTAGAGGCTGGGCCGGTCCTGACGGGCGATCTCGATGATGTCGCCGAACCCCGCCGTCGTGTAGAGCGCCACCCGGGCCACGGTGCGCTCGAGCACGGCGTTGGTGGCCACCGTCGTGCCGTGGGTGAGCTCGACGTCGTCGCTGGCGGGCACGTCGCCGCCGTGGCCACCGTCACCATCGGGCAGGTCGCCAGCCAGTGCGGCCACACCGTCGGCCACGGCGCGACCGGGATCGTCGGGAGTGGAGGGCACCTTCACGATCCGGCCGTCAGCGGCCACCAGGTCGGTGAAAGTACCTCCCGTATCGGAACCGATGCGCACGTGGAGCGACGCTACCCGCGCGGCACCAGGGCGAGTTGGCGGGACTGGGCCACCAGCGTGCCGGTAGCGTCCCACACCTCGCCGTCCTCCTCGAGGAAACCGCCGGTGACGAAGCGGGTGGTGAACACGCAGGCCAACCATCCCGGCGCCGGACGGGCCCGCACGTGCACGGTGAGCTCCAACGTCGGCGTCCACGCCACCGGTAGCGCAGCGTTGAACACCGTCGGCGGGAAGGCGTCGGATGCCACCAGCAGGCCGATGGTGTCGACCGGTTCGTCGTCGGGAAACCGGAACCACCCCCGCATGCGGGCCACGCCCGACGGGGTACCCCGGCTGAAGCCGGCGTCGTCGGGATGCAGACGCAACTCCACCCTGCCCATGAACGGTGGTGGGAAGGTGTCGGTGGCCACCACCGGCAGGCACTCGTCGGGGTCGGGCAGCGCCGGGGGGCCACCGTCGACCTGCTGGGGTCCGTCGACGGCGTCGAGGTCGGCGAAGGTGCCGAGCAGCGACAGGATCTGGCGCCCGTCGTGGTGCAACGCAGCGGAGGCGGTGGCGAACGTACGGCCCTGCCGCACGGCGGCAGCGTCCACGGTGACCGGCCCCGGCCGACCGGGCGCCAGGTAGTGGGTGGTCACCGAGACGGGGTCGGGTCGGTCGACCACCGACGCCATCGCTCGGGCGGCCATGGCGGTCAGGTAGCCGCCGTTGGCGTTCCCGGCGATGTCCCAGCCGGGGTGGATCTCGGCCTCGAAGGTGCCCGGGCGTGTCTCGGTGACGGCGGTGGCGGTGCGAAAGCCCATGGCGCAGTGTGGCCGATGCGCACCGTCGTCGGGCGCTTCGTGACCGATGCCACGTCGGAGCCCAATCTGGTCGAACGCCAGCATGTCGACACCAGGGCGTCGCGCTCAGGGCACCCGGATGGCGTCGGCTCGCGTGACCAGCGCGGCCACGGCCTGCCGACTCACCGGCGCGGTGGGGCGGAACGTCCCGTCGGCGTACCCGCGCAGCAGCCCCGCCGCTGCAGCCCAGCCGATCGGTTCGGCGAAGGCGTGGTTGTGGGGAACGTCGCGGAACGGCGGCGCACTGGCGTAGCGGGGTCGGCCCGACAGCCGCCACACCATGACCGCCAGCGCCTGGCGACTCACCAGCGCGGTGGGTGCGAACGTGTTGTCGGCGTAGCCGGTGGCCAGGCCCGAGCCGGTGAGCCACGCAATGGGCAGTTCGAAGGCGTGGCCCGGCGGCACGTCGGCGAAGCGGTGGTAGTCAGGCCACACCAGCGGTTGGCGAGAGCGACGCCACAACAGGGTGGCCATGGCCTGGCGAGTGATGGGGCCGCCAGGGCGGAAGGTGTTGTCGGCGAAACCGGTTGCCAATCCCCGGTTGACCAGCCTGGTGATGTCGGCCTCGAAGGGGTGCCCGGGTCGGACGTCGAAGAACCCGTACTCGGCCCACGTCTGGCAGATGGTGTCGGCACGCAGACCGCGGGCCCGCAGGTCGGCCAGGATGCCCGGCAGGGCGGCGACGGTCTGTTCGCGGTTGGCAGGACCGTCGTGGAACAACACGATGTCGCCCGAGCGGGCGCCCGCCACCCGCTGGCGGATCACGTGGGCGCCCGGGCGCGTGTAATCGGCAGTGTCGATGTTCCACATCTGTTCGGTGAGCCCCATCCCGGCGGCGATGCTGCGCACCCGCCCGTCGGTGGCGCCGTAGGGCGGTCGGTAGCAGCGGGGTCGCGGGGCGCCACCGGCCACGATGGCGTCGTTGGCGCCGGCCAGTTCCCCAGTGATCCCGGCGTTGGAGAGCCGGGTCAGGAACGGATGGTTCACCGTGTGGTTCTGCACCGAGTGGCCACGGCGCACCATGTCGGCGATGAGGTGGGGGTACTGACGCGCCGCGGTACCGATCACGAAGAAGGTGCCGCGGGCCCCGTGACCTTCGAGGATCGACATGATCTGCGGGGTGTAGACGGGGTGTGGTCCGTCGTCGAAGGTCAACGCCACCGTGCCGGGTGCGGGACGCAGCATGACCGTGCCACCCGAGCGCCCCGCACCAGCGATCGGGTCGAGTCCAGGGTCGACGCCAGGCTCGGCGCCGTGCGGGTCGACCCCGTCGTCGAGCGAGCCGTCCTCAACGGGAACGAACGCTGCGTCGGGCTCGGCACCGGCAGGTGCCACGGCGGTGAGTGGCACGAGCAGCGCAACCACGACCGCCCAGATCACCGCCGCAGTGCCGAGGCGGGAACGACGTCGGTCGTCGCGGCGCCGGGCGCCCACACGGTCGTCGCCGACGCGCTCGCTGCCGCTGGCGTACCCGGCACCAACCGACCCGACACCGACCGGTCCGTCGCCTGACCGAGGTCCGCCGAGATCCGCTGGCACGAAGCCGAACCTAGCAGCCGGGTGCATCGACGCAACCGGCACCCTGACACGGCGAGTGAGAGCCTTCCCCGCCGTGCACGCCACCAGCCGCGGACCCCGGGCAACCCGGGTGGTCTCAGCGTTGCGCCTCTGCGGCCGCCACCGCCAAGGCGTCCACCACGTCGTTGCCCGGGTCACCCGAGTGGCCCTTCACCCACCGGAACGTGACATTCCCACGGCGGCGGACCTCGTCCACCAGAGGCTCCCACAGGTCGCGGTTGGCCACTGGCTTGCGTTGGCTGTTCACCCAGCCTCGTCGCTGCCAACCCTCCCACCACCGGTCACGGAAGCAGTTCACGACGTAGGTCGAGTCGCTCACCACCTCGAGGGGCTCCTCAGGGTCGAACGCTCGCAGGGCCTCGAGCGCGGCGGTGAGTTCCATCCGTTGGTTGGTGGTGTGCGCCTCGCCGCCCGAGCCCGACGGCCCGTCCAGCACCGCCCAGGCCCACCCTCCCGGACCGGGATTCCCCAGGCAGGCTCCATCGGTGTACACGACCACGGTCATGGCCGCATGGTGGCACACCCCCGACCCGTCGCCGCCCGCCGGCCCGCGAGCCAGCCCGCGACCGCCGGCCAACTCCCGCGCAGAACGGGGCTCCCCGCGCGGAACGAGGCTCGGGCGGGCATCATGGAGGCAACAGCGAGCACACCCCCAGGAGGCCCGCGGTGATCCTCGACGGTTTCGTCCAGCAACTGCCCGACAACGACCCCGAGGAGACCGGCGAGTGGCTCGACGCCCTCGACTCGGTCATCGACCAACGGGGTGCGGCCCGTGGGCGCTACATCATCTCGAAGCTCACCGAACGTGCCCGCCAGCGCCAGGTGGGCACACCGGCAGAGATCTCGACGCCGTACATCAACACCATCCCACCTGAACACGAGGCGTGGTTCCCCGGCGACGAGCACATCGAGCGACGCATCCGGGCCTACATCCGGTGGAACGCAGCGGTCATGGTGGTGCGGGCCAACGCCAAGGCGGAGGGCATCGGCGGCCACCTGTCCACCTTCGCGTCGTCAGCCGCCCTCTACGAAGTGGGCTTCAACTGGTTCTTCCGCGGCAAGGCCAACGGCACCCCCGGCGACCACGTCTACTACCAGGGCCACGCCGCGCCCGGCATCTACGCCCGAGCGTTCCTCGAAGGCCGACTCGACGAGGGCCAGCTCGACCGCTTCCGCCGCGAGCTGTCGCCCGACGGCCCGGGCCTGTCGAGCTACCCCCACCCGTGGCTCATGGAGGACTTCTGGGAGTACCCGACGGTGTCGATGGGGCTCGGCCCGATCAACTCCATCTACCAGGCCCGGTTCCTCCGCTATCTCGAGAACCGCCGCATCGACGACACCGCCGAGTCACGGGTGTGGTGCTTCCTGGGCGACGGCGAGTGCGACGAACCCGAGACGCTGGGGTCGATCTCGCTGGCCGCCCGCGAGCGGCTGGACAACCTGACATGGGTGGTGAACTGCAACCTGCAACGCCTCGACGGGCCCGTGCGCGGCAACGGCAAGATCATCCAGGAGCTCGAGGCCATCTTCCGCGGCGCCGGGTGGAACGTCATCAAGGTGGTGTGGGGTTCGGGATGGGACGAGCTGCTGGCCGCCGACGAACACGGGGTGCTCGTCAACAAGATGAACGACACCCCCGACGGTGACTTCCAGCGCTACGCGGTGAGCGACGGCGCCCACATCCGCCAGCACTTCTTCGGGCCCGACCCCCGCTTGTCGGCCATGGTTGAACACCTCAGCGACGACGAGCTGCGCCTGCTGCCCCGCGGTGGACACGACTACCGCAAGCTGTTCGCCGCCTACAAGGCCGCCACCGAGCAGACCGGCGCCCCCACGGTCATCCTGGCCAAGACGGTGAAAGGCTGGACGTTGGGTCCGTCGGTGGAGAGTCGCAACGCCACCCACCAGATCAAGAAGATGGACGTCGAGCAACTCAAGGTGCTGCGCGAGCGACTCCACCTCGAAGACGCGATCCCCCTCGAGGCGCTCGAGGCCGGCGAGATGCCCTACTACCGGCCGCCCGACGACGCCCCCGAGGCCCGCTACCTCGCCGACCGCCGCCGGGCCCTCGACGGTCCGGTGCCGGTGCGCACCACCGCCGTCCGCCGTCCGATCGACCTGCCCGGCGACGACGCCTTCGCCGAGTTCCGCAAGGGCTCCGGCGAACAGGAGGTGTCCACCACCGGCGTGTTCACCCGGCTGCTGCGCAACCTGCTGCGCAGCGAGACGTTCGGCCCCCGGGTGGTGCCCATCGTGCCCGACGAGGCCCGCACCTTCGGCATGGACGCCCTGTTCCGCGAGTTCAAGATCTACGCCGCGCACGGTCAGCGCTACCAGCCGGTGGACCACGACCTCTTGCTGTCCTACGCCGAGAGCGTCGACGGCCAGATCCTCGAGGAGGGCATCACCGAAGCCGGCTCCATGGGGTCGTGGACCGCAGCCGGCACGGCGTACGCCAACCGGGGCGTGCCCATGGTGCCGTTCTTCATCTTCTACTCGATGTTCGGCTTCCAACGGGTGGGCGACCTCATCTGGGCCGCGGCGGACGCCCGCACGAAGGGCTTCCTGCTCGGCGCCACCGCCGGGCGCACCACCCTGGCCGGCGAGGGGCTGCAGCACCAGGACGGCCACAGCCACCTGCTGGCCTTGTCGGTGCCCACCTGCCGGGCCTACGACCCGGCGTTCGCCTACGAGGTGGCGGCCATCATCGGTAGCGGCATCGAGGCCATGTACGGCCGGGACGAGACCGCCTTCTACTACCTGACCCTCACCAACGAGAACTACGCCCAGCCCCCGCAGCCCGACCACGTCGCCGACGACGAGATCGTGGCCGGCATGTACCGCTTCGCCGAGGCACCCGACGGCCTCGAGGCGGGGGTCAGCATCCTGTTCTCGGGCTCGGCCTGGCGGGCAGCAGCCGAGGCCCGCGACGCCCTGGCCGAACACCACGGCATCGGCGCCGAGCTGTGGAGCGTGACGTCGTGGAAGGCGCTACGCGAGGACGCCTTGGCCGCCGACCGCCGAGCCCGCCTCCGCCCGGCAGCCGGCGGCACGAACGGCGACACCGACCCGGGCCGATCCGACGACGACCAGCCGCTGGTTGCCCGCCTGCTGGGCCCCGGCCAGGGTCCGGTGGTGGTGGTCACCGACTACACCGCCGCCCTACCGGCCACCGTCGTGCCGGCCCTGCCCGCCCACCGCCCGGCCACCGTGTTGGGCACCGACGGCTTCGGTCGATCCGACACGCGAGACGCCCTCCGGCGCTTCTTCGAGACCGACGCCGCCCACGTGGAGTTGGCCGCCCTGTCGGCCCTGGCTCGCACCGGCGACGTGACGCCCGACGCCGTGGCTGCCGCTGCGACGCGCCTCGAGGTCGACGTCGATCCGACGACGCCACCGCCGTGGGAGCGTTAGTGCCGAGCCTCGGCAGACGGCGGTGAGGACGGGTCGTTGTGGGCCATCGATCTCCCAGCCGTGATCGACCCGACCGACGGTGGCCGCCCACCCCCGCCACAGCGATAGTGTCCGTCGGATGAGCACCGCAGCCATGCCCGTCACCGGCGACCCCGAGGCCGACGCCCTCCTCGAGGACGACCCGCTGGCTCTGCTGATCGGGATGCTGCTCGACCAGCAGGTGCCGATGGAGTGGGCCTTCCGGGGTCCGTCCACCCTGCGTCAGCGCCTCGGCAGCCACCTCGACGCCGTCACCATCGCCGAGATGGACCCTGAGCAGTTCGAGGCCCTCTGCCGGGAGAAGCCGGCCATCCACCGGTTCCCTGCGTCGATGGCCCGCCGCATCCAAGAGCTGTGCGCCCACCTCGTCGAGCACCACGGCGGCGACGCTGCTGCGGTGTGGACCGAGGCCACCACGGGTGCCGAACTGCGCCAGCGGCTCGAGGCGCTGCCCGGCTACGGCTCGGAGAAGGCCCGCATCTTCGTGGCCATCCTGGGCAAGCGCATGGGCGTCGCCCCCGACGGCTGGGAAGAGGCTGCCGCCCCTTTCTCCGACGGCGAGCCCCGGTCGGTGGCCGACATCGACTCCCCCGAGTCGCTGCAGCGGGTGCGCGAGTGGAAGAAAGCCATGAAGGCCAAGGGCCGCTCGAAGGCCGATTGACGATGGGGCAGCACGTGATCACGACTCGACGCGGATCACAGCGGTGACACGACCCGCGCCGACCGACGACCTCGCCAGGCCGTCTGGGCGACCACCGCCGCTGGGGGACGACCGGTGAAGGTTCTCGGTCTGGCGCTCAGCTACGTCAGCGCGCCCCTCCGTCATCGCAACGCCCGGCCGTTCCTGGGCCTCATCGCCTTCTTCGTGCTCTTGGTGCTCGCCTACTCGGTGATCTTCGAGCGGCTGATGGAGCGCGAAGGCCAGGAGCACTCGTTCGTCAGCGCCGTCTACTGGACGGTCGTGACGATGACCACCCTCGGCTTCGGCGACATCACCTTCCAGTCCGACCTGGGGCGACTCTTCTCGATGTTCGTGCTGGTGACCGGCACCGCCATGATCCTGGTGCTGCTGCCGTTCACCTTCATCCAGTTCGTCTTCATGCCCTGGATGGATCGGCGTGAGCAGAATCGCGCCCCCCGCAGGCTCCCCAAGACCACCAGCGGTCATCTCGTGCTCACCGCCCCCGGGCCGATCGAGGACGCCCTCATCCGCCGCGCCGACCGCTCCGGGGTGCCCTACGTGGTGATCGAGCCGTCGGTGCAGGAGGCGCTACGCCTGAACGACGCCGGCTACCGGGTCATGGTGGGCGACCTCGACGACCCCGAGACCTACCGGGCGGCTCGGCTCGACCACGCCGTCTGCCTGGCCGCCACCCGCGCCGACACCACCAACTCCAACATCGTCTTCACCGCCCGCGACGCCGCGCCTGACACCCCCACGGTGGCCACGGCCGGCTCGGAGGCCTCGGTCGACATCTTGGAACTCGCCGGCGCCAACAGGGTGCTGCGCTTGGGACAGATCCTCGGCGACGCGCTCAGTGCCCGCATCCTGGGCCCCGACGCCCGCAGCCACGAGATCGGCTGCTTCGCCGACCTGGTCATCGCCGAGGCCAGCGCCGCTCGCACCACCCTGGCCGGTCACACGCTGGCCGAGCTCAACCTGCGGGCGTCGCTCGGGGTGAGCGTCCTCGGGGTGTGGCGTCGCGGCCAGTTCGAGGTGGCCGGGCCCGACACTGTGGTGGACGAGCACAGCATCTTGATCCTCGCCGCCAGCCGCGAACAGTTGCAGCGCTACGACGAGATGTACGCCCGCAGCACTCGCGAGCAGGGTTCGGTGGTGATCATCGGCGGCGGCCGGGTGGGCCGGGCGGTGGGACGGGCCGTCCACGCCGAGGGGATCGACTACCGCATCATCGAGCAACTGCCCGAGCGGGTACGACCCCGCCTGGCCGACCGCTACGTGGTGGGCGACGCAGCGAACATCGACATCCTCGAGGCGGCCGGCATCCACGAGGCGTCGTCGGTGGTCATCACCACCCACGACGACGACGTCAACGTCTACCTGGCGCTCTACTGCCGCAAGCTCCGACCCGGCATCGAGCTCATCGCCCGGGCCAACGCCGACCGGAACGTGTCGACGCTGTACCGCGCCGGCGCCGACGCCGTGCTGTCGTATGCCTCCACCGGCGCTGCGGCCATCTGGAACGAGTTCCGGGGCAACGACACGCTGCTGTTGGCCGAGGGCCTCGACGTGTTCCGCACGCCGGTACCCCGAGCCCTGGTGGGGCGCACGCTGGCCGATTCCAAGATCCGCAACCTCACCGGCTGCAACGTGGTGGCCGTCAGTCACGAGGGCCACCTCGAGGGCAACCCGCGAGCCGACGAGCCGTTGCCCGCTGGTGGCGAGTTGGTACTCATCGGTGACGAAGAGGCCGAGGAGCGGTTCCTCAGCCGGTTCCCGCCCTGAGCTGACTCGTGGTCCCTACTAGTCGTCGAGGTCGATGATGCGCGCCAAACCGGCTCGCTTGGTGGCGTACCGCGGGGCCACCGTACGCAGGACCAGGAAGCCAGCGCGCGCCGGGAGGTAGGCCATGTCACGGGTGCTGCCGGGGACCACCCGCAAGGCGTTGGCCTGCTGCACGAGCGACGACGCCCGGTACCCGACCTGTCGCCCACCCTGGTAGTTGCGGGTGTCGTGGTAGCGAATGCCCCCGAGGCGGGCCTCGAGGCGCGCCAAGCGCTGACCCACCGCGGCGAGGCGCACGTAGAGCTCGTAGTCAACCTGGCGCAACATGCGCACGTCGTAGCCGCCGAGCTTCACCAGCGGGTCGCGCCGGAACATCATGGTCGAGTGCGGCAGCGGGTTGTGGCGCCGCAGATGGCAGGTGACGTCCTCGAAACCCGGCGGCGTGCGGGCCGGCATCGGCGGCAACTGCGACCCGTTGCCCCGGAAGTAGGCGGCCTTCGCCCCGACACCGACGAACTCGGGGTTCTCCTCGAGCACCTCGTGCTGGATCTCGAGACGTTCGGGGTGGGCCAGGTCGTCGGCATCCATGATGGCCACATAGGGCGCCCGAGCCGCTTCGAGGCCCAGGTTCAGCGCCCCGGAGCGTCCGACGCGCGCCACATCGAGCACCTCGATGCGAGGATCGGTCGCTGCCATCTCGCGGGCGATGTCGGAGGAACGGTCGGTGGAACCGTCGGAGACGACCAGGATCTGGATGTCCGTCAGCGTCTGCTCGCACAGCGACTGCAGCGCGCACTGCAGGTAGCGCTGACTGTTGAATGCCGTCGTCAGGGTGGTGACCAATGGCGCCTTCGCAGGTTCAGCGGTGTCCATGTGCCACGTCCGTCGTCGTACACCGAATCTCGGCGTGTCGTCCCCCCGCCTCACCCCCACCGAACCGGCACGCACTACGCCGCACCGAACCCTGTGGATCCGCCAGGATATCGCGCCGGCCGATGCCGCGCCGAGATGAGGCCCAACGCCCCTATCGAGGCCGGTGACGCAGGGTGTAGCGTCCTCGCCTGGCGGGTCGGCGCCCGAGGCGCTCAGGAGGACCGACGTGATGCAGTGTCTCAGTGGCCACCAGATCAGCGAGCACGACCAGTCGTGCCCGATCTGCGGCGCACCACCCTCCAGCGGACCGTTGCCCCCCGCAACCGACGATGCGGCCGCTGGCCCACCGACGGAGCCGACGCCCCCCACGGCGCCACCCCCGCCGGTCAGCCCGGTGCCGCCCACGGCGCCGATCCCGCCGCCGAGCACCTGGTCGAGCGTGGGTCGGCAGGCGCCCACTCCACCTGACACCAGCGGCACACCACCGTGGTCGACCCCACCTCCAGGCGGACAACCAGCCGGCGGCCCGCCGGCGCCCACCCCGCCCGCGGCCGACCAGCCACCCGGCTATCCCCCGCCGGCGCCCACCCCGCCCGCGGCCGACCAGCCACCCGGCTATCCCCCGCCGGCGCCCACCCCGCCCGGGGACCAACCACCGCCGTGGTCGGCCCCACCTCCAGGCGGAGCACCACCGCCGTGGTCACCACCGACGGGCGGCCCCCCGACACCCGGCCAGCCTCCCGCTGGCCAGCCTCCCGCCGGCCAGCCTCCCGCCGGCCAACCTCCCGGTGGTCAACCTCCCGGTGCCGGCGGCCCACCTCCGGCGTGGTCACCCCCGCCGGGCGGCGTCCCCCCGTCCTCGGGTGGTTCCAAGGGCATCCTCGTCGCCGTACTCGTGGTGGTGGTCGTCGCCATCCTCGGCGGCGCCGCCGCCTTCGTGGCCCTACGTGACAGCGGCAGCGGCGCCTGCAGCGACCGGGCCGACATGCAGGTGTTCGACGGCGACGACGTCGACGGGATGATCGCCGAGGGCGCCGTGGAACGCTGGTGCCTCGACGTCCGAGCCGACGACACGCCGCTGCGCGTCCGCGTCTACGGCGGCAACCTCGACACCACCTTGGCACTGCTCGACGACACCGATGCCGAAGTGGTGTTCAACGACGACACCCACGGTCTGGATCCGGAGGTCTTCGCCACCCTCGACGCCGGCGAGTACACCCTCGAGGTGGCGGCGTGGTCGGCCACGGCTTCTGGCTTCTACTCCATGGCGGTGGCACTCGGCGACGACGCCCTCGACGCCGATCTGTTCTCCGACGGCTCGGCCACCACCACCGTGCCGACCGGCCCGACGACGACCATGCAGCGGCCGACCACCACCCTGCCGACACCCACGACGACACCACCCACCGCAGCCGTAGGCTGCGACGGCGTGCCGGAGTTGGGCATCGGCGAGGACGCCGTCGGCTTCGTGCCCGAGGAGGGCGTCGACCGATGGTGCCTGCAGGTGGAGGGCGGATCGCAGCGGGTGGTCGTGCGGGTGTACGGCAGCATCGACACCGACGACGACGGCTTTGCCGGCATCGATCCCGACTTCGTGGACACCACGCTGCGCCTCGTCGATGCCTTCGGCGAGGAGCTGCGCTTCAACGACGACACCCACGGGTTCGATCCCGAGGTTTCCGCCGAACTCGAGCCCGGCACCTACTTCCTCGAGGTGGAGTCGTGGTCCTTCTCCGAGAGCGGCGACTACCGCATCGAGATCCGCTCCGTCTGACCCGACCCGGTCGTTCCTCACCCACCGTGGCCACATCATGGCGGTCACTGGTGGCGGTGATACCCGTGGGCGCTCCGTCGGCCCGCCCGGCCGAGGCCCCTGCCAAGGAGCGACCATGACCACCGATTCCGCACGCCCCTCCTTCCCCGATCCCACCGCCGGTGGCGGCACCACCGATGGCGACGGCAACGGCTCGCCGCCGGCCCGCTCACCCGCCCCTCCGCCGCCAGGGGTGGTGCTCACCCTGTCCGGTCCTGGCGAGGCCGCTGCGCTGACCAGGACGCTGGCCGACCGGGTGGGCCTGAGCGAGGTCGCCTCGAGCGCGGATCTCGGCGGCGGGCCCCGCGGTCACGCCGAGCCCGAGGTGATGGTGCTCGAGGCGCTCGGCGTGGCGGTTATCCACGGCGACCCCGACCAGCTCGGCTCGCTGTCGGTCGCTGCCCGCACCGGAGAGCTCGGGGTGATGGCCGCCGAACCCGAGCTGGTGCTCCACGCCCTCGGTGCCACGACGTTGCCGACCTCCCCACCGCTCGACGCCTACCTGCGTGGGTTTCACGACGGGGTCAGCGCGCTCGTGGCGGCGGTGGCCGCACCGACGGGGGCTCTCGACGGCGCTGACCAGGCCAGCGGCGAGGTCGACGACGACGAGCTGACCTGGGGGCTGCGGGCGGTCGGTGCCCACGACCCGGCGGCCGGTGCCGGGGTGACCGTGGCGGTACTCGACACCGGGGTGGCCACCGCGCACCCCGATCTCTGCGGTCGGGCCCGGGCCACTGCCTCGTTCGTGCCCGGCGAGTCCGTGGAGGACGCCAACGGCCACGGCACCCACTGTGTGGGCACCGTCGCCGGACCCGCCAGCCCCACCTCCGGACCACGCTACGGCGTGGCGCCGGAGGTGGAGTTGTTGGTGGGCAAGGTCCTCTCCGACGGCGGCAGCGGCAACGAGGGTTGGATCCTGGCCGGCATCGACTGGGCCCTGCGCAACGGGGCGCACGTGGTGTCGTTGTCGCTCGGCGCCGACGTCGCCACCCCGCGGGTGACCTACGAGGTCGTCGGCCAACGAGCGCTCGAGCGCGGCTCACTGCTGGTGGCTGCCGCCGGGAACAACGCCCGCCGCAGCCACGGCCGTCCCGGGTTCGTGGGAACGCCGGCCAACGCCTCCACCGTGTTGGCCGTGGCCGCCGTCGACCCCCGCCTGGCCGTGGCCGACTTCTCGGCCCGCAGCGGCCACGCCTGCGGCGCCCGTGTCGACGTGGCCGCTCCCGGCGTCGCCGTCCGCTCCGCCTGGCCGCACCCACCCGGCTACCTGGCGACCAACGGGACGTCCATGGCCACTCCGCATGTGGCGGGCCTGGCCGCCTGTTGGGCACAGCACGGTGGACACCACGGCAGCGAACTGTGGCGCCGGCTCACCTGCACGGCGTCGCCGCTCGACGTGTCGGCCGCCGACGTCGGCGCCGGGCTGGCCGTCGCACCGCAGGCGGGCTGACCGGTGACCGAGGGGACCGGACGACCCATCGGCCGCCGGCAGCCCACCCTCGTCGAGCACGAGGTGATCTCGTGACGGCGGTGACCATCACCG
The DNA here is from genome assembly GCA_020832495.1 of Acidimicrobiia bacterium. Lineage (GTDB taxonomy): Bacteria > Actinomycetota > Acidimicrobiia > Acidimicrobiales > Acidimicrobilacustridaceae > JAFIEP01. The sequence goes on along the minus strand of JAFIEP010000026.1, from coordinate 43,566 downwards.
TGGACGACGACCACGCCAACGCCGTGGCCGAGGTGGCCCGGGCCGTGGGAGCCGCCGGGGCCGAGGTCACTGCGGTGCTCGACACCATCGGGGTGGTGAGCGCCACCTGCGACCGAGCCCTCGTCGAGCACCTCCGCCGCCTGCCCGGCGTGCTCGCCGTGGAGGTGGAGGCCACCGACTACCGCCCTCGTTGAGCCGGACCCGAGCCGCAAAGTCCGTCGAGCGGATGGCCGGGCGCCGCCCGACCACTCAGCGCAGCAGATCCATCGACGGGTGACGGTCCCGCGCCGCTTGCGCGTCGTTGCGTTGGCGGTCGAGCCAGCCGAGGAGGACGGCCACCGCCCGCGGGTCGTGGCGCAACTCGTGGCCACCGGCGTCGATGATGCGCAGATCGGCGCTGCCGTGGGCATCGGCGAGGACCCGGGCGTCGAACACCGGCACGACGTTGTCGTCGTCGCCGTGCACCACCAAGAGGGCCCGCGGCGGCAGGGCGGCCACCGCCGCCACCGCCCGATGCGAACGCAGATCCTTCGTCCAGGTGTCGAACGACGGCGGATAGCGACTGGAGCGCACGATGCCCTGTTCGCGGGCGTGCTGCAGGAGTCGGCGAGGGTGGCGGGCCCAGTCGTCGAAGTCCGCCGGCGCCCCCAACGCCGCCACACCGCGGATGGTCGGGTCGTCGGCGGCGGCGCAGATGGCCATGGCCCCGCCGGTGCCGTAGCCCACGGTCCACACGCCGCCCACGTCGGGCAGGCGACGCACCCACGCCGCCGCGCTGCGCAGGTCCTCGAGCCAGCCGCTGAGGGAGAAGTCGCCCTCGGAGTCGCCGCAGCCCCGGTAGGTGAAGGCCAGCGCATACCAGCCCATCTCGGTGGCGATACGGTCGGCCAGTTCGGGGAAGGTCTGGCTCACCGTGCGACCCCCGTCGCGCCCGGTGGGGAACCCGTGGGCCAGCACCACCGCCGGGGTCCACGTCCCGCGCGCCACTTTCGGGCGGGCCAGGTGGCCGGCAATGGCGTCGCGCCCGGAATGGAAGAGGTGCTCCACGGCGGTGGTCTATTCCCTCCGCCGGTGGGCAGCGACCACAGCGATCAGGCCGACACGTCGGCGTCGGCCACGCCGGACCCGTTGCCCTTGTAGGGGCGGTAGCCACGGTTGCGGGCCTCGGGCAAGGTGTCGGGGCCGAAACACAGGTACGACTCCGCCGCCATCAGTTCCTCGATGAGGTCGGGCTCCTCGAGGTTGTCGAGGTCGTAGACCACCTGGGTCCGCTTGTCCCCCAACCAGCGATGGTGCTCGAACTTCCCGGGACGATCCATGGTTCCTCCGTGGCCTGGTGACGAGAATTCTAGAGGGTGGGGTCCGGAGGTGGCGCAACCTCGGTGCCCACTGCGCCGATGAAGCGCAGGTACTCGAGCTCGGCGTCGAGCACCTCGACAACGTGCTCGTCGGTCAGCGCACGACCCTCCTCGGACAGTCGGCCGAGCACCCAGGCGAGGCCTTCGTTCTCCTCGGCCACCAGCGGACCCTGCGCCAGCGGGGCCACCGCCGGGTCGCCGGCCACCCCCTTCATCTCCAGGTAGTTGAGGTGGGCGGTGAGCACGGCGTCGACGTCGGCGTAGCTGAGCTCGGCGGTGACCTCGGGCGGGAGACGCTCGGCCACGTAGGCGACCGCCTCGTCCTGGTCGTAGACCGAGGCGCCGGGGCGGTCAGCCAGCTCGGCGGTGACGCGACCCACCACCACCAATCCGATGACGACCACCGCCACTGCGCCGACTGCGATGAAGACCCAGCTCACATGCTCACCCTAGGTCCGAGTGGGCCACCTGCGGCACTCGGAGGCCCGCAACCGCCGCCCGGGGCGACGTGCGGGCCGGCGACGGGCAGGGGCCGGTGCGGACCGGCTCAGATGCCGATCCGCTGGGCGAGCAGCTCACGGTGGTAGGTGGGATCACCGAACAGCAGCTCGGAGCTCTTGGCCCGCTTGAAGTACAGGTGCGCCGGGTGCTCCCAGGTGAAGCCGATGCCGCCGTGGATCTGGATGTTCTCCGCCGCGGCGTGGAAGTAGGCCTCCGAGCAGTAGGCCTTGGCCAGGCTGGCCACCGAGGGCAGCTCGTCGTTCATCTCCGAGGCGCACCACCCGGCGTAGTAGGCGGCGGACTTGGCCGACTCGACCTCGAGCAGCATGTCGGCGCACTTGTGCTTGATGGCCTGGAACGACCCGATGGGCCGCCCGAACTGCACGCGCACCTTGGCGTACTCGACCGACATGTCGAGACAGGCCTGCGCCCCGCCGACCTGCTCGGCGGCCAGGCCGACCGCAGCGAGATCGAGCACCGTCGACAGGGTGTCCCAGCCGGCGCCGTCGGTGCCGAGCAGCCGTGCGGACACGCCGTCGAACTCGAGCTTGGCCTGCTTGCGGGTCTGGTCCATGGTGGCCAGGGGCGTGCGGGTGAGCCCCTCGGCGTCGCCGTCCACCACGAAGAGGCTGACCCCGGCGTCGGTGCGGGCGGCCACGATGATCACGTTGGCGGTGTGGCCGTCGAGCACGAACATCTTGGTGCCCGACAGCGTCCAGGCGTCACCCGACGCAGTGGCGGCCATCTCGATGCCCGCTTCGTCCCACTTACCGGCCGGCTCGGTGAAGGCCACGGTGGCGATGGTCTCGCCCGAGGCAATGCCGGGCAGGAGGTCCTTGGCCGCAGCGTCGTCGCCGGCCTGCAGGATGGTGTTGGTAGCCAGCACCACCGTCGAGAAGAACGGTGCGCACAGCAGCGCCCGGCCCATCTCCTCGAGCACGACGATGAGCTCGACATAGCCGAAGCCCTGCCCGCCGTGCTCTTCGGGCACGATGAGGCTCTGCAGGCCGAGCTGTTCGGCCATCTGGGACCACACGTCGGGGTCGAAGCCCGACTCGGTCTCCATCTGCTCGCGAACCGCCGCCTCCGGAGACTTCTTTTCGAGGAAGGACTTGACGATGCTACGCAGTTCTTCCTGTTCATCGCTGAAGGCGAAGTTCATCGGCCCGTGGCCCCCTTGGGAAAGGTCCGCCCGGTCTGCGGACGGCGTCGTTGCGGTCAACGGCGGCCGCGCCCGACGCCACATTGTCTACTAGACCGCACGGTCAAGAACCACTCCGGCGGCCTGAAGAGCGCTTTCGGCGCAGCCATCGTGGCTGCGGAGCGACCCACCCGCGCCCGCATCGGCCAGAGAGCAGAGCGAACCGGGCGCCGGTACCCTGCGCCTATGGCTGGATCATCCACGCTCCACTGGTCCGACGCCCGTGCCGAGATCCACAAGGTGGTGGTCGGCCCGATGGACAACAACGTGTTCGTGCTGCGCTGTCGCCGCACCGGCGATGCCGTGCTGCTCGACGCCGCCAACGAACACGACCTGCTGCTCGAGTTGTGCCGAGGCCTCGGGGTGCGCACCGTGCTCGAGACCCACGGCCACTGGGACCACATCCAGGCCGTGCCGGCCGTGCGCGACGCCGGCTACGAGGTGGGGGTCACCGCCGAGGACGCCGAGATGCTCGAGGCCTACGACTACCTGCTCGAGGACGAGGCGGTCATCGAGGTGGGCGATCTGCGCCTGCACACCCTGGCCACCCCCGGTCACACGCCCGGGTCGATGTGTTTCCGCCTCGAGGACAGCCCGGTGCTGTTCAGCGGCGACACCCTGTTCCCCGGCGGGCCCGGCGCCACCCAGTTCCCCGGCGGCGACTTCGACACCATCATCCGCTCGCTCGACGAGCGCTTGTTCGTCCTGCCGCCCGACACGCTGGTGCTGCCCGGCCACGGCGACGACACCACCATCGGCGACGAACGCCCGCACCTGCAGGAGTGGGTCGACCGCGGCTGGTGAGGCGGCCGGTGGCGGCCGCGCAGGTGAGTGACCGCTGCCGTCATTCCCAGGCGGTGGGGTCGTCGAGGAGCCCAGCCACCTGCGCCGGCAGTTCGCCGGCCACCAGGTCGGCCAGGGTGACGTGGTCCAACACGTTGCGCAGGCTGGCCCGCACGGCCACCCACAGGTCCCGCAGGGTGGCCGACCCGTCGACCGCCTCGAGGCGTTCGGGACGCTCACCGCGCACGTGCGCCAGCGGTCCCTCCACCACCCTGATGATCTCGGCCACGGTGATCTCCTCGGCGGGCACGGCCAGCCAGTAGCCACCGTCCGCCCCGCGCTGGCTGCGCACCAACCCCGCAGCGCGCAGCTGCGCCAGGATGTTCTCGAGGTACTTGAGGGGCAGGTCCTCCGCCTCGGCGACAGCGTCGCCCTTCACCGGCCGGTCGTCCCCGGCGCGCGCCAGGAACACCATGGCCCGCACCGCGTAGTCGACCTTGGCCGTCACTCGCACCCCCGTAGTGTGGCGCGCCCCGCCAGGGTGCGGCACCTCGGGGGTACCCTGCGCCCATGGCCGACACACCCGACCCACCGGTGAACGCCGACGAACGGCCCGTCGACCCCACGCCGGTGCACACCGCCGACCTCCCGGCCACGCCCGTGCGGGACCGCACGATCCCCGCCAGCGCCTGGGTGGAGGCGCCCCACGAACTGCGCACGCTCGGCGACGACCTCGGTGGGGTGGACGCTGGCTACAAGCGGCGCCTGGGCCCGTGGCTGTTGTGGCGGGCCGGCCCAGCGCGCCGGGCCCGGGCCCGCTACCTGGCCGTGCTGGCCGACGACACGTCGGTGCAGCACACCTTCGACCTGCATCCCGACGGCTCCGGCGACGGGATCGGACCCTCGGGCGCCCACCACACCCGCTTCCGTACCTGGAAGGAGGATCTCGTCGGCCGCCCACCCACCGGCGCCGACGGGTGAACACCCATCATTTTCGCCTCCCGGTATTTCCACTACCGCGGTAGTGCTAATACACTGGAACCATGACCACCCCCCTCGCCCAGTTCCGTGCCCCGCACGTGGCGGCGGCGAGCGAACGCCTCGAAGGTGAGGGCCGCAACGCATGGCGCTGAGCCTCCACGACGACCTCGACACCGCTGCAGTGCGCGCCGACTTCCCCGTGTTGGCCCAACCCACGCGCTCGGGCGGGCCCCTGGTGTTCCTGGACTCCGCTGCGTCGTCGCAGAAGCCCCGCCAGGTGCTCGACGCCATGACCACCTTCTACGAGACCGAGTTCGCCAACGTGCACCGTGGCGTCTACGGCCTCGCCGAGATGGCCACCGCTCGCCTCGAGGCCGCCCGCGCCGCGGTGGCCCGCTTCATCGGGGCCGCCAGCGCCGAGGAGATCATCTTCACCAAGAACGCCACCGAGGCCCTCAACCTGGTGGCCCGCTCGTGGGGGGCGGCCAACCTGGGGCCCGACGACGCCGTGGTGCTCAGCCACCTCGAGCACCACGCCAACATCGTGCCCTGGTTCCAACTGCAGGCCGAGCGAGGCTTCGAGATCCGTTGGATCCCCGTGGGTGCCGACGGTCTGTTGGACCTGAGCACCCTCGACGAACTGCTCGACGGCGCCAAGCTGCTCAGCGTGACGGCCATGTCGAACGTCACCGGCGCCCTGCCCCCGATCCGCCAGCTGACCGACGCCGCCCACGCCGCCGGTGCGCTGGTGTGCCTCGACGCCTGCCAGTACGTGCCGCACCTGGCCTGCGACCTCGAGGCCCTCGACGTCGACTTCGCGGCGTTCAGCGGCCACAAGATGTGCGGCCCGACCGGCATCGGCGTGCTGTGGTCCCGGGCCGAGTTGCTCGACGCCATGCCGCCGTTCCTCGGCGGCGGCGGCATGATCCTCGACGTGCGCCTCGACGGGTTCACCCCCGACGTGGCCCCGGCCAAGTTCGAGGCCGGCACCCCGCCCATTGCCGAGGCGGTGGGGCTGCACGCGGCCATCGACTACCTGAACGCCATCGGGATGGAGCGGGTGCGGGCCCACGAGGTGCACCTCACCGAGTACACACTGCGCGTCCTCGACGAACGGTTGGGTGACCGGCTCACCGTCCACGGCCCGCCGGAGGCCACCGAGCGGGGTGGGGTGTTCTCGCTCGACCTGCACGGCGTGCACGCCCACGACGTGTCGCAGGTGCTCGACGAGGACGGGGTGTGCATCCGCCCGGGCCACCACTGTGCCAAGCCGCTCATGCGCGTGCTCGGTGTGAACGCCACGGCCCGTGCCAGCGTGTACATCTATAACGACGAATCCGACGTGGACGCCCTGGCCGCCAGCCTCGAGCGCGCCGCCGACTTCTTCGCCTTCTGACGCCGACCCGACCACCAGCAACCCGAGGGACAGATGCCCGGTCTCGAAGACCTCTACCGCGAGATCATCCTCGATCACTACCGCAACCCGCGCAACCGCGGTGAGTTGGCGGTGCCGCCGGCGCATCGCGTCGAGGGGTTCAACCCGCTGTGCGGCGACGAGATCGTGGTCTACCTCGAGGTGGAGGACGGTGCGGTCACCAACGTGCGCATCGGCGGGCAGGGCTGTTCCATCAGCCAGTCGTCGGCGTCGATGATGACCTCGGCGGTGAAGGGTCGCACCGTCGAGGAGGTGCGCGACCTCACCCGGGCGTTCAAGGCCATGATGAGCATCCACGAGACGTCCCTCGGTGGCGACGACGACGTGGCCGACGAGGTGCCCGAGGTGGAGGTCGATCTCGGCGACCTCGAGGCACTGCGCGGTGTGGTGAAGTTCCCGGTGCGCATCAAGTGCGCCACGCTGTCGTGGAACACGCTCACCCAGGCGCTCGACGAGGCCATCGCCGACCACTCCTGAGCGGGTCGGTCAGGTCTCGCCGAGGATGTCGTTCACCCGCCGGGCGAAGTCCACGCACTGCTCGGTGAGCCCACCCTCGTCGTGGCTGGTGATGGCCATCTCCACGGTGTTCCACGAGTTCGACCAGTCGGGGTGGTGGTTCAGCTTCTCGGCCACCAACGCCACCCGGGCCATGAACCCCCACGCCTCGGAGAAGTCAGCGAAGGTCAGGGTGCGCCGCAGCGACGCCTCGCTGTGCTGCCACTCCCCCAACTCGGCGAGCTGTCGGTCCAGTTCGGCGCCTTCGAGTACAGCCATGTCGTCCTCCTGGTGGTCGAGTGGCGGTGCGGCGAGCGGTCGTCGGTGGCGGTGCCGCGCAGCGAGCGCAGACGGGTGGCCAAGCGACCACCACGACCCACGCTATCGCCTGCTGTGCAGCGACCAACGAGCGCTGCACGCCGGGGGCGGCGTCGAATCAGCCGCAGTTGGCGGCGAACTCGAACGGTCCCTCGCCGGCGGCATCGATGTCGCCCATGCCTGCCATGAACGACACCTCACCAACCGCGGTGGCCACGAGCCCGTCGTCGCCGTCCACGACCTTGATCACCGGCATGGCAGAGGCGTCGCCGGTGACCGGCCCGCCGAGCACCTCGCGGGTGGCCTCCATGATGGTGTTGGAGAACGCCGGCGGGTCCGAGCCCGGATCCTGCTGCACCGACAGCTGCACCCAGTCGCGCTCGTAGGTCTGCCATTCCTCGACATCGTCCACCGTGTGCACCGAGCGGCTGACGTCGAGAGCGGTGAGGGCACCGTCGTCGGTCTCACCGCTGCCGGTCACCGCGAACGTCTCGATGGTGCCGTCGACGGTGATGCGGCAGTTGCCGAGCTCCTCGAAGACGTACTCGGTGCCGTCGACGCTGATGACGGCGGTACCGACATCGGGGATGGCGACATCGTCGAGCTCGTCGCCCACCAACGTGGACGGCTGCCCGTCGCCGGGGTCGGCGACGGTGTTGTCATCGTCGCCGCCGGCGGCCGACTCGTCCGCAGGGGCATCGCCGGCCGCACCGTTGTCGGCGGGGTCGGTGCCCGACGCGTCGTCGTCACCGCATCCGGCGAGCGCCGCGGTGGCGAAGAGGGCAGCAACGAACAACGCAGATGTGTGACGCACACGCATGCGGAACTCCCTGGGTCTGGGTCTCGACGCACCAGCCGGACCGAGAATCTGACGCCACCCGAGGATAGAGGGCAACCCGGCTACGGGTCATCCGTGTGTGGTCGGCCACCACGGTGGCGGGCCGCCCGCGGTCAGTCCCGTCGGCGGATCTTGCGCCACAGGCGGCCCACCGGGCCCTGCTGCTGCGACGCCTCGTACTCGGCCAGGGCGTCGGGCGTGGCCTGGTTGACGATCTCCTCGGCCGCCTCGAGCAGTTCGGCGATGCCTTCACCCTGCGGCTCGTCGGCCCCTTGGGTGGGGACCAGCGAGCCGTGCGACCAGGCCACGTCCACCAACCGCAACTCGAAACCGTTGCACGGTTCAGGGCACCGCCACGGCGCCTCGGGCGCCAGGTCGATCCGGCACCGCCGGACAGTGTCGCCGTTGGAATAGGTACGACTCTCGTAGTGCTTGCAGTCGGTGCGCATGGCCATGTGACCATCGTGCCACCCACGGGGCCGCGGGTGACCGCGTGGGCCGACAACAGCTCCCACGGCCCAGCGGTCGGGCGCCGCTGGCCGGGCTCAGCCCGGGTGCAGCTCCGGTGGGTACCAGTTGCCGTCGGAGGCCTGCCACCAGCCCGGGGGGATCTCCGAGGTGTCGTCGGCTGCGGGGGCAGGCACCGGCGTCGTGGCGTCCGCACCCGTGGCGTCGGCCTGCCACCATCCCTCGGGCGCGGAGGACGGCCCAGGTGCAGGCGGTTCGGTGGCCGGTGGCACCGTGGGCATGTGCGGCGGGACCGCCGGGGCGGCGGCCGGTGCCGGATTCAGGGTGATGGGCGGCAGGCCGCCGCCAGCGGCGGGGGCGGCGCCGTGGCCGGCGGTGGGTGCGGTCGGCACCTGACCGTAATCGGGCGGCGCGAACGGCTGAGGTGGGTGCCCCGGCGCGCCGTGCGGCGGTGCGCCGTAGGGTGCGCCCGCCGGGGGGCCGCCGCCGGGTGCGGGGGCGTCGCCTCCACCGTGGTGGCTCCCGCTGGTGGCGGCGGCCGACGAAACGCCCGACGCAATAGCGGCGAAGGTGGCCGGCAGGTTCACCTCGGAGAACGACGGGGCGGGGTCGCGTTCGTCGGGTTCGTCGAGCACCCGGGCCAGGAACCAGGCGGCTACCACCACCCCGCCGCCCACCAGGGCGAACACGATGCTGCCGAACGCTGCACCGGTGCCGTCGGGCAGCACCGCCACGGCCATGACCACAAAACCCGCCGGCGCCACGATGGCCCCGGACCACGCTGTGAACCGCCGCTGCGCCGCGGCGCCATACGCCATGAGCAACAGCCCGACGAGCACGACGAACAACCCGACGATCAGCAGACCCGGGCCGACGGACCCGCCGCCGCCGACCACGTCGTCGACCAACAACCCGGCCGCCGCAGCGATGAGGAAGAACACCGACCACAGCGCCAGGTGCCCGACACCGACGAACACGGTGGCCAGACCCACCCAGCCCTTACGGTCGAGCAGGTAGCCGGCGACAAAATAGGCCATCGCCACCAACAGCGAGGCCATCGAGGTGACCAGCACGGCGTCGATCGCCTGGTCGATGATCGACCCGGGCCGATCCGACGCCTGACTGGTGATCCAGACCATGGCCGCCCAGCCGGTGTACAGGGCGGGCACGACAAGCGCCGAGTGACCGGCCCACGGCCCGAGGGCGTACAGCGCCAACAGCCCAGCCACCACCATGCACCACACCATCACGGCCAGCGCACCACTCGAGTCCGACACCGACCCAACGAGCACCAGCGACCCGACGAGTAGCGCCGTGACCCCCGACGTGGCCAGCGGACCCCACTTGAACAGCACCAACCCGGCGATACCGCCGCCGGTGATCACCAGGGCCACGAAGGCAACCAGGCCGGCGCCGGCGAGTTCCTCGGCCGCAGCCAGCAGCCCGACGGCGGCGATGAGCGTGCCCCCCACGGCCAGCAGGCTCGACAGCCGCAGGCTCAGCCGCTGCGACGCGATGGGCCGCAGCGCCTCGATGCGGTCGACGAGCGCGAACCCCGCCGAGGGTGGACCGCCGCTCTCGTGTGCTGGCAGCGGGTTGGTCATGGGCACCTCCGGACTCGAGTGGCGTCACCACTGAACGACGCACACCCCGGACCCGCCGACCGCCTCGTTCGCTCGATGGTCGGGTCCCGACTGGCGCGACCTCAGGAAGCCGTCACCGAAACGGCTAGCCGTACCGTAGCCGCCCGATCCACCGCCGACGGCGACGACCAGCGGGGCGAGGTGGCCCGCCCCAATGGCCTGCTCAGCCCTTGCGGAAGCCCCGCAGGCCGCCCTTGCCGGCTGCCCGGTTCAGGTCGCGTGCGGCAGAGGAGGCTCGTTGGTGGCTGACCGCCGGTTCGGAGGCGTCGGCGGTGCCGGCGGTGCCGGTGGTGGCGCGGCCCTGCACGATACGCAGTTCGGTCTCTCCGAGGCGCACCACGTGGCCGGGGCCCAACACCACCGGGTCGGTGATGCGCTCACCGTCGACGAACGTGCCGTTGGCGCTGCCCTGGTCGGTGACCACCACGCCGTCGCCGGCGGGGTCGAGCACCAGGTGTCGACGCGAGGTGGTGGGGTCGTCGAGGACGATGTCCTCGCAGTCCCGTCCCACCTCGACCGGACCCGCAAGGGTCACCACCCGCGGCGAACGGCCCGGCTCGGTGATCTGGAGCCAGAAGGGTGCTGCGGTGCTGTCGCTCATCAGCCGAACAGCGCGAAGGCGATGACGGCGAGGAGCAGGATGAGGGCGATGCCCCCGACCAGCATCCAGATGCTGTTCGAGTTCTCGTCGCTGTCAGCGGCGGGAGCGGGAGCAGCCGCAGACGGGGCCGGCTCGGCGCTGGCTGGTTGCGCCGGAGCGTCGGCCGGGGCGTCGCCACCCTTGGCCTGCGACACGATGTCGGCCAAGTTGTCCTGGGACAACATGACCGTCTCGTCTTTGCGCTTGTCCGCCTTGAACGGGTCGTCGGACTGTGGCTCGCTCACGTCGCCTCGCTTGGTGGTTGGTCGAATGCGGGCCGGTCGGCCGTCGGTGCCTCAGTGTAGTGCCGCCATTGGTGCCCATCAGGGAAACCTGCGCCTGAGCGATGGGGAGCGACGGCTCCCCACCGACGTCTGTCCACCGCGCACCGTCCCCATGGGCGATACTGCACAGATGACTGACGGGATCTGGTCCGTGGACCCGGTCGCCGTGGTGGGAACCGACGAGGACACGACCGAACGCCAACGCCGGCGCGAGGTCATCCGCACGTCGCCCGCCCGGCGAGCCATCATCGCCGGCGCCTGCGGTGCCGGGGCGGTGCTGGTCGTGGCGGCCGGACCCTCCCCCACCGGCGTGGCCGTCACCGACGTGGCCTGGTCGGCGGCGTTCGGGGCGGGGGTCGTGTGGGCGTCGTCGCGGGCCCGTCGCTGGTCGTGGTCCTGGATGGCCGGCCTGGCGGCGCTGGCCAGTGGGGTGAACTGGCCGTGGACGGCCTTCGCCCTCGCCGCCCTGGTGGGTGCGTGGTCCGGGGTGTTCATGGACAAGCGCGACCGACTGCTGGGCGCCGGGATCGGCGTCGGATCGGTGGCCGCGCTGGTGCACCTCGAACCCATGGTCACCCACGGCATCCCCACGCTCGTCACCGCCGCCGCGGTGGTGCCGGTGTTCGTCTCCGCCTACCGGGGGGCGGGGGTGAAGCTGCAACGCAACCTGCGCCGGGGCACCCTGGTGGCTGCCGCCGTGCTCGTGGGGTTGGCCGGTGTCGGGGCCGTGGTGGCCGCCACCGCGCTGCCCACCGTCGTCCGCGCCGGTGACGACGCCCGCGACGCCGCCGATGCGCTCCGCGGTGGCGACCAGGACGGCGCCGCTGCACTGTTCGCCAGCGCCGAGGCCGACTTCGAGAGCGCCCACGCCCGCCTGCGCAACCCGCTGGTGTGGCCCACCGCCCTGGCCCCCATTGCCTCGCAGCAGGTGCAGGCCGTGGCCGACGTGGCCGACGCCGGCGCCGCGCTGTCGAGCGCCGCCTACGAACTCACCACCGCGGCGCCCTACCGCGACCTCAAATCCGAAGCCGGCCGGGTGGACCTGGCGCTGTTGGCCTCGATGACCAACCCGGTGGACAACGCGGCGGCCACCATCGACGCGGCGCTCGCCACCGTGACCGAGGCGTCCACCCCGTGGCTGGTGGGCCCGTTGGCAAACCGGGTGGAGGACTTCTACCTCGAAGTGGCCGACACCGCAGCGGAGGTGGAGCTGGCCCAGGCCGGGCTGGCGGTGGCCCCTGGCCTTTTGGGCGGCGAGGAGCCACGCACGTATCTGCTGTTGTTCACCACCCCCACCGAAGCCCGCGAACCGGGCGGGTTCGTGGGTTCGTGGGGTGAGCTGCAGGTGACGAACGGTGACCTGGATCTCGTGGAGACCGGCCGGGCCGCCGACTTCGCCACCGAGCTGCCCGACGGCGGCCTGGTCGTGCCACCCGACAGCGCCTACGCCACCCGCTATGTGGCCTACGGGCCGCAACGGTTCTTCCAGAACGTCACCATGTCCCCCGACGTGCCGACCGCGGCGGTGTGGGCGGCCGACGCCTACGCGCAGCTCACCGGCACCGAGGTGGACGGGGTGGCCGTCATCGACCCCACCGGCCTGGCCGCGCTGTTGGAGCTCACCGGGCCGGTCACCGTTGACGAACTCGACGGCCGCACCTTCGACGCCGACACGGTGGAGCAGTACCTGTGGCTGGATCAGTACGTGGAGTTCGACGGCGAGGTCGACGAGCGCAGCGACGCCCTGGCCGATCTGGCCGAGGCCACCTTCGAGGAACTGACCACCGGCGACCTGCCCGACCTGCGCACCATCGCCGGCGCACTGGGCCCGGCCACCCGGGCGGGGCACCTGGCCTTCGTGCCGTTCGACGACGACGAGGCCGAGTTCTTCGAGCGCTTCGGGGCGCTGCGACGCTTCGACGCCGGGCGGACCGCCGACTGGTTGGCGGTGCGCTCCACCAACAACGGGGCCAACAAGATCGACTCGTTCCTCGAACGTGAGCTGACCTACGAGCTGGAGCTCGACCCCGTCGGCGGGGTGGCCGAGGCCAGGGCCACAGTGACCCTGACCAACACCGCACCGTCCGAGGGGCTCCCCCGCTACGTCATCGGCAACAACTCAGACGCCCCGTGGGGCACCAACCTGACCACCCTCAGCCTCTACACCCCGCTCACCGTGGTGACCGCCACCCTCGATGGCCAGCCGGTGGCGGTGGGCACCGACCGGGCCTTCGGCGGCTGGGTGCACGACGTACGCCTGGCCGTGCCCCCGGGCGAGTCGGTGACGGTGGTGTTCGACCTGAGCGGCCAGCTGTCGCTGGCCGACGGCTACGTCTTGGCCCTCGACCGCCAACCGCTGGTGCACGACGACGAGGTGGCGGTGACGGTGGATCTGGTCGAGGCCCCGGGCACACGCAGCGCGGTTGGGGGATCCGAGGCCGGTACGTGGCTCGAGTGGGCGGGGCCACTGCACGAATCGCTGCGCCTCTAGCACGACGACGAGCCGTGAGGCGCCAGAGGTGCAGTTTCCCCTCGGGACGTCCGCCCCCAGCGCGGCGGGACCCAAGTGTCACACGAGTGAGAACGCAACGTGAACAGCCACCTTGTCGCTTTACAGTGTTGGTCGCGTTGCCTACCATCCGACATGCGACGGACGTGACGCAGGACCTGAGGCAACGACTGCCGAAAGTCCGAGCCGACTGACTGTCGCAGTTGTTGGAGGGCGAGGAGCGTGGAGGGCTGATGCGGGAATGAGCGGGAGCGGTGTCGTCAGGCAGTGCAGTGGCGCACGCCTGGTAGCGGGACATCCGATCGGGCGTCATGGGGCACTCGGTGGAGTCACCAACTGCGGTTGAACACGCGGCTACGCAGCGCGCCACCACGCGCGGTTGGCCGGCGGTTGACAGCACGGCACGGCGATAGGCCGACGGGCTCGTCCCGTCGGGGCAGGAAGCAGTGACCGAAGGAGGAAGCAGTGCGGGAAAGCGGGAGAACGGATGTCGTCGACGTGGGACAACGCGTCCCAATGACGGCCAATGAGCACGAGGATGGCAGCGGTGGCGCCGTGATCGGTGCGCTCACCGATGTTGCTGCTCCCCTGCCAGCGACGCTGTCGCCGGCCGTTGTCGGCGCCGGCGCCGTTGTGTCTGCGCACCCCCCAGACGAGGCCCTCGATGCGCCACGAGGTCTGCGCTGCAAGCGCTGCTTCGACGTCGTGGTTTCGCTCGCCGCGCTGGTGGTGCTGACCCCGGTCTTCGCTGCGGTGGCGCTCGCCATCCTCATCGCCGACGGGCGTCCGATCCTGTTCCGCCAGAAGCGTGTCGGCCGCCACGGCGAACCGTTCACCATGTACAAGTTCCGTTCCATGGTTCCCGACGCCGAGGAGCGCTTGGCGGCGCTGCAGGCCGAGAACGAACGCAACGGACCGCTGTTCAAGATGGAGCGCGACCCGCGCATCACCCGCACCGGCGGGTTCATCCGTTCCACCAGCCTCGACGAGTTGCCCCAGTTGTTCAACGTCCTCAACGGCACCATGAGTCTCGTCGGGCCTCGGCCGGCGCTGTACCGGGAACGAGACGAGTTCGATGCGGAGCTGCTCCAGCGTGAGACCGTGCCGCCGGGGATTACCGGGCTGTGGCAGGTCGAGGCACGCGATGACGCTGACTTCGGCAAGTACAGCGAACTTGATCTCCGCTACGTGCGGGAACGGTCGCTGGGGATGGATGTCTGGTTGCTGGTGCGCACACCCGGTACGCTGCTGCGTCATGCGATGGGAGCGGGTCGCGAACGGTGACATCGACGGTCACCACACCGAACGGTGCACGCCACTCACGTTCGTCGGCGCCGTTCCCTGACATGGTCGCGCCCAGTACCGCGCCCACCGACCTGCGAGTGGTGACGGTCGCGTCGCAGGGGGCCGACCATCCCGACGCTGACCGCATCCAAGCGTTGTTCGCCGACTTCAATCCCCAGCACGTCGACTTCGACCGGTCCCGCAAGCTGAGTTCCGCTCTTCAGCTGTACCGTAGGTTGCGGCAACTCAAGCCCGATCTGGTAGCGCTCGAGGGAACTGGTATCGGCGCAGCTGGCGCCGTCATGGCATGGTCTACACGCTCGCAACGACCGTTCATCCTGTCGAGCGGCGACGCGGTCGCCGCGTATTGGGCGCTGAAGCGCCGGTGGCTCTGGCTACCGGGCTTCGCCTACGAAACCGTCCTCTACCGACGGTGTGCGGGCTTCATCGGTTGGACGCCGTATCTCGTCGGTCGCGCACTCACTCTCGGTGCTCGCCGGGCGATGACCGCTGAAGGGTGGGCCCCACCCCGCACGAAGCCGGTTGTCGATCATCGCGCCGAGCTCGGGATCAGTGAGGACTCCGTTGTGTTCGGCCTCGTGGGGTCGTTGCGCTGGAACGAACGCGTGGGCTATTGCTACGGCCACGAACTCGTTTCAGCAATACGGCAGACCGAACGTCCCGACGTCCACGTGATCATCGTTGGCGACGGTGACGGGAGGGATCGCCTCGCTGCCCTCGCCGGCGATGACCTGGGCAAGCGCGTCCACCTCATCGGCGCCGTATCACGCGAGGATGTGCCCGGCTGGCTTGCGACCTGTGACGTACTCAGCCTCCCCCAAAGCGTGGACGGTGTGGGGAGCTTCCGCTATACGACGAAGCTGGCCGAGTACCTCGAGGCAGACCGCGTAATCGTCACGACACAGATCCCGGCAGCTTACGATCTCGACGATGGTCGCATGCGTCGCATCCCTGGGAACGCCCCATGGGAGACACAGTACATCGCCGAGTTAGCTTCCTTAATGCAGTTCGTTAGTACTAGACTGTTGAGTTCCCAACCTACGAGCCCTACTCCGCCCATTAGTCTTGCAAAGTCATTCACCGGTAGCAGAGTGCACATTCTGCGGGCACGGGTTCGTTCCCTTGTCACGGGATCCCCAACGATCAATCCTGTCGCCTCACACCAACCATGACCACCGCAACCTTCCCATGACGACAGCAACCTTCCACATGCCCGCTGGGCCTTCCGACCCTGCCCACTCACGAGTTGCCAAGTCGGCGACTCGCTGCCGACTCCCAATCCGTTGACCGCAATTACTATTCTGTGCCCGGCTGGGAGCAGCACGGGCGGCGAGAGCTTGGCATCCCTTCGACTGGCGCGCGCACTGTCTGCTGAGGGGGCACGCGTCACACTTCTCCACCGCAGCGGATCTTTCGAGAACACATCCTCACACCCTCGACTGAGGATCACTCGTTACGCCACTCTCCACAAAGCTCACCTAACTGATAGTGATCTCATCATCGCAGTTGGTGCTACCTGGCATCACTTGGCCACGCTTCGATTACCTGTACCACAACTTGTCCTAGCATCGACATGGCGGGGGATCTGTCCCGCTGACACTCGCTACTGGAGTCGCTTTGCGAGAACATGCCCCGTCTCAGCAGGGTGGAAATGTGCGGCTCTACAGCCAGTCTGTGGCTGCATCAACCTCCGCTCCGCCGCCGACCTATCACGCATAAGAGCTGACAAGGAGCTTCGAGGCTACCTTGGACAGAATCACGTTGGTCTAATCGTTCACAGCGACGATGGACTCAAACGCTACGCCGACGTTGTACCCTCCACCCAAACCGCAATAATTCCGCCACTGCCAGCACCTCCCATCACCCACCAATCGAGCCACTTCTCACTTCCATTCGACCCTTCGGACTCAATCATATTTGTGGGCCGTCTATCCAAGGTGAAGGGGGCAGCCTTGCTCCCTAGCCTAGGCTCTCAGCTCGAGCCACCGCTCCGGCTCCGGGTGATTGGGACAGGCTACCTCCGCAGTGAACTCGCATCGAAGCCATCACTTGATGTCATCGGGGAACTGGATCAAGACCGAGTGATTGAGGCTACTCGCCGGTGTCGCGGAGTGGTCTTTCCATCCCTATGGCCAGAGCCGGGGGGAATTGTTGGTGTCGACGCGATTCTCCGCAATACTCCGATCTCTGCCTTTGACGTTGGAAGCCCAACAAGCTGGCCCAATACTCATCGCGTACCACCGCCGGATATCGGCCCGATGGCCGATTGGGCGAATACGCTTCCGCGTCGCCCCCCAATACCTGCCGACCTGGAAGTGACGCAGCTCAAGACTTATTGCAGGGTCGTCGGGCGTCATGCCACCCGCCAATTGACCGAGTTCGCGGACACTTGCAGAATCACCCACACCACCAGCGACATATTTCACGATGCATTAGCCATCTCAACCGCCCGTTAATATACGCTGCAACAGCCTCAACCACTCATCGGTTCGACAATAGGAAAGTCTCCAGCTGTGCGAATACTGATAATTGGAGGGTCAACTTGCCTAACTGATCATAGGCCACATGGCGAAGGTCTGATTGTCCACAATCTTGCCCACAGCCTTACCGCCGCGGGTGCTGAAGTAACGGTCGTCACACAGGAAGCTCACCTTATCACGAGTCAACCCTATCAAATACTCACCTTGGGTATACCTGCTCGGCCGGGCTCCGCATTTCACTTGCGCTGGGCACTCCGCACTAGACGTCTTTACCACCATGCAGCAGACTACGACGCCGCTCTTTGGGTCCGGCCCCTCTATCATGGAAAAGTCGGACTGTTCCCTCCACACCGAAAGCCTCTAATAATCGGTCCGGTCCGTCCGGACTGGCCGAAACCTCTCCAACACGACAAAGGCCCGGTTAGGTGGATCCCGAAACTCCTTGCAGGGGCCAACCCCCTGAGTATGGCAGAACGCATCCTGAGTCGCATCGCCTGGAACAAGGCAACGCTGATTCTTGAGGCGATACCAGGAACTGCAAGCGATATGGGCATTCACCTATCACGACACGTACGAAGCGTGGCGATTCCATTAGGGACACATGTGCCAGGGATGTTGACGCCGCCCCCAGCCGATGCACGGCTCGCCTTTGTGGGGCACCTTGAGGAACGAAAAGGAATCCTGGATCTTATCGACTCCGCTCACATTCTCGCCAAACGCGGCATCTCATTCACCCTGGACGTCTACGGCTCCGGATCGCTCGAGACGGTGGTCATGAACAGAATTGCTGAACGAGAGCTGGGCGGCCATGTGCGCATGCGCGGTAGAATCGATGCGGGAGAAAGCATAGCTGCCTTTCAGGCAGCACAGATAGCCT
Organism: Acidimicrobiia bacterium; assembly: GCA_020832495.1. Lineage (GTDB taxonomy): Bacteria > Actinomycetota > Acidimicrobiia > Acidimicrobiales > Acidimicrobilacustridaceae > JAFIEP01. The sequence goes on along the minus strand of JAFIEP010000026.1, from coordinate 25,450 downwards.
GCATTCCTTCCCACGGCGAACCATATGGACTCGTGGTCTTGGAGGCGATGGCGGCTGGCCGACCAGTCATAGCCACCGATATCGGCGGCCCGCGCTACATACTCGATGAACTTGGCAGCAAGCTCGTACCGATCAGATCCCCACAAGCGCTCGCCTCGGAAATAGAGTTAACTCTACGCTCGCCTGAGTGGATGCACGAAGCTGGTATGCATAACTGGACTAGAGCCCGAAGAGAGTTTGCGTGGGATGTGATTGGCTCGCAAGTTCTAAATGAGATCGAACAGTTGTGAATGGGCAGACATGCTGGCTTGGGTCTGATGAATCGCCCTGGGACGTTCCTATAGATGTCAAGCGCGGAGAGGGAGCGTCGTGAGGTCGGCTCGGAGGGTTCGGTAGATCGGCTCTTCGCGGATGAGTGGGGTGAGAGGGCCCCGGTGTGTGGTCCAGCGGCTATGCGGCTTGGGGTTGGTTGATCTGCTTGGTGCAGGTGTGGGCGAACTCGGTTGGGGTGAGGTCGCCGTGGGCGGAGTGGGGTCGGTTCACGTTGTAGTCGATGCGCCAGTCGCCGATGAGGACCTGGGCTTCGAGGAGGCTGTCGAACTGCCAGAGGTTCAGCAGCTCGTCGCGTAGGCGGCTGTTGAACGACTCGATCCAGGCGTTCTGCCATGGCGAGCCCGGGTCGATGAACACACACTCGGTGCCGTTCGTGGCGCACCACTCGGCCACGACGAGCGACACGAATTCGGGGCCGTTGTCGAACCGCACGAACGCCGGCGCTCGACCTCGGTCGATGACGAGCCGGTCCAAGACGGCGACGACGTCATCGGCGGTGATCGAGTGCTCGACGCGGATCTCCAGGCACTCGCGGGTGTACTCGTCGATGACGTTGAGCATCTTGACCTGCCGGTGATCGATGGTGTGGTCAAACTGGAAGTCGAGCGCCCACAGGGCGTTCGGGGCGATCAGCGACATGGCACCCACGTTGGCGCCGACACCGCTGAGTCGCTTCTTGCGGGACTTCGTCGGCACCTGAAGCCCCTCGTCACGCCACAACCGGCGCACACGCTTGTTGTTCACCGACCAGCCGTCACGGCGCAGCTCCTTGGCAGCCCGGCGCCAACCCCACCGGGGACGACGCTTGGCGAACGCCCGCAGGAACCGGCGCAGCTCGGCCTCATCAGCAGGCGGAACCGGAGCTTCGAGCCGCTGGGTGGAGCGGTGCTGGCCAACCACCCGACACGCTCGTCGTTCGGAGACCCCGAACCGGTCGCGCAGCATCGCTACCGCTGCACGCCTGCGGTTCGGGGTCAGAAGTTTCCCTCCGCCAGCTCCTTGAGCATCGACTTGTCCAACTCGGCCTCAGCCAGCAGCTTCTTCAGCCGGGCGTTCTCACCCTCGAGCTCCTTGAGCCGCTTGGCGTCGTCGGCCTTCATGCCGCCGTACTGAGACAGCCACCGCGCCCAGGTCGACTCGGCGATCTCGAGCTGGCGGCACACCCCCTCGACGTCCATGCCACCAGCCAACAGCTTCTGGCCTTCAGCGAGCTTGCGGATGATCTGCTCCGGCGTATGCCTTCGTCGAGCCATCAGTGGGTCCTTTCGTGTCCCCGCCACGATGACGGAGACGCTCGGACCGCACAACTACTGGACCACTACAGGGGGCTCACTCCAGGGGAGTGGCGGGTGTGGTGATGCGCTGAGGGTCCGCGTGCGTGTACAGGGACCCGTCCAGAGTCTGGAGCTGTTCGACGGCTACCAGATGTGGAGGGGTCCCTGTGATCGTTGATGCTACGCGTGTTGCCGCCTGTGTGGTGGGTCTCGGCGCTGAGGTGCGGGTGCTGGGGGTGGACGACCCGCTCGTGGGGCCGCTGGTGGTGCACGTGGAGACCACGAACGAGCCGGTGTGTCCGGGTGATTGTTGGACGCGCCCGGTGGCGAAGGACCGCCAGCGGGTCGAGTTGGTGGACCTCGCTGTGTTCGGTCGACCGGCTCGGCTGTGTTGGCACAAGCGGCGGTGGGCGTGCCCGAACCGGGGATGTCACATGGTGACGTGGACCGAGCAGAACACGCGGATTGCTCCGGCGCGAACGTCGATGACGACTCGTGCGGGCCGGTGGGTGACCTACCAGGTGGGGGCGTGCGCCCGGCCGGTGTCAGACCTCGCAACAGAGCTGGGGCGTTCGTGGCACACCATCAACGACGCGGTGATCGCCTACGGCGACGCGCTCCTCCGAGCTGATGTGGAGCGGATCGGGGCGGTGTGGGCGCTCGGGTTGGACGAGACCCTGTTCGTCCGAACCGGCACCTACCGCTCTCGCAGCTGGGTGACCAGCGTTGTGGACGTGGCTGAGGGCCGGCTGTTGGACCTCGTCGAGGGCCGCACCGCCGCTGCGGCAGGTGCTTGGCTTGCGGGTCGCCCTCAGGCGTGGCGTGACCAGATCGGCTACGCCACCCTCGACCTGTCAGGGCCGTATCGCGCGGCGTTCACCAAGCATCTGCCTGACGCCACCCAGGTTGCGGACCCCTTCCACGTGATCCGCGTCGCTACCCAAGCACTCGATGAGGTGCGTCGCCGGGTGCAGCAGGAGACGCTCGGGCATCGGGGCCGCAAGGGCGATCCGCTGTATCGGATCCGCCGGCCGCTCACCATGGCATCAGAACGGCTCGACGATGATGCGCTCACCCGCCTCAAGGGGCACCTCGCCGCCGGTGACCCCCACGGCGAGGTGCGCAACGCCTGGCACGCACGCGAAGTCGTCCGCTTCATCTACACCGACACCCACCCCGACCCGGCCGGCTTCGTCGCCGAACGCGCCGACGACCTCCAAGACGAGAGCTGCCCGCCGGAGATCAACCGGGTGGGCCGCACCATTGGCAAGCGGCGCCGGGAGATCGCCGCCTGGCACGACGCCCGAGTCACCAACGGCCCCACTGAAGCAATCAACGGTCTCAACAAACGCGTGAAACGAGCGGCGTTCGGGATGCGGGTCTTCAAGCACTACCGCATCCGAGCCCTCCTCTACGCCGGCGGCGTCAACTGGGACCTACTCGCCACCATCACACCCCGATGAAACGCGAAGAGCCATCAAACAGAGCCCAGGATGACCGACAACATCGACCTCGTCGAAGCCGCCTGCGCCGAACTCGCCGACCACGGCCAGTCGATCACGTTCGCCATCGTCGCCGAGCTGACCCGCATCAGCCGCACCACCCTCTACCGAAACCAACAGCTCCGAGCCATCGTCGACGAATACCGCAGCCACATCCACGACCGGCGCACCCTCAGCGGCCTCAGCGCCGAGATCAGCCACCTCCGCACCGCCCTCGAAGCCATCGCCGACCGCGTCCGCCACCAAGAAGAACGGCTCCGACTCCTCGAGAGCCGACAGCCCCACCGCAGGGCCAACTGACTCGCTTCGCTGGGCCGCACCCCACACAAGCCCACGTCCCGATTGGCCGGATAAAGCTACGACAACGCCCTAGCTGAGACGGCTAATGGTCTGTACAAGGCGGAGTGCGTGTACGGGCCCGACACGACCGGGTGGGCCAGTTCCAGTGGTCAGCGCACGGTGAGGGCAGCGTAGAGGGTGGCGGGACTCTGGTAGTCGAGGCTGCGTCGGCGTTGGCCGTTGATAACTGAAGCGGCGTGGTTGGCGTGTGCTGGAGCGATGCCAGCGAGGTCGGTGCCGCGGGGGAACCACCAGCGCCACTGGCGGTTGAGGTTCTCGACCTGGCCGCGTTGCCATGGCGAGTGCGGATCGCAGAACCAGGTGTCGAGGTGGTAGCTGTCGACGAGGTCTGCCCAGTGGGCCCATTCGGATCCCTGGTCGAAGGTGATCGATCGGCGGAGATGGCGGGGGATCTGCTCGAGGCCCTCGATGAGCCCGGCGAGGGCGTCGACGGCGGCGTAGCCGTTGGGCATCGTGATCAGGATCGAGTAGCGGCTCACGCGCTCGGTGAGACACATCAGCGCCGAGCGGTTGGCGCGGCCGATGATGTGGTCGGCTTCCCAATGGCCCGGCTCGCTGCGATCGTTCACCGACCCCGGGCGGTCTCCGATGTTGGGCAGACCGGCACGACCGTTGGGGTTGCGGGCCTGGCGGCAGCGACGGCGGGGCCGACGCATCCGCAGACACTTCGCTGGCTTCGCATCCAGCGCACCCGCGTAGAGGGCCTGGTAGATGGTCTCAACACACGGCACCGAACCCTCACCCTCGGCTCGAAGGTCCGCCCAGATCGCCTCGGGCGAACGTCCCAGCTTGAGTTCGGCGGTGACGCGGTCGCGCAGCGGGCCGGGGCTGGCGAGCGTGCGTTGCCTGGGACGGGCCCTGCAGCGCTTGGCGCGCTGGGCGGCGAGCGCTGGGCGGCGAGCGCTGGGCGGTAGCGGTCACGGCCCCCGTTGGCGTTCACCTCCCGGCTGATCGTGCTCGGGTGCCGACCCACCCGACGGGCGATCACCGCCCACGGCACAAGCCGATCTTCGATCAGCGCGACGCTGATCTCTTCGCGTTCGGGCAGCGACAGCGGCGCGCCTGGCATCCTGTGGTCTCCATCGGTCGGTGTTGGTCAACAGCACCGGTCATCATGACCGGGACCGCGCACCGACCGATGGAACTCGCCGTGGGACGACGTCGACGAGCTCGAGCTCGCCACCCTGTCGTGGGTGCAGTGGTTCAACGAGCAGCGGCTCCACAGCCACTGCGACCATGTGCCCCCAGCAGAGTTCGAGGCAGCGTTCTACGCTGCCCAACAGGCCGACCCCGCCGGAGTTGGAAACCAATAGCCAGAGCCTCCACCAGACCCAGGGTTCCTCTGTGTCCCGTCAAGCGGCGATCGGGACGCTCTCGGGCGGAGCGTTGAGGCGTCGCTCGTCGGCGAGCATGAGCCGCCAGAGGTGGTTGGCGAGGCGTCGCTTGAGGCAGCGCATGGCCTCGTTGCGGGTCTTGCCCTCGGCGATCTTCTTGTCGAAGTACTCGCGGCCGAGGCTGTTCGCCATGCGGACCTGGGTGACGGCGACGAGGTGGATCGCCGAGTTGAGCTGTCGGTCCCCGCGCCTGGACAGTCGATGGCGGGTCCGCTCACCGGAGGCGACTTCGATCGGGGCGACGCCGGCGTAGGTGGCGAAGGCATGCACTGTGGCGAACCGCGATGCGGGGCCGGTGCGGCCGATGAGGCGCACGGCGGTGACTGCTCCGACGCCGTCGACCTCGCGCAGCTGTGAGCCGTGATTGTCGAGCGCTGCGGCCATCCGCTTCTCGATGTCGGCCAGGCTCGCATCAACCGTGCGGAGCTCTTTGACAAGGTCCTGGGCGAGGTCCTTGCGGGCGCGCTCGCACGCCGAGGCCGGTCGCACGCAGCGCAACATCGCGGCGGCGGCTTTCGCGGTGAGCGCCACCTCGGCGCCGCCTGGCACGAGGTCGCGCAGCACGGCATGCAGCTGGTTGGCGACCCGAACCCGTTGCGCCGCAAGGTTTGCTCGGCGTTCCTCGAGCAGCGCGAACACCGTGGTGTGGTCCTCGGCCGCCACCGGTGTGGCGTCGCCATGCAGCGCAGCGACGCTGGCAGCAGCGGCTGCGTCGATCACGTCGGTCTTGCGGCGGCTGCCGCGTGAGAGCTCTCGCACCCGGGCCGTCGCCGTGCTGGGCACGTCCACGACAGCCTCGTCGCGAGCGACGAGCCACTGGGCGAGATGTCGGCCAAGGCCCCTGGCGCCCTCGACCGCCCAGCGCCGGTCCTCGAACTGCTGAGCCCACCGCAGCAGGCGGCGATAGCCAGTCAGCGTCGCCTCGACCCGAAGCGACGCCACCGGCGTGTTCGTCGCCGGGTCGAGTGCCGTGGCGGTGTGCGAGCTCTTGTGTGGGTCCACTCCGATGATCATCCGGTTGCTCCGATCTACGATCTCCAACGGGAAAGCCGCGATCGGCATGCCGACTTCGAGGCCCATAAACGCAGGGACCAGTCCTCTGTTGAGCCAGACCGCGACCGGCCGTCGGGCGGGAGGCAAACCCTGGGAGAGCCAACCCGAGGGCGGCAGGCGGTTCACGAGCCACCCCGCCCAACGACCTCCCGGACACTACGAGGCGAACCCGCAGCAACCGGTCCCCTCATACAAGTCGGCGGTTCATGATGCAGGGATGGCACGGTCAACCGGCGATCGCGACAGCACTATGGGACATCCGGAACACACCAGGACCGTATCGAGAGTAGTTCCCTCAGATCCTACGCCACAGTTGTCTAACCTGCCGGTATCGCCAGCTTGCCTTGCCGCGAAGTCGTCGCACCACCACGCCGGCACTCCGGCTACTTGGAACCCTTCGACCGAGGCCCTCCTGCTTCGTATACTCACACGGGTTACAAATCCCACACGGCCTTCCGCGAGCCGTCGGAGAATGACAAAACCAGGTAGCCTCCATGAGGCCGATGAATCCAGCTTCCTTCGCACTGCGCTCCATGTCGAGTTTCGTGAACTCGAATAGAGGGAACGTGAAGGAGCCGAACAGGTGCCGTTCTTCGGCTCCAGCGAAGCTAGCTAGCTCGTAGTATTTGTCAGCACCAGTTCCTCCTGACGCCACCACCAGATCCTTAACGATGCGGGTCGCGTTGTCGTCCTGATGTACAGATACTTCTATCGCATCAGGCCCAACTGCTCTCGCCACAGCAGGTAACCAACGCCACTGGTCGCCCAAGAATGCGCGATCTCGGATGACTTGATAGCAGCGCTCGTCCTCCGGACTAACATCAATAGTTTGGATAGCTAGAGCGCGGAGTGGAGCGAGTCGACTTTCATCTACACCATACCTCTCAATAAGTAGTGTCCTCAACACTTCTAGCGTCTGTAGTTCCTTCTCCATGGACGGCCGGCCGGGGTGCACTACATAGTATGGGCGGACCTTGCGTTGATATACCGTTAGAAGGGACGCTACCCGAAAGGTCGAATCCCAGCCAGAGGTCCATAGGACATGGTGCTCTTTCCTCCCTGGATCACTAGCGCCGTTCATTATTTAGTATCTCCGCCAGTAGCTCCTCAAGGGCTTCTTCCCACAACAGTCCAAGCGCACGGTCGAGCGCAGGCGGTGGGAGTATCGAACCCCCGGGAGTAGGAGTGATTTCCCCGAATAAGGAAGGCTTCGATCCGCTTGATAGAAAGTCGATTCGCACAAATGGGAGCTGGACCTCGCGTGACAATTTACATGCAGCCTCAACTACATTTTCGATATCAGGAGGCAACTCCATTCCGCCCCCCTTGAGGTGTGGATATATAATCGGACCGAGCGCATTCAGTTTCCCGTCATAGTACTTTCGCTCGACCTCTCGCTCGCGTCGCATCAGCAGCACAAGACCCAGGCGCCCTCTAAACATATATAGCTTTAAATCTTGGGCCAATGGCCCGCGATCACCACCTATCAGCGCCTCAGCGTAGTATCGAGGAGGGTCACGCCGACAGGTAGAAAGCTTCCTCCACTCCTGCTGCGGATCATTCGCTTGGAAGTACCGATGGACGTCATGCAGAGACACGGGCGCCCCACTTGTCGCGTGCAGCGCTCGAGACCCGGACAAGATTCGAAGCGTGAAAACTCCTTTTCCGGAAAATAGCGTTGACGGCTTTATGCAGACTCGCCGTGGCAGATCATCAAAGGTTATTTCCTCAAAGCTCTTCCACACTCTGTATACCTCAGGGTGAGCCACTCCTAGTCTGTCGGCATGCTCGTACGCGGTGAGTTTGTCGTCGAGTCTCCAGATCTCTCGGGCGAACGTTGAATCGCGGTGAAGGAGTCGATTCTGCAGGTCGAGGCAAGTAGAGAAGCTGGGTCCTCCCCCTTGAATCATGCGCCAGTGATAGTGTGTGAACTTGTAGCGTGCTTCACTTAGAACCCGCGGCACTCGGCGACTGGGGTTACGAATAGAGCGTGCATCCATCGCCGCTTGCAGCGCGCTAATTACGTTGCTTAACATTGAGTCCTGCCTATTCGCACTAAATAGCATGCATCAACTGGGTGGTGAGTCTGCCCGGAGACACTTATGAAAAGCAGTGGTGTGGCGATGTGGCCATCTAGGTCAACATCCATATCTCAGTCCGGTCGAGCGTTGCCCATGGGATATATCCGTGGCGTTCTAGATGCAAGTGATGCTCCCGGCCTCCGGGATCGGCCGCTGACTCAATCAGGATAGTCGCTGGCCTATAGTAGTGGAGGTCTATTGACCTGAGGACTTCCATGTCGTGGCCCTCACAGTCAATACTCAAGAGGTTGACCTGTGGACACTGCCTCTCTTGCAGGATCGAGTTGAGGGTCCGAGATACCATACGGTGTTCCGACTTAACTGGCCTTCCCTTGGCCAACTGGAGTCTGGACCATTCTCGGCTGGTAGTCGAGACTAGGTCGTCGGCGAACTCAATAAACGTGCGCTCAGTTTCGCAGTCGGAAACTAGGGCTTGAACAAAGCAGTCCCGGGGCCGAGCTCTGGCCCATGCATGAGCGAATCGTGGGTTGGCATCGATTGCGATGCCTGACCACCCATGAATGTAGAGGCGGTAAGTGTTCGAGTACTTTATTGGGTGGTTACACCCTACATCTACAAAGGTTCCAACGTCGCTTAGCGCCGGAAGAGACTCGATTGCCAGATCTTCCCCAAATTGGGAGAAGGAGAGCCTGGATGCTCCGGCGAGACGGTTGGCGCTGAGGCGCGCGATGAGATACCTCCCGCCTTGAAGAGGTCCCAGGCTCCTGATCTCAGCGACAGAGCGCCTGTTGAACCACTTTGCCGTCATGGCAGTATCCGGATCGCATAGGAAGACTGACGAAGGATCACTTTCCCGCCTCTTCGGCCTGCGGTAGCAGGGTATCTTCATGACACGCGGCTAAATGCGCAGCTTCCTCTGGTTCGAGATCAGGTCGGCGGACGACTTCGACGTCAGCGTCGACCATGCGGTGTACGAGGTCGGTGAAGCTGGTGGCGGGTTTCCAGCCGAGCACGCTGTGGGCGCGGGTGGCGTCTCCGACGAGCAGGTCGACCTCGGCGGGGCGGAAGAAGCGCTCGTCGATCACGACGTGGTCGGACCAGTCGAGCCCGACACGGCCGAACGCGAGCTCGCAGAACTCGCGTACCGAGTGGGTCTCGCCGGTGGACACGACGTAGTTGCCGGGTTCGTCTTGTTGGAGCATGAGCCACATTGCCTCGACGTAGTCGCCGGCGAAGCCCCAGTCGCGTTGCGCATCGAGGTTGCCGAGGCGCAGTTCGTCGGTGAGCCCGGCCGCGATGCGCGCCACGCCGTTGGAGATCTTGCGGGTGACGAACTCGAGGCCGCGACGGGGCGATTCGTGGTTGAACAAGATGCCTGACGAGGCATGTATGTCGTAGGACTCGCGGTAGTTGACCGTGATCCAGTGCCCGTACACCTTGGCTACCCCGTAGGGGCTGCGCGGGTACAGCGGGGTGGTCTCGCTCTGGGGGACCTCGACGACCTTGCCGAACATCTCCGACGATGACGCCTGGTAGAAGCGGATCGACGGGTCCACGATGCGGATGGCGTGCAACAACCGCGTCACGCCGAGCGCGGTCGTCTCGCCGGTCAGCACCGGCTGGGAGAAACTCGTCTGCACGAACGACTGCGCAGCCAGGTTGTACACCTCGTGCGGACGGTGCCTGTCGAGAAGTTCGATCAGCGAGATCTCGTCGAGCAGGTCACCCGCCACAAGGGTGAGCCGGTCCTGGATGTGCGCGATCCGTTCGAAGGTCACCGTGGAGGACCGGCGCACCATCCCGATCACCTCATAGCCCTGGCCCAACAAGAACTCCGCCAGGTACGAACCGTCCTGGCCGGTGATGCCGGTGATGAGCGCCCTGCGTGTCATGGCCGATTCGGTGTCCTTTGCTCCTGTGCTGGATCTGCTTCCCGGCGGCCACCCACTCGGTGTGGGCGGTGGTTCGGCCAGCGTGCCGTTCATACCGGTTCTACTTTCGTTCGGGTGCGCCATTCGGCGAGGATGTCGGCAAGGGTCGTGTCAATGGGAACCTGTGGCTCCCAGCCGGTCGCCTTCTGCAACTTCGTGAAGTCGCCTCGAAGGACAGGTACGTCCACGGGACGTTGCAGATTGGGATCGGCACACGGGAACAGCGGCCTGGTCGCCATGGCGACGAGCCGGTCAGCCAGTTCTGAGATGGCGATGTCGATACCCGAACACACGTTGTAGGGCTCACCCGGGTCGCCGTGCTCGACGAGCAGCCGGTAGGCGCGCACCACGTCTCGCACATCGGTGAAGTCCCGACGTGGGGTCAGGTTCCCCACGGTGACCTCCTCGCGACCTTCGAGCTCGCACACCGCGATTCGCTCGGCGAGCGCCGGCGCCACGAACCGGTTCGTCTGACCCGGCCCGAGATGGTTGAAGGCCCGAACACGCACCGTCTCCAGTCCATACCCCAACCACGCCTGTTGTGCGAGATGATCCGCAGCGAGCTTCGACGCGGCGTACGGGCTGACCGGCCGAACGGGTGAATCCTCGGTAAGCGGCAACTCGGTGAGCGACACCTTCCCGTAGATGTCCGCACTCGACACCACCAGAACACGTTCAACGGCGTCACGACAGGCGTTGAGCACGTTCAACGTGCCCTCGGTGTTGACCCGGAACGTCGCGAGTGGTGCCTGCCAGGACGCCCCCACGTCACTCCATCCACCCAAGTGGTACACCGCGTCGGGCGATGCGTCACGCACCGCCTCGGTGACCGCCGCAGCGTCGAGCAGATCGACGCCGGTGTCGCGGTCGATCCCGACGACCTCGTCGCCCTGGGACTGCAGGTGTTCGATCAGGTACCGGCCCACGAACCCCGCAGCACCGGTGACGAGTGCTCTCATTGCATGGCTCTCGTACGCGCATCACATTCCAGCGATCGGATAAGCCAAGAGCAGAAAACTCGGGTCATGTGCAGCCAACCTTCTTCCCCACAACGAGGATGCCATCAGAAAACCGCTTAGCCTGCGAACCAACTACCCACCTCTTGGGCCACTTCCAGCGTGTGAAATGCGGCAACGCGCCCGGATTTGAATATCTGTGAGCCAAGACGGATATTCCAGCCTCGTCCAAAACGCGATCAGTGTCAGTGGCAAGCATGGGCGTGATATGTGCCGGGTACTCGCGGTCGCCAAATGCGCCATGTGTCCCTCTTGCCCAGAGTGAGATGAGCGAACGGAACGACTCAATATTGGGGGTGGTAAGTATCAGAATGCCGTTCGGCTTCAGCAATCTGGAGCACTCACGCGCAAAGTGACGTGGATTCTCGAGGTGCTCGATCACCTCTACCGCCGTGAGGAGATCAAATGAATCACTCGCGCACGGAAAGTCAGAGTTCAGATCAGATGAGATGGTATTTACAGACGACGAGCCATGCTCAACAAGGTCAAGACCAACCACCGAAGCGATGTTGGGCAACTTGCTCAGAAGAGCTATGAGTTGCCCAGTCCCCGACCCAAGGTCACAGCACGCGAGCAGCCGGTTATCAAGGGTCTCCACAACTTCAATAACGGAACGGAGAATCTGATTTGAACTCGTTCCACCACTCAGGATTGCGGCTTGCTGCCGGTTATCAAGTAGTAGCGCCATTGATGTGATCGCCTCCAGTCGGCCCGGTTGCTACATGGATGCTGGCGAGACCGTCGCTCCCTGACTAGAACCCAGCAGCATCGGTGACGAGTGCTATCACTGCTCGACCCCGACCCAAGCGACTTTCCATCGAGCGCTTTCGCGCTCGACACATGTTGCGCTGCGCAAGAAGCGAGTCGGTCCAGTGTCATGCGCCACTCCCAAGACCTATCAACTGGCGAATAGATTCACTCATGCTAACCGGAGTTACGGCTAGAGGCGCAACCATGACAAGGTAAGTCAGAGACACTGCACGCGTGCCCCACCCACCTAGTTTTGGGAGACTACTACCACCTCTCCTGGACAGGTATGTGCTACTCCTATAGTGTGCGATTAGAGCTACAACAAGGGTGGCACATACATATAACCAGCTGACCCAACGTACCCAATCTATAGCGGTAATAAAGAGCAGTAAATAAGAAATAACTACCAGCACACCCAGTGCTAGTGCTGTTGTGTGTGACTGTCCTCGTTGACAGACATCAAGAGCATGAAGCCTCACCTTAGCGCTCTCCCAGGAGAAGCCAAATAGACCGACATAGTGGACTCCAGCGAGCACTAGAATTAGGGTCAGTGTTCCGAAAAGGAGACCTAACGATTGGGTATGAGTCCATACCAAGTGGAGACTTTCGGAAAGCCCATCGGCCATGAAATAATAGATTCCGTTCTGGCTACTGTCGAACACTTCCGCTTCAACTGCATCTAATCGCATTGCAACGACAACATCAGACCCTGGCCTACCGTAAAGAAGTGCAATAGTGGAGGCAAGGAACGGCGGCAAGGCGAGGCTTGCCAATGCAAGCAGCTGAGCTCTTGATGAAAGTACGCGGCCTTGTAAGTTCGCTGCCACCCAGACTGCACACATTCCAAACGGCACAAAGAGAAGTAGCGACGCCTCGTGTACCAGTACGGCAACTGCGAATAGGATTCCCGAGAACCCCGTTATTCCTATGAGAGCTGACCCACTTCCGGGCCGACGGACGAGGAGATGGAGCAGTAGCAATAGGACAATGAATCCTACAAGATCGGTCTTTCTTTCATTGAGAAGCAACTGAAGGCCTAGGGGAGACGCGCACACTAATAGAGTGAGCAGCCAGACACTGTCCCGCCCATTGGAGGAGCACCTCAGGAGAAGGAGCACGGCAAATGCCGTCCCGACAATGGCCAGTGCTATGAGTAGTACTTCGATAGCTCCACTTCCATACTGGCCTTGCGTAAGGAGCATGGCCAGTTCGCCAGCGAGCCCGCGCCGCACAAATCCATAGCTATAATTCACAGACAGGTAGCTACGATTAAATGCGCCGGCCGCCGGTTTGTTGATGAGTGACTGAGTCATGCTCAACGCGAGTACGATTACGATCAGTGCAATATGCCGAGAAGGGTAGACTTGCAACAATCTCCAGTCTTCTGCAACCCCACCAAGCCTATTGCCAACCATGAGGCCCCTCCCGATCCATGCGAGGAAGAACCTTGCTTCGTGACCGATTTCCGTTTGGGCCGAGGGCGCATTGAGTCATGTGATCAGGGAGAAGAGCCTGGTACACCTTCGACACATCCTCAGATACGTCAGCACCCGCGTACCGTCGCGCCGTGATACGCGCACTCTCACCTAGCTCAGCGCAACGAGTCGGGTCACTAGCGAGCGATCGGAGTACCTCGGCGAGTCGTCTGCCATCACCAGGTGGCACGAGCACGCCATCGACCCCGTCGGTGATTACCTCGGCGGGACCTCCAGCAGCGCTGGCAACGACGGCCAGCCCGGCGGCCATGCCTTGGGGCACCACCTGGCCGAACGGTTCGGGGATCACCGATGCATGCACGAGTACGTCGCATCCTGCGAGCAGCTCTGGCACGTCGTGGCGGAATCCGAGCAACTCGATGCGGTCCGTCATGGCACGGCGAGCGATTTGTTCGCGTAGCTGGGTTTCGTAGTCGTGCTCACCGAACAGCGGCGCGCCGATGATCAGCGCTCTGGCGTTGGTGTCGGTGAAGGCGTCGGCGAACGCATCCACGAAGACGTGCTGGCCCTTCCACTCGGTGAGCCGGCCGACCATGGCGACGGTGAAGGGACGGGCATCGTCGGCGCGTCGTGTCGGTACGTCGATGTCGATCGGGCTGGGCACCACCCAGGTGCGCGCCCGGGAAGGGATCGTGGCCGCTGTGGCTGCCGAGTTGGCGATCACCCCGGAAGGAATCACCGTGGCGCCAGCTCGCATCATCCGCACTGCGTTGGCAGGGAGATAGTCGTTCGAGAGCCGATCGCGTACGTGCCACAGCACCGGCACGCCGGCGAGTCGTCCGGCGACGCCTCCGTAGAGGTGGGCCTTCATGGAGTTGGTGTGCACCAGGTCGGGACGAAGCTCCCGCAGTCGCTGTCGCAGCGCGCGCACCGCAGCCACCGTCGACGCGCCCGCCGAGAACGCCGCCGTGCTGGAACGGACGCGGTCACGAGGAAGGCCACTGAGCTGGTCGCCCAGCGCCAGCACCTCCACTTGTGCTCCGGCGTCGCGCAGCACGTCCTCGAGCGGGCCGTGTTCACCGAGGATCACGTGTGCCGTGCCCGCGGGCAGGTGCGCGATGAGCCGGGCAAGCGCCAGTTCGGCACCGGAGAGTTGCGCGCAGTGGTCGACGAACACGACACGACGATGGGTGGCGCTCATGGCCGTTCGCCTTGGACAGCGCTTGTCATCGCACCGAGCTCATCGACGAGTGCTCGCATGCGGTCGGTGAACCGGTCCGGGCTGAACTCGCTGGCGTGGTCGCGCAACGATTGCGGGGCCGGAGGATTGGCGGCAAGTCGGTCGAGGGCCCTGTTGACGAGTTGAGGCTCGCGCTCGTCGAAGAACTCGCCGGTCTCTCCATCGATCACGGTGTCGAGGTACCCGCCGAATCGCAGCACCGCTGCAGGTGTGCCGAGCGCCGCCGCCTCGATCGTTGTGAGCCCGAGGTCCTCGAACGACGCAGCGATGAGCGCAGCCGCCTCGGCGTACAGCCAGCGGAGCTGATCGTCGCTGACCCGGCCGGCGAAGTGCACGTTGGCTGGAGCGAGTTTGCGAAGGCGCTGTTCATCGGGCCCGGTACCCACCACCACGAGCCGATCGGTGGGGCGTTTTTCGAACGCGGCAAGCAGCAGATCCACGTTCTTGTACGGCAACAGTCGCGACACGCACAGGTAGAACCCCGGGTCGAGCCCGTCGACCGGTTCGCGCTGGCCGTGGGGGTCGAGGCCATAGGGTGGGTAGACGATCTCTGCATCAAACCCGTATGCCTGACGGATGAGTTCGCGCGACCGTGACGAGATGGTCACGTAGCGGTCGGCACGCCCTGCGGCGCGGCGGTCCCAGTGGCGAAGTGGAGCGATGGTGCGCTGCATCCCCCACCGCACGAACCGGTGCTGCTCGGCCAGGTAGGTGTCGCCCTGGTAGAGCCATCGTGCAGGCGCATAGCAGTACACGAGTCGGCGGCCGGCACAGCGGACGCCGTGGGCCCAACCGCTCGACGAACAGATCGTGACCGGGGCGTCGATGGTCATGGCCTCGAACGTGGGAGCCAACAGCGGCAGGGCGAGCCGGTGGTTGTGGCGCAGCCTCGCCGACTTGTTGAGTGGTGACGGTCGCACGTCGAGCGTCGAGAACTCAGCGAAGGTGCCTTCGGGATGGAACAACGAGGTATGGATCGGAGCGTCGGGGAATGCCTCGGCAAGCGCGAGGACCACCCGTTCGGCCCCGCCCCGTTGGGTGAGGTAGTCGTGGACGATCGCTACACCCTCGACACCTGTGCTTGCCCGCACGCTGCTCCCGCGTCCCTGCTTCCCGCTGACGAGGGGATCGTAGCGCGCCGGCCGACGCGATGCTCGCGGTCATTGCTTGCCCGTTAGCTGGCAGATACCATGCCGTGTCCACCCGGCTTCCGCCGGGAAGCGGGCAGGCAGGGAGCAACGCGGGATGCAATACGGTGAATGAGCCGCGACAGCACGACTCAGCCGACGCGATGGACCCCTTGCGGGTGCTCGTGGTGGGCATGTCGTGGTTCGATGAACGGCCCGGCGGGCTGAACCGCTACCTGCACGACCTCACCACCGCGCTCGAGGGAGCCGGTGCGGAGCCGTTCGTGGTCGCCGCCGGCCAGCGCAACGGCCCCCGGGGGCACGGCCGGAGTGTGGCTTCACCAGACCCGGTGCGCAAGTTGCTCGGTCTGCGGGCGGCTGCGCAGCGGGCGGCAGCTCACGCCGACGTGATCGACGTGCACTTCGCCTTCCACGGCGCCGCCGCCCTTACTGCAGCAGCAGTGCGCAGGTTGCCTCTCGTGGTGCACTTCCAGGGTCCGTGGGCGGACGAAGGCCGCACCGAAGGCGCCGGACGCGCAGTCACCCTTGGGCGTCGCTCCATCGAGCGCAGCGTGTACCGCCGCGCAGCGCGCATCGTGACCCTCACCCACGCGTTCGCCGAGCTGGTGGTCGATCGCTACGGCGTCGACCCGGAGCGGGTGGTGGTGCTACGTCCCGGCGTCGACACCGCCCGGTTCAGCCCCGGTGACCGCGTGGCGGCCCGCGAGCGATTTGGTGTCAACGCCACCGCACCGGTGGCGGTGTGCGTGCGACGTCTGGCACGGCGCATGGGCATCGACGTCCTACTGCGCTGCTGGGCCGAGGTGGTGGCCGCGGTCCCGGCGGCTCAGCTGCTGGTCGTCGGCGACGGCGCAGAACGCGCAAACCTCGAACGACTGGCCGCCCGGCTGGCGCCGGACAACGTCACCTTCCTCGGCCGGGTAGCCGACAACAACCTTCCCTTGCTCTACCAGGCCGCAGACCTCTCGGTGGTCCCGACGGTGGCGCTCGAGGGCTTCGGCCTCATCACCCTCGAGAGCCTGGCCTGTGGCACCCCGGTGGTCGTCACCGATGCAGCCGGTCTGGCGGAGGTTCCCCGCCTGCTCGACCCCTCGAGCGTGGTCCCGACCGGCGATGCTGCTGCCTTGGCCGAGCGAGTGCTCAGTGCCTTGAACGGGTCTGCGCCACTACCTTCGCCCGAGCGGTGCCGCACATTCGCACTCGACTACGATTGGGCTCGCGTTGCTGATCGGCACATTGAGCTCTACCGATCGGTGAGCGGGACATCGTCCGACCGAACAGTGCCTTCGGGCGAGAGGTGGTGAGCATGCGCGTCACGTTCCGATCCAGGGTCGTGCGGGCCACGTTGGCCGTGGCCGTGTCATTGGTGATCGCTGCCGGCGTGGCCGGACTGCCCACTACCGACCCGGTGCCCACCACCCCCACCATCACGACACCCGCCACCCCCGCTGAGGCAGAAGAGAGCGGTTCGTGAACCCCACCGAGACCACGCCCGACAAGCTCGACTACCGCCGCTACTTCGCCATTTTGCGGCGCTACTGGCTCTTCGTGACGCTCACTGCCGTGCTGTCGGGGGTCGCTGCCTTCACCTTCGCCTCGGCGCAGACTCCACGCTACGAAGCCACGGCGCAGGTGATCGTCAACCCTCGCTTGGCTGAGTCGCTGGTGGGCATCACCACCACGGGCGCCGACATGGCAACGGAGCTGGTGCTGCTGCGCGGCAGCGAGATCCGCACCGCCGCTGCCGAGGAGCTCGGCATGGCGGTCGAACCCTTGCTCGAGGCTGTCGACGATTCGAAGGTGATCGCCATTACCGTCGAGAGCACGAACCCCGAAGTGGCGGCCTTGGCGGCCAACACCTACGCCGAGGTCTACGTCAACCTGCGGCGAGAACAGACCCAACAAGAGATCGCCGGCGCCACCGCAGAGCTCGCCAGCTCGATCGAGGGGCTGAATGAGTCGATCGCACTCACCGAGCTCGCGCTCACCGAACGGCCCGACAGCTTCGTGCTGGCACAGGAACGCAACGCGCTGGTCGAAGAGCGCATTCGCCAACAACTCCGTCTCGACCAACTGCAGCAGCAGCTCGCGCTGCGGACCGGTGGCACCCAGCTCTCCAACCCTGCCACCGTGCCCACAACGCCCTTCGAGCCCCGCCCCCGCCAGGCAGCCGTCACCGCTGCGCTGCTCGGGCTCCTGGTGGCCGCCACCATCGTTCTGCTCGCCGACTACCTCGACGACTCGATCCGCTCCGCGGCCGACCTCGACGCAGCGCTCGGCGGCGAACCGCCGGTGGTGGCCCATGTACCGCACGTGCCGATGGAAAGTGCCGAGCCCGGCTCGGCCCGCCTGATTGCCGAACACCGACCCCAGTCCCCAGCGGCCGAGGCCTACCGCACGTTGCGCACCACCGTGCAGTTCGCCAGCATCGGCCAGCCACACACCGCCCTCATGGTGACGAGCCCCATTTCCGCCGAAGGCAAGACCATGACGGTGGCCAACCTTGCCATCGTCATGGCCCAGGCCGGGCAGCGGGTGGTGGTGGTGGACGCCGACCTGCGCCGACCCCAGCTGGGCAACTACTTCGGCTTCGACCGCAGCCCCGGGCTGACCGAACTGGCGGCTGGGGAGTGCTCGTTCGCCGAGGCGGTCCGTCGCCCGGCCGGCATGCCCAACCTGGCGGTCATTCCCGCCGGGTCGATCCCACCGAACCCCTCCGAGGTGCTGGGCAGTGGTGAGGTGGCCCGCCTCGTTCGTTCCCTGGGCGACAACGCTGACGTGTTACTCATCGACGCCCCGCCCGTGCTGCCGGTGACCGACGCGCTCATCTTGTCGAACCTCGTGCAGCACGTGCTGGTCATTGCCATGGTGGGCCGCAGCACCCGCCGCAACATGGGCAACGCCATCGAAGCCTTGCGACGAGTCAGCGCACCGCTGACCGGCGTGGTACTCAACGACGCCAGCGGACAAGGCTTCGGTTACGGCTACGGCTACGGCTACGGCTACGGCTACGGCTACGGCTACGGCTACGGCTACGGGGGGTACGAATCCCACGAACCGGCGAACGAGCAAGCACAGCCGGCACCGAAGGGTGCGTGATGGCCGCTGCGGGCTCAGCAGATGTTGCACAGGCACTGCGATCGATCGTTGCTGTGCTCAGCGGTGCACAACGCCGTCGCCTCCTCCTCGCCGTGGTCGTTGGTGCCTGCTTGGCCATGCTCGACCTCGTGGCACTGGGGCTGCTGGTCCCCCTCACCGACCTGTTGATGAATCCCGAGCGGCCCACTGGGATGACCGAACGACTGGTGTCGGTCACTGGCATCACCGAACCCACACATCTTGCTGCGCTACTCGGCGGAGCAGTCGTAAGCTTGTTCATTGTTCGCTCCATCGGTACGGTGCTCTACCAGTGGTGGAACGCTGGATTCGTGTTCGGGGTCGACGCCGACACCGCCGGACGCCTCATCCGCTCCTACCTAGCAGCGCCCTACCGCTTCCACCTCGAACACCCTTCCGCCGAACTGGTGCGCAACGTCAAGGACAACGTCACGCACGCGATCGGCTTCGGGCTCTTCGGCCTGTTGAACCTCGCTGCCGAGGTGTTTGTCCTCCTCGCAGTGCTTGCCCTCCTCACCGTCACCTCACCGTGGGTCACGCTCGCTCTCGCCCTCTACCTCGGGCTTGCCGTGTGGAGCTACGAGCGTTTCGTACGCAAGCGAGTGCGGAGAGTCGCTGAGCGCCAGCACCAGCTCATCAGGCAGCAGTACCGGTCACTGCTGCACGCCTTTGGCGGGGTGAAGGAGATCTATGTCTCCAACAGCACCCCATACTTCGCTCAGGACCTGCAGCGGATCAGAACGCGAATGGCTGGCGAGAACCGCAAGATCGCTGTCTACGGAAACCTGCCCCGCTACTACCTCGAGGTGGTGCTCATCATCGGGCTGGCCGCCGCCGCCGCCGTCCTTGTGGGGACCCTCGGGGCGGAAGCCGCCATGGGCTCCCTGGCCTTGTTCCTCGGCGCTGGCTTCCGCGCCATGCCCTCGTTCGGCCGCATGCTGCAGGTCTCGAACCAGGTGCGATCCCAGCTTCCCGGCATCGAAACCGTGGTGGCCGATCTTGACCGGTTCCAGCCGAGCGGACCTTCTGCCACACGACTGGAACTCCCAGCGACCGGCCCTGCCGTCTCCGTGACCGACCTGCGTTTCGGCTACTCCTCCGATGCCCCGGTCCTCGACGGAGTTGCCTTCCGCATCGAGCGCGGCAGCGCTTTCGGCATCGTGGGCTCCTCCGGTGCCGGCAAGACGACGCTGCTCGACCTGATCCTCGGGCTGCACCAGCCCACGGGCGGTGAGGTGCTCGTCGGCGGACGGCCGGTGCATGATGTCGCTGACGCCTGGCGGGAAGCAGTCGGGTATGTACCGCAGGACGTGTTCTTGGTGGACGCGACTCTGCGCGAGAACCTGGCGTTCGGGTCTGAACCGAGTGAGATCGACGATGCGGCTCTTTCCGCGGCCGCCGAGCAGGCGGAGCTCACCGACTGGATCAACAGCCTTCCTGCTGGCTTTCACACGGAGGTGGGCGAACGCGGGGTGCGGATCTCTGGTGGGCAGCGACAGAGGATCGGTCTGGCCCGAGCCCTCTACCGGCGCCCGAGCGTGCTCATCCTCGACGAAGCCACCGCTTCGCTCGATGTGGATACCGAGGCGCGCATAACGGCCACCGTGGAGAAACTGCGAGGCGATCTCACCACCATCATCGTTGCTCACCGCCTGTCCACCGTGCGCCGCTGCGACACGATCTGTCTTCTCGAGGCCGGTCGGGTGACTGGCCTCGGAGGGTTCGAGGAACTGCGAAGGGTGAACCCGACGTTCGATCGCCTGGCGGACCTTGCCGGCATCGCCCCAGCACAAGCTGGCGGGGTTGGATGAGCCAGGCCATCCACACCCTCGCCCTGGTTCCGCCAGGGCCGGGTGGCGTCCGCGACCACGCACGGCTTCTCGCCGAGGAACTCGCAAACGAGGACCCCGGTGAGCTAGCCATCCTCGACGATTCGTCCATCGTCCGGCGGGGGTTGCGGGCCTTGTGGTGGAGTCTCCGACGGCCCCGTTCCGGTGACGCTGTCGTCGTCCACTACAGCGTGTTCGCCTGGGCCTGGAAGGGTATCCCCACTCCCGCCGTACTGCTGGTGCTTGTGCTTCGTGCACGCAACGTCCGCACCTGCTTGTTCGTGCACGAAGCATTCATTGATGCCTCGCGTGACCCACGCACCTGGGTATGGTCGGTGTGCCAGCGACTCGCATTCCGCTGTGTGCTCGACGGAGCACACGGCATCGTCGTGACCAGCCCACAGCGTGCTGCCGAAGTACGTGGTCTCGCCCGCCGGCCTCGTCCGGTGTGCGTTGCCCCTGCGTTCTCCAACGTGCCGACGGCGGTCGACGCCTCGGGGGATGAAGGGGGGCAGCACAACAGCAACGATTCAGCCGTGCCCACGCTTGCGGTGCCGTCGTGGACCGATCCGGGTGCGGCCAACGCGGTGGATGCGCTCTCGAAGGTCCGAACGCGGCTGCGGATACTGCTGGTCGGCGCTCCCGACCCGGCGGGCCAGCCAGCGACCGCCATGTGGCGCAGGCTTGAGGACCGGCACTTCATCGAGTTCACCGGCGTGTGCGATCCGCAGGACTACGGGCGCTCACTGCGTGACTCGACCCTCGTGCTGCTGATCAACGCCGATGGGCCCAGCGGCCGAAAGGGCACTCTCGCCGCCGCACTCGCACAAGGTGCCGCCGTCGTCGCCATTGACGGTCCTGCGACGTGGACTGCGCTGGTCGAGCGTGGTGCGTTGGCAGTGGCTCCGCCCGACACGCTGGCATCGACGGTTGAGCACCTGCTCTCCGATCCAGCAGCCCGCAGAGAACTGGCCGACAACGCTCGAGCCACCTACGAAGAGCACTTCGCCGTCCACCACACTGTGTCCGCTGTCCGCCACGCGCTCCACGGCGCTGGCGGAATCGACCACCGCCCGGAACTCACTTATGTGGCCCATCAGGTATGGCCGGCTGGCGGCATGGAAACAGTGTCGATGGAGGTGCTCCCCCGCTTGGCGAAGCACTACCGCCTCACCGTGATCAGCCGTCGCGTCGCTCCGTCGGTCGCCGCCGCCGCCGACCGAGTGGTTCGGCTACCGCTGCCGGGTCGCCCCGTCAGCGTCCTGTTCCCGCTGTTCTGGATTGTCGGAAGCATCAACGCTCGACACGCACGCGGGGTGGTGCACACCGAGGGAGCCATTGTCGGCACGAGGGCAGACGTGATCTCGGTGCACTACTCACACCATGGAGCGTGGCGTCGCCACCATTCGCTTGCCCCAGGTGCCACAGGAGTCGCGAAACTCAACACCGGCATCGTGCACGCTCTGGCGCTCGCAGCGGAACGCTGGTGTTTTCGTCCGGGACGAGTGAGCACGATCGTTGCCGTGTCGGGCGGTCTTGCTGACGAAGTGCGAAGCGTGCATCCCACCGTGCGAGTCGACAAGATCCAGAACGCCGTCGACGCGCAGAGGTTCGCACCTAATGAAGAAGCGCGCGCAGCGATCCGCTCCGACCTCGGCCTCGGCCACGACGACGTCGCCGTCGCATTCATGGGAGGAAACTGGGAGCACAAGAACCTCCGTCTCGTGCTCGCAGGTGCTGCAGCCGCCGACCGCCACCTGTCGCAGCGAGTCGTTGCCGTCGTCGCCGGGGAGGGGAACAGAGCGCGTCTCCGCGGATGTATTCTCGATCAGACGCACTTCCTCGGGCGGCGTTCCGATCCTGAGCGTGTGCTCGCTGGGTGCGATGTGTTCTGCCTTCCTTCAGCCTACGAGACGTTCTCGCTCGCATCATGGGAAGCGGCCGCAGTGGGGCTGCCCGTGGTGGGCACCCGTGTGCACGGGATCACGGAGTTGATCGGCGACGATGAGGCCGGCATTCTCGTCGAGCCGACCCTCGCGTCCGTGAGTTCGGCAGTGGAACGTCTGGCGCGAGATCCCACACTGCGTCAACACCTCGGTGCCGAAGCACGACGGCGGGCCTCGGCGCGGACCTGGGACGACGTCGCCGACGACTATCGCAAGGTCTATGAGTCCGTGGCAGTATCCCGCTCCGAGGCCACGGCCCCATGACTGCCCTCAGCCTCCAGCGGCACCGTCTTTCGGAAAGCCGCGCCTTGCTCCCTTCGGCCTGGGTCGCCCTTGCCTGCGCCGGCATCGTGGTGGCCACTCCCGCAGCCATGGTGGTGGCCGGCGGGATCGGCGGCACCCTGTTCGTCGCTGCCGTTGTGGCCGGGTGTGCGTCGCTGG
Organism: Acidimicrobiia bacterium; assembly: GCA_020832495.1. GTDB lineage: Bacteria > Actinomycetota > Acidimicrobiia > Acidimicrobiales > Acidimicrobilacustridaceae > JAFIEP01. The sequence continues at coordinate 2,638 of JAFIEP010000026.1, read as the reverse complement.
TGGCGGTCGTGGCGATCACCGCCAACCCGCGTGCGGCCGTCCTGGTGACCCTCGGCTACCTGTTGGGCCTCGGCGTGCTGCGACGACTGCTCGCCTGGGGTCTCGGTGGCGAACTCACCAACGATCCTCTGCTGCTCGTCGGACCCGCTGTTGCCTTGCTGCTCATCGTCCTCGCTGCCCAGCGGGGCCGGTTGCACATCGACTCCACCCTCAGCGGCCTCGTACTGGCCCTCGGGGCCTTGGCGGTGGTGTGGGCCCTCAACCCCTTCGCAGGATCGGTGCTGTCGGGGCTGTCCTCGCTGCTGTTCTTCTTCGTTCCCACCCTGTGGTTCTGGGTGGGCAAGGCCTACCTCGACGACAGACTCTTCCGCTCGGTCGTCTACCTTCTCGTCGGGGCCGCCGCTGCGAGCGCGCTGTACGCCCAGCACCAAGTCCTCAACGGATTCCCGGCCTGGGATGCTGCATGGGTGGAGCAGGGAGGGTACGCCGCGCTGAACGTTGGAGGGAGCATTCGGCCCTTCGGTGCCTCGGTGAGCGCGGCCGAGATGGTGAGCATCATCATGATCGGTGTGCTCTTGGTGGCATTCGCCCTGCCCAAGTTGCCCACGCCGGTGCGCGTCGCAGGCGTGGCATTTCTTCTCTATGCGCTCGTCCTCGGGGGGTCACGCACCCCGGTGGTCATCGTCGTTGTGCTCCTCGCGCTGATTCCTGCCATCCGCTCCCGCGGCGCGCAACGCATCGTCCTGGTGCCGCTTCTGGTCGTGCTCGCGCTGGTGACGCTCAACTGGTCACTACAGCAAGTCGACGTCGAGGCCCTCGACGAGCGTGTCGCACCGTTCGTGAACCATGTGGTCCAAGGCCTCGAGGACCCGATGAACGACGACGTGTCCACGGCCAACATTCACATCGAGATGGTCGTCAACGCCGTCCAGGCACCGATGGAGCACCCCATCGGCAGAGGGCAGCAGTCCTTCACCCTTGCTGGCTCGCGCTTCGGCGAGACGGCCCTCGGCAGCGCCGAGCACGACCTCGGCAACGTGGCGCTCGCCTGGGGCCTCCCGGGACTCGTGTTGTTCGTCGCCTTGGCATTCAATGGTTTTCGCACGGCATTCCGGCTGGTGCGACTCCGCCGGGACACCCTGTCGCTCGTCGCTCTCATCATCCTGCTCGCCACGTTTGGCAACTGGCTCAACGGCGGGGAGTACGGCGTGTCCACGCTGGCATGGCTCGCTCTGGGTTGGCTCGACCGCCAGCGCGCTTCTCCCGATGCAACCACACCGACGTCGTCGCACGGCAAGCGGCCGGTGGCGGCAACCCCCGATACTGAGACCGCTTCACCCTCTAGGAGTCCCCTACAGCCAACTCCGGCAGAGCAGCCGTGACCGGCCCAGTCGGCATTGTCATGCCCCTCGGGCACATGGGCGGCGGGGCCGAGCGCGCACTCCTCGATCTGGCGACGGCCGAGGTCGGCGACCAGTTCCGCTTCGCCTTCTTCGAACCGGGCGACCTTGTCGACGCCATCGCTCGAGCCGACCGGCGTGTTCTGGTGAAGCCCGCAGGACGAATCCGGTCGGTCCATCGAGCCTGGCAGGGAGGACGAGAAATCGGAAAGTGGTTCCACAGCGAACGGGTCTCGGCCGTCCTCGTCTGGATGGCCTCTGGCATCGTTCCCGGCGCCATAGCGGCTCGCACCGCGCGTGCGCCGTTGTCGTGGTACCAACACGGGATTCCGGCGACACCGACCGCCATCGACCGACTGGCTACGCTCGTGCCACAGACCACCACCCTCGCCTGCTCCGGGCTGGCTGCGCGACATCAACGGGCGATCTGGCCGCACCGTCGGGTGGAGGTTATGCACCCGCCTGTGGACCTCCGCCGCATCCGTGAGCAGATGCCCCCAAGCCGAGCCGAAGCTCGGCGGGCCCTGGACCTGCCCGATGATGCATTCGTACTCCTCATGCTGTCTCGATTTGAGCGTTGGAAGCGCCCTGACATCCTTATCCGCAGCGTTGCGGAGCTACCCGACGACGTCCACGCCTGTCTCCTTGGCAGTGCCCACCCGCGGGACCCAGAATTCGCCGATGAGGTCGTGCAGCTACCGGTGGATCTGGGGATTGCCGACCGAGTTCGCCTACCTGGCTGGCGAGATGACATCCCAACCTGGATAGCAGCGTCCGACGTGCTTGTCTCCGCCTCAGCAGGCGAGCCATTCGGAATATCGATGGTGGAGGCACTCGCCGCCGGCGTGCCCGTGATCGGCACCTATGGCGGTGGTGCCGAGGAGATCGTACGACCCGGCATTGACGGACTACTGGTACCGAGCGACGACGTCGACGCGTTAGTCGACGCCGTTTCCACAGTGAGGTCAATGGTGTGGGATCAGGACGATGCTAAAGCGCGCGCCGAAACCTTCTCGAACAACCACGCAGCGCGGCGGCTGCGCTCCATTCTCCGGAACTCGGCACGATGCTAATAGCCAGGGTGCCCCCGGTAAACCGGCTCTACGCGACCTGCTGTGGTTTGCGGCCTCGGATTCTGCGTGTGGGGACGGTAGCCCATTGAATGCCGAGGCGGCCGATGAGTCGGCGTCGGTAGTTGTCGATGTTGGTGAAGCCGTGGGCGTTGCGGCGGATCTTCT
>JAFIEP010000020.1 GCA_020832495.1 Acidimicrobiia bacterium | reverse complement strand
CGCCCCCGCGCCCTCCCTGTGGCGGTGCTGTGCTCGCCGGGCGGCCAGTGGGTGGTGAGCGGACAACCGCGGGGGGTGGTGTTGGGGGGGGGGTGGGCCGGGGGGGCGGCGGGGCCACCCCACCGACTACGACGACCGACGGCTGTTCTCCGATCCCGACCCAGTGCCGGCCGTGCTCGAACTGCAGCGCGACGGTCAGGTCGAGTGGACGCCGAACACCGAACTGGTCGACGAGGTCACCCGGGACATCTACAAGCCACCGGCCACCGACTGAGCGGGTCGACCGGCCCTTCTGTCCGCCCCCGTGCAGCGCACCATCTCCACCTTCTTCCGCGAGGCGGTCGACGCCGTCGGGGACGACACGTGGTTGCTGTCGGGGGACGACACCTTCACCTACGGCGAGGCGTTGGCGCTCGTGGAGGCAGGTGCCGCCCGTCTACGCAGCGAAGGGGTGGGCATCGGCGACCACGTCCTGGTGACGGCCCGGACGACGGGCCCCTACCTGTTGACGTGGCTGGCCATCATGGAAGCCGGCGCAGTGCAGGTGCCGGTGAACCCGGCCAGCACCCCCGCCGAACTGGCTGGCCTGTGCCGCCAGGTCCGCCCGACGGTGGTGGTGACCGACGCCGAGTTGGCTGCCACGGTGCGGTCGGTGCTGGCCGAGGTCGGCGGCGACCCCCGACTGCTCGACGTGGACGCCCTGTTCGAGGGTTCGGCCGACGGGCAGGGACCTGCGTCGGTCGACGAGCGATCGCCGGCGGTGATGATCCCCACCTCGGGCACCACCGGGCGGTCGAAGCTGGTGGTGCAGACCCACCTGGCCTACGTGATGGCCGGTGAGGGCTTCCCCTACTGGATGCAGCTCGACGCCGGCGACCGCCTGCTCACGTCGCTGCCGCTGTTCCACATCAACGCACCGGCCTACACGGTGCTGGGTTCGGTCGGTGCGCACGCCAGCGTGGTGCTGCTGCCCCGATTCTCGGCCAGTGGGTTCCTCGACGACGTGCGGCGCTACGGAGCCACCGAGGTGAACGCCTTGGGGGCCATGCTCGAGATCCTCATGCGCCAGCCCGAACGGCCCGACGACGCCACCACCACCTGGCGGCGCTGCTACACCGGTCCGGCGCCCGAGCGCGAACGCCACCTCGAGATCGAGGAACGGTTCGGTATCGAGCTGGTGTGCGGCTACGGATTGTCCGAGAGCCCCTACGCGCTCATCTGGCGACGGGGCGAACGGCCCTACGGGACGATGGGCAGCCCGCGCCAGCACCCGACCCTGGGCCATGTCAACGACGCCCGTGTGATGGCCGATGGGGCCCCGATCGGCGTCGGGGGCGTCGGCGAGTTGGAGCTGCGCAACCCGGCCATCATGGTGGGGTACCACGGCATGGACGACGCCACCGCTGAGGTGCTGGTCGACGGGTGGCTCCGCACGGGCGACCTGGTGCGGGTCGAGCCCGACGACGTCTACACGTTCGTGAGCCGACAGAAGGACGTCATCCGACGTCGCGGCGAGAACCTGGCACCGGCCGAGGTGGAGGCGGCGCTGGCATCGCACCCGGCGGTGGCCGAGGCGGTCGTCGTCGGAGTGCCCTCGGAGCTGTCCGACGAAGACGTGAAGGCCTGGCTGCTGCTGGCCCCCGGCGCAACCCTCGACGTCGACGACCTGCACCGCCACGCCGGCCAACAGTTGGCCCGCTTCAAGGTGCCCCGCTACTACGAGGTGGTGGACGAACTGCCGCTGACCCCCACCGGCCGGGTGGCCAAGCACCAGTTCCCGAAGGACCGCCGTCCGGACGAGATCGACATGGAGGGTTCGTGACGCCGAACAACGGAGGCGACGCCTGGCTGCGCACCTGGGTGGGAGGGGCCACCCCCGACAGCATCACGGTGGGTGGGCTCGACCTGCCGAGCGAGGTCATGGGGCGTCTGTCGCTCAGCGAGCTGGCCTACCTGCTGGTCACCCGGCGCTCACCGACCGAGGCGCAGGCGCGGGTGCTCGACGCCGTGCTGGTGTCGCTGGCCGACCACGGCCTCACACCCTCGGCGCTGGCCACCCGACTCACCTACACGGGGGCACCCGAAGCGCTGCAGGGGGCGGTGGCTGCGGGGCTCCTGGGAGCGGGCAGCGTGTTCCTCGGCCCGGCGGGGGACACGGCGCTGTTCCTGGCCGACGCGCTGGATCGCTTCGGTGCTGGCGCGGGCACCGATGGCACAGACGGCGAGGCGGATGGCGGCGACGTGAGTGGCGACCTGCGGGCGGTGGCCGAGGCGGCGGTGGCCGAACGTTTGGAAGCCAGCGCCCGGGTGCCGGGCCTTGGCCACCCGGTCCATCGTGGGGGCGACCCTCGGGTGCCGAGGCTCTACGAGATCGCCGATGCCGAAGGGCTCCTGGGTCCGCACCTGCGGTTGCTCGAGGAGGTGGCGAAGGTCCACGCCGAGCGCAGTGGTAAGGACCTGCCGATCAACGGCGCCGGCGCCGGTGGCGCCGCCCTGGTGGACGCCGGCGTGCCGGCCGCCATGGTGCGTGGGGTGGTGCTGATCGCCCGCACCGTGGGGCTCGTCGGTCACCTGGCCGAGGAGCTGGCGTCTCCCCTGGGTATGCCGTTGTGGCGAGACATTGAGGAGCGTGCCCGCGCCGACGAGTGACGTGCGTCGTCGCTCGGGGTGCGATGTCAGCGGTCCGTGGGTTGGGTGAACGGCTGGCCGCCGATGCGGTCGACGGAGGCGAACTCGTCCACCGTCTGGCGGGTGAGCTTGCGGGGCTGGCGCACCGGGTGGCCGAGCACCACGACCGCGGCCAACGCCAGGTGGTCGGGGGCGTCGAACAGGGCCTTGACCGCGTCCTCGTTGCGGATGGCCACGGTGGTCATCACGCCGCCGAGGTGTTCCTCACGGGCGGCGAGCAGCAGGTTCCACACGAACGGATAGATGGATGCACCGCCGGCGAACGTGTAGCGGTCGTGGTCCCGGTCGACGGCGGCGAGGGGACCGAGGTCCACGAACACGGCCAGCAGCACCGGGGCGTCGTCGAGATGCTCGGCGAAGTCGCCGGCCGGTTGATCGGTCGGCTGGGCCAGCGCAGCGGCTTCGGCGGCACGGTCGTTCAGCGGTGACCAGGGACGCAGCCCCGCCGCGGTCAGCGTCTGGTAGTCGCGCCAGCCGTCGACGTAGAGGTCGCGCAGCTGTTGTCGCTGGTCGGGGTCGCGCACCACGACCACGTGCCACGCCTGCTGGTTCCCTCCGCTGGGGGCGAACCGGGCGTTGTCGAGGATGCGCCACACCGCCTCGTCGGACACCGGTTCGTCGGTGAACTGGCGGATGGCCCCGGTGGTGCGCAGGACGTCGAGCAGCTCCATCGGCCCATCGTCGCACGCTGTCGGGTCGAGTGCGTCGCCCGAGTGTCCTGACCGGTTGCGCTGCATCAGTGGAGTCTGCGTCGGTGGCCGACCCCGCCATGCCGGGCGACTGCGCGCACTGGGCCACCGATTCGGTGGTTGGTTGCGCGCGGTCGGGTGTGCAGGGCTCGTCCGGGTCAGGGTGGGTCGCCGATGCTGCGACGATCCCCGGTGAGCGCCGGCACCACCCGTAGGTAGACCGTCATGCCGACGAGCTCGACCAACGACTGCAGCACGATCACCACGGTCGCCAGCGCCCACACCTCGGGGAGGGCCAGGGCGAAGGGCAACACCACGAACGAGTTACGGGTACCGAGGCTGAACATCAGCGACCGCTTCGCGCCGTCGTCAAGCCGGGTGGCGCCTCCGAGGATCCGACCGACGACCAGCGCAGCGACCAGGAAGCCCACGAAGACCAAGGCCACCGGCGCCAGCAGGTCGAGCGATCCCTCGACAGCGTCCACCTGCGTGATGGCGACGAGGAGCACCACGACGGCGACGAGGGGTACGGGGAGGCTGGCCGCTCGGGTCAGGGCGTGCTCAGCACGCGGTGACCCCTCCGCTCGGCGCTGCAGCAACCAGGCCAGGAGCAACGGCACGAGGATCAGCGTGGTGAACACGGTCACCGCCGAGCCGAACCCGACGGCGCCCACCACGTCCTCGCCGGTCAGCAGCCGCACGTACACCGGGAGCAGCAAGAGCTGCAGGGCCAGGTTGATCGGCGTCACGGCCAGCGCCCGGTTGGTGTCGCCGCCGGCGAGGTGGGTGAAGGTGAGGTACCAGTCGGTGCACGGGGCCACCAGGACCAGCACGATGCCGACGCGCACCGCGGTGTCGGCCGGGGCCAGCGGCAACAGCACGGCCACCACCGCCGGCATGAGCACCAGGTTGCCGGCCACCACGGCGCCGACGAACCGCACGTCGCGCACCGCCGAGGGCAGGCGGGCCAGCGGAATCTGGGTGAACGTCACCAATAGCAGTACGGCCAGGGCGGGCCACACCAGGACCTCGAGCCGGGTGGCGGCGTCGCTGAGTGCCGTGCCGAGCCCCAGCCCGACCGCCACCGCAGCCAGGTAGACCAACACCTGGCGGCGTTCGAGCACGTCCACCGCCGTCATGCTACGTCGGTGCCGAGTCATCACCGTGGTGTCCTGGCGAACTACTACAAGTTGTGGTGCTCTATCGCACCGTTTCTCGTGTCAGAACGAGAGCGACCGCCGCTGCCGCCGGCCGCTCAGGTCACCTCGATGCGCAGCGTGGAGCGGATGTCGGTGGCCGAGGCGGCGATCAGCAGGTCGTAGAACCCCGAGTCCACCACCCAGTCGGCGGTGTCGGGATCCCAGCGGCGGAACGCCCCCCGGTCGAACACCAGCTCCAGCTCCGTCGTTTCGCCGGCCGGCACCACCGCCTTGGTCCACCGACGCAGCGCCTTGGGCTCACGATCCACCGGCGGGTCGACGGGAGCCACGTACCCCTGCACCACGACGGTGGCGTGGCGAGCCCCCGTGGCAGTGACGGGCACGGTGACGGTGATGTCATCGTCGGGGCCCACCTGGATGGCGGAGGCTCTCGCCGGGGCCCAGTCGGCGTCGCCGTAGGAGAGGCCGTGCCCGAAGGGGAACAGCGGTGCCACCCCACTGCGGTCGTGGCCCCGATAGCCGATGCCGAACCCCTCCCGGTAGTGCTGGACGCCGTCGACCGGGCGATAGTGCGGCCAGGCGGGAGCGTCCTCGAGCCGGCGCGGGAAGGTGATGGGCAGCCGGCCCCCGGGGTCGGAGTCGCCGAGGAGCACCTCGGCCACGGCATCGCCGGTCTCCATGCCGCCGAAGAAGGGCAGGACCACCGCAGCCACATCGTCCACCCAGGGCATGGCCACCGGTGAACCGGCGTTCACCACCACGATGGTGCGGTCGTTCACCGCAGCGACACGTCGCACGAGCTCGTCCTGCTCGCCCGGTAGGTCGATGGTGCTGCGGTCGCTGCCCTCGGTCTCCCATTCGTCGGTGGTGCCCACCACCACCACGGCGGCGTCCGCTTCCCGGGCTGCCTCGACAGCACGCGTCATCATGTCGGTGTCGACCGGTGGCCGCACCCCCAACCGGATGCCGGCAAATGGCTCACGCATGCGCAGCTCGACGTCGATGGCCACCGGTTCGCCGGCCCGGCACTCGACGGCGGCCAGCTGTTCCTCGGAGGCCAGGCCGTAGAAGGCGCTGCCGGTGGGGAGTTGTTCCCCGCCTCGGGCGAGGACCACATCACCGACGCGCACCGACGGCCGACCGGTGACGATGATGCCCACCTCGTGGACCCCGTCGCCGGTCGGGAGGTAGGCACCTCGGACGCGCAGGGTGCAGGGCCCTGGTCCCACCCCGGCGGGCACCGAACCGAAGAAGCGGATGAGCCCCTCACTCGTACGGCTGACGTGCGCCGGTTCGACGTCGGTGTCGAAGCCGTTGGTGAAGGTCAGCTCCAGTCCCGGCGTGCCGTCGGGGCCCACCAGCCGATCCGGCGGTGGGATGGGCGTGTGTTTGTCGATGGTGCAGCCCGGCTCGAAGACGAGCCCGGGCAGGCGTTCGCCGAGCGCCTCGAGGATGGAGCGGCTGGGCAGCGACCGCAGCGACGAGCTGCCGCCACCCATGGTGCGGGTGGCCGCTGCGTTCGGGCCCACCAGGGCCACCGACGTCGGGGTGCTCCCGTCGGCGAGGGGGAGCGCACCGTCGACGTTGCGGGCCAGCACCGTGCCGCTCACCGCCGCCCGGCGGCAGAGTGCTCGCTCGTCGGGGTCGTCGACCGACTGCTCGGGGTCGTCGAGCGAGCGTTCCACGGCGTGCGTTCGTTCGATGAGGACGAGGACGTCACGCACCAGCGCGTCCACGGTGTGCTCCTCGACAGCGCCGTCGGCAACGGCCGCCTCGAGCGCGGGACCGTAGACACGGGGCGGGCCGGGCATGTCGACCGACAGGCCAGCACGGGCCGACGCCGCTGCGTCGTGGGCGCCGTACCAGTCGGACACCACCATCCCATCGAAACCCCATTCCTCCCGGAGCACGTCGGTGAGCAGCCAGCGGTTGGCGGCGCAGTAGTGCCCGCCGAGCTGGTTGTAGGCGGACATGACCCCCCATGCGCCGCTGTCACGCACGGTGGCCTCGAAGGGCAGCAGGTAGAGCTCGCGCAGGACCCGCTCGTCGACGGCAACGTCGACGGTGTGTCGGTCCACCTCGGTGTCGTTGGCGGCGAAGTGCTTCACGGTGACGGCCACGTCGTGGGCCTGCACGGCGCGCACGGTGGCCACAGCCAGCGCGGCGGTCAGCTCGGGATCCTCCGAGAAGTACTCGAAGGTGCGTCCCCCGACGGGCGTGCGGTGGAGGTTCACCGCCGGGGCGAGCAGGACGTGGGTGGCCTTGCGCCGGGCCTCCCGTCCGAGCAGGTCGCCGAGCTGCCCGACGAGGTCCGGATCCCACGTCGCGCCCTGGGAGATGCCGACGGGCACCACCACCGAGGGGGTGCGGTCGTCGGCGGAGAACTCGCCGCGCACACCGTTCGGGCCGTCGGACATCTTCATCGCCGGGATGTCGAGCCGGTCGATGGCATGGGTGCGCCAACTGGTGGCGCCGGCCAGCAGGAGGCACTTCTCCGCCAGCGTCAGCTCGGCCAGCCATTGTTCGATGCGGTCGGTCACGGTCATTCGACCAGCTCGGTGCTGCGACCTCCGAGGAACCTGAGTCGGTCTGGTTCGAGTCCGGTGGGGTCGTCCCAGTCGAGGGCGGCGATCTGTGCCGGGCTGCGCCGGCCGGTCATGGCGCGCAGCAACTCGAAGCGGCTGGCCCGTACGGTCGCCACGGGCGGTCCCTCACCGGCCGGCCAGTCGCCGACCTCGGTGGCCAGCACGAGTGTGCCGAGGTCGCCGCCCGTCCGCACCATGGACACGACGTCGGCTGCCCACCCGAAGCCGATGGCCAGCGCCGCGCTGTCGCGAGCCCCGGGCTGGTCGAGCGCGCCGCGCAGGTCGTGCTCGTGGGTGACGGCGTCGAAGACGAGTTGGCCCCGGGGACCCTCGGGGATGGCGGGGATGATCTCCTCGAGTCGGCTGCCGACGTCGTCCCACTCGTCGAGCAGTTCCCGCACGGTGCGATCCTTGCGGGTGGCCACCTGCACGTCGGTCCAGGCGTCGGTGCCGGCGCCATCGAGGTTGCCGGCCATGACGTCGGCGCTCACGCCCACGAGGTGGGCGAGCACGTCCTTGATCCGCCAGTCCGGCGTGGCTGGTGCCCGTCGTTCGGCGGTGTCGGTGTCGATGGCGGCGACCAGGTCGCTCACCCGGGAGCGGAGCTCGCGATAGGCGACCGCGTGATCGGGCGCGGCAGGGTCCGTGGGCGATGGTGCGGTCATCCGGAGATCCTGCCACCCACCCGACGGCAGTGCTCGCATCGCTGCACGGCGGGGTGCGGCACGGTCCGCCGGCCCGGGATCCTGTGTGCCCTGGGGTACCGCATGGGTACGTGGTTGCGCGCAGAGCCGGTTGGCAGCGACGGCGGTGGTGGGTCGGCGCCGTCAGCTGGCGGCGGCCGTGCGGGTGGTCGCGCCTTGGCGCAGGCCCGGCCCGGCGATCATCACCCGAGTCGGGTCGCGGGGATCGGTGCGGGGTGTGCCTTCGGGGAACAGGCTGCCGAGGGCACCGCGACGGATCGCAGGGTCCATGCTTCGCAACATCCCGCAGGCCCACAGGAAGGTGGCCCGATCAGCGTTCGACCAGTCGACCTCGAGCCGGCGACGGACCACGTCGGGCATGACACCGAGCACCAGGGCCCGACGGAGCCCGGCACCCGCCCGGGTGGCCAGCCCGCTGAGCGGTGAGAGCGGCCCGGGCAGGCGGATCGAGTCGCCCCCGGCTGCCGGGTTCTTCTCGGGGTCGAGCACCCAGGCCACCGCCGGGGTGACCTCCAGCTCGGTACGGCAGATCTCGTCGAACCGTCGCCGGAAGTCGTCGAGGGTGGCAGGTACTGGCCGGTCGCTCACTCCGTAGCGGCGGTACCAGGTGACGGTCTCGGCGTAGAGCTGCTCCTGCTCCGCTCGCCGGAACGGCAGCGGGAAGAACAACTCCCGCGCCCGGAAGAACTCCCAGGTGAAGGTGGCGTGCGCCCACCAGAAGATGTCGGGATCGAGGGCGTGGTAGCGATTGCCGTGGTGGTCGGTGCCCTTGATGTCGGGGTGGAAGTCGCGGATCTGGCGGCCCCGGCGGTCGGCCTCGTCGCCGTCCTCGCTGAAGATGCTGCCCCAGATGTAGGGGATCGACCTGAAGATGCGGTCGAAGGGATCGTCGAAGAAATTGGAGTGGTCGGTGACCCCGGCACCGAGGCCCGGGAGCATCAGCTGCATGATCCCCGCCGCGCTGCCCGGGAGCAGTCCACGCGGGTCGCCGGCGATGCGCCACAGCACCGATCCAGGTCCGAGTGGCGCCCCCACGGCTGCGGATCGTCGGCCTGCGTTGCGGGCGGTGGTGTCGGAGGTCTCGCTCGTGCCGGACCCGTCCTTCGTCTCGGTCCGGTCGGCTGGGGTGCCGTTGTCTGAGGGAGTGGCCGGTCGTTCGCTCACGAGGCCATCCCCAACACGGTGGCGACCAGGTCCCGCACCTGCGTGCGTGGCACAGGCGCAGGGGATGTTGCCGCCAGTACGGCGAAGCCGAACATGGCGGCCACGATTGCGGCGGCACTGGTGTCGTCCGCGCCGAACGACTGCACCACCTCGAGCACGGCGGTGTCCTCGACGGTGAGGCCGCGGGCGTGCAGGGCCAGGCGGATCTCGACGACGGCGAGGAAGTCGCGTGCGCCGGTGGTGACGAGTTCGTGGAGGAAGTCGGTGCAGGCGTCCACCACGGGCTGCTCGCCGACGCGGGCCGAGGCGGCCATGGTCACCAGTCGTGCGTCGAACCCGGCCAGGTACTGCCGCGCTGCGGCCACGAGCAGGTCATCCACCCGGGGGTAGTGGTAGGAGACCCGAGCGAGGGGGACGCCGGCGGCTTCGGCCACCGCCCGGTGGGTGACCGAGGCCACGCCTCGCTCGGCGATCACCTCGGTGGCGGCATCGAGGATGCGGCGGCGGCTGGCGTCGCCCCGGAGGCGTCGCCCGTCGTCGGGAGCGAGGAGCGCAGTCGACATAACTGCACACACTTACAGATTGTTTGTCTGCTCGCAAGCGACGCCCTGTGCACACAGGTACTCTGCAGGTCGCGGTGTCCACGAGATCTCGGCCGCGGCGGCCCGCAGTCGACGCCCGCCGGAGCCATGCCCGTTGCTCCCGGACACGCCGTCGACTAGAAATTCTCCATGCAACGAATAAATGTTGGTGGCCGCCGGCTGGCGTTCACACTCGGTGCGCTGTGCCTCGTGCTCACCGCCTGCGCATCTGACGGCGACCTCGACGGCGCGTCGGGGACCACCACGAGCACCGCCGCCAGCCAACAGTCGGTGGAGGGTGGCGGCGCAGGGGCGTGGGAGCGTCCGCCGTGTGACCACTCGCCGTCCGGGGCCCCCGAGACAATGCCGGTGGCCGACTCCGATGTCGCGGTCGACCTGGTGTCGTTCGACGGGACCACCATCCGCGCCAACTGGTTCCCCGTACCCGACGGCGACGGCGACGCCCCGGTGGTCCTCATGGGGCCGGGCTGGTCGTTGCCGGGCGACACCGATCCCGACACCGTGGGCGTGTTCGGCGCGCTGAACATCTCCAGTCTCAACGACGCCGGGTTTCACGTGTTGACGTGGGATCCGCGCGGCTTCGGCTCATCTGGTGGGCAGGCGCAGGTCAACGACCCCAAGACCGAAGGTCGTGACGTGTCGGTGCTCCTCGACTGGGTAGCTGACCAACCGTCGGTACTGCTCGATGCACCCGGCGATCCGCGGATCGGCATGGTGGGGGGGAGCTACGGCGGTGGCATCCAACTGGTGGCGGCGGCGGTCGACTGCCGAATCGATGCGCTGGTGCCCATCATTGCGTGGCACTCGCTGCGTACCAGCCTGTTCAAGGCAGACACCCCGAAGCTGGGATGGTCCACCTTCCTGGTCGAGATCGCCGGCGAGGAGTCGGTGGCTCCCGAGGTCACGGCCGCTCTCGAAGCAGGGCAGGCCAACGGTGCCATCGACCCGGCGCTCGTGGAGTGGTTCGAGGCCCGCGGTCCCGCCGCAGTTGTGGCTGACATCACTGCTCCCACCCTCCTGGTGCACGGCACCGTCGACACGCTGTTCACCTTGGACGAGGCGGTGACCAACTACGAACTCCTGCGCGACGCCGGTGTCCCGGTGTCGATGCTGTGGTACTGCGGTGGGCACGGCACGTGTCTGACCGAAGAAGGCGACATCGACCGACTCGGTGAGGCGGCCATCGACTGGCTCCGCCGCTGGGTCCTGCTCGACGATCGCGTCGATCTTGGCCCCTCGGTGCAGCTGATCGACCAGCACGGGACGGTGATTGCGGCGGACGGGTATCCGCTCGAGTCCGCCACGGCCATCGAAGCGGCCGGCAGCGGTCAGCTCGACCTGGTGGCAGAGGGTGGCTCCGGTCCGCTCGAGCCCACCGACGCCGGCGATGCCGACGACATCCTCCGGGGTCTGGTGCTGCCGATCACGCCGGCGAGAGCGGCCAATGCCGTCGAGGTGACCATCGACGTGCCCGACGATCCGACGCTGGTCGTCGGAGCGCCCCTTCTCGAGCTCACCTACTACGGCACCGCCCCCGCAGGGGAGCGTCCGACCCGGGTGTTCGCCCAGCTTGTCGACGAGGCCACCGGATTCGTGATCGGCAACCAGGTCACGCCCGTCGAGGTGGTGCTCGACGGTGAGGTGCGCACCACGAGAGTGCCGCTCGAGATCATCGCCCACCGCACCGACCCCGGCGTCCCGTTGACCCTGCAGCTGGTGGCCACCACCGTGGCCTACGCGGAGCCGCGCCTCGGTGGCCGCATCGAGGTGGAGTTCGCCCATATCGAACTGCCCACGGTGCAGGTGCCGGAGGGCTCCTGAGACCCCGGGATTCCTGCGTACGTTCGCGAGGACCCGAGGCCCCGACCCGCGAGACGTACGCAAGAACCCGCAATTGGGTGGCGAGGGCGGCGGTGCTGTCGGCGGGTCAGTCCGTGGTCGCGCTGAACAGCTCGCCGTGCACCAGCGACCCGAGCACGTCGAGCAACGCCGGGTAGGCGGAGGGCTCCTCGAGGGGGGCCAGCGCCAGGCCCATGCCGATGGCGCGGAGCAGTTCGACGGCCCCGTTGCGGTCGACGCCGTCGCGCACCTCGCCTCGGGCAATGCCATCGTCGACGACGACCTCGATGAGCGTCCGGAGGTGTTCGCCGGTGGCGTTGGATGGCGGACCCGCTGGATCGTCGGGTGGCGCCAGGGATTCGACCAAGAGGACACCGATGAGGGCCACGAGCGTCGGATCCTCGTCGTACAACGTCCGGAACACCTCGATGTAGCCGTCCAGGCGGGCGGGCAGTGACCGGTGGCAGAACACCAGCCGGTCGACCTCGGTGGCGAAGCGCTGCAGGGCCTGCTCGGTGGCGGCGTCGAACACGCCGCGCTTGGAACCGAAGTGGTAGTGGATCGTCCTGGGGTCGACGTTGCTGGCTCGCGCCACGGCATCCATGGACACACCGCGGTAGCCGGACTGGGCGAACAGCCGCCTGGCCGCCTGCATTATGGCGGCGCGGGTGGCCATGGTGTCGCTGCCGGTGGGTCGGCCCCGACCGCGCCGCTCGGGTCGAGCGGCATCCTCTCGTCGTTGCTCGAGGTCGGGCACGTCCCTCACGCTACCGACCGGCCGGGCAGCCGACGCCGCTCGCTCACCGGACGTGGCCGGTTCGCTCCTCGGACGACCTTCCGTCGAACCGCCCCGCCCCGGCCACTTCCGGGCCGGTACCGGACGCCACGTGACGCGCCCTCTACAGCGCGGCGATGGCTCGGAGCGTCGACGACGCGTTCGTCACGATGGTCCAGCTCCCGGCCGCCGCCGGAGTGGTGGTGGCCCGGATCTGCCCGCCGTCGCCGACCGCCACCCAGGCCACACCGTCGGTGGCGACGCCCTGGAGCGCCCCTTATCCAGGACCGGGGCCCACAACCACCCAACTCCCGGTGTCGGTCGGGGTGAGTGTGGTGCGGATGAGTCCGCTGTTGCCCACCACCACCCACCGTGTCCCGTCGGTGGCCACGTCGTTGACCGCTGTGGTCAGCCCGGCGATGTTGGCGGTGGCCCAGGTCTGTGTGGCGTCGGTCGCGGTGCGAACACGTCCGCCGTTCCCCACGGCCATCCATCGGCCGCCTCCGAAGGTCACCGCGTTCAGGGCAGTATCCGACGTGGTGTTGGTGGTCCAGCTCGTGTCGGTCTGCGGTGTGGTGGTGGTGCGGATGACACCGTTGTCGGCGACCACCGCCCACCGGGAGCCGTCGGTGGCCACACCGTTGAGGCTGCCACCGCCGGCGATGTTGGCTGCTGTCCACCCGTGGGTGGCGTCGAGCGTCGTGCGCAGGACGCCTTGGGAGCCGACGGCCACCCAACGACCGCCGCCGGCGGCCACGTCCGCCAGCGCGTTCGTTGCCGTCGTCGGGGCCACCCAACTGGTGGGATCGGTTGGCGTGGCCGTGGTGCGGATGACGCCGCCGGAGCTGACCGTGACCCAGCGGACGCCGTTGCTGGCCACGCCGGTCAGTGGCGCGGTGGCGGTCGGATTGGCGACGGTCCACGTCGTCAACGGTTCGGTCGACGTCCGCAGCACCGAGGTCTGGCCGGTCTGGTTGCCGACCGTCACCCAGGTGGCACCCGGGAGGGTCGCCTGTGCCGCAGCGGGTGTCGACCACACCATCGGGGTGACCCACGCCGCCCCGGTGACCGCCGTGGCGCCGAGGATGAACGTGCGGCGATTCGGGGGGGACATCTACTCAGGGTATCGACCGGGCAGCGAGAAGCGACATGCGGCGATTAGCTTCATTTACCAGGTGATCGCAGCCGGCGAACGGCCGCTCGAAGATGGCGACCCTCGGGTGGGTTCAGCCCCTGGTCACGAGCGTCGCGATCTCGATCCATGCCGCATCACGGCAGCCGCAGCGAGCGACCTCCAGCTGTCGGGCCCGCCGTGGTTCGACGACCCCTCGCCGCTAACCTGCCGGCCACCATGTGGGCTCCCCCGACCTCCGTCGCCGGCACACGTCAGGGTGGAACCCGCCACGCCCGCCGCGCCGCTCACCGGACACGACTCGGGCACCTGCTGGGCGCTCTCTTGGTGCTCGCCGTGGTGGCAGCAGGCTGCGCAGGATCGTCCGAGTCGGCCGACCCACCCGGTCCCGAGGATCCGGTCGTCCCCACGGACACCACGATCACCGACACCGTGGCGCTCGACCCGCCACCCGTGCCCGTCGACGGACCGGCTCCCGTGTACGTCCTGGTGCTCGACGAGGTGTCGCTCGTCGACCTGCTGCACGACGGCGCGCTCAACTCGACTCGCTTCCCCCGCTTCGCCGAGCTGGCGTCCAGATCCACCTGGTACACGAACTGGACCATCCACTCGGGGCGCACCATCCACTCCGTGCCGGCCATGCTGAGCGGTGTCCTGCCCCGCAACGCGCTGGCCACCCCCGAGGAGTACCCCTCCAACGCGTTCGACCTGCTGGCCGACGCCGGATGGGCCATCCACGGAGCCGAGCACAACTCGTGGCTGTGCCGCCCGGAGCTGTGTCCCGACCGGCTGCCCTACCCCGAGGTCGAGGAGCGGCAGGCCCACGAGGTGTACGAGGCCTTCGAGGTCGAGCTCCTCGAGGGCGACTGGCCTCAGGCCACGCTGCACGTGGTCCACCTGTTGTTCCCGCACACCCCGTGGCAGTGGTTGCCCGACGGCACCCGCTACGGGATCGACGACCCGCCGAACCTGGGGTCGCGCTGGGCGCCCGACCCGTGGTTCTCCGAGACGGCCGGACGCATCGAGTACCTCTGGCAGCTCGGCTACACCGACGTGGTGGTCGGGCAGTGGATGGATGCCATCGAGGCGCGCGGCGAGTGGGACGAGGCGTTGGTCATCGTCACCGCCGACCACGGCATCGAACTCGGAGCCAGCCGCAACACCCGCGACATCCTCGACGACAACCATCGAGAGCTGGTCTGGGTGCCGATGTTCGTCAAGGAACCCGGACAGCGGGCGGGTCGGGTGGTCGACGAGCCTCGCACGGCCACCGAACTGCTGCCGATCATCGCCGAGGCGGCCGGCGTGGCCCTGCCCGACGACGTGGGTGGCCACGAGCGCGTGGTGGTCACCGACGAGTGGCCCTACGAGGAGGGCGCCCCGCTGAACTTCGGCCCCGTGGACGAGTCGGCCCGCCGCGAGGTCAGCGGCGAGGTGCGGCCGGGGCCCGGGTGGGACGGCCTGGCGGCGCGCGCCATCCGAGCCGGTTTACCTACGGCCATCGGCGACCGGCTCGGGACTGCGTGGTCGTCAGAGGTCCTCGGTGGGGGATCGGGCGGAGAGGCGCTGGCGGACGCCGGGGTGGCGTACGTCGACGCGCTCGACGACGTCGTCGGCTCGAGTCGGGGGAGCTGCGGCTGGGACGTGGCGTTGTCGGGTCACCTCGACGGTCCGCCACCGACGCCGGACACCTACGTCGGGCTGGTGGTCGACGGGGTGCTGGTGGGTGCCTCGCCGGTGCTGACGCCATGGCCGCGCGCCGCAGCCCACATCGCCGAGCGACCCTCGTTCTTCCACGTGCTGGTGGACCCCGACGACGTGCCCACCATCGGCTCGATGGCCCTTGTGGCGCTCGACGACGACGGTGAAGCCACCGGCGTGTACGACGTGCAACCGACGCCCGGCCGTTCATCCCGCTGCCCGACCGGGGGCTGAGGTCGCTGACGGACATGATCCGGCGTCGGTCGGGTAGGCAGGTCGTGTCGGCCGCACTCGACGACGCAGCGAGGGTGCGGCCAGCGCCATCGAACCCGCACACCGACGAGGAGACGTACATGGCCCGCATCGCCGTGCTGATCGAAGAGGACTTCGAGGACTCCGAGTACCGCCTGCCCCGTGAACGTCTCGAAGCCGCCGGCCACGACGTAGTGGTCGCCGGCCCGACGGCTGGGTCCATCTACACCGGCAAGCGCGGGGACGAGAAGGTGGCCGCCGAGGTGGCCACCGACTCGTTGGCCGCCGACGAGTTCGACGCCGTCGTCGTCCCCGGCGGCTACGCCCCCGACAAGTTGCGCCTCGACGAGGACGCCGTGGCCTTCGTGCGGGAAATGAACGCCGAGGACAAGGTGGTGGCCGCGGTCTGCCACGCCGGCTCACTGCTCATCGACGCCGACGCGGTGGACGGCCGCACCGTCACGTCGTGGCCCTCCATCCGGGTCGACCTGCTCAACGCCGGTGCCACCTGGGTGGACGAGGAAGTGGTCGAGGACGGCAACGTCATCACCTCGCGCAAGCCCGACGACCTCGAGGCCTTTGCCGCCTCGATCGCCGCCCGCCTCGCCGGGAGTTCCTAGAGCACGACGTCGTCGGCGCGTTCGAGGAAGGCCGCCATGGCTTGGCGGCTGAGCGGGTTGGCCGGCCGGAAGGTGTCGTCGTCGAAGCCAGTGGTGATGCCTTCGAACACCATCCATTCGATGGGGACCACGAAGGGATGGGCGTCGTCGACGTCGGCGAACGTCACCGGTGACGGCACGGTCACGGCTGGTTCGCCCATCGAGCGGTGCAGGAACGCCGCCATGGCCATGCGGCTCAGCGGTGCGGTGGGTCGGAAGGTGTCGTCGTCGAAGCCGGTGGTGATCCCTTCGGCCACCATCCACTCGATCTCGGTGCGGAAGGGGTGGGCCGCGTCGACGTCGTCGAAGGTGGGTTCGGCGGGAAGGGTCACGGCCGGCTCGCCCGCAGCGCGGTACAAGAAGGCGGCCATGGCCATGCGACTGAGCTGCGCAGTGGGTCGGAAGGTGTCGTCGTCGAAGCCGGTGGTGATGCCTTCGGCCACCATCCACTCGATCTCGGCACAGAACTGGTGCAGTGGGGCGACGTCGCCGAACCCCGTGACGCACTGCGGTCCACGGTCCCGCACGAACGAATCCCAGGTGTCGTTGGTGTCCCCGGCCACCAGATCCGACGCGAAGGAGAGGAAGGTCACGAACCGCCCTCTCGGCGTCAGCGACGACGCCTGGGAGGCGCTGTTGCCTCCCGAGCCGCCGAGGGCCACCGAGACCACCTCGGTCGTGGCGTCGCGCCGGTCTCGGACGAGCACGTGGTTGTCCTCGCCAGTTGTCCCGGGGGCGAGGTTGGTGGCGGTGGTGTGGAACGACACGTGCCGTCCGCCGGCTCCGATCGAGGCACCACCCGAGCCGCCGTTCGCCTCGGTGCCGTCGGTGGCCACCGACACCCGCTCGATCGATCCGTCCTTGCGGTCGTGGACGAACACGTCCCATTCGTCGTTGGTGTCGCCCGGCACCAGGTTCGTTGCCGGCGACGAGAAGGCGATGTGGCGGCCACTGGGCGAGATCGACGCGTTGGAACTCGTGTCGTCAGCCTCGGACCCGTCGTGTGCCAGCGAGACCCGTTCGGTCGTCCCGGTCGACCGGTCGTGCACGAACACGTCGCGTGCGTCGTTGGTGTCGCCGGGCACCAAGTTGGTGGCTTCGGAGTCGAAGGTCACGTAGCGGCCGTTGGCCGACAGCGACGGACGGGTGGAGGTGCCGTTCGCCTCGGCGCCATCGGTGGCCACCGAGACCCGTTCGGTGTCGCCGGTCATCCGGTCGTGCACGAACACGTCGCGTGCGTCGTTGGTGTCGTCGGGCACCAGGTTCGTGGCATCCGAGGCGAAGGTCACGAAGCGTCCGTTCGCCGAGATGGTTGCCGCGGTGCTCACGCCGTCGGCCTCCGCCCCGGTGGACGCGACCGAGACCCGCTCGGTGGTGCCGGCGACCCGGTCGCGGACGTAGACGTCCTGTACGTCGTTCGTGACGTCGGGCACCAGATTGGTGGCGAACGAGGTGAACGCCACGTACCGCCCGTCTGCCGACAGCGAGCTACCGGCCGAGGTGGCATCGCCCTCACTTCCGTCGGAGGCCACGGAGATCCGTTCGGTGCTGCCGGAGTGCAGGTCGTGCACGAACACGTCGCTGACGTCGTTCGTGTCGTCGGGCACCAGGTTGGTGGCTGGCGAGGAGAACGCCGCCCACCGTCCGTCTGCCGAGATCGACGGTGAGAAGGCTCGGTCGTTCGCTTCGGTGCCGTCGGAGGCCACCGACACCCTCGTGGTGGACGGCGAGCCGTCGGCCGATACCCCGGACACGGGGACGAGTGCTGCCAGCAGCGCGGCGACGGCCACCAGCGCTCGACGGCGGCCTCGCCCGGAGCGGACAGGCTGGTGGCGAGGCGAAGTGGTGACGGACCGGTTCACGAGCATGCTCCCAGGACGCAGCGACACCGTGAGCGTAGCTGGGCAGCGTCCTGGGTGAGCTTGCAGTCTCCTGGGTGAGCCGGCGGTCGGGCAGTCCGGCTGGCTCGGGCGAATCGGATCTGTTCGCTCGAATCCGACAGGTGGGCCCGAGGAACGCCGGGGATCAGCTGCGTCGTCGACGCGGGGTCTGCGGGGTCGACCGACGGCCGCACATCGCCACCGATACGCTTGTCCTCGGGGGCAACGAGCACGTCGGTCCGGCGTCGCCGACCTCCGGTCACGTCAGTTGTCCGTGGGCACCGGCCTGCGCACGTCGTCGGCGTGGCCAACGAGTTCGAGTTGGGATCGGAGCAGTGCGAACGGAGCGCCAGTCGGGCGGGGTGGAGGTGGCCTCGGCCGACGGGCCGCGCCTCACCTACCAGCCGGCGTTCGACGGTTGGCGTGGCGTCGGCGTCCTGGCCATCCTCTGCTACCACGCCGAGATGACGTGGGCGCGGGGCACGTTCCTCAGCCTCTCGGGGTTCTTTGCGCTGTCGGGCTACCTCATTACCTCGCTGTTGCTCATCGAACACCAGCGCACCGGGCGCATCAGCCTGCGCAGCTTCTGGTCGCGGCGAGCACGTCGGCTGTTGCCTGCGGCGATGGTGACGTTGGTCGGCATCGTGGCGCTCACCGTGGCCATCGGGGATGCCATGCAGTTGCGCAACCTGCGCGCCGATGCTCTCTCGGCGCTGGGGTACGTGGTCAACTGGCGGTTCATCGCCGGCGGCCAGGGCTACCAGGACCTCTTCTCGAACCCGTCGCCGGTGCAGCACTACTGGTCGCTGGCCGTCGAGGAGCAGTTCTACCTCGTCCTCCCCCTCCTGGCCGCCGGGTTGCTGTGGTGGCGACGAGGCTCGTTGCGGTCGCTCGGGGTGGTGCTCGGGGCGCTCCTCGTGGGGTCGGCGGCGCTCATGTGGGCGTTGGCCGGCGAGGCGGGCGACCGCGCCTACTACGGCACCGACACCCGGGCCGCCGAGTTCCTCACCGGCGCGCTGTTGGCGGTCCTGGTGTCGCGCCTGCCGCCGCTCAGTTCTCCCCGGGCTCGCCGGGCGTTGGGGATCGCCGGGGCGGTGGCGCTGGCCGCCACCGCGGTGTTGTGGCTGTCGATCGACCTGGACGGCACGAACACCTATCCGTGGGCCTTCCTGGGTGCCGCCGGGCTGACCGCCGTGGTGATCGTGGCGGCCGGCTACGACGGGCCGGTGCGCCGCCTGCTGTCGTTCGCGCCGCTGCGGGGCCTCGGGCTCATCAGCTACGGCATCTACCTCATCCACTGGCCGGTGTTCCTGTGGCTGACCGCCGAGCGCACCGGGCTGGCCGAAGCGCCGCTGTTCGCCCTCCGCCTGGCCGTGACGGTGGCGCTCGCCCTCGTGTCCTACTACCTGGTCGAGCAACCCATCCGCACCGGCGCCCGCCTCGTTGGTCCTCGCGCCCTGATCGCCGTGCCAGTGGCCACGGCGGTGCTGGCCATCGGCATCGTGGTGGCCACCCTCGACACCGGCCCGGCCCCGCTCGAGATCGCCGACACCCACGAGGCCATCGAGATGGCGGCGCCACCGCCGACGACACCGAGCACGGCCGAAGCTCCCGGGGAGCCCGAGCCTGTTCGGCTGCTGGTGGTGGGCGACTCGGTGTCGTACAACCTGGCCGACGGCCTCCTCGGCGGTCCGGCGTCCGATGAGGGTTTGTCGGTGTGGAAGCGGGCGGTACCTGGCTGCGGACTGGGCCGAGGTGGGTACAAGCGACTCTCCTACGGGGAGGGGGAGGTCGCCGAGGTCTGCAATCAATGGGACCAGTACTGGCGTGAGGACCTGGCCACCTTCGACCCCGACGTCGTGTTGATCAGCGCATCGCCGTGGGATGCCATCGACCGGTCACTGCCGCATCTGGGCGACGGGTGGCGATCCTTCGGTGACCCCGCCTACGACGACTGGTACGCCGGTGAACTCAGCGCGGCCACCGAGGTGCTCACCTCCACCGGGGCCACCGTCGTCTGGTTGACCCACCCGCACGTGGACCTCGACACCGACTTCCCCGAGCACGAGCCGGCCCGCATGGCCCGCATGAACGAGATCCTGCACACGGTGGCCGACCGCAGCCCGCTGGCGACGGTGGTCGACCTGGACCAGTGGATCGCCCGACACGCCGGAGGGTACGCCAACCGCGACGTCCGCCACGACGGCATCCACTACACCGAGCCCGGCGCACAGATGGTGGCCGAGTGGCTGGCGCCCCAGCTCCGGCCGGTGTCGAGCTGATCGGCTCCTCGAGGGTGGTGTTCGTGGGGCACCGGCCGCAGCTCGATCGTCCGCACGACGAGTGGCACCGCGACGAAGGTCAGCCCACCAGGGTCTCGAGCACGCGGGCCACGCCGTCGTCGGCGTGGTGATCGGTGTGTTCGGCCACCACGTCGAGCACCGCCGGGTGGGCGTTGGCCATGGCCACGGACCGTCCGGCCCACGACAGCAGCGGCAGGTCGTTGAGGTGGTCGCCGAAGGCCAGTACCTCGTGGCGTTCGATGCCGAGGCGTTCGGCCAGCAGCCCCACGGTGAACGCTTTGTCGACGCCGTCGGCGGTCACCTCCACGAAGTCGGCCCCCGAGGTGGTGGCTTCCACCTCGACGGGCAGCACGGGGCGCAGGGCCTCGAGCAGCATGTCCTGCACCAGCGAGGGATGCGCCACCAGGACCTTGGTCACGGCCGCGTTGCTCTCGAGCAGGTCACCGAGGGGCGCGGTGAGGAGGAGTCGTTCGGTGTGCGGGCGCATGCGGTGGAAGGCCTCGTCGGCCCCGAAACCGTCGACCGTTTCCCACGCCAGGCCGATCTCGGGGATGTGTGCGGCCAGGTCGGCCACCAGGCGGGCAACGAGTTCGGGCCCGATGGGGTGGTGGACGTCGACCACCCCGTGGCCCACGTCGTAGAGCACGGCGCCGTTGGAGCACACCGCCCAGTCGACGTGGTTGCCGACCCGGGGGAGCGCCGTGCGGTGGCTGCGACCGGTGGCGGCCGCCACCACCACGCCGGCGGCACGGGCGGCGTCGAGCGCGGCGCGGGTGCGGTCGGAGAGCTGACCGTCGGGGCCGAGCAGGGTGCCGTCGAGGTCCGTGGCGACGAGTCGGACCGGTGTGGGCACGATGCTCACCGTAGACGGGGTGCAACGCTGGGCTGCAGCCGGGCCGCCGCTCGGGGGTTCATCCCGTTGCGGTCTCGGTCGAGAAGTAAGGGATCTGACCCCGCTGAGGCTATGTGCACCTGATGGAACGGGAGGCAGTGCGGCAGCCGAGCTCCGAAGCGGAACTTGCTTCTGGCTCGTTCGAGGCCTGGTATCAGGTGGTCGCGCCACGCGTCTCGAGGGCCGTGCTGGCCATCACCGCTGATCCGAGCCGCACCGAGGACATCGTGGCCGAGGCCTTCGCCCGGGCGTGGGACCGATGGGGCCGTGGACTCAGTGCCTCGCCGACCGCAGATGGCTGGGTATGGACGGTCGCCATCAACCTGACCAAGCGGCGGGGTCGCCTCCGCGAGCACCCGGCCGACCTGATCGTGGGGCAGCAGATCCCGGCGCCCTGCGCCGCACTGCCCGACATCGAACTGCACCGGGCCATTCGCCGGCTGCCGTTGCGGCAACGACAGGTCGTGGCCCTGCGCTACTTCGCTGACCTGTCCGAGCGCGAGATCGCGGCGGTGCTCGACCTGTCCGAGGGCGGCGTCTCCGCCAGCCTCGTGAAAGCCCGCCGACGCCTGAGATCAGACGTGGGAGGCCCCGATGGACAGCTCTGAGCACGAGATCGCCGATCGGCTGCGGTCGGCGGCCGAAACGATGGACCCCCCGACGCCGACGCTCGAGCGGGTGGCGGCCCAGAAGGTGCAGGTGCGCCGGCGGCGGCGTCGCCGGACTGCGGTCGCCGGCGTGTCGGTCGTGATGGCGTTGGTCCTCGCCGGCGTGGCGCTGCTCGCGGACGATCCGCCTACTGATGTGGAGGTGGTGGCCGACGAGTCCGACGACGTGACGATGAGCTGGCGGACGTTGCCTGAAGTCCCCACCGACGACGAGAAGGCGCAGGTCTACGCGCTCGGTGACGGGTTCGTCGCCCTCACCCAGGAGGGTTCTGCGCTTGCACCGCCGAGGGTGGCTCGCACCCATCACCTCGCCTCCGCCGACTCGTCGTCGTGGGAGGAGATCGAGACCCCCTTCGAGGCTCGGGAACGCGCCGCGGTGGTCCCCACGCCCGCCGGGCTCTTCCTGTGGGGCGGCAACGATGCGGACGTGGGTCATCCCCCAACTGGCGCCGTCTACCCCGAGCAGGGCTACCTCCTGGCTGGCGATCCCCCGTCCTGGCAGCCTCTCGCCGAGGCGCCCATCGAAGCACGTGCCGGCGCGGCGGCCGCCTGGAACGGTTCGGAGGTGATCCTGGCCGGGGGCGCACGGTCCGACGGTGAGCCCATGGAGGACAGCATGCCGCCGGGGGTGCCGAGCAGTCGGTGGCTCAGCGATGTTGCTGCCTACCACCCCGACACCGATACCTGGCGAGTGCTGCCGAACCCGCTGGGCGATCAGGCCGTGGGGAGCGGCAGCGAGTGGCCGCTCGACGACCGAGTTGTGCTCCATGTGGCGGATCAGGCACTCGAACTGCCGAGCGGATCGAACCAATGGCAGCCCACGAACCAGCGCCCTCCCGACGACGCGCAGATCGTGACTGCTCTCGGCGACTCGCTGTATTCGATCCGCGGCGAGTTCCCCTCCGGCGGCAACGACCTCACGATCTCCCGCACCGACCCCGAGGGACGCATCATCTGGGAGGCACCGCTGCCGCCTTCTTCGCTCCCTCCGATGCGCTGCCTGCACGGCATCGCCGGCGACGAGGGCGTTCCCGTGGTGGTGGTCGGCTGCGACGGCAGGGTCCTGCGGTTCGACGAGCCGGAGCTGACCTTCGAGGAGTTGCCAGCCGTTCCCTCGACCTCGGGCCTCCTGCGACCGGTCGAGACCGATGGGGCGGTGGTCCTCTTCGAGAGCGGAGCGGCACGGCCCAAGCTCTACCTGCTCGAGGTGGGTGGTCCTTCGGATGGGCCAGCTAGGCCAGGCGAGGGTGAGTGGTCGAGCTTTCCATCGACCGTCGCTCGTGCCGAGGACGGAAGCAACCAGACCTGTGCACATCTCACGGTCGGCACCGTCGATCGGGAGTTCTGCGGCTTCGCCCAACTGCCTGCGCTGTGGAAGGTCGATGGTGACTACTACGTGGTGGCCACCCAGGGAGGCTCGGTCGGCGAGCGGTCGATCCCTCGGGTGGAGAGTCACATCGTGGTGGGGAAGGTGCAGCCAGGCGAGCGGACCACCGCTTTTCCCAGATCGGAGGTTCCCCCGGAATGGGAGCATCTCGATCTGGGGTCACACTGCTTCTCGACCGAGGTCGCCGACGTCGTGGTGGCCGAGCACCCGCTCGGCGGGTCGGACACGGCGACGGGCTTCCCCTTCTACGTCACGGCGTGCAGCCCGACTGCCACGACGGCGTACCTGGTCGGCACCGACGCGCAGGTCGAGCTGCGCCACGACGACACGGGCTGGTCGGCCGTGCGCTGACCTGAGCCCGACGACGTTGAGGTTCCGGACGCTGTCACCCCGCTAGCTCGTCGGCACGCCGATGCTCTCGTCGAAGCGCTGCAGGAACGCGGCCATCGCTTGGCGCGACACCGGGTTCACCGGCAGGTAGGCGGGGTCGCCGCCGGGCTGAGCGGTGCCGGTCGACAGTCCGCTGTCGGCCATCCACTGGATGGCCTCGAAGAACGGATGCGACTCGCTCACGTCAGCGAAGAACGGATCGCCGAGCGTCACGTCAGGATCGTCAGCGAAACGGTGGAGGAACGCCGCCATGGCCTGGCGGGAGACGGCGTCGGTGGGTTTGTAGGTGGGTGGGCCGTCGGGTTGTGGGGTGCCGGTGGAGAGGTCGGTGTAGGCCATCCATTGGATGGGTGTGAAGAAGGGGTGGGCCGGGTCGACGTCGGCGAAGGCTGGTGGGCCGCCCGGGACGTCGGGTTCGCCGGCGAAGCGCCACAGGAACGCGGCCATGGCCTGGCGGGACACGGCCACGGTGGGGCGGAAGGTGCCGTCGTCGAAGCCGGTGGTGATCCCCGAAGCGGCCAGCCACTCGACCTCGCCGCAGAACGGGTGCTCACCGCCGACATCGATGAACGGTCCGGGTTCGGTCGGGCCGCACTCGCTGGGCGGGGCCGGCGACGGGAAGCTGATGCGCCCCACGGCATGTGAGCCCCAGTTGACGAACCACACCGTCCCGTCGGCACCGGCGGCGATGCCCATCCCGTCCACGATCCCGGGGTGTGTGAACAGCGTCACCTCGCCGTCGGTGGTCATCCGACCGACCGAGCCGCTCGCTCTGGTGAACCAGAGGTTGCCGTCGTCGCCGAACGCCAGCCCATTGAGCCCCCACGGACCGAGGTCGTCGTCGCGGAAAACGGTGACGGCCCCGTCGGTGGTGATCCGCCCGATGGAGTTGCCGCCGTTGAGGAACCACAGCGCACCGTCGGGACCGGCGGTGATGGCCTCGGGACCTCTGACGTCCTCGTGGTCGAAGAAGGTGAGGTGACCGTCGGTGGCGATCCGGCCGATCGGGTGGTCATTGCTGGAGTTGGCGAACCACACGTTGCCGTCGGGCCCGGCGGTGATGCCTGTGGGGTAGTCGATGCGTTCGTCGGCGAAGAAGGTGAAGGCGCCCTCGGTGGTGACGCGAGCGATCGAGCCCGTTCCGTTCACGAACCAGACGTTGCCGTCGGGGCCGTCGGTGATGGCCCACACCTCGCCGTGGATCCCCTCGTGCGGGTAGCTGGTCACCTCTCCGGCGGGCGTGATGCGCCCGATCGCCCGGGCGTCGGGGTCGGTGAACCACACGTTGCCGTCGGGCCCGCCCGTGATCCTGAGCGGCCAGACGATGGCGTCGTCGCGGAAGGTGGTGACCGTGCCGTCGGGGGTGATCCGCCCGATCGACGACGGGCCGGTGTTGGTGAACCACATGTTGCCGTCGGGTCCCGCAGCGATGTCCCACGGGTGGGAGATGCCGGTGTGGACGGTGACCTCGCCGTCGGGGGTGATCCGTCCGACGCCGCCGCCGTCGAGGTAGGGGTAGCGGTCGACGTCGGTGAACCACACGTTGCCGTCAGGCCCCGCCGTGATGGCCGCTGGCTCGCCGATGTCGTCGTCGGTGAAGGTGGTGACCTCGCCGTCGGTGGTGATGCGCCCGATGGAGCGCCAGTCGTTGGTGAACCACAGGTCGTCGTCGGGTCCGGCGGTGATGCCCCAGAGACTCTTCAGGCTGCCGTCGGTGAAGGTGGTGACGTCGCCGCCGGGCGTCAACCGTCTGATGGTCGAAGGCCCCCAGGTGGTGAACCACATGTTGCCGTCGGGTCCTGCCGTGATCTCCCCGAGTCCGCTGGCGTTGTCGACGGGGAACGTGGTGACCTCACCACCGGTCGTCATCCGACCGACCGTGCCCGCGGCGCCGGCGAACCACAGGGCGCCATCAGGCCCCGCCGTGATGGTTTCGCCGTGGCCGATGTCGTCGTCGGTGAAGGTGGTGATGTCGCCGTCGGTGGTGATCCGTCCAATCGAGGTCGAGCCGTTCGTGAACCACAGCCTGCCGTCGGGTCCGGCGGTGATGGCGGCCGGCTCGCCGATGTCGTCGTTGGTGAAGGTGGTGATGTCGCCGTCGGTGGTGATGTGTCCGATGAGGGGCGCACCTTCGTCGGTGAACCAGAGGTTCCCGTCCGGGCCGGCGGTGATACCCCGCGGATTGCGGAGGTCGTGGTGGACGAATGCCGCCAGGTGCCCTTCCGGGGTGATGCGTCCGATCGACGGACCGTGCACGTCGGTGAACCACAGGTTCCCGTCCGGCCCGGCCGTGATACCGATCGGGCCGACGATGCCGCCGTGGAACATGGCGATCTCGGCGTCGGGTTCGGTGGCCCCGCCAGCACCCGGGACCACGGCCAGCAGGGTGGCCAGCAAGGCAGCGACCACCACCGACGCTGCCGCCCGCCTCGACCGCCGGGCCCGGGGCAGACCCACGTGCGGCGGCTGGCGCCGGTGCCCACCCCGTGACTCGCCATCGTGTACTCGACCCACCGTGCGCATGCGACTCCAAGTTCCGACCTGCGACGCCTCACCGTACCCGCAGGCGTGAGCGTGGGGAGAGCGCCAGCCACCCACCCTCGGGGCGTCGTTCTACAGCACGTAGGTCCCGAGCGTCAGCGCTGCGTTCATGACCGCGGGTGCCAGTGCGGGATCGTCGAGCCGCCGTGTCGCCGTCGGAGCCGCAGGGAAAACTCCCGTGGCTCGCTCCCACATCACGATGCACCGACCCGGCCCCCACACCGACGAGCCGAACGCGAGGCCATGCAGGGTGGTGTGGTGCCGGTAGATCGCTCGTGCCCAGTCGCGACAGACGCCGCGGGGTCCGCTGCGGATCGCCTGGTTGCCGCCGGCTCGGGTCACCCACCCGGCGTCCAGATCCAGCAAGGTCAGGTCTTCGGCGGTTTCGAACAGGGTGATGGTCGGCAGCCCGATGGCCAGGTCGAACGGTCCGACCCTTCCGCTGTCGTCTTGGAAGTGCTCGGCGAGCGCGGCGACGAACGCGGTCGGCCCGGTGGTGAGGTAGCCGATCCGTCGTCTCGGATGGTTCCTTCGTGGCGGAGGTTGGTGGTCAAAGCGGCTCTTGGTCGGCCCGAACGAGCGAAGTTCGTTCCATGCGCTCGGATGGACACCACCGAGGGGGTGCACACGAACGAGCGTCGCTCCGGCGGGGAGCTTGGCGAGGTCGTGTGCACCAGGGGCGGTGTCGCGAATGCGGCCAGCGTCAGGGCGCAGGAGGCGTTCGCTCACAGATCGGCAGCGAGGTTCGCAGCGTTGTGCGCGTCACCGCCGGTGGCGAGCCACGTGGCCGGGCTGACCGGTGTGCCGTCGATCTCGAGGTCGAGGTTCTCGGTGGTGAACCAGTGGTCCACCGACAGCGGATGCAGCTCCGGGTCGAGCGATCGGAGCACGAGCTTCAGACCGGGCAGTGCCTTGCCCTCGAAGATCTGCCACCTCGGGAAGCCGCGCTCGTCTCCGGCGGTGAAGGCGTACAAGCTCCGGTCGGCGACCCGCTGGGACACCCGGCTCTTGTCGACCGCCAGAACCTCCGCCATGGCCGCATCCCCGATCACCGACCGACCGAGGAGCGAGCCGAATGCGTCGACCAGACGCTCGTCGTTGCGGGCTCTCGACCGCTTGTCGAAGGTCGCTCCCACCGCGCGCCACTGGTGCAGCTCAGCCGATGGGAGTGCACTGATTGCTCCGTGGCTCTCTGCTGCATCTGCTGCTGATTCGAGGAGCGCGACGACAATCGTGGCGTCGCTGCCGCCCCGGCCTGCAACCGCGTGCAGGCGGTCGAGAGCGTGGTCGCCCTTGCGTCGGACGCGCTCGGAGCCGACGGGCCAGAAGTGGGATTCAACGCTACTCATTCGTTGCGTCATGATGAGATGGTAGCGCAGGTCGTTCCCGGTTGCTGAGGTTCTCCTCGTCGGGAGCACCCGGGCGCCGCGCGGAGCTGCCGGGCCCGAGGATTGCCGGGCACTCACACCAGGAACTCGTTGGCGCCTGCGTCGGCGGGTTGAGAGGCTCCGTGGCATGTCCGTCCATCCGCCGATCGTCCGCCGATTCGTGCCGCCCTCCGACGAGGAGCTGGCCGAGTCGCGTGCCGCGTTCGAGCGTCGGCGAGCCGAGGCCGAGGCAGCACGCGCCGCTGCCCGTCCGGCGCGGCGGGCGGCCATCCTCGCCGGACCACCGCTGCGCGACGTGAACGCGGCGGTCGACTGCCGCTGTGGTTGTCACCCGCGCCCCGCTGATGTCGGGCACCACGACGGCGGACGAGCGTGTCCGTGTCAGGAATCCGAGGCGGAGCGGTCGGCTCGCCGCACGTCGTTCCTTGCAGCATGGTCAGCGTTGGCCGAGCACGGCGCCGATGAGGAGCGCGCCCACGGTGAGCGCCAGGAGCGGTTCGATGCCACGGCAGTTGCGCTCGGTGTGGATGCCCGGATCGAGGTGGGGGCAGCGCCATTCGTCATCGTCGGGGTCTGCGACGGTCGTGGGTTCTACCTGCGCGAGCGCCACGGCTCGTACCGGGTGACGATCGCTCCTGATGACGACCCGGGCGCGGATCCGTGGGCCACTGAGCCGACGGAAGCATCTATCGATGTCGCCGCTGGGGATGCCTGCGAGCTCGACGACGACGGTGCGTTCTCGCCTGCGGGCGCGCTTCGGGTCGCCGTGGGGGCCGTGCGGACGGCTCTGGCGCGCAACACCTGTGACCACCAGCCCGTAGAAGCCGAGCCCTACTGCCCGCGCTGCGGCGTGCCACTGGCGGAATCCGAGGCGTGGCGCTGGAGCACGACACCAAGCGACGGACCGACGTAGGCGAGGGCAGAAGTGCCAGTACGCGGCAGGCTCCGGTCAAGCCTCGTCGGCCTCCTGGGTCCGCTCGATCAGCGAGTGGACGGCGCCGAGAAGCGGGTCGAGGTCGTTGTCGACGACGTCCTGGACGATGGCGTGGTCGGTGTCGAAGTAGCGGTGCGCGAGGTGATCTCGCATGCGAGCGATCTCTCGCCAGGGCACGTCTGGCGCTGCGTTCACGAGGTCAGCATCGATGCCCTTGACCGCCTCACCGATCTCGATCGGCCGGACTTGAACAGCGTCGTACACAAGACCGTCGTGGAGGTCGCCCCTCCTCAAGTGATCCTGGACCGCGTCGAGCATTCGCACCCACCGGGCGCGAGCCCTCGAGCGGCTTCGCACGGAACTGGAGGTGGACGTCGATGCCGAGCGTTGAGGAGCAGGTCCGTTCCTATGCCACGTGGGTGCACGAATCGTGGCCGGCGGTGGCGACGGGGGAACCCGAGTCGGCCGCCCGCCCACTACGGCAGCCGAGTCGAGCGCGGCTCGTGGCCATCGCTGTGACAGTGGTGACGCTGGCTGTCGTCGGGTCGCTCGTCGTCGCGTCGACAGGCGAGTCGGAGGGTGAACGTGTCGAGGTCGCCGGTCCGACGACGCAACCCTCGTCGACCTCGGTGCCGGCGACGGGCCCGCCGGCGGCGCCGTTGTGGTCCGGCCCGCTGTGCGAGCACCGAGACATCGATGACGTCGACGACCGCTTCTTTCCGTGGGTCGAGATGCCCTCGGGGTTCGAGTGGTGGACCTCTCGAACGATGTGCGATGTCCTCGATGCCCAGGTGATGAGCGACGAGTGGCGTCTCGGTCCCCGACCGATCCCCGAGGAGTGGGACCGGGATCCGGACACGCAGGAGGCCGCCCAGCACCTCCCCCGGGTGGTGCTGACGCGTATCGAACTGGCGACGACCGGAGTGGGCGATGCCGAGCGGCCGGGCAGAGCCGCGACCGTCAACGGGAAGCCGGCGAGGTTCGTCCACTCGGCCGACGGGCCGACGCCGGCGTCGTCGCGCTACGAGTCGTACTGGGTGCAGGACGACAACGGCGAGGCGATCGTGGTCACCGAGGGGCTCTCGGAGCGCGACACACTGGCGATCGCCGAATCCTTCGACCAGGGGGTCGCTGAGTACGGTCCGCGTCAGACACGACGTGAGCTCACCCGCGACGAAGCACTCGTACGGGTGCACAGGATGACCTCCGCCGTCGACGTCGATCCTCAGAGCGCCGAGGCGAAGCGGATGAGCTGGGCCGACGTGGCCGAGGCTGCGGCGCTTCCGAACCCCCACGACGTCGACGACGCCACCACCGTCTGGGTGGTGGCCGGTGGCGGCAACGCGCTCCCACGCGACGGTGTGGGGGAAGGAGTCGACCACTGGGGCATCGTGGTCATCGATGCCGAACGCAACGAGGTGCTCGCCATCGCCACCGGCGGCGCCTCGGACGGAACCAGATGGCCGCCGTTCTTCGACTCGCTGCCCGATCACCCAGCGGAGTAGCTCGCCACGCAGGCTGCTGGCCCAGCGCAATTGCTGACCCTCCGCCGGTCCGACAAGGCACGGGGTGGGTGGGTCGGTGGGCCGATCGGTGGAGCGATGAATCGTTGCGGAACTTCTCCCAGAGGGGCAGCATCAGTGGGAATGGAGATTCGATCACATCATTGGCTGGGCCCTCATCTGGCCCTCGGTGTGGCCTTGTTGTCGATGGTTTCGTGCGCTACGTCGCAGGCGTCGCAGGCGTCGCAGGCGTCGCAGACGGCGGAGACATCGCAGACGTCTGGCCATGTCCCGCTCCGCTTCGAGGGAGCTGACGAGCTGTGGTATCCCGACCTGGACGGAGACGGTGAACCCGACGTGATGATCTTGGTGAACCAGGAGATCCGCTTGGCGATCTCGAGCAACGGCGAGGACTACCTCGACGTCGTCGATGAGGACGGTGGCGATCTCGTCGTTGTGGTCGGAGACGGAGCGACGGTCACCTGCGGGGCCGAGGGTGTGGTGGTGCAGACGTTCGAGGCCCCCGGCGACCACGCGGCCACTGGCCCGTTGCGGCTGTACGGCCTGGACGTCGACGGTTCGCAGGGCGTGCTCACTCCGAACCCGAGCTTCTTCTTCGGGTCCGACTTCGCGCTCCCCGAGCTCGGCAGCGGGTGTCCGACGGGCGGGTAGCCGGGGTCGAGAGCAGCTCTCCCATCCAGGGCCTGCGATGCAGCCGAGGCGCCGGTCCCGTTCGCACCATCGGTTCGACCCACCCTGGGATGCCACATGGATCATCCGTGCCTGGGCGATCGGGGGCGGGAGCAATCCCGAAGGCCCCACTGGGAGGCTCGTCGACTGGGGGTTCACCCGCACCGCCACCGTCGTCGACGAAGTCGACGCCAGGAGCTTCAGTTCGACTGACCGTCGCGAGAACCATCCGATCGGATCGGCACCGGTCGTGGCCGTCCCAGACGAGCATGCGTCGCTGGGATCCGGCCACCGGGTCACCGGTCCCCGCCGTCGACGGAGCCGTACACCGCCTGGAAGATCCGGGGCGCTTCGTAGATGCGACGTCGCTGCCGGCCGGTCACCTCGAGCAGGTCGCCGCGTTCGACGAGCGCGTCGATCGCTGCCTGAGCGGTAGGTCGGGTGACGCCGATCGCTGCCTCGACTCGAGCAGCGGTGACGACCGGGGAAGCGAAGAGCTGCTCGGCCAGCCGGATCACCGAGTTGGGGCGACCTTCATCGAGCAGCTCGTTGCGGAGCTGGTGCTGCAGCTCAACGAGCCGGACGGTTCGCTCCTCGGAGTCGCGTGCCTGTTGTCGGACACCTCGCAGGAAGAATGCGAGCCACGGCATGAGGTCGCCGCTCTGACTCGTGATCAGCAGGTGGTCGTAGTACTCGCTGCGGTGGTGTTCGAAGTAGGCGGAGAGGTACAGGAGCGGCTGTGGGAGCGCTTCTCGCAGAACGAGCATCAGCGGGATCAGCAGCCGTCCGATCCGGCCGTTGCCGTCGAGGAACGGGTGGATGACCTCGAACTGGTAGTGGGCCAGGGCGAGCTGGATGAGCAGCGGCAGGTCGCTCTCGTGGAGGAACCGCTCGAGGTCGCCCAGCGCCTGGCGCATCTCGTCAGGCGGTGGAGGGACGAACACTGCGTCCTCGAGGGTGCTGCCACCGATCCACACCGGGCTCGACCGCAGCTCGCCCGGGCGGCGGTTCTGTCCCCGGACTCCCTCGAGGAGTCGCTCGTGCATCTCTCGGAGGAGTCGGACGGAGATGGGGAAGCCGCCTCGAATGCGTTCGAGTCCGTGCTCCATCGCCAGGACGTAGTTGTTCACCTCGGTGGCGTCGTCTGCGGCGTCGCGTGAAGGGACTTGGCCGACCTCGAACAGGAGGAGCTGGCCGACATCGGTCTTGGTGCCCTCGATCCGCGAGCTGAGCACGGCCTCGAGGCGGAGGTGGGGACCGATGAGCAGGTGCGGGTTGGGGACGAGTCGCCCCACGCCCCCGAGGCGGTGCACCGCGCCGGTCGCCTCGTCGAGGAGCTTGACGACCTCGTCGGACAGCGGCACGCGCCGAGGTACATCCGAGGGGAAGAACGCCCAGAACCCGGTCTCGGTCTTGCGTACCTCGCCACGGGCGTTGGATGTGAAGGCGTGTGGTCGCACCGGGGCTCCAATGAAGGCAGACGTGCTCTCGGCCAGCGTAACTAAAGCAGATAGGCGTTGGCTTTACTTAGACCCGGACTGGTGAAAAGTCCGCTTTCGCTATCTCTGGGCGACGACGTCGTGCAGGCCCGCATCCTCCGAGCGGCACGGCGTCGGCGAGAACGCGATCGGGCCGGCCTTCTGGTGCCCGGGCCGCCACGACACCCCGGGTGTTCAACCCCGGATGCCGTCGGAGTGGGTCAGAGCTCGGTGTCGAAGCGGTACAGGAACGCCGACATGGCTTGGCGTGACACCGCCACGGTCGGGCGGCACGTCCCGTCGTCGAAGCCCTCGGAGATGCCGTTGTCGGCCATCCACTCGACCGACACCTGCGCGTCGCCCGGCGTGCCGACCACTGCCGACGGCGCACCCGGCTCTGGTGTCGGGGGGACCACCCGCCCGATCCAATCGTTCCCCCGGTTGGTGAACCACAGGTTTCCGTCCGGACCAGCCTGACCGGGGAGCGGGCCGCCTACTTGTCTGACTGCATCCGGAAGGAGTTCGCCGACGGCGAGATCTGCCAGCCGAACGGGACGGCGAGTTCCATCGGTCGCTGATCGCGTCGGTCTGTATGTGAGGACTTTCGTAGCCGTCGGTCGGTGGACGGCGGGCAACAGCTCTCCAGCACCCAGACGTGGGTTCGTCGAGTGATGTGGTGGGCCTACGGACCGCTGCTGAGCGTGTCGATCGCCCTCGGAGGCAGGCGGCGACACGACCGCCCTGGGCAACAACTGGTACCCGGCGAACCGCACCGAGGCCGAAGCCCGACTCGATCACTACGCACGCCAGTACTCCGACACCACTCCCATCGTGAAGCGAGGGAACCGATGACCAACCGCACCATTCCCACCGATACCGCCAAGGCCGCCGACACCACGATCAGCGACCAGGACTGGGCTCAGCCCGGCAACGCTCATGAGCGGTTCAAGGCGCTGCTCGGGACCAAGCCGCGTGCCAAGGCTCGCTACGACGCCGTCCTGGCTGAGATCAACAGCCGCCAGGCCACCCTTCGCCGGCTCCGCGAAGCCCGAGCGCTCACCCAGTCCACAGTGGCCGAGCTGCTCGACATGGACCAGTCCGAGGTCTCCCGCCTCGAGCACCGCAGCGACATGCTCCTGTCCACCCTCAAGCGCTTCGTCACCGCCACCGGCGGTGAGATGCACATCGTCGTCACGTATCCCGACGGCGGCCCAGTCGAGCTACTCGTCGACGACAGGTGACTGCGGGCGGAGCGGCCGAGGGGAGGATCCGTCGGGCCGCACCGCCCTGAGCTGGAACTTCAGCGCGCTCGGAGGGACTCGAACCCCCAACCTTCTGATCCGTAGTCAGATGCTCTATCCAATTGAGCTACGAGCGCAGAGCGCCGAGGAGGCGCGAAGCGAAAGTGTAGGCCACGCGACCGTGGTCATCCCAACGGATCCCGGCACCGGGTGGCGAGGCGGCGGAGCCTCGGGATCCGGGGACCTGAGGAGGGCGCAGGGACGCCGACAAGAAGCGTAAGGCGGCGATCAAACGGCTGAAGGCCAAGCGGGACGTTCGCAACCACCTGTTCGTTTACGTGGCGGTCAACACGCTGCTGGTGGCCATCTGGGCCTTCACCGGCGCCGACTTCTTCTGGCCGATCTTCTCCATCGTGTTCTGGGGCTTCGGGGTGGTCATGCACGCCTGGGGCGTCTACGGCGGGTCCAAGCCCATTGGTGAGGCCGAGGTCCAGCGCGAGATGGAACGAATGAGCGACGACGACATCGGCGAGTGAGGTCGTCGCCCCCCCCCACCCGCGGGTAGAGCGACGACCACCACCCGGGCAGGCAACCCGGCGTGACATGGTTGGCGCCC
>JAFIEP010000062.1 GCA_020832495.1 Acidimicrobiia bacterium | reverse complement strand
CCGGTCGAGGACGTCGGTGACGTCGGTGGTCAACGAGCTCAGCTCTGCTGCTTCGGTGGACACCGTCCCAGTGTGGCGCGCCACAGACAGCGGTGTGACCTCGACGCGGCGCCACACCCGCTCCGAACACACGGTGGGCCGGCAATCGGTGCGGGACTGGCCAGGCGAGAGCGGTAGCGTGCGGTCCGTGGCCCTGAACCGCATCGACCTGCGCGGCGCGTCCGACCTCGCCTCGCTGCTCCCCCGACCCGAGAGCCGCGGCGACGAACCGGTCGAGGCCGTGCGTGACCTCATCGCCGATGTCCGCCTCCGCGGCGACACCGCCCTCGTGGAACTCACCGAACGCTTCGACGGGGTGCGCCTTGACTCGATCGCCGTGCCGCCGGCCGCCCTGGCCGCTGCGCTGGAGCGCATCGCCCCCGAACTGCGGGCCGCTCTCGAAACGGCAGCGGGCAACATCGAGGCCTTCCACCGCACCCAGGTCCGTCCCGACCACACCTGGGAACACGAGGGACTCACGGTTGCCGGCCGCTCGGTGCCCGTCGACCGGGCCGGGCTCTATGTGCCCGGCGGGCGGGCGGCCTACCCATCCACGGTGCTCATGACCGCCATCCCGGCCCGGGTGGCCGGCGTCGGGCAGATCGCCTTGTGCGTCCCGCCCGACCGGGCCACGGGTGCGGTGGCCGACGTGACCCTGGCCGCCGCCGCCATTGCCGGTGTCGACGAGGTGTACGCCGTGGGCGGCGCGCAGGCCATTGCCGCCATGGCCTATGGCACCGAGTCGGTCGCTGCGGTCGACGTCATCGCCGGGCCGGGCAACATCTTCGTGGCCGTGGCCAAACGGGAGGTGGCCGGCGACGTTGGGGTGGCCGCTGCCTTCGCCGGACCGTCGGAGATCGTGGTGGTGGCCGACGACACCACGCCCGCCACGTACGCGGCCATCGACCTGATGGTGCAGGCCGAACACGGCCCCGACGGGCTGTCGTGGCTGCTCACCTGGTCCGAGGACACCGTGGCCGCCGTCGACGCCGAGATCGACCGGCTCACCGCGGTTGCGCCCCGACGGGCCGAGATCGAAGCCACCCTGGCCGGCAACGGCTGGGTCGGGCTGGTGGACGGACCCGAGCAGGCCATGGCGGTGGCCAACCTCATCGCCCCCGAACACCTGCAACTCATGTGCGCCGAGCCCGAGAAGTTGGTGCCGCTCGTGCGCCACGCCGGCGCCGTGTTCTGCGGGCCGCTGTCGCCGGCCTCGTTCGGTGACTACCTGGCTGGGCCGTCCCATGTGTTGCCCACCCACGGCTCCGCCCGTTTCGGTGGGGCGCTCGGCGTCGACGACTTCACCAAGGCGGTGCACGTGGTGACCGTCGCTCCCGACGGCTTCGAACGGTTCGCCGACGCGGTGGAGACGCTGGCGGCGGCCGAGGGATTCGACGCACACGCCTCCTCGGTGCGGCTGCGGCGCGCCGCAGTGGAGGGCAGTACGCCATGAAGGTGAGCCCACGCGACGACGTCGCCCTCATGGACGGCTACCACTCACCGCAGGTGGACGTCGACGTCCGGCTCAACACCAACGAGGCCCCCGAGGCACCACCGACGGCGTTCACCGAGGCGCTGGCCACCGACGGCGTGCACTCGGTGGCCTGGCACCGCTACCCCGATCGGTCGGCCACCGCCCTGCGGACCGCCGTCGGCGCGCTGCACGGCGTTCCGGCCGAGCAGGTGTTCTGCGCCAACGGGTCCAATGAGGTCCTGCAGACGCTGCTGCTTACCTACGGCGGCGCTGGGCGCACCGCGGCGGTGTGGGAACCCACCTATGCGCTCCACAGCCACATCGCCCGCATCACCCAGACCGCCGTGGCCGAAGGCGAACGGGCTGCGGACTTCTCCCTGTCGCTCGACGAGGTGGCCCGCGTCCTCGACGAAGGCCGTCCGTCGGTGGCTTTCCTGTGCTCGCCCAACAACCCCACCGGCGTGGTCGACCCACCCGACGTGGTGGCCGAGGTGCTACGCCGGTGCGAGGACATCGGCTGCCTGCTGGTGGTGGACGAGGCCTACGGCCAGTTCGCCCCCGCCTCGGCGCTGGAGTTGCTCGACGAGGACCGGCCGCTGGTGGTGACCCGCACCTTCTCGAAGACGTGGTCGATGGCCGCTGCGCGTCTCGGCTACCTGGTGGGGCCCACCTGGGCGGTGGACGACCTGCACAAGGTGGTGCTGCCCTACCACCTCGACGCCGTCAAGCAACGGGCCGGCGAGTTGGCGCTGCGCCACCGCGAGGCCATGGACGAGCGAGTCGAGCGCCTAGTGGCCGAACGGGAACGCCTGGTGGCCGCCCTCGGCGGGCTGCCCGTCGAGCAGTGGCCGTCGGGTGCCAACTTCGTGCTGTTCCGCCCACACCGTCCCGACGGCTCCGTCGGCGACGCCGAGTGGGGCCGCACCGTCTGGCAGGGACTGCTCGACCGCTCCGTGCTGGTGCGTGACTGCTCGTCGTGGCCTCGCCTCGAAGGGTGTCTGCGTGTCACCATCGGCACTCCCGACGAGGACGACGCCTTCCTCGCCGCACTTGAGGACGTTCTGACATGACCCGCAGCGCCACCCGCACCCGCACCACCGCCGAGACCGACATCGCCATCACCATCGACCTCGACGGCTCCGGCACCACCGACGTCACCACCGACGTCCCGTTCTTCTCCCACATGCTCGACCAACTCGGGCGCCACGGCGGGTTCGACCTCAGCGTGTCGGCCAAGGGCGACGTGGAGATCGACGCCCACCACACGGTGGAGGACACCGGCATCCTGCTCGGCGCCGCCTTCGCCGAGGCGCTGGGGGACAAGGCCGGGGTGCAACGCTTCGCCTCGGTGCAGGTCCCGCTCGACGAGGCACTGGTCGACGTGGCCCTCGACCTGTCGGGCCGGCCGTACCTGCACTACGAGGTCGACTTCCCCGGCGAGAAGATCCTGGGCGACCCGCCGTTCGACCCGCAGCTCTGCGAGGAGTTCTGGCGGGCCTTCATCACCTCGGCCGGCATGACCTTGCACCTGGTGTCGGTGCGGGGCCGCAACACCCACCACCTCATCGAAGCCAGCTTCAAGGGCGTGGCCCGGGCGCTGCGCGCCGCGGTGCGCGTCGAAGGCGGCGGCGTGCCCTCCACCAAGGGCAGCCTCTGATGTCGACGGCCGCCGAGGGCGCCGACGCCGCCGGGGGGACGAGCGAGGGCGGCGACCGGCCCCTCGTGGCCGTGCTCGACTACGGCATCGGCAACCTGCGCTCGGCCGAGAAGGCCCTGCAACGGGTCGGAGCCGATGCCCGGCTCACCTCCGACCCCGGCCTCATCGCCGACGCTGCGGGCGTGGTGCTCCCCGGCGTGGGGGCGTTCGGGCGATGTGTCGAGGCGCTGCACCACAGCGGCTTGGCCGAACTCGCCCGCGACACGGCGATGTCGGGTCGGCCGTTCCTCGGCATCTGCGTGGGCATGCAACTGCTCTACGAACGTTCCGAGGAAGCGCCGGCCATTGCCGGTCTCGGTGTGCTCCCGGGCACCGTGCGGCTGTTGCCGCCGTCGGTGAAGCGCCCACAGATGCAGTGGAACGTGCTGCGCCGCACCGACGCACCCAGCCAGATGCTCGACGGCCTCGACGACCCGGTGTGGGTCTACTTCGTCCACTCCTACGCGGCGGTCCCCGGTCCTGACACGGTGGCCACCTGCGACTACGGCACCGACGTGGTGGCGGCCGTGGAGCGCCAGAACCTCTGGGCCACCCAGTTCCACCCAGAGAAGTCCGCCGGAATGGGCCTGGCCATCCTCGGCCGCTTCGTCGAGCAGTGCGCCCGCCAGCACGCAGGATCGTCGTGATGCTCCTCTATCCGGCTATCGACCTGCTCGACGGCAACTGCGTGCGCCTCTACCAGGGCGATTATGACCGCGACACCGTCTACGGCGATGACCCGGTGGGCCAGGCCCGAGGGTTCGCGGCGGCCGGCGCCGGGTGGATCCACGTGGTCGACCTCGACGCCGCCCGCACCGGCGAACCCCGCAACCGCTCGGTCATCGGCGAGATCGCCGCTGCGGTGGACGTGCCCGTGCAGGTGGGCGGCGGCGTGCGGTCGGTCGAGGCGGCCGAAGCGTTGTTCGCTGCGGGGGTGGCCCGGGTGGTGCTCGGCACCGCCGCGTTGGAGGATCCCGCCCTGGTGCGTCGCCTGGCCAGCTCCCATCCGGTGGCGGTGGGCCTCGACGCCCGCGCCGGCGAGGTGGCGGTGCGGGGCTGGACGGCCGGATCGGGCCAGTCGCTACTGGATGTGGCCCGCAGCTTCGACGACGCCGGAGTGGCGGCGCTCGTGGTCACCGACATCGGCCGCGACGGCACCCTGGCCGGGCCCGACCTCGACGGTCTGGCCGCGGTGCTGGCCACCACCAGCGTCGACGTGGTGGCATCGGGTGGCGTCGGTACGCTCGACGACCTGCGGGCCCTGGCCGCGCTCGACGTCGACGGACGTCGCCTGGCCGGTGCCATCGTCGGTCGGGCGCTCTACGAAGATGCGTTCTCGTTGACGGAAGCGATCGAGGTACTCGAGGTGGTCGAACGTGGCTGAGCTGGGTGAGCCGAGAGCCGACCCGGGGTGGCGCCCGGCGTGGCAGGCCGGGCCGGCGCTGATCCTGCCCCAGTTCGCCATGCGCCGGGCCCGCAACCAACGCGACCTGGTGGTGGCCCTGCGCAGCGTGTTCCTGTCGTTCTGCCTGCTGGTCGTGGTGGTGGGCGTGCTCGGCGTGTTCCTGCTGGTGGCCGGCGGCGATGCCACCACCCCGGTGTCGCCCCTCGGCGCCACCCTGGGCGTGGCCGCCATTGCCGGCATGGCGCTGTTCGCACAGTGGCGCACGGGCACGCGCACCATCGCCGGGGACGACACCCTCACCGTGGTGGCCAGCTACTACAAGCGTTTCCTGCGCCGGTGTGCGCTGGCGGCCATCATCCTGCCGTGGGCCATCCTCGGCGGGCTGTTCTCGCTCAGCGTCGTGCCCCTGGCCGTGGGCATGGGCCTGTGCGCACTGAGCCTCAACCTGATGGCCCCCACTCGGGATCGGCTGCTGGCCGACCGGGCGACGATCGCGGAGCAGGGATCACCAGTGGATCTCATCGAAGCCCTCTCCACCCGTGGTGCGTCCGGTGGCCCGCAACCGAAGCCGACCAGCGACGGCCGCGACGCGCCCCGGCCGAGCCGACGCACCGGCGGGGCGCCGAAGAAGAAGCGGAAGAAGCGCTGATGCGCGCCGCTCGTGTCATCCCCTGTCTCGACGTGGACGCCGGCCGGGTGGTCAAGGGCGTGAATTTCGTCGACCTCGTCGACGCCGGCGACCCGGTGGAGCTCGCCGCCCGCTATGACGCCGAAGGGGCCGACGAGTTGGTGTTCCTCGACATCACGGCGTCGTCGGACGACCGGGAGACCATCGTCGACGTGGTGACGCGCACCGCCGAGCAGGTGTTCATCCCGTTCACCATCGGCGGCGGCATCCGCACGGTGGACGACGCCCGACGACTGCTGCGTGCCGGGGCTGACAAGGTGTCGGTCAACACCGCAGCCGTGGAACGCCCGCTGCTCATCGCCGAGTTGGCCTCGGAGTTCGGTTCGCAGTGCGTGGTGGTGGCCATCGACGCCCGCTTCGACCGGGGCGACAGCGAGGGTCGGCCGCCACCGGCGAGTGGCTTCGGGGTCACCACCCACGGCGGGCGCACCCCGACGGGGCTCGACGCCGTGGCCTGGGCCGAGGAAGCGGTCCGCCTGGGCGCCGGCGAGCTGCTGCTCACCTCCATGGACCGCGACGGCACCCGCGACGGCTTCGACCTGCCGCTCACCTCGGCGGTCAGCCAGCGGGTCAACGTCCCCGTCATTGCCTCGGGCGGTGTCGGCACCCTCGACCACCTGGCCGAAGGCGTGGTCAAGGGCGGCGCCGATGCCGTGCTGGCGGCCAGCATCTTCCACTTCGCGGAGCACAGCGTGGCCGAGGCCAAGGCGCGCATGGCTGAGCTCGGGGTCACGGTCCGCCCACCGGGCTGACGCAGGAACGACGCACCTGACTCACCGCCACGTTGGTGGCCAACCGTACCGGCTGCATGCTTGCGGGTAGGGTGTCGGCGGACGCGTCGCCTGGGGGAACGGGGATGTCGGTGGTGCTGTACGGCAGCGAAAGGCGGGTGGCGGCGCTCACTGTGCCGGCCGTGGTGGTGGCGTTACTCGTGGCGTGCAGCCAGCTGGTTGGGCGCGATCTGATCCGCACAGCGTTGCCGTTGCGCGAGTTGCTATGGTCAAGCAGCTAGCAGTGGCCGCAGGATTGCGGCTTCGGGGACTGTGCGATGGAGGGGTCATGAAGGTTCGCGTTGGTGCGGTCGGGGTGTGTCTTGTGTTGGTGGTGGGTTCAGCAGGCTCGGCGTCCACAGGTGATCTCTCCAGTAGGGGGGGCACGATCCAGCCGCCGATCTGGGTCTTGCCCGCTCGGAGGTGGTTGCGGTTCCCGAGTTGTCGACAGATGAGATACAGACGTTCCAGGTCGATGGCGCCAACTCGTTCCTGACAGTGGTTAGCCCTGATGTGGGCGCCGGTGGTGCGGCGGCGGGTCAGGGTACAACCGCTGGAGAGGCGATGCGCGTGGAGGGGAGCGGCGCGGTGGCGACGGTGTCGTCGTCTGCTTCGGGGTTGCTCGCGTCGGTGGAGGATGCTGAGCGAGGGGTGCAGGTCGGGTACGGGCTTGTTGGTGCGCGGCCGGTAGACGGCGTTGTCGAGGACGCGACGGTGAGCTTCGCTGAGGTGCTCGACGGTGTCGATGTGTCGATCGAGGCATCGGCAACGGGGGTGAAGGAGACGTTGGTCCTCGAGAGTGCGGAGAGCCAGCGGGAGTTCACGTACATGCTTGATCTGCATGGCGTCGAGCCGGTGGTGGACGACGCTGGTCATGTCTGGTTCGTAGAGGAGAGTGCCGGCGTGTCGGCAGCACGGTTCGTCGTGCCGCGCGGGTGGATGGTTGATTCGTCGCCGGGCGGGGTCCGTAACGGGGCCGGCTACTCCGACGGAGTGGCCTATGAGGTGATGACCGTCGATGGCCTGACGGTGCTCAACGTGAGCCTTGATGATGTATGGCTCGATGACCCAGATCGGGTGTACCCGGTGGTTGTCGATCCGGCGCTGGGTGTGGTCGCACAGGTTGGTGACACTTATGTGACCGAGGGTGATGGAGCGGATCACTCGTCGTCGCCGACGCTGCTGGCCGGGTACGATCCGCAGGCCGAGGCGGTCAGTCGGGCTTATGTCAATCACGCCGCCGGGTTGTGGGAGCCGATGGAGCCCGCCGAGCTCGGTTCGTCGTGGATCGAGTTCCTGGCCGACAAGCAGGTGCTGGGTGGCTGGCAGGTGATGGAGATCTCGGGCTGCGCCTCCGATCCTGGGGCGAATCTCAATGTCTATCGACCGGGAGCAGCTTGGTTGCCGCAAGGGTTGACGTGGGACTCTCAACCGCCCCTGGGTCAGCAGATCGGGACGTCGCAGGTCCTCGGTGCGCAGGTGTTGCGAGGACTCGGGTTCGATGACTGCACGACCGACCCGACGTTGACCGGTTCGTTTGCCTCGTGGTGGATCGGCGGTGCACTCCGCCAGTGGACTTCTGGGGCCTGGGGCTACACGGGGATGGTGCTCGCCGCCGAGGATGAGTCTGTTGGGCCGCGCTGGGAGTTGGCGGCAACGCAAGGGTTTGATTTCGGTGGCTTCGTGGTTGTCTGGTGGGCGGAGCCGCCGGCTCCTGGCGGTCCGCTGACTCCAACCGCGGTGGGGCCTTCCGGCGTGGTCTCGACGGGCGCGCCCACGCTGACCGCCACCTACGAGCACGACGACGCGTCGGCGGACGGCTTCGTGTTGTTCGTCGTCGAAACGATCGACGGTGTGCTCAGACATCTCGCGGTGAGTGGTGTCGCTGAGCCGGGGCAGGGCGTGTCGGCTGACCTGCCGCCAGGTGCGCTCGAGTTCGACACGACGTATCGGATTCGTGCGTGGTCGGTGGAGCAACATCACAGCGGTCAGGGTCTCGAGCCGGTCCTGATGGACTTGTTCGCGGAGCAAGCGAACCTCTCGTCCGTGTCGGAGGTGTTGGTCACCCCCTCGCAGGGCAGTTCTTCGGTGACGCCCGCAGCAGTGTCTGGCTGTGAACCGCGAATCGTCGTTGCTGCTCATGCAGCCGATGGCGGGGGAGAGCTCTTGGCGTACGCTGCCGAGGGTGACGAGATTCACTACGAGGTTGGCGTGGTGAACGAGCCGATCGGGCCGTGTGTGGTGGATGGGGTCGGGGCACATGTCGCTGCTGCTGTGGAGCTGACAACCACCCATGTGGTTGGTGAGGTGGTCGAGACC
Source organism: Acidimicrobiia bacterium (assembly GCA_020832495.1). Classification (GTDB taxonomy): domain Bacteria; phylum Actinomycetota; class Acidimicrobiia; order Acidimicrobiales; family Acidimicrobilacustridaceae; genus JAFIEP01. Next base: position 115,592 of record JAFIEP010000062.1, on the reverse strand, counting down.
GCGTCGGCGTGGTTGGAGACTGAGGTTGATGGCGTGATCCAGGTCTTGCCAACGTCGGCTGGGCTGACGACCGACGGTGCGCAAGCCCCCGGCGGTTGCCCGGGGGGGCAGGTCCAGGGTTGCGACCCGGGCGACCTCGCAGCGATCGTGGGCGCCACCGACCTCCTTCCTGGGGAGGGCATCGCGGTCGAGCCAGACCAGCCGGGGAACCTCGAAGTGCGTTTCCAACCGACCCTCGACGAGGGTGAGATCGATCTGCTGACGACGGCGGGAAGCGTGCAGCTGGCCATCGCCGTGAAGACCACCCATGACGGGCTCATGATCGCTCGGACCCCGGTGACGTTCGGTGCAGCGACGCCAGCGGAAGACGTCGTTGTTCACTACTCCGTCGCTGGAGATCCGGGCGGGTCGACCCCCCTCACAGAGGACCTTGCCGCCTTCGAACCTGTCGAGCTGGTCGGCGCGTTCACCTACCAGACGTCACCGGCTGATGATCACACGGTGGACGCGTCGTTCTCCGCGACTGGCGCTCCACCAGCGGTCGACGCTGACCCGCACGAGGTGCGCACCGCTGTCGGTCCTCCGGCACACTTCTTCACGGACCTGTACCCCGTGGTGAGGCCGGCAGCGGTCGTCACCGGGTCGCCACAGGAGGTGCTCATCGAGGTTGCGGTTCGCGGCGACCTGACAGGGAGTGTGGTGCTCGATGGACCGACCGGTCACAGCACTCTGGTCGACGACGGCACCAACGGCGACCGTGTTGCTGGCGACGGCATCTACTCTGCGACGATCAGCTGGACCCCCACCGTAGAGAACGTGGAGAGCCTGTCGGTCACAGCCACCGTCGATGGTCAACCGACCAGCGGCGAAGTGGCCCTCCCCGTGTACCCGGCTAGCGCCCCCGTGACACCAACCGAGGTCAACATCGGCCCAGTACTCACAGCCCCTGAAGGCCACCAAGTGTTGGCGGACTTCGTCACCGCCTACGGAGCCGAGGGTGCACCCTACGGCGACATCGACGCTGCAGTGACCGCCGTCGGCGGCGAGATCGTCGGCCTCGACTTCCACGACGCCTGGTCGGTGCAACTGCCACCCGCTGCCACCTTCGAGGCCCTCGAGACGCTCGCCGCGCAGCTTCAGCAGTCCACTTCGATCGCCTACGTCGAACTCGAAGCCCTGTACGAGCCCACCGCGGTCAGCACCAGCGACCCACGCATCTCAGAGCAGTGGCACCTCGACCGAGTCTCGCTACCCGAGGCATGGATGTGGAGCAACGGGAAAGCCTCCGACCCTGTCCGAATCGGAATTCTTGACAATGGGATCAATCACGACCACGAAGACCTCGACGTCGCTGAGCACTGGCGCACGACCGGCGAGACCGCGCCGCAGCTGAACTGCGCCGGAGATAGGGAAGCCCATGGGACGGCCGTCGCAGGTGTGGCAGCTGCTACAACTGACAACGGAGTTGGCATCGCCGGAGCTGCATGGCACGCAGAGCTTCATTCCATCAGGGTTTCGGATGACGACTGCGGATACTCCTCGCGAGAGATTGCAGCGGGGGTAATGGTGGCGGTCGATGAGGCTCGGGTCGATGTGATCAATATCAGCATCGCTGGTAATAGCGGCACGGGGCGGTTGCTGCGGGCACTTGAGCATGCGAGTCGACAGGGCGTCGTCGTCGTCGTAGCGGCAGGAAACGACGGAACTGACGGTAGGGCCTATCCGGCGGGGTTTGGTAGAAGCGAGACGATCGGTGATCGGACCCACCATACGAACGTGATTTCTGTCGGAGGTACCGATGAGCACGATGAGCGCGCGGAATGGATTAGCAGTGAGGGGGTACCAAAGGCCTCAAACTTTGGGGCGGCGAATGACCCTTGGGTCGACATCGCCGCGCCAGCGATCCCAATCCTGACCACAAACGGAGTTGGTGACCGAGACGATTATACGGTTTCTGGAGGCACATCTATGGCGTCTCCACTCGTGGCAGGTGTCGCAGCGTTGATGCTTCAGGATCCCGCCGATCGACGGAACTCGACGACTGCTTGGCTCGTGCGGCATCGGCTGCTGGCGACAGGCGAGGAGATCGACACCGACGAGGACATCGGCCCACTCGTCGACGCCGAAGCCGCTGTCAGCGGAGGAACGTTCGGCGACTGCATTCATGCGCTGACCGCCTGGGAGTCCACGGGCTTCGCCAGAACCACGTGGCGGCAAGGGACCACCCGTTCGCCAACCGGCACCTGCATGATCGGACTGCGGTCCACGACCAGCAGCAGCGCGACCATCACCCGTCAGTTCGACCTACCAGCCGGACAGTCGGCTTCCGCTGCTCCGGAACTCGTCGTTCGGTATCAGATGTGGATCGAGCAGCCCGGAGGTTTCGCTCCCTTCATCTGCTGCCCGATGCACCAAGCGCTCGTTGCCATCGACTCGTTCGGCTATTCGAACAGCTACGGGCTCGGTGGCACCTTCTACGATGATCCGTCGTTGGAGTTCCCCTTCACAGGTAACAGCGTGAGCAGGACGCGGTGGCGCACCGAACGCATCCCCCTCGACCTCTACGGCGACCATTTTGAGGTGACCATAGAAATCGGACCGGTATTGGATCCCCAGTTCGGTGGCTACCTGCTTATCGACGAGGTGCGCTTGGAGGTGGCGCCGTGACGGCCCCTAAACACCGCACGAGGCGGTGGACGGTGGCGCTGGCGGGGCCCGTCGTGGTGATGGCGCTGCTGGTGGCGTGCAGCCAGCCACCGGGCAGTCCGGTGGAGCACCGGGTCTACGAAGGAGGATACGAAGACTTCACGATCAGGCCCGCGCCGCCGTCCTTTGGGCGTGTCGAGTTCACACTCGACTGGTACACGGGACATGTTCGTTCGCTGACGTCGAACGCTGATCTGCAACGGCTGCTGGAGGCACTGGACGCCAGGCCGCGCGGGAATGGCGAGTTCCCGGCGCTTCGCGACGGCGAGAGTGCCGTAGTGATCTCCGCAGGGAATCCATGGGACCAGTCCGTTGAGCTCCGAGATGTGCGTTTGGTTGAGGGCGACGTGCTCGTGACCTTCGACATCGAAGAGTACGACCGGGAGGGGAGATGCGCCGAGCGGTGGGAAGCGCTCGTTGGTGACGTGTTCGTCGTCGTGGTGGCTGTTGCGGATCTCTCGGTGGAGCGTGTCCGCCTCGACGGGAACATCGTCGAGTGCGAACCCCCCGCGGACGAGGAGGACGAGATCTTCCGAGAGGTGTGAGCGTCGGTCGCCGGCGGCGCTGCTCGCCCCCGTCCTCGCCGGCGAGCTTGGCTACCAGCGCAGCCAGCTTGGTGGTGCGGCCTACCAGGAAGCTGCGCGCCGGGGCCGACAAGGTGTCGGTCAACACCGCCGCGGTGGAACGGCCGGTGCTGATCGCCGAGTTGGCGTCGGAGTTCGGGTCGCAGTGTGTGGTGGTGGCCATCGACGCCCGCCTCGACCGGGGCGACAGCGAGGGTCGGCCGCCACCGGCGAGTGGCTTCGGGGTCACCACCCACGGCGGGCGCACCCCGACGGGGCTCGACGCCGTGGCCTGGGCCGAGGAGGCGGTGCGCCTGGGCGCAGGCGAACTGCTGCTCACCTCCATGGACCGCGACGGCACCCGCGACGGCTTCGACCTGCCGCTCACCTCTGCGGTCAGCCAGCGGGTCAACGTCCCCGTCATTGCCTCGGGCGGTGTCGGCACCCTCGACCACCTGGCCGAAGGGGTGGTCAAGGGCGGCGCCGATGCCGTGCTGGCCGCCAGCATCTTCCACTTCGCCGAGCACAGCGTGGCCGAGGCCAAGCAGCGCATGGCCGAGCTCGGGGTCACGGTCCGCCCACCGGGCTGAAGTACCGTCACTGCTGTGACCACGACACAGCTACCTCGACAACGAGGCGTAGGACGACGAGTAGCGGTCGCTGCCGTTGTTCTCGTCAGCGGGCTCGTCGTCGTGGTCGTCCTCAGTGGTGTCGCGGGCAACGCCTTCGGGGGCACTGCCCTTGCTTCGTCGGCTCCGGAGCACGTGGACGCGCAGAACCTCGCCTGGGCGCTGGCCACCGCCGATGCGCACCACTACAGCGAGGCGTCGCAGGACCTCGCCTACATCGGTGACGAGCTGGCCTCCAGGATGGACGATCGGCTCATGATTGGATCGACAGCAGGAGCCGGAACCGGCGTCGAGGTGGCGGTGGGGTACGACGGCACCGAACCAGCGCAGCTGGGGGCGTACTTCGGCTTCGGGGATCCGGTTCGGTTCCATCGCGTAGAGGTGAGGCTCGACGAGGTGGTCGTCCACGACGACGTGTACCGGCTCGACGGCTCGGTCTGGAGCGAGTACGAGAGGATGGACGAGGGTCCGTTCCTCGGTCCGTACGGGCTCGAGGACGTCAGCATCACCGGTGGGGTGAGCGCGTTGACGGCTGAGTTCCGCTACGTCGACGACGGCATCGAGATCCTGTGCATCGAACGCGGCCACTACCCGCGCGGTGCAGCATCGAAGTTCGGCTACGCGCCGGACTGGGTCGAGGTCAGTACCTGCGAGGCGCGATGAGCGACGGGGGGCTCGCGATTCGGCGGCTACTTGCTCATCGACGAAATGCGCTTGGATGTGGCACCGTGACTGCCTCGAAACACCCGACGCACCGGGTGGCGGCGCTCACTGTGCCGGCCGTGGTGATGGCGCTGCTCGTGGCGTGCAGCCAGCCACCGGGCAGCCCGGTGGAGCACCGGGTCTACGAGACCGGAGTCGGAATGAGCACGCCCCCTCCGCCGGTTCCGACGCCGGGGCCGCCGCCTGTTGACAGCGCCCGGTTCACGCTCGACTGGTACACCGGCAGCGTTCGCTCGCTCACCTCTGATGCCGACCTGCAACTACTACTCGAGGCATGGAACGTTCCTTGGGATGCAGGCGGTGACGGCCCGCCGGCGGTGCGGGCGGGCGAGTCGGCGGTGGTGATCCGAGCTCCCAACGACGCTCTCCATCTTGTCGATGTGCATGACGTTCGTGTCATCGATGACGACGTCGTGGTGACGCTCGACATCGAGGAGCGGGCCTCCGGGGATAGACCGCAGGGTCGGTGCGCCGCGCGCTGGGCCGCCGGCGACTATGACGACGTGTTCGTCATCGTGGTGGCTGTTGCGGATCTCCCGTTGGAGCGAGTCCGCGTCGAAGGGAACATCGTCGAGTGCGAACCCCCAGACGACGACGAAGAAGACGAGATCTTCTGAGAGGTGTGAACGTCGGTCAGCCGTTCGTCTTCGGTGCGGTGGCGAGCTCGCCGGCGAACTCGGCCACGAGCTTCGCCACCTTGGCCGTGCGGCCCACGAGGAAGTGGTCGCCGCCGCTGATCACCTCCATGGTGGTGGCCGTCCACCCCTCGATCTTCGCCCGGCAGTGATCGGGTGGGTTGAACTGGTCGTGTTCGGGCACGACGAGCAACTTGGGTCGTTGGTCGTGGGCCGCCAGGAACAGATCCTCGTCGAGGATGCGCAGCGGGGGAGCGATCGCACACCAGCCGGCCAGCCGCTCGTCGGTCACCGCCAGGGATACGTCGGCCCCGAAGGACCACCCGGCCACCACCAGGGGCCGGTCAGGCACCGCTGCGGCCAGGGAGTCGAGGCCGGCCACGATGTCGACCCGCTCGGGTTCGCCGCCCCCGTGGGTGCCTTCGGAGCTGCCCACGCTGCGGAAGTTGAAGCGCAGTACGGCCAGGTCGTGGCCGGGCAACGACCCGAAGAGTTCACTGGTCACCAGCGAGCGCATCGACCCGCCCTGCGCCGGGTGGGGGTGGGCCAACAGCACCGCAGCCACGGCGTCGCCGGGGTCGGCCAGCTCGCCTTCGAGCACGAGTCCGTCGGCGGTGTGCAGCTCGATGGGTGTGGGGTCGGTGTCGTGGCCCATGGCCTCAGACGGTACCGTTCGTGACGTGGCCGACGAGCAGCCCTACCAGAACCCCACTGACAAGCTCCCCATCAAGATGCTGAACGATCGCCTGCTGGTGCAGGTGGGCGGCGGCGAGGGCGAGCGCCGCTCGAGCGGTGGCATCCTCATCCCGGCCACTGCCCAGATGGGCAAGCGCCTGGCCTGGGCCGAGGTGGTGGCCATCGGGCCGAACGTGCGCTCCATCGAGGCGGGCGACCAGGTGCTGTTCAACCCCGAGGACCGCTACGAGGTCGAGGTCCGCGGCGACGACTACATCATCCTGCGCGAGCGCGACATCCACGCCGTGGCGTCCCCCCGGCTCGACGAGGGTTCCACCGGGCTGTACCTGTAGGCCGCCGGCTGTAGGTCGAGCACCGTAGGTCGCGAGCCCACCCGCCTTCGCAGTCGTCTACCCTTTGGGCCTCGGGTGCATCCAGGGAGGTCGACCATGTCTCGTGCGTCAGCAACTCCGTCGGTCCGCGTCGCCTCGGTTGCGACGTCGCCGACGTTCGTCGTGTTCGTGGTTGCCGTGCTGATGGTGGCCACGGCCGCCTTTGTGGCCCCCGCCGGTGCCACCGCGGCCTCCGACGCCATCGCGCAGGACGCGCCGCAGTCGTTGTCGCGGACGGCCTGTCCGGGCTCGGCCACGGCGTTCCCCGACGTCGGTTCGGCCCATCCGTTCTGTGTGGAGATCGAATGGCTGGCAGCCAGCGGGATCGGCCAGGGCTTCCCCGACGGCACGTTCCGCCCGGCCAACCAGATCACCCGCCAAGCACTTGCCGCCTTCCTCTACCGCTTGGCTGGCGAACCAGCCTTCAGTCCGCCGGGGAGCCCCACGTTCTCCGACGTCGGGGTCGGCCATCCCTTCCGCACCGAGATCGAGTGGCTGGCCGACAGCGGCATCGGGCAGGGCTACGCCGATGGGACGTTCCGCCCGACGGCCAACATCACCCGCCAGGCCCTCGCTGCGTTCCTCTACCGCTACGACGGCAGCCCGGCGATGGTGTTGGGTGCGCCGACGTTCAGCGACGTCGGCCCACTCCACCCGTTCCGGTTGGAGATCGAGTGGCTGGCCGACCAAGGCATCGGCCAGGGCTTCCCTGACGGCACGTTCCGGCCCGGGAACAACATCACCCGCCAGGCGGTGGCGGCGTTCCTCTACCGCGCCACCGACCAGTGGGTGGTGGTGGCCAACGACGGCAGCATCCGCACCAGCCGCGACACCCAGAGGTGGGTGGTGCGGCGATCACCCGGTGGCCCGCAGCTCAACGCGGTGGCCAGCAACCACCTGGGGGTGTGGGTGGCGGTGGGCTTCGAAGGCACCATCCTGCGCAGCACCGACGGCATCAACTGGGCGTCGGTGTCGTCGGGCACGACCCAGATCTTGTGGGACATCGCCCACGACGGTAACGGCACCATGGTGGCCGTCGGTGGCGGCAACGGCACCGTCCGTCGAAGCACGAACACGACCACCTGGTCGGCGGTGTCCACGCCCACCGACCTCACGCTGTTGGGTGTCGCCCATGACCGTCTCGGCCGGTGGCTGGCCGTCGGCAGCACCGGGGTGGCCATCACCAGCACCGACGGCACCTCGTGGTTCAGTCGCACCACCAACTCGCCGGCCACCCTCGATGCCGTGGCACACGACGGGGCCACCTTCGTGGCTGTCGGCGGTGCGGCGCGGTCCACCACGTCGGCCTCGAACGCCAACGTCTGGGACCCCGTCACCACCAACGAGACCGGGTACCTCAACGAGATCGCCCACGACGGCGTCGGACGATGGGTCACCGTGGGTACTGCGGGGTCCCTGCGCACCTCTGCCGGGGTGACCGGCCCATGGAGTCCGATTCCCTCCACCACCAGCGAACAACTCCACGGCGTCGACCACGGCGGGGGACGTTGGGTCGTGGTCGGCGAGAACGGCGCGCTGGCCACCAGCTCGTCGGGCACCTTCTGGATCGGGTTCTCGACCGGCACGACCGCCCACCTCATGGGCGTGGCTGCCATCGACCGGTAGTCGATCCCGATCCCGCCTCACCGCCAGTTCCGGCATCGCGGCGGCCGACCCGTCTGGTCGCGGCGTCGGGTGACGCCACCCACTAGTCTGTCGGGACTCGGGCGGCGGGGGCTTCGTGGAGGATCGGTGGATCAACGCGCGCACACCCAGCCCGGCGAACCGGCAGCCCCGCAGCACCGATGGCGGTCGTGGTCCCGCGCCGTCGCCCTCGTGGTGGCGGCGACGCTCTGTCTCGCCTTCCTGGCCCCAGCAGCCAACGCCGCCGAGCCGCCCGGACGGCCTCCGTTCCAACTGCCGTTCACCTGCGGGCAGACCTGGTGGGGCGCCACCTACCAGGGGCACTCGCAGTACTGGGCGGTGGACTTCAACACCTTCTACGGCGACGCCTGGGAGCTGGGCCAGCCGGTGCTGGCCAGCGCCCCGGGGGTGGTGTCCATCTCGACGTGGCATCAGAACTCGTGGGGTGGCGGCTACGGCCACTACGTGGTGGTGGACCACGGCGGCGGGTGGTCGACGCTGTACGCCCACCTGCACTTCCGTTCCGTGGAGGTCGGCCAGTCCGTGAGCACCGGCACTCTCCTCGGCGGCGTGGGCGGGACGCCCAGCTACCCGGTGCACCTCCACTACGAGCAGCGCTACACCACCGGTGGGTTCTGGAACGGCTCTGCCATCCCGGCGGTGTTCGACGGGGTGCCGTTCACCTACACCGAGTTCGACCTCCCCAACGGCTACCAGGGCCTGCCGGTCACGTCGAACAACTGCGGTCAGCCGGTCATCGACCCCTGTGGTCCGTTCGGCGACGTCGACGAAAAGAGCAACTTCTGCCCGGCCATCTTGTGGTTGATCGAGACCGAGCTGGCCTCCGGCTACGACGACGGGACGTTCCGACCCACCCTGGCAGTGAGTCGCCAGGCCATGGCGGCGTTCCTGTGGCGGCGGGCCGGCAGTCCCAGCGCTGATACGCCGGCCACCTTCTCCGACGTGCCTCCCGGGCACCCCTTCGCCGAACCCATCGCCTGGCTCAGTTCCATGGAGATCGCACGCGGCTTCGACGACGGCACGTTCCGGCCGACCGAACCGGTGAGCCGCCAGGCCATGGCCTCGTTCATGTGGCAGGCGTCCGGTGCACCACCGCCACCAGTGGGGTCACCGACTTTTGTCGACATCGATCCCGACCATCCGTTTGCTCCGGCCATCGTGTGGATGGCCGGCACCGGCATCAGCACCGGTTTCGACGACGGCACCTTCCGCCCCGGGCTCTCGGTGAGCCGCCAAGCCATGGCAGCGTTCCTGCAGCGAGCGTCGTGACTGTGGTCAGGCAGCGGGTGAGCTGATCTGAGAATCGGCGATGTGGCCACCGGCACCCATCGGTCGCGGTCGTACCTGCGTTCACACAGCTCGGTGACCGCGTCGTCATGCGGCCGCTGGCAGAAAGCCTCGAACGGCACTACGTGGTCGGCGCCGGGATAGCCGACGCCGACCGAGCCGGCGATCAGGCATGGACCAGCTCGACGTGGCGTCCAGACGCCGCTGCGAGCTGTTCGAGGTCCTCCAGGTCCCCGGTGACGATCTCGTCGCCGTCGGTGGCGAGCAGAACGACAGCGGCGTCGACGACATCGGGCAGACCGGCGACCCCGAGGAGCTTTCCAGCGGCTCGTCCGAGCGACTCATCGAGGGGACGAACGTCCATTCCCCCGAGTGCCTGCGACAGGCGTGCCTGACTCGGGCTGCCGCGCCATACCTGGCCGAGAACTCCGGCGTGGGTGACTGGCACGTCGCCGTCGAGTTGTGCCGCCTTCAGTCGGACCCACATCTGGCGTTCGTTGCGCTCCAAGGCGACGAGGGCGCCGCTGTCGAGCACGAGGGTCATGCAGACTTCGCCTTGCTCGCCGCCGGTCGACGACCGCGGACCACCGTTGCGCCCTCTCGGTCAGCGCGTCGTTGGGCCGCGATTTCCTCCGTGCTGATCTCGCCGAACTCGTTCTCGAAGTCGGCAACGGCGACAGCGAGAAGCGCAAGTTTGCGATCTCGCCGGATCCTGTCCTCGAGGGCGGCGCTTACCCAGCCGCTGAGAGAGTCGGCCTCTCCGGAGCTGACAGCGCGCTGGCCAGCCTCGACGAACTCGGGGTCGACGGTCACGGTGAGACGTTGCTTCTTCGCACTCATACTCTGATGGTAATAGACGTACGATGATGCGCGCATCGCACCCAAGTGCCGGGTTCAACCACCGACCTCGAGCCCTACCACAGCTGGTTGGTGTAGGTGTCTGTGCCGGGGATGGTGGGGCGGAACACGCCGGCGAAGCTCACCTGGGGCGCCGGCCCGCCGTCGATGCCGTCGACGGTGAGGTGGCGGTTCAGCGACGCCACGGCGTCGACGGTCGCCTCGGGGTGGGCCTCGCTGAAGACCAACAGCAGCACCCGCTGGGCCTCGTCGGTGGCCGAACGCTGGTCGACCGGGGCGCCGTCGGGCAGGGGGATGGGGGTGAAGCCGACCACCTTGGCCAGCGGGCCCCCCGGTAGGTGTTCGCCGACCCGCTGGTGCAGCCACCTGGTGAAGGCACGCCGGTCGACCTCTGCCGGTCGCCGCACGGCGACGGTCGCCAGGCTGGCGTAGGGGTGGGCCAGCGCCAGCGCTGTGGGCACCGCCTCCGCATCACGGTCGGCGTCGAAGCGGTGGACGTACATGAGTGTGTGCACGTGATCGCGCTCGTCGAACATGCGGCCCTCGTCGTGGAGGCGCTTCACCTGCTGCGACGCCCACTCGATGGCCGGGCCGTCCTCGCCGGCCTGCACCCAGTAGGTGGCCAGATAGGACCCCACCGACGGGTCGGGCACCATACCGTCGGGCGTCGTAACCCGCGTCGCCTTGTCGGCGGCGGTGGCCACCCAGCGGCGGGCAGAGAACCATCCGGGACCGATGAGACAGCCGGCCAGCATGTGGTCCCGCTCGTACCAGCGGTTGTAGGCCACCTCGTGCCCGCGGTGGGGCTCGACCAGGGTGAAGAGCATGGTGCCCACCGCCACGTTGTCGTACGGACCTGGGGTGCTGGTCACGGCTCGGCTCCTTCATGCGGTGGGCAGGGTGGTGGGACGGGCCTCCGGGCGGGGCGAACGCCTCCTCGGCGGCTATCGTCGGTGAGAACACGTTCTAGTTCACGGACCGGTTCGTGTGGTCCGGCGTCGGTCGGCCGAGCGTATCTGACGCCTCGTCAGATGAGCACTAGGCTCACGGGGTGAGGGAGACCGCCAGGTCACCGCCGGGCGATCGGACCGCACAGCGACGGCTCCGACGTCTCTCACACTCCCGCCAACTCCAGAGGTCAGCGGCCATGGACGACATCCCCAAGATCATCTCGGTCGACGACCACGTCATCGAGCCTCCGCACGTCTGGCAGGACCGGCTGCCGGCTCGCTACCGCGATACGGGGCCGCGCATCGAACGGCATCCGCTCGGCGAGATGACCTTCGTGGGCGGCAAGTTCTCCCACCAGCCGGGCACCGAGGGGCCACCGTGCGACTGGTGGCACTACGAGGACAAGCTCATCCCGCACACCCGCCTGGCCGCCGCCGTGGGCTTCGACCGCGACGACGTGAAGATCACCGCCATCACCTACGAGGAGATGCGGCGCGGCTGCTGGGATCCGGCAGCGCGCATTGCCGACATGGACGCCAACTGGACCGAGGCCCAGATGTGCTTCCCGTCCTTCCCGCGCTTCTGCGGCCAGACGTTCCTCGAGGCGGACGACCGGGAACTGGCCAAGCTGTGTGTCGAGGCCTACAACGACTGGATGGTGGAGGAGTGGTGCGGCGACACCGACGGCCGCCTCATCCCGCTGTGCATCATCCCGCTGTGGGACGCACAGTTGGCCGCCGCCGAAGTGCGCCGCAACGCCGCTCGGGGCGTGCGCGCCGTGTGCTTCTCGGAGATCCCGCCGTACCTGGGGTTGCCGTCCATCCACTCCGGTGAGTGGGACCCGTTCTTCGAGGCCTGCGCCGAGACGTCCACCGTGGTGTGCATGCACATCGGGTCGTCGTCGAAGATGCCGTCCACCTCGGGTGACGCCCCACCGGCGGTGGGCTCCACGCTCACCTTCGGCAACGCCATGAGCTCCATGGTCGACTTCCTGATGTCGGGCGTGCTCGTCCGTTACCCCGATCTCACCCTGTGCTACTCCGAGGGCCAGATCGGGTGGATCCCCTACATCTTGGAACGAGCCGACAAGGTGTGGGAGGAGAACCGGGGCTGGAACGGCGTGTACGGAGTCATCCCCGAACCGCCGTCCACCTACTACGAGCGGCAGATCTACGGCTGCTTCTTCGACGACGAACACGGCCTGAGCCGCGACTCGCTGAAGCGCATCAAGGTCGAGAACATCTGCTTCGAGACCGACTACCCCCACTCCGACTCGACGTGGCCCCACTCCAAGGAGACGGCCCACAAGCTGATGGGCCACCTCGAGCCCGACGAGATCCGCAAGCTGGTGCGGGGCAACGCCATCCGCATGCTGTCGTTGGACTGCGCCCCGTGAGCCAGCCGGCGCCTCTCCGCCCGCCCGACCCTGACGTCGACTACCGTCTGCTCATCGGTGGTGACTGGGTGGCGGCCTCGGGTGGCACCACCCCAGTGGTGAACCCGGCCACCGAAGCGGTCGTCGGCCACGCCCCCGAAGCCACCGTCGCCGACGTCGAAGCCGCCGTGGATGCCGCCGCCGCAGCCTTCCCCCGTTGGGCGGCCACCGACGTCAGCGAACGCTGCGCCCTGCTGGCCCGCGCCGCCGACCTGCTCGACGAACGCATGGCCGACCTCGTGCCCCTGGTGCAGGCCGAGACCGGCGCCACCCTGCGGGTCACCAAGCAGATGCAGGTACCCATGGCTGCGGTGCGCTTTCGCCGCTACGCCCGCGGCGTCGAGGCCGAACTGACGGCACCCGAGGCACCCGTGGCCATGCCGGCCACCGCGCTCGCCCCCGGGGGACTCATTGGCGGGGTGGCCCGCCGCGCCCCGGTCGGAGTGGTGGCCGCCATCACCTCCTACAACTTCCCGCTCACCAACATGGCCGGCAAACTGGCCCCGGCGTTGGCCATGGGCAACACGGTGGTGGTCAAGCCCGCGCCGCAGGACCCCCTCGGTGTGGTGCGCATGGGTGAGGTGTTCGCCGAAGCCGGGTTCCCACCCGGCGTGGTCAACGTGGTGTGCACCACCGACGTGGCCGCCGCCGAAGCATTGGTGGCCGCCGACGGGATCGACATGGTGAGCTTCACCGGCTCCACCGCCGTGGGGCGTCGCATCGGCGAGGTGGCCGGCGGATCCATGACCCGACTGCTGCTCGAGCTCGGTGGCAAGGGGGCGGCCATCGTGTTCGACGATGCCGCGCTGTCCACCGCGGTGGCGGCCATCAGCTCCACGTGGGCCTTCCACTCCGGGCAGATCTGCACGGCGCCCACCCGGGTGCTGGTGCACCGCAGCCGCCAGGACGAACTGCTGGCCGCCCTCGGCGCCGCCGCCGAACGGCTGACGGTGGGCGACCCCCTCGAACGCAGCACGGTGGTGGGCCCCGTCATCAGCGAGGTGCATCGCAACCGCATCGAGGCGGCGGTGCGCGCCGGACGCGACGACGGCGCCGAAGTGGCCGTCGGCGGCACCCGCCCTGACATGGACACCGGCTGGTACGTGGCCCCCACGTTGCTCGCCGGCTGTCGGGCGGACATGGACGTGGTGCGCACCGAGTTGTTCGGCCCGGTGGTGGTGGTCGTGCCCTTCGACGACGAGGACGAGGCGGTCGCTCTGGCCAACGCCAGCGAGTTCGGGCTCTACGACTACGTCTTCTCCGCCGATACCTCGCGGGCCTACCGGGTGGCCACCGCGCTGCGCACGGGCAACGTCGGGGTCAACACCGCCCAACGCCATCACGAACTGCCCTTCGGCGGGTTCAAGCAGAGCGGGGTGGGCCGCGACGGCGGACGCTACGGCCTGCACGCCTACAGCGAACTGCAGAGCATCGTGTGGCCGGGATGAGCCGAGCCACCGACCGGCCGGACGACCGAGACGAGGAGACGACCTGATGGCCCGCTACGACCTGGTGATCCGAGACGGCATCGTCATCGACGGCACCGGCCTGGCTCGCCGACGCGGCGACGTCGGTATCTCCGACGGCAGGGTGGTGGCCGTCGGCCACGTGCCCGACGCCGATGACACCGAGGCCACCTTCGACGCCGCGGGGCGCTACGTGGCGCCCGGCATCGTCGACGCCCACACCCACTACGACCCGCAGATCACCTTCGACCCCTTCGTGCAGTCCTCCTGCTTCCACGGGGTGACCACCGTGCTGGCCGGCAACTGCGGGTTCTCGTTGGCTCCCACCCGGCCGTCGGACCGCGAGTACATCCGGGCAATGTTCGCCCGGGTGGAAGGCATGGACCCCGCGGCGCTCGAGGGGGTCGAGTGGGACTTCGAGACGTTCCCCGAGTACCTGGGGGCGCGGCAGGGCAAGCTGGGTGTGAACCTGGCCTGCTTCATCGGCCACTCCAGCCTGCGGCGGTTCGTCATGGGCGCCGAGGGCTCCGAACGCGAAGCCACCACCGACGAGGTCGACCAGATGGCCGAGGTGCTGCGTCAGGCCATCGCGGCGGGGGCTGCCGGGTTCTCGTCCTCGCACGCACCCACCCAGGTGGACGGTGACGGCAACCCCATCGCCAGCCGCTTCGCCAGCCTCGACGAGCTGCGCACCCTGGTGGAGGTGACCGGCCGGGCCGGTGGCGGGTCGGTGTCGTACCTGCCCAAGTCGGCCGTGGGCGGCCTCAACGCCGAGGACGAGGAGCTGCTCATCGAACTGGGCGAGCTCAGCCGCCTGCCCATCGTCATCCAGGGCCTCGGCGCCCGTTCCAAGGTGGACGCCCCCGGCGCCGGTTGGGATCACGCGGTCGAGTTCCTGGGCGAGGCCGCCGACCGGGGCGCCGCCATTTTCTCGCTCATGCGCAACCACCCCTTCGACCGCATCTTCGACCTCGACGGTGGCACCCAGCTCTACGACGGGGTCTTCGCCTGGCGCGACCTCATGGCCCTCGACGCCGCGGCGAAGCGAGCAGCGCTGGCCGACCCGGCTCGGCGTGACGAGCTGCGCACCGCCGTCGAGAACCCCAACCGCGATCCCGACGCCGGCTCCACCATGCCGCCGCCCCACTTCGAGGTGCTGTTCGTCGAGGAGGTGGCCGAGGCCCGCAACGAGAAGTGGCTGAAGCGCTCCATTGCCGACATGGCCGCCGAGCTGGGCGTGGCCCCGGCCGACGCCATGTTGGACCTGGCCCTCGACGAGGGGCTGCGCACCGTGTTCCGCTGGGAGAACAAGACCCCCGAGTGGGAGGAGTCGGTGCGCGAAGCCATCCGCCACCCGGCCATCATCGTCGGGGTGTCCGACGGCGGTGCGCACCTCGACCGCGACGACGGCGCCGACTGGTCCAGCTACTTCGTGCGCTTCTGGTCCTACGAACAGAAGGTGTTCAGCCTCGAGGAGGCGGTGCGGCTGATGACCCAGGTGCCCGCTGCGCTGTGCGGCTTCCCCGAGCGAGGCATGCTGCTGCCCGGCTACAAGGCCGACATCATGATCTTCGACGACACCATCGCCCCGGCATCGAAGCGCATCACTCACGACCTGCCCGGCGGTGCCGCTCGGTGGACCGCCCTGCCCGCCGGCATCCATGCCACCATCGTGAACGGGGTACCCATCGTGGTGGACGGTCAGATCACCGGGGCGCTCCCCGGCGAAGTGGTCCGCACCGCGTGACGTGTCGACGATGAGGAGTGCGATGAGAGGCATGGTGTTCGACGAGGGGGAGCTGGGGTTGGTCACCGACCTCAGCGTGCGCGACCCACGCCCCGGCGAGGTCACCGTGGCCATCCAGGCGGCCGGGGTGTGTCACAGCGACGCCAGCGTCATCGACGGCACCATCCCCTTCCCAACACCCGTCGTGCTCGGCCACGAGGGCGCCGGCATCGTGGTGGCCGTGGGCGACGGTGTGGCCAGCGTCCGCGAAGGCGACCACGTGGTGCTCTCCACGTTGGGCAACTGCGGCGCCTGCGGAGCTTGTGACGCCGGCAAACCGAGCCACTGCCGCCAGAGCTTCGGCAAGCTCAGCCGCCCGTTCGAGACCGACGGGCGCAAGGCCTTCGCCTTTGCCAACTGCGGGGTGTTCAGCGAGTACACGACCGTGAAGGCCACCCAGGCCGTGCCCATCGACCCGAGCGTGCCCTTCGAGGTGGCCAGCCTCATCGGCTGCGGGGTCATCACCGGCATTGGCGCCGTCTACAACCGGGCCAAGGTCACCCACGGCCAGTCGGTGGTGGTCATCGGCGTGGGCGGCATCGGCCTCAACGTGATTCAGGGCTGTCGCCTGGCCGACGGACTGCCCATCATCGCGGTGGACACCAACCCGGCAAAGGAAGAGCTGGCTCGCCTGTTCGGCGCCACCCACTTCATCGACGCCTCGACCACCGACGTGGCCGAGGCCGTACGCGAGCTGTGCCCCAACGGAGTGGACGTGGCCTTCGAGTGCGTGGGTGCCCCGGCGCTCATCCGCCAGGCCATCGACCTGCTCGACTGGGGTGGCACCTGTGTGATCCTGGGCGTGCCCAAGATCGGCACCGAAGCCAGCTTCGTGGTGCACGGCCTCTACAACGACAAGACCATCATGGGCTGCCGCTACGGCTCCGCCCGCCCCCACACCGACTTCCCCATGATCGTGGATGCCTACCTGGCCGGGCGCATCAAGCTGGACGAGCTGGTCAGCCGCACCTACCCGCTCGAGGGCCTTCCCCAGAGCCTGGCCGACATGGAGGCAGGGGAGCTGGCCCGCGGGGTGCTCGACATCAGCGCCGCGGTCTGAGCAGGGGAGCCTGACGTGCCGTTGAGCGACGAGCTGCGCGAGTTGGCGGCGGAGGTGTCCAACTGGGGACGTTGGGGCGACGACGACGAGGTCGGCACCGCCAACCTGATCGACGCTGCTGCTGTGCAGCGTGGTCTGGCTGCCGCCGGGGCGGGACGCCACCTGTCGCTGGCCATCCCCCTCGACGCCACCAGCCCCCAGCAGGGTGGCGCGCCGGGCCGCATCGCCCCGCTGCGCACCATGTTGTCGCTGAACCAGACCTACACCGGCGATCCGGGCGATGCCTGCTTCAACGACGACACGGTGTCGATGGCGCTGGCCGCCGGCACCCACATCGATGCGCTGGCCCACGTCACCTACGACGGGTTGATGTACAACGGCTTCCCGGCCACCGAGGTGACCGCCGACGCCGGGGCACGCCGCTGCGGGGCCGACAAGCTGCGGCCCATCCTGTCGCGAGCGGTGCTGCTCGACGTGGCCGCCGCGGTGGGTGTGGAGCGGCTGGAGCCGGGGCGGGCCATCGGCGCCGACGACCTCGACGCCGCCGTCGAGCTGGCCCGGGTGGCGCTGGAGCCGGGCGACGTGGCGCTGGTGCGCACCGGACACATGCAGCTGTTCCACGCGGGCGACACCTGGGGCTACAACCACGACTCGCCCGGGCTGTCCACCGACACCATCCGCTGGATCCGCCAACGAGACCTGGGGGCGGTGTTCACCGACACCTACATCTACGAGGTGTGGCCCCCGCAGGACTGGGCCCACATGGTGCCGGTGCACATGATCCAGCTGCGCGACATGGGCCAGGTGCAGGGGCAGAACTTCGACCTCGAGGCGCTGGCTGCCGCCTGCGCCGCCGATGGCGTGTACGACTCGTGTTTCTGGGCGGCGCCCGAGCCCTTCACCGGCGGCTGCTCGGCGCCGGTGAACCCCGTCGTCACCCGGTAGCCGGGGGACGGCGGGGGTGAGCGTGGCCGTAGGCTCGAGAACCGCTGCGCATGCTTCACCGGTGCATCGAACGAGCGAGAGACGAGGGACACCATGGCTGACGTCGCCGGCATCAACTATGACGAGATCGACGAGTCGATTCGCTCGCTGGTGAGGGTGCTGAACGACTTTCCTGGCGCGTCCACCATCGGCAGCTGCGGCGGGCACGAGCAGCCGACCGGGAGCCAGGCAGATCCAGGATGCTGGTGGGTGCTCATCGAGTTCGACCGATCAGATGACGGCTGGCTGTCCCTCGAGTTCCTCGGCTGGGCGGTCAGACGAATGCTCAGCAATGGGGGAGCGTGCACCCTCGAGCCCGACGCCGCACCACCCGACCTCAATCGACCCGGCCACATGCTCCGTTTCGTCCTGCAGCGGCACCGACCCGTCGATGAGCCCCACTCGTCGGCTGATGGCTTTGCTGCGGAACTCGAGCACATGCGAGCGATGTACTTCTCCGACGCAGCCGAGGTGTACGAGTACGAGATGGCTGACGGGGACGGGGGCTATCTGTCGCCCGGGCGTCGTGAGGCGAGCATCGCCGGCGCCCCACGCCGAATGCCCGACACCTGTCATCCGGTTGTGCCGGTCCGGCTGGGCGACGAGACCGCCGACGTCGACGAGCGAATGGCGGAGGTGGTGGTGGAAGCGTTTCGAGCTGGTATCGACACCAACGGCTGCTGCCAAGACGCTGGCGAGTCCCTGTCGGCACTCCTGCCTGACGCTCCCCACCTCGAGCAATCCGTCGGTGTTCGTCGCGGCAGCGCCAACCTGCGTTTCCGCAACCGTCGATCGATGGTCGACTTCTTCGAGGCCGTCACCGCCGGCGGGCCACGGGACGACCTCTACCACCGGATGATGGAGTGGAGCGCGCCGGACGCGTGGGTCGTAACCTTGACGGTGGTCGACACGTGCGAGGATCCCGACGAGGAAGACGAGCCACAACTGGATATCGGTGGCTACTGCGTCGAGTTCCCGGCGGCGGACGTTGTGGCGATCGCCGACCGCATCCGTTGCTTCAACGGGGGGATCTTCGGCGACGGCTAGTTGTACCCCTGCGGTTCGACCTGGCGCGTGGTCGCCACGCCGAGCACCTCAGCCGGTCGGATGCGAGCCTTGGTGGACGTGGGCGCGGTGGCCGTCGCGGTCGAAGATCATGATGAGCTCCGCCGGACCGTCGACGGCGGCGAAGGCGTGTGGTGTCATGGTGCCGAACTCGGCGGCCTCCCCGGCGTCGACGAGGATCTCCCGTTCGCCCAGAGCGAGGCACACGCGTCCCTCGAGCACGAAGAACCAGTCGTGGCCGGGGTGCACCCGCTGGGTGGGCGTGCGACCGGTGGGCTAGAGCCGCATCTTGACGGCGATGGTGCGGCCGGTCGGCCGGCTGAGCATCCACGTCGTACGTCCGCCGGAGCTGCTCGGTGCGGGCCGGATGACCACGTCGTCGTCACCTTGCACGTCGAGCAGCGTGTCGAGGTCGACCTGCAGTGCGGCGGCCAGAGGCAGTAGCACGTCGAGGCTGATGGTCCGCTTGCCGGTCTCGATCCGACTGATGGTGGACGGGCTGAGGTTCGCCCGCTCGGCCAACTCGTCGAGTGTCAGTCCCAAGGTGGTTCGCAGGCTCCGCAGTCGGGACCGCACCACCTGCTCGATCTCGACGTCGGCCACCGCGTCCAATCCTTCCCGATCGTGCGAATACCGCAAGGGCGCGTGCACTTCGTGGGGAGCACCCTATCGTTGCCGGCATGAGCAACCACGCCCCTCGCCTCGTCGAACGGCACTGCGACGTCGCCGTCGTCGGTGGTTCGGCTGCCGGCCTGGCCGCCGCGCTGCAGCTCGGACGCCAGCGTCGCTCGGTGATCGTGATCGATGCCGGTGAACCCCGCAACGCCACCTCGGGCTCGCTGCACGGCTACCTCGGCCACGACGGCATCGCGCCGTCGCAGTTCGCGGCCACCGCACGAGAGGAGGTGCGTCGC
This sequence comes from Acidimicrobiia bacterium, assembly GCA_020832495.1. GTDB lineage: Bacteria > Actinomycetota > Acidimicrobiia > Acidimicrobiales > Acidimicrobilacustridaceae > JAFIEP01. Next base: position 95,798 of record JAFIEP010000062.1, on the reverse strand, counting down.
TACGGCGGCGAAGTGCTGGCCGGACGCGTCGTCGAGGTGGCCCGCCGAGACGGCCAGTTCCGCCTCGAGCTGACCGGTGGACACGGCGTCGTGGCCCGGCGGGTGCTGGCCGCAACCGGGGTGATCGACGAGTTGCCCGACATCGACGGTGTGCGGGAGCGGTGGGGCAGCGACGTCATCCACTGCCCGTTCTGCCATGGCTACGAGGCTCGCGACCGCGCCATCGCCCAGGTCGTGACCCACCCGATGGGGTTGCACGCCGCCGGGCTGTTCCGCCAGTTGACCGACCAGTTCACCGTCGTCCTCGACGACGACGTCGACGTCGAGTCTGCCCGCCTCGACGCACTCCGAGCGGCTGGGGTGGGCGTCATCCACGGGCGGGCGCGTGGGATCGTGGTCGACGACGGCGACGCCATCACCGGCGTGGAGCTGACCGACGGCCAGTTGGTGGCGGCCGAGGTCGTGGCCGTCACCCCTCGGACTCGGGCGGGGATCGAGGCCTTCACTCCGATCGGCCTCCGGACGGTGCCCCTCCCGAGCGGTCTCGGCGACGTCGTCGAGATCGACGCCACCGGAGCGACCGAGGTTGACGGCGTCTTCGCTGCGGGCAACCTGGTCGATCCCAGCCAACAGGTTGCCCAAGCGGCCGCCGACGGTGCTCGCGTGGGCGCCATGATCAGCTTCTCACTGGCCGACGAGGACATCGAGGACGCTGCCCGTCCGTCCGCTCACCAAGCCGACTGGGACCACCGCTACGGCAGCGATCCTGTGTGGAGCGGCAACCCGAACGGGACACTGGTGCACGAGGTCGCCGAGCTGGCTCCCGGGCGTGCCCTGGACGTGGGGGCCGGCGAGGGTGGCGATGCGATCTGGTTGGCCGAGCAGGGATGGCACGTCACCGCCGCCGACATCTCCGCGGCCGCCGTGGCACGTGTCACCGACGAGGCCGAGCGTCGTGGGGTGGAGGTGACCTGCCGCCATGTCGACGCCAACGCCGTTGGCGCGTTCGAACCGGACGCGTTCGACCTGGTGTCCGCCCAGTACGCGTCCATCCCCCGCACCCCCGACGGTCGGGCAGTGACCAACCTGCTCGCGGCAGTGGCGCCCGGCGGCACGCTCCTGGTGGTGGGTCACGACCTCGAACCCATGCGTGCACCGGTCGACACCCGCACGACCAGTCGAGCGTTCGACCCGGACGCCTACGTGCGGGTCGACGATGTCGCTGCGGTACTGGCCGGCCTGCCGGAGTGGGACATCGAGCACCACGAGAAGCGGCCCCGCCCACCGGGATCGGCCACGGCCGCCCACCACGTCGACGACATTGTGTTGCGCGCCCGCCGTCGGGTGAGCTGAGCTGCATCCTGGCCTGGCGGGCGATATTCCGTTGTCCCACTGATCCGGTTCGGCGACGATGCCTCATGGACGTCAACCAGTGGCCTGATGTGGAGCATGCGCTCGCCTATCTGGCGATCGCCGATGCGGTCCCGCACCGCACCGAAGGGGAGGAGGTGCTCCTCGAGGTACTGCCCGACGCACCGAGCCGGGTGCTCGACCTGGGCACCGGTGACGGCCGGCTGTTGGCGCTGGTGCGCACCGCTCATCCCGAGGTCGAGGGGGTGGCGCTCGACTTCTCGCCGCCGATGATCGAACGCTTCCGCGAGCGCTTCGCCGATGTCGACGACGTGACCCTCGTCGAGCACGACCTGGACAACCCGTTGCCGGCGCTCGGTTCCTTCGACGCCGTCGTGTCGAGCTTCGCCATCCACCACACGGTCGATGCGCGCAAGCGGGAGATCTTCGCCGAGGTGCGTTCGCTGCTGCGCCCCGGCGGCGTCTTCGCCAACCTCGAGCACGTCGCCTCTGCCACCCCGTGGCTCCACGAGCAGTTCCGTGTGGCGTTGGGGGAGGGACGCGACGACCGCGACGACCCGTCCAACAAGCTGGCCCCGGTGGAGGACCAGCTCGAGTGGCTGCGCCAGGTCGGCTTCATCGACGTCGACTGCCTGTGGAAGTGGCGCGAGTTGGCTCTGCTCGTGGGCTGGCGGCCCAACTGACGGCCAGCGATCGACCCCAGAGGTGCGTCGCCCGGCAACTGGGAGGTCTGCGTCGATCACGAACTGCTACAAGTTGTTGTACTCATACGCACCACAACTTGTGTCAGTTCACCGGCGACTCCGGACTGGCGGCGTCCGGAGCCCCACCCCAGTCGGGCCGGACCGTGGACGGCGTGCCGTCGCCCGGCTTCCAGTCCTCGGTGGCCAGTTGGAACGTGTCGGGCACGAAGCCAGGAGTGACCACACACATCACGAGCACCGGACCCGAGAGGGCGCGGGCCGACTGCCAGCACCCTGGCGGAACGCTGTGATGCGCAGGGGCACCGGTGGCGGGATCACCGCCGAGCAGGACACTGGTCTGGCCGATACCGTCCGGCGACAGACGCAGCTCGAGCGGTCCGCCGGCCAAGTGGTGCCACAGTTCGTCGGCGTCGGTGATGCGGTGCCACCGAGAGATGCCCTCCGCATCGAGCAAGTAGTGGATGGCGGTGCCCGCCGGCCGTTCACGACCTGGCCGGTGGGGGCGTTCGCTGGCCCAGACCCGCCGGTACCACCCACCCTCGGGATGGGGCTCGAGCTCGAGGTCGCGCACGACGGTGGCGATGTCAGAGGGAAGCGACGCAGGTTGCACCCCACCAGCACAGCCGTTCGTCCGCCGCAACGCCAACATCGACCACCACGCGTCGTCGGCTCGGCCTCGACCACGGCGTTCAGCGCCTAAGCTGACGACTCGTCAGGAATGCGCCGACGCCGGTAGAGGGGGACGACATGCTCGAGGCCGAGACGTTGTGGGGACTCGTGGAAGCGCGGGCGGAGGCCACGCCTGATGCCGAATTGGCGTGCGACGAGAGCGGGCGCCGTATCACCTTCGGTGCCTACCGCCAGCAGTGCGAGCGAGTGGCCGCCGGCCTGGTGCAGGCCCACGGTCTGGGCCCGGGGGACACCGTCACCTGGCAGCTCCCCACGTGGCTGGAGTCGATGGTGCTGGTGGGTGCCGTGGCTCGCCTCGGTGCCCGTCAGAACCCCATCCTGCACATCTATCGCCAACGCGAGGTGGAGTTCTGCGCTGCGCAGGTCGGGGCGAAGCTGCTGGTGACGCCCACCAGCTTCGGGGGCTTCGACTTCGGGGCGATGGCCGACGAGATCACGGCCAGCCAGCCCGCCACAGCGGCGGTGCGCTGTGACCGCACCCTGCCCGAGGCCGACCCCGACCCCGACACGCTGCCCGCGCCCCCCATCGACCCTGACGAGATCCGCTGGTACTTCTACACCTCGGGCACCACGTCGGACCCCAAGGGGGCGCAACACACCGACGCCACGGTGATCGCCGTCGCCCGGGGCATGGCCGAGCGACTCGAGGTCACCAACGCCGACGTCAACGCACTGGCCTTCCCCTTTCCCCACATCGGCGGGATCACCTGGTTGGTGACCGGCCTACTCACCGGGTGCCGCAACGTGTGCTTCGAGGCGTTCGTGCCCGACACGGTCGTCGGTGTGCTCGACGCCGAAGGTGTCACGCTTGCCGGGTCGGGGACCGTGTTCCACCAGACCTACCTGGCTGCGCAGCGGACCACCGACCAGGACCTGTTCGCCTCGGTGCGGGCCTTCCCCGGTGGCGGGGCACCCAAGCCGCCGCAGCTCCACTACGACATGAAGGCGGCGTTCCCCGGCTCGGCCGGCATCCTGTCCGGCTACGGCCTCACCGAGGCGCCCATCCTGACCATGTCGGGCGTGCACGACAGCGATCGTCACCTGGCCGAGACCGAAGGTTTCGCCATGGCGGGGGTGGAGCTGAAGTTGGTGCGCCTCGACGGCGAGCCCGCCGGTGTGGGCGAGGAGGGCGAGATCCGCGCCAAGGCGCCGCAGCTCATGTTGGGCTACCTCGACAGCTCCCTCGACGCCGAGGCCTTCGACGACGAGGGGTACTTCCGGACCGGTGACCTCGGGATGCTCGACGCCGAGGGCTACCTCACCATCACCGGACGGTTGAAGGACGTGATCATCCGAAAGGGTGAGAACATCTCGGCCAAGGAACTCGAGGACCTGCTGCACGGCCATGACGCCGTGGCGGACGTGGCCGTCATCGGCTTGCCCGACCCCGATTCCGGTGAGCGGGCCTGCGCCGTGGTGGTCCCCGCCGACCCGGCGTCGCCGCTCACTCTGGCCGAGTTGTGTTCTCACCTGACCGACGCCGGGTTGATGCGCCAGAAGCTGCCGGAGCAACTCGAAGTGGTGGACGCCCTACCCCGCAACCCGGCGGGCAAGGTGCTCAAGAAGGCGCTGGTCGCCCGCTTCGAGGGTGCGCCGCACGAGCGGACGAGCTGAGCGCTGGCCCACCGTCCGACGGTGGCCCCAGCCACCGGACACCGCGGTCCGTCGGCCGTCAACCCAACGACATCGGCCCGGCTCCTCGTGGGGAACCGGGCCGAGCCGAAGGCTGAGTTGTGAGCTGAGGTGGCTCAGGGAGCTGCGGTTTCGACCTCGAGGTCGCCGCCGCTCACCACGACCGGCGTGTTGGTTCGGGATCCGGGGCTCAGGTCGTAGCGGTCCACCACGCCGGAGCCGGCGCAGCCGCCGCCGTCGTTGCCCGAGTTGAGTCGGAGTTCCACGTCGAGCATCGGGTTCGAGTCGGAGAAGACGCCCCACGGGCTCTCACAGCCGGGCACCACCCAGGCGTGGCTCATCCAACCGGTGCGGTTGTTGCTCTTGCGGCCGCCCATCGCCTCGCACTCCTCGGTGGTGGTGTCGGTGTCGCCGATGACCAGCCCGTCACGCATGCACAGACCCACGTGGCGGTGGTAGTGATCGTTGAACCCGGTGAAGCCCTGGGTGGGCTGGTGCTCGGCGTTGTGCACGATGTAGTAGCTGAGCCCGACGATGGAGGCGTCCTCGCCGTGCCCGTCGTAGAGCAGCATCTCGGGCTTGTCGATCTCGAAGGTGCCGTCGACGTAGCTGAAGTTCATGTAGTGCGCCGCGATGCCGGGCAGGTAGGGGGTGACCATCCGGTAGCCGCCCTCGATGGCGTCGGCCGCCGTCGGGTAGCTCATTGCCGTTTCGTAAGCGAGCTGCAGCTCGTCGGCGAGCTGGTCACACTGCTCTTGGTCGGTCATGGCCACCCACTTCTGCGGCCCCAGGTGCGCCGCAGCCGGGTGCATGTCGTCACCGCCGCCGCTGTGATCGTGGTCGTGCTGGAAGAGGTGCAGCATCCGCAGCCACTCTTCGTAGGTCTCGTCGTCGGCCTCGGCCAGCGCCACGAGGACCGTGGCGGCTCCGGCTTCGCCGTAGCTGTTCTGCAGTCGGAGGATCTCGTCGAGTGCCTCCGAGCCCCGACCCTGGGAGGGCATGAGGTCGTTGGTGTCGATCGCCGTGGCCGCGTGATCGTGGCCGTGGCCGTCGCCCCCGCCGTTGGCGCCACCGGTGATGGTGTCCATGCCGGCGAGCTCGGTCTCTTCCCAGTAGGCCACAGGGTTGAAACCGAGGTCGCAGCGCTCGGCGGCGATGGCGGCCAGTTCGGCTTCTCCACCGTGGTTGTGGCCTTCCTCGTCATGGTCGTGGAGGTGCTCGCCGATGTCGGGCGAGGTGAGCACGGCCGTGGTGGCGATGAGGGCGATCACCGGCACGATCGAGGCCAGCACCAGGGCCTGGTCCCGGTTGGCCGAACCCAGTGCGGGTCGGGCCATCCCGACCAGCCCGGCCAGGATGACACCGGCGGCGAAGAGCGCGGCCAGGCCGTCGACCTCACCGATCGGTTCCACGATGCCCTGGTGCGCACCGGCGGGCAGGCCCACCGTGCGGCTGACCACCCAGAGCACCAGGATGGCGGCGTTGATGAGGACTGCCGGTGCCAGCAACGCTCGGCGGGGCCAGGCCAGCAGGGCGATACCGATGCCGAGCTGGGCCCAGGCGGCGATGGCGAAGCCCATGCCGTCGAGCGTGCCCTCCTGGAAGTGGACCGGGGTCATCACCAAGTGGATGGCGCCCGCCCCGATGGACAGCGCGGCGATGGCCACTCGGAGTGCCGGACCGACCTGCGAGCCGGATGCGGAGTCCTCCTCCGGCTCAGCTGGACGTTCTGCGGTAGTGCTCTCCACGATTGATCCCCCTGGAATCTGCGACGTGCGTCACAGCATACGGCTTTTCACATGCTGTGCAAGGTTCCGGGGACGCACCGCGGTCGGTCCCTGAACGCCCCTTCACCACGGGTTTTCGGTCGGTGTCGGTAGGGTGTGGCGCACACGGTCAGATGTGGGCACGGGGTGAGATCCGATGGACGCACAGGGGATGCAACGGTGGCCGGCGCTGCCGGTGGCGGCGTGGGAGGACAGCCGCGACACCTTCCATCTCTACACCCAGGTGGTCGGCAAGGTGCGCTTGGCCAATGCACCGCTGGCCAATCACTGGTGGAACACCGCGCTGTACCTCACGGCGCAGGGACTCACCACGTCGCCGATGCCGCACCCGACCGGACCCTCGTTCCAGATCGACTTCGATCTGGTCGACCATCGCTTGGACATCACCACCATCGACGGCGCCCGCCGCTCCTTGGACCTCGCGCCACGGTCGGTCTCGGAGTTCTACGGCGAGGTGATGGCCATGCTCGAGGACCTCGGGGTCGCTACCGCCATCTGGCCGATGCCTGTCGAGATCCCCGACGCCATTGCGTTCGTCGATGACGAGGTCCATGCCAGCTACGACCCGGCTGCGGTCCATCGGTTCTGGCGGGCGTTGCTCGCCATGGAAGAGGTCCTGGAGCGGTTCCGGTCTCGCTTCGTGGGTAAAGCCAGTCCGATCCATTACTTCTGGGGCGCCATCGACCTCGCCCACACCCGCTTCTCGGGCCGCCCGGGACCGCCGCATCCCGGTGGGGCACCGAATTGTGGGCCCCACGTGATGTATGAGGCCTACTCCCACGAGGTCAGCAGTTGCGGGTACTGGCCGGGTGGGCCCGCTGAGGAAGGCGTGTTCTACGCCTACGCCTACCCCGAGCCCGACGGCTACGCAACTACTGCGGTGTCGCCCACAGCGGCGCGGTGGGACGGCGAACTCGGCGAGTTCGTCCTGCCCTACGAGGCCGTGCGTACCGCTGCCGACCCCGATGCCCTGCTGCTCGACTTCTTCGAGTCCACCTACGCCGCGGCGGCCGACGCCGCCGGTTGGGATCGCGCCGCCCTCGACCGGCCTAGTATCTGACGGTTCGTCAGATGCGGCCGGGTGCCGCGGTCAGGAGGAATCCATGGGACTGCTCGACGGTCGGGTGGCCATCGTCACCGGCGCAGGTCACGGCATCGGGCGGGGGCACGCCCTCGAACTCGCCGCGCAGGGAGCAACCGTGGTGGTGAACGACCTCGGTGGCGCGCTCGACGGCGAGGGTCGGGGCCGTGACGCCGATCTCACCGTGGCGCTCATCACCGAACGTGGTGGCACCGCCGTGGCCAACTACGGCGACGTGGCCGACATGGACGACGCCGCCGCACTGATCGACCAGGCGGTGAACGACCTCGGGCGCCTCGACATCGTGGTGAACAACGCCGGCATCGCCCGCGACGCCACCGTGTGGAACATGACCGAGCAGGACTGGGACGCGGTGCTCAGGGTGCACCTCAAGGGCACGTTCGCGCCGACCCACCATGCCGTGCGCTACTGGCGGGGGCAACACAAGGCGGGTGCGTCGGTGCGCACCGGGCGCATCATCAACACCACCTCGGGTGCCGGGCTCACCGGCAACTTCGGGCAGGCCAACTACACCGCCGCCAAGGCAGGCATCGCCGCCTTCACCCAGACGGTGAGCCTCGAGGTCTTCTCCATGGGTGTGACCTGCAACTGCATCGGCCCCGCCGGTGCCACCCGCATGGCGGCGTCCATCCCCGGAGCCGGCATCGAAGCCCGCGAGCCCGACGAGTTCACCGAGTGGAACCGCATGGATCCGTCGAACTCTTCGCCGGTCGTCGCCTGGCTGGCCAGTGACGAGGCCGCTCACGTCACCGGTCAGGTGCTGCGGGCCGTGGGCGACGAGATCGTGCACATGCAGCCCTGGTCGAACGGCGCCACCATCAGCGCCGGCGAACGGCGTTGGGATCCAACCAAGCTCACCGCGCTGGTCAACGCCGACATCTTCGGCTGCCGGGCGCCCGGGCTGCGCTACTGAGCTTCGACGGCGCCGCGAACCTGCAAGGGTGACGGTGTGTCATCTGCATCGCCACCAGGCCCATCGTCACCAGAGTCCGATCGTCTGCTGCAACCTGATCCAGGGGCGACGCCACGCGCCCGGACCGCAGCGGAGCTGCTCGGACATTGTCTCCTGGCAGCGGGGGCGCGTCGCGTGTTCGGCGCACCCGGTGGTGGCTGGGGGGAGATCCCGAATCTCCACCACGTCCGCGTGGACGATCCCGCCGAGGCGCGGTTGCTCGCTGACGCCGACGGCCGCATCGGATCGGGTCCCGGCGTGGCCCTGGTGGACGGCCACCTCCGCGTCAGCACGGCCCCAGGGGTCGACGCCGAGCAGGTGACGCTCGGCCAGGTCGAGGACCTGCCGACGCTGATCGCCACCTGGGACATCGGCCGTGTCCACCACGCCGTCGACGTCACGCTCGATGTCGATCCGTCGGCACCGGTGGTCGGCGACCTGGCGCCGTTGGCCGTGGACGAAGCCGCCATGGGTGGGGCAGCCACGCTCGGTACCGACCTGCGCGGCGTCGGTCTGCTGCTCCTGGCCGGTCCCGGGGTGCTACGCGACGGTCGGGCCGACGATCTGGTCGCCGCCGCCCGGACGATGGGCTGCGGGGTACTCAATACGTTCGGGGCCAAGGGCCTCTTCGCTTGGGACGACCCTCACCACCACGGCACGGTCGGGATCCAGCGCGACGACCCGGCGCTGTCAGGCTTCGCCGATGCACCCGTGGTGGTGACCGTTGGACTCGACCCAGCCGAACTGCCCGGGGTGAGTGTCGGCGAGTGGAGCGGCCCGGCGCTGTTGGAGGTGGCCCCGGCACACCTGGCCGTGCTGGCCGCCCGCTGGCCCGCCGAGCCGCCGCCGGTGCCCCCCAAGCCGGCGCTGTTCACCCGCCTGGCCGACACCCTCGCCGCTGGCTACAGGAGCGACACCGTGCCGCTGCACCCGGCGCGCGCCGTGGCCGACCTGGCTGCGGTCGCCGGCGCCGAGACCCCCGTGGTCGCCGATCCCGGTCCCGCCGGGTTGTGGGTGGCGCGGGCGTACCCCACGCCGGTCGGCGCCAGCGTGGTCGTGCCGGCAACGGTGGCGCCGGGGTTCGCAGTGGCCGCCGCCATGGTGGCCGGTCTCGACCGACGGCCGGTGCTGGCGGTGACGGCGGGTCCGTTCGATGCGGCCACGGCGGCGCTGGTCGACCGTGCCCGCTCGTGGCGGAGCGACGTCGTGCTCGTGCGGTGGAACGACGGCGGGACTGACGGTTCCTCCTCCTCGAGTCCGGGGGCGTACGCCGAGCTGCTCGGGCAGGCTCTGGACGAGCCGGGGGTGTCGGTCGTGGACGTGCCCGTCGACCTCGCGCGAACCGACGATCTGGTGGACGTGGCCGGACCGGTCGCCGCGTGGGGCGCCGCTGCACCCTGAGCCGGGCTTCGATGCCGGAAGGGGGCTTCCCTTTCGTGTCGGAGTCCTTATACCTTGTCGGCTGAAAGTCGGTTGCGAGTGGGAGCGTCACATGCGTCGAGTGGGTCTCCGTCGTTCGTTCGTCGTCGTCGCCGTGGCGACGTTGCTGTTGGGGGTGAGTCCGAGCACAGCCAGCGCCGACCAAGCGGCACCGCCGCCGTCGGAGGAGGGTGCGTCGGCGCGGGCGTTCAGCGACGTGCCGCCGAGTCACCCCTTCGTCGGCCCCATCACCTGGATGGCCGACGAAGGCATCACCGGTGGCTTCCCGGACGGGACGTTCCGGCCGACCGATGCGGTGTCGCGCCAGGCCATGGCGGCGTTCATGTTCCGCCTGGCCGGTGAACCCGACGGCGACTGGTTGTCCTCGGCATCGGACTTCTCCGACGTTGGCGTGGCCCACCCGTTCGCCGAGTCGATCGGCTGGATGGCAGCCGCCGGCATCTCGGGTGGCTTCCCGGACGGGACGTTCCGGCCGACCGATGCGGTGTCGCGCCAGGCCATGGCGGCGTTCATGTTCCGCCTCGACGGTGAGCCCGAGGGCAACTGGGTCAGCGCCGGAGCAGGTCAGTTCCCCGACGTGGGTGTGGCCCATCCGTTCGCCGAGTCCATCGGTTGGATGGCGCTCGAGGGGATCTCGACGGGGTTCGGTGACAACACGTTCCGTCCAGGAGATCCGGTGTCGCGCCAGGCCATGGCCGCATTCATGCAGCGTTTCGCCGACACCGAGAAGGTGGTGGCCGCTGCTGGTCTGCGCACGTGTGCAACTGCCGTCGGCGCGGTCTGGTGTTTCGGGACGAACTTCCTCGGCACCGGGTCGGCCAGCGGATCCTTCGTGCCCGTCCGCACCGTCGGGCTGGCCTCGGGAGTGACCCAGCTGGCGACGCACACCAACCACACCTGCGCGCTCACCACGGACGGGCAGGTGTGGTGCTGGGGCAACAACCTGAACGGCCAGATCGGTGACGGCACCAGCGGTACGGAGAACTCACCTCGGAGCGTGCCCACCGAGGTCGTCGGCCTGCCCGGGCCGGCCACCGAGGTCACGGTCGGACAGAACCACACCTGTGCCATCGTGGCCGGCGCCGGCTACTGCTGGGGTTCCAACACAGAAGGCCAGCTCGGCACCGGCGACACCGATCCCAGTGCGACCCCTGTCCAGGTGAGTGGGCTCGGCTCGGGCGTCACGTCGATGGCTGCCGGCCAAGCGCACACCTGTGCCGTGGTGTCGGGCGCCGCTCGTTGCTGGGGTTTCAACGGCTCCGGTCAGTTGGGTACGGGCGGATCCGGCGTGTCGGTGCCGACGCAGGTGTCGGGTCTGACGAGCAATGTCGAGGCTGTGTTCGCCGGCTCGAACCACAGCTGCGCCATCGTCGGTGGCGGGCTCCAGTGCTGGGGCGCCAACACGGACGGACAGCTCGGTGACAACAGCACGACCCAACGGCCCACGCCGGTGCAGGTGACCGGCCTCACCTCCGGGGTCACCGATGCGGCGCTGGGCACCGGCGGCAACTCCTGTGCGGTGCACAACGGTGGGTTGCTCTGCTGGGGTGACAACGAGTTCGGTCAGCTCGGCCAGGGCGGGACCATCGACGAAAGCCTCACCCCGGTGGCCGTCACCGGGCTCTCGGCGGGACTGAGTAGCGTGTCGGTCGGCGCCGACCACGCCTGCGCCAGCACCGGTCGCACCGTGTGGTGCTGGGGCCAGGGAGGCAGCAAGCTCGGTCTGGGTATGGGCGCCGGGGACCAGGTCGTTCCCGTGCGTGTGCCGATCGGCTGAGTGGCGCATCCGCACCTGACGACTCGTCAGACCTCCCCAAATAGAACCTGTTACATTTCTTGGTGATCCGCGGAAGGGAGCACCAATGGAGTTCGGGGTCTTCGCGCAACTGTTCGTCCCTCGCTACGAGGCCGAGGCCGATCCGTCGGCCGAGCACAACCGCATCATGCGGAACGTGGAGGTGGCCCTGGCTGCCGACCGGTCGGGGGTCAAGTACGTGTGGTGTCCCGAGCATCACTTCCTCGAGGAGTACAGCCACATGCCCGGGCCGGAGGTGTTCCTGTCCTTCGTGGCGGCACGCACCGAGCGGGTGCACGTCGGATCGGCCATCTTCAACATCACCCCCAAGGTGAACCACCCGGCTCGGGTGGCCGAGACGGTGGCGCTGATGGACCACATCACCGGCGGTCGGTTCGAGTTCGGCACCGGCCGGGGCTCGTCGACCACCGAGGTGTTCGGTTTCGACATCGACGACCTCGAGATCACCAAGGACATGTGGGACGAGGCCGTGCGAGAGATTCCCAAGATGTGGCGGCCCGGGCGCTACAGCTACGAGGGTCGCTTCTTTCGGATGCCCGAGCGCGAGGTGCTCCCCAAGCCGTTCGGACACAGCCATCCACCGATGTGGGTGGCTGCCGGGTCGCCGCCGACGTTCGCCAAGGCGGGGGAGATGGGCCTCGGTGCGTTCTGCTTCACCCACGGGACCCCGAAGAAGATCGCTCCGCTGATCGAATCCTACAAGGACGCCATCGGGCGGGCCGAACCGGTTGGCGACTACGTGAACGACAACATCATGGTCGTCACCAACATGTTGTGCATGGAGGATCGCGAGCAGGCGTTCGCCACCGCCGTCGACATGGGCATGAACTACTACACCAGCCTGCAGATGCACTGGCTCGACAACATCCCCAAGCCCAAGGGGTTCCCCGAGTGGCCGGACTTGGTGCCCGAGCCCTCGGTGGACGACCTGAAGAAGGCGGTGGAGTTGGGCATGGTGGTGGTGGGCGACCCCGATGACTGTGCCAAGGCCGTGCAGCGGTGGGTCGACATCGGCGCCGACCAACTGTGCTTCAGTCCGACGACCAACAACCTGTCGTCGGACGTGGTCATCGAGTCGATGGAGCTCTTCGGCAAGGAGGTCATCCCGCAGTTCGACACCGACCCGGTGCACCGGACCACCACCATGCGCCAGGCGGCGCTGACCACGGCGACCGTGTCATGACGACGCTGCAGTACAACTTCGCCGACCTGTGGGATGCAGTGGCGCCACGGGTGGCCGACCGCACGGCGCTGGTCTGCGGCGACGACCGTCGAACCTACGCCGAGCTTGCCGATCGGGTGTCACGACTGGCCGGCTGGCTGCAGGCGAGGGACGTCGAGCGGGGTGACTTCGTGGGTGTGCACCTCACCAACGGGATCGAGTACCTCGAGACGATGCTGGCCTGCTTCTCGATCGGTGCCGTGCCCGTCAACGTCAACTTCCGCTACCGCTCGGGCGAACTGCGCCATCTCTATGGCGACGCCGGCCTGGTCGGCACCGTCATCGGACGCACCTACCGACCGCTCCTCGACGAGATTCGCCCCGATCTCGACGACCTGCGCTGGGCGCTCGATGTGGACGACGGCGCCAGCGTCGAGGTCGACACGAACTGGCAGGAGGTGACGCCGTACGAGGATGCGTTGGCCACAGCCACCGCACTGACCGAGCCGCCCGAGCGGTCGCCCGACGACCTGTACGTCATCTATACGGGCGGGACCACCGGACTTCCCAAGGGTGTCGTGTGGCGCCAGGAGGATGCCTTCTTCTCCTGCATCGGTGGGGGTGACCCCATGCGGTTGCTCGGGCCGGTGAGTCACCCCGACGAGGTGCTCGACCGCATCGTCGACGGCACCTTCGTGTTCTTCCCAGTGGCCCCGCTGATGCACGCAGCCGGCCAGTGGACCGCGCTGTCGTGGCTCTTCGCCGGCGGCACGGTGGTGCTGCACCCCGGCTCGCTCGATGCCGACGCCATCTGGCGGGCGTGTGAGCGCGAAGGGGTGAACGTGCTGGCCGTCGTGGGTGATGCCGTGGTTCGACCGCTGCTCGACGCATGGGACGAGGCCGGCGGCTACGAGGTGCCCTCGCTCATCTCCATCGGCTCGGGCGGTGCACCGCTGACGCCCTCGCTGAAGGACCGTCTCATGGACACCCTGCCCAACGTGGGGGTGGTGGACGGCTTCGGGTCGTCGGAGACCGGTGCGCAGGGTGCACAGCGGCTGGAGGCCGGCAGCACCGTCGACGGCGTGGCCGCCTTCACCCCCTACGGCGATCAGACGACGGTGGTCGATCCGGCCACGCTCGAGCGAGTGGTGCCAGGGTCCGGCCACGTCGGGCTGGTGGCACGGCGAGGCCACATCCCCTTGCGCTACCACCAGGACCCCGAGCGCACCGCCGCCACGTTCGTCGAGGTGGACGGTGACCGCTGGGTGCTCACCGGTGACGAGGCGACGGTGGCCGACGACGGCACCATCACCCTGTTGGGTCGAGGGTCGGTGTGCATCAACACCGGCGGCGAGAAGGTGCACCCCGAAGAGGTCGAGGCGGTGTTGAAGGGGCACGAAGCGGTGCGTGACGTCGTCGTGGTGGGTGCCCCCGACGAACGGTGGGGCCAGGCCGTCACCGCCGTGGTCGAGCCGGAGCAGGGTACGGACCTCGATGCCGACGCCTTGGTGGCTCATTGCCGCCAGCACCTCGCCGCCTACAAGGTGCCCCGTCGGGTGGTGACGGTCCCGAAAGTGGAGCGCACTCCGGCCGGCAAGGCCGACTACGCGTGGGCTCGCACGACGGCCACCACCGAGTCCTGACAGGAGTCGGCTGCGGCCGTGGCGCGGCTGCTCAGCTGGGCGCAGGTGTGAGGTCGTTGTACCGGAACAGGAAAGCGGCGATGGCCTGGCGGGTGACCACCGACGTGGGGCGGAACGTGCCGTCGTCGTAGCCGGTTGCGATCCCGTCGGCGGCCAGCCACGAGATCGGGGCGAAGAACGGATGGCTCTCGGGGACGTCGCTGAACTGCGGTGCGTCCTCGGGAGGGTCGGGCTCGCCGGCGAGTCGCCAGAGGAAGGCGGCTGCGGCTTGGCGTGAGACGGGGTTCGTGGGGCGGAAGGTGCCGTCGTCGTAGCCGGTGGCGATCCCGTCGGCGGCCAGCCACGAGATCGGGGCGAAGAACGGTTGGCTCTCGGGGACGTCGCTGAACTGCGGTGCGTCCTCGGGAGGGTCGGGCTCGCCCTCGTAGCGCCAGAGGAAGGCGGCGATGGCTTGGCGTGAGACGTCGAGTACGGGACGGAAAGTGTCGTCGGGGAAGCCCGTGGCGATGCCCATGGCTGCCAGCCACTCGATCTCGACGCAGAACGGGTGCGTCGGACCGACGTCGACGAAGGGCCCGGAGCCACCCGCCTCGCACGACGACGCCACCGGCGTCACGGCGGGCGAGGGTGGTGAGGGTGCTCCGGTGCCGACGGCGTTGGTGGCGGTGACGGTGACGGTGTAGGTCTCGCCGTTGGTGAGGCCACCGATGGTGCAGGTGAGGGCGCCGTCGGTGGTGCAGGTGGCGCCGCCGGGTGCCGCGGTGGCGGTGTAGGAGGTGATTGGTGAGCCGCCGTCGCTGTCGGGTGCGGCCCACGTGACGGTGACCTCGGCGTTGCCGGCAACTGCCTGGACGCCGTGCGGTGCCTGTGGCGCGAGCAATGGCAGTTCGACGGGAGCCGAGGGCGCGGACGGGGGACCCGAGGTGACGGCGTTGGTGGCGGTGACGGTGACGGTGTAGGTCTCGCCGTTGGTGAGGCCACCGATGGTGCAGGTGAGGTGGCCGTCGGTGGTGCAGGTGGCGCCGCCGGGTGCCGCGGTGGCGGTGTAGGAGGTGATTGGTGAGCCGCCGTCGCTGGCGGGTGCGTTCCAACTCACCTCTGCCGCACGATCGAGCGCGACACCGGTCACATCGGTGGGTGCCCCTGGCGGGTCGACCGGGGCCATGCGGATGATCCGGTCGTCCGTGTCGAGGAACCACAGGTTGCCGTCCGGCGCGGCGGTCAAGCCGTAGGGACTCACGATCAGGTCGTTCTGATAGGACGCCACCGCACCGCTTGGGGTGAGCCGACCGATGGATTCCGAGCCCGTGGTGGTGAACCAGAGGTTCTCGTCGGGCCCAACCGTGAGTCCTCTCGCCTCGCCGAGCCCGTGGCCGGTGAACACCGTGATCTCACCGTCGGTGGTGATCCGTCCGACTCCAGGCGGCGGACAGCTCGGGAAGCATCCCTGGAAGAAGCCTTCCGTTCGGAACCAGAGTGCGTCGTCAGGACCGGCGAGGATGTCGAGGGTGGTCCACACCGCCGCATCGGTGAACCTGACGGTCGAACCGTCGGGGGTCATCCGGACGATGCCGTCGGAGGACCACCGGCTACCGAACCCGGTGAGCCAGAGGTTCCCGTCCGGGCCGGAGGCGATGCTGGTCGGAATCGTCATCGTCGACGAGAAGATGGTCACGTCGCCCTGGGGCGTGATGCGCCCGACCCGACCCCCCTCGACGGCTGTCACCCACAAGTTGCCATCCGGACCGAGTTCAATGTCAGTAATCGTCTCGATCTGGGGGTCGCTGATGGTCGTGACGACGCCGGCAGCGGTGACCCGCACGATCGTGTCGGTCTCGCCACTGACGAACCACAGGTCGTCGTCGGCGCCTGCGGTGATCCCGCGGGGCTCGCTGATGCTCGCGTCTGTGAACACTTCGACTGTGCCCGCTGGTGTGACCCAGCCGACGGCGTCGGTGGCGGTGCCGAACCACACCCGATCAGCGTTCGCTGCCAACCAGTTCGGGGCACTGTCCGATTCGACGGGGAAGGAGCTGACATCCCCCTCGAGAGAGATCCGCCCGACCGAGTGGCCGCCGCGATTGGGGAACCACAGCGCATCGTCGGGCCCAACGACCAGCATGCGAGGGTCGTCGATCGACTCGTCAGCGAACGCTGTGATCGTGGCCGGAGGATCGGCTGCTGCCGCCGAACCGGCACACAGCGCGCCGAGCAGTGCGAGTACGACTGCGGCGGCGATCGGCCTCGGCGACGCCCCACGCCGCCGGTTGCCGCTCGGCGCCAGGTTGCCCCAGATCATGTCCATGGCCGTGCCCCCCCTCGTCAGACCAGCGCATCCCGCGGAACCACCCGCGGCGCTCTCGGCGACGGTAGCAGCATGGCCACCGAGCTGGGCGGCGGAATGGGATCTCAGCTCGGATCGCCCAGCACCTAGGCTGGCCTGGCGCCCGGGCTCGGCACCGGGCCGTCGGTGGCGCCGGTGGCGCCCCGGGACACCGGACCGGAGGGGAGCGGCAGTATGCATCGGGTGAGTGGCGTCGACGCTGCCTTCCTCTACGGCGAGACCCCGGCGTGGCACATGCACGTGTCGGCCGTGGCGGTGGTGGACCCACCGGAGGCGGATCGTCCCTTCGATTTCGCCACCTTTCGTGACCAGG
The DNA here is from genome assembly GCA_020832495.1 of Acidimicrobiia bacterium. Taxonomy (GTDB): domain Bacteria; phylum Actinomycetota; class Acidimicrobiia; order Acidimicrobiales; family Acidimicrobilacustridaceae; genus JAFIEP01. The sequence continues at coordinate 78,842 of JAFIEP010000062.1, read as the reverse complement.
TCGAACAGCGGGTGCACCTGGTGCCGCAGTTTCGTTGGCGGCTGGTGGAGGTGCCGCTCGGCATGGACCGCCCGGTGTTCGTCGACGATCCCGACTTCAACATGGCGTCACACATCTTCCGCATTGGCGTACCGCCACCGGGCGGCCCCGAACAGCTCGGCAACCTCATCGGCGAACTGGTGGGCATCAAGCTGGACCGCAGTCGGCCGTTGTGGGAGATGTGGTACATCGAAGGCCTCGAGGACGGGCGGGTGGCCATCTTGGGCAAGGTGCACCACGCCATCATCGACGGTGTGTCCGGCAGCGAGCTGGCCACCGTGTTGTTGGATCTCGAGCCGGACCCGCCCCCGCCGCCACCAGAGGGTGAGCGGCATCTCGAGCCGCTGCCCGACACCGCCGACCTGTTGGCTCGCGGGTTCGTCCATACGGCGCTCACACCCTGGCGCATCGCCCAGTTCGGGGTGCAGACCGTTCGCCAGGCCGCCCGCTTCATCCCGTTCCGCCAGCGGCGAACTCCTCCTCCCATCCCGTTCCAGGCCCCGCGGACGTCGTTCAACGCCGAGCTCACCGCCAGCCGGCGCTTCTCGTACACCTCGGTGTCGCTGGACCGCATCCGAGCGGTGAAGAACGCCACGGGGGTGAAGGTCAACGACGTCATCCTGGCAGTGTGCGCCGGGGCGCTCCGTCGCTACCTGCTCGACCGCGAGGAGTTGCCGGACGCTCCGCTCATTGCGCAGGTCCCGGTGTCGCTCCGCTCCGACGACACCCGCTCCGACGTGGGCACCAAGGTCGGGGCCATGTTCGCCTCGTTGGCCACCGACGTGGTCGATCCGCTCGAGCGTCTGGCCACCATCCACGAGAGCACCACCGGGGCCAAGGAGATGCAGCGGGCACTGGCCGCCGAGAAGATCATGGGGATCTCCGAGACGGCCCCGCCGGCAATGATCGACCTGGCCGCTCGCATGTACACCCTCGCCGGCCTCGACCGGGCGGCCCCGCCGGTGATGAACCTGATCATCTCCAACGTGCCCGGCCCGCCCTTCCCCATCTACTGCAACGGTGGCAAGGTCGCTGCGTTGTATCCCATGGGACCGCTGCTCTACGGCACCGGCATCAACGTCACCGTGTTCAGCTACTGCGACGACGTGGACTTCGGCTTCATGGTGTGTCGTGACCTGGTGCCCGAGCCCTGGTCGCTCGTCGATGGCGTCCACGAGGCCATGCGCGAGCTGGAGGATGCGCTCGCCGCTCGGGCGGACGGCACCGACGAACCCGTTCCTGACGACCCGTCAGTTCTGAGCTAGTCTGACGCCTCGTCACATACGAGGGGACCGCGGCGGTATGCCGCGGATGCCATGAGCTCACCGGGGGGAACCGGGTGCATCTCGCCTACACGTCGGAGCAGACACGGTTCGCCGGACAACTCCGTGAGTACTTCACCGACGTGGTGACACCGGCAGTGGCCGAGGAGATGCACCGCGGCGAGATGGGCGGACCGAACTGCCTCGATGCCGTGCGCCGCATGGGGCGTGACAACTGGCTGACCGTGAGCTGGCCCGAGGAGTACGGCGGACGCAACCTGTCGCTCACCGACCAGTTCATCTTCTTCGAGGAAGCTCACGGTGCCGGCGCACCGGTGCCGTTCCTGACGGTCAACACCGTGGGGCAGACGTTGCTGCAGTTCGGTACCGACGCCCAGAAGGACTGGTTGCTGCCGGGCATCTCCAAGGGTGAGACCCACTTCTGCATCGGTTACACCGAGCCCGGTGCCGGCACCGACCTGGCCAGCCTCACCACCCGCGCCGAGCGCGACGGCGACGACTGGATCATCAACGGCCAGAAGATCTACACCAGCCTGGCCGGGTACGCCGACTACGTGTGGCTGGCGGCGCGCACCGACCCCGACGCCCCCAAGCACAAGGGGATCTCGATCTTCATCGTGCCCACTGACAGCCCCGGGTTCTCCTGGCAGCCGTTGGTGACCTTGGCCGGTGCGGACACAACCACCACGTTCTACGAGGACGTGCGGGTGCCCGAGGCCAACATCGTGGGAGGGCTGAACCAGGGCTGGTCGCTCATCGTGAACCAGCTCAACTACGAGCGAGTGTCGCTCGCCGTGCCCTCGTGGGCGGGGCGGGTCTTCGAACGGGTGGTGGCCTGGGCGGCTGAGGAACGCCTGCCCGACGGCCGGCGAGTCATCGACCAGGAATGGGTGCAACTGAACCTGGCCCGGTGCCGTGCCGAGATCGACTACCTGAAGTTGCTCAACTGGAACGCAGCCTCGGCCACCACCTTGGACCCGGCGGTGGCGTCGGCCACGAAGGTCTACGGCACCGAGATGTACATCCGGGTCTACCGCCTGCTACTCGAGGTCCTTGGGCCCGCTGGTGCGTTGAAGCGGGGATCGCCCGGTGCCGTGCTGGCCGGCCACCTCGAACGCGCTTATCAGGGCACGCTCATCCTGACCTTCGGCGGTGGGACCAATGAGGTGCAACGTGACCTCATCGCCATGTTCGGCCTGGGAATGCCCCGCACCCCGAGGATGTGATCGACACCGTGGACTTCTCACTCGACGAACACAGCGAAGAAGTGGCGGCGTTGGCCTCGCGGATCCTGGGGGACAAGGTCACCGAGGAGCGTCTCCGTCACCTCACGGCGACGGGCGATCTCTACGACGAGGCGGCCTGGTCGGCGCTGTGTGACGCCGGCTTGGTGTCGATGTGCCTACCTGCCGCTGACGGCGGTGGTGACATGACCCTGCTCGAGGCGGCGTTGGTGGCCGAGGAGGTCGGCCGTCGCGTTGCTCCCGTGCCCTACGTACCAACCGTTGTGTGCGCCATGGGCATTGCCCACTTCGGCAGCGACGCCCAACGGACGCGCTGGCTGGCACCGCTGGGCGACGGTCAGGCCATCGCTGGGGCGGCCCTGGCCGAGCACCACGACCGACTGGCTCGTGAGCGACCGCAGACCACGGCCACGCGCACCGACGGCGGCTGGCGCCTGTCGGGTGACAAGCCGATGGTCACCTGGGCACCGCACGCCGATCTGCTCCTGGTGTCGGCCGCCACCGACGATGGCGTGGCGGTGTTCATCGTCGAACCCACCGATGGCGGAGTCACCCTGGTGGCCGAGCAGACGACCAGTGGCCTGCCCGAGGCGTCACTGCACCTCGACGACGTGCTGCTCGACGACGATCGCCGCCTCCCGGTCGAGGGGGCAGTGTCGTGGTTGGCAGACGCGTTGGCCGTGGGTCTGTGCGCCGTGCAGTCGGGGGTGAGCGCCGAAGCGCTGCGACTCACTGCCGCCTACACGAGCGAGCGGCACCAGTTCAGCTCACCCATCGCCACGTTCCAGGCGGTGGCCCAGCGGGCGGCCGATGCCTTCATCGATGCCCGAGGCGTCCGCTTCACCATGCTGCAGGCCGCCTGGCGGCTGAGCGAAGGCCTCGAGGGTACCGACGAGGTGGACATCGCTGCGGTATGGGCTGCGGATGGGGGTCAGCGGGTGGCTCATGCCGCCCAGCACCTGCACGGCGGGATCGGGGTGGACACCGACTATCCGCTACACCGCACCTTCCTGTGGGCCAAGCACCTCGAGTTGGCACTGGGTGGGGCCACCGTGCGGTTGGTCTCGATGGGGCGACGGATGGCCGAACAGGCCGCGACCGGCAGCGGTGCAGGGAGTGCCAGCGACGCGGCACATGGTGGGGACTAGCGTGACGAACCAATCGACGAGGGGGACACGGTGAAGCGAGTACTGGGATCAGCAGCCATCGCGCTGGCGTTGGTGGCATCGGCGTGCGGCACGCGCGTCGACGACGACGAGGCTGCCCGCGCGCAGGACGCCACCACCACGACAGCCGGTGATGAGACGGGGGCGACCACGGTCAGCGACGGCATGTTCGGGACGCTCGAGAGCCCGTGCGGGCCGGGTGACACCAGTGATTACCCCGACGCGCCCGACATCGGGGTGACCGCCGACTCCATCACCATCGGCACCATCTCCGACCCCGGTGGTCCCCGACCCGGACTGAACCAAGGCATCTTCCACGCCATGGAGGCCTTCGTCGACTGGTGCAACGGTCAGGGTGGCATCAACGGCCGGCAACTGGACCTGAACCTGCGCGACGCCGCCATCTTGGAGTACGGGGAGCGCGTCCTCGACGCTTGCGACGAGGACTTTGCCCTCGTCGGTGGCCTCGGCGTGCTCGACGACACCGGTGCCCAAGAGGCGGTGGACTGCGGCTTGCCGAACATCCCCGGCGCCGTGGTGACGCCCCTGGCGGCAGGCGCCGACCTCACCTGGCAGCCACTCCCGAACCCACCGGATGCGTACCCGGTGGGCCCCGCCCGCTGGGTCGCCGAGAACTACCCCGACGCCATCACCCGTGGTGGGACCATCTACACCCAGCTCCCCACCACCGAGATGCAGCGCTCGAAGCACATCCAGGCCTACGAGACCGAGGGGTTCGAGTTCATCTACGACGACTCGGCCGCCATCAACGAGACGGCGTGGGACCCGAAGATCGTGGCCATGCGCAACGCCGACGTCGGCTACTTCACCCTGGTGTCGTCCTACGAGGAGATCCTCCTCATGCTGGCAGCGCTCAGCCGTCAGCAGTGGACCCCCGACGTCATCGAGCTCGAGACGAACTTCTACAACCATGCCTTCCCCCGCCAGCTCCAGGAGCAGGGGCTCGATCCCGATGAGATCGACATCTACGTGCGGCTGACCACGTGGCCGTTCGAAGAGGCCGACGAACGCCCCGTGGTCAGGGAACTGCTCGATCTCATCGAGTCGACCGAGTCGGACTACGCCGGGGAGACCGAGCTGCTCGGTGTGCAGGCCTTCTCCGCCGGGCTGCTGTTCGCCACCGCTGCGCAGCGAGTGGGGCCGGATCTGACCCGCGAAGCTCTCCAGGCCGAGCTCGAGGCCATCACCAGCTGGGATGGCGGTGGACTCCACGGCCAGTCCAACCCGGGGGAGCGGATTCCCTCCACCTGCTTCATCATGATGAAGATCACCGCCGACGGTTTCCAGCGTGCTTACCCGCTGCCCGACGAGGATGCCGAGATCTACGAGGCAGGCAACGGCATGGCCTGTCCTGAGGACGGGCGGGTCACGCTGCCGCAGTACTCAGGTCTGGGTGCCCGGCGTAGCGAGTAGCGGGCGGAGCCATGACCGAGCTGGTCGAGTTCACGGTACTGGGGCTGGTGCTGGCCTCGGTCTATGCCGTGGCGGCCAGTGGCTTGGTGGTCACCTACACCACCTCGGGCATCTTCAACTTCGCCCACGGTGCCATCGGGATGATGTCCACCTTCCTGTTCTGGCAGTTCACCGTGGGCTGGGACATGCACTGGGCGTTGGCCATGTTCATCATCTTGGTGGGCATCGCCCCGGCGTTCGGCTGGATCGTCGACCGCGTCATCATGCGCGGGTTGGCCAACACGTCGGAGGTCACCCGCATCGTGGTGCCCATCGGCTTGTTGTTCGCGCTGCTCAGCCTGGCACCGCTCATCTGGCGCCCCACCGAGAACCGCCTCGTGCCGCCCATCTTCGGTCGTCAGCTGTACGACGTGTTGGGGATCAACGTGACCCGCCACCAACTGGTGGTGGTGGCCATCGCCGTCGTGGTGGCGTTGGGGCTGCGGTTCCTGCTGTTCAAGACCCGCTCGGGCGTGGCCATGCGCGCCGTGGTCGACAGTCGTGAGCTCACCCAGCTGAACGGCGCCTCGCCGGGGCGGTCCTCGGCGCTGTCGTGGGCCCTCGGTTCGTCGTTGGCGGCGTTGGCCGGCATCCTCATCGCCGACCAGGTGGGCCTCGAGGTGCTGGCTCTCACGCTGTTGGTGATCAACGCCTATGCCGCCGCGGTGGTGGGTCGACTGACCAGTCTGCCCCTCACCTTCCTCGGTGCGGGCATCTTGGGCCTCGCCCAGTCCTACGCCGTCGGCTTCATGCCCGACACCCCGGCCTGGTTGGCCGAGCGGGGCATCGAGGCCTCGGGGGCACTGCGCACCGCCATTCCGGTGGTCATGCTGTTCATCGTGCTCCTGTTGGTGCCGCATGCCCCCTTGCGCGGAGGCGGGATCCAACGCAGCCGAGAAGCAGCGGTGCGCCCCGATCTCCGTGGTTCACTCATCGGCTTCGCTGTGGTCATCGGCGTGACCGTGGTGCTGTCGGGCATGCTCACCGAAGCCAACCTGGTGGCCTGGGGGAAGGGGTTCGCCTTCGCCCTCATCATGCTGTCGCTGGTGCCGCTCACCGGCTACGGCGGGCAGATCTCCCTGGCGCAGTTGAGCTTCGCCGGCATCGGTGCCTGGGCAGTGGCCACATGGGGCACCAACGGCAGCCCGCTGGGTCTGGTGGCGGCCATCGTGGCCGCCGCAGCCGTGGGCGCGGTGATCGCCCTGCCGGCGCTGCGCCTGCGCGGCATCTACCTGGCGCTGGCCACGCTTGCGTTCGCCGTGTTCATGGAGCGCGCCGTGTTCACCCAGCAAGCGGTGTTCGGCGGATCGAAACCCGTGAGCCGACCACAGTTCGGCCCGTTGGAGCTGACCTCCAACCGTGCGTTCGTGATCTTCATGGCGGTTGCGTTCTGCGCCGTGGGCATGGGTGTGGTGCTGCTCCGCCGTAGCCGCTTCGGTCGCCGCCTTCAGGCCATGAAGGACAGCCCTGCTGCCTGCGCCACACTGGGCATGAGCCTGACCACCACGAAGCTGATGGTGTTCGCTCTCTCGGCGGCCATCGCCGGACTGGGCGGCGCCCTGCTGGCATCGCTGCAGCGGCTGGCGTCACCGGCCAACTTCGACCTCCTCCATGCCCTGCCCATCTTGTTGTTGGCGGTCGCCGGTGGCGTGGCGCTCGTGAGCGGCTCGCTGTTCGGTGGGTTCATGCTGGCTTCGTTCGCCATCGTGCCCGGATGGATCCCCGAGGGATGGGAGATCGCCGGCTTCAACGCCCGGAACTCGTTCTCCAACCTCCTGCTGTTGTTGCCGGCCGTGCTCGGCGTCAGCCTGGCCCACAACCCCAACGGGGCGGCTCACGAGATCGGCCAGCAGGTGCGAGGCGTGCTGGCGCGCGTGCGGGGGGCGACCGGCGAGGACGAACCGGACATGGTGCTGCCGCCGCGCAACGTCGAGACGCTCGGGGTCGATCGACCACTCCGCGACGAGGACATCGCCGCCGTGGACACGTTGCTCGGCTTGGACGAGGAGGTGATCGGTGCCGCTGCTCGAAGTCGCTGACGTCTCGGTTCGCTTCGGTGGGCACATGGCCGTCGAGGCCGCCACCCTCAGCGCGGATGCCGGTTCGGTGACCGGGCTGATCGGCCCGAACGGCGCGGGCAAGACCACTCTGTTCAACGTCATCTGCGGCCTGGTCTCACCGGTGCACGGGCGCGTGCGGTTCGACGGCGACGACATCACCGGCACCTCCACCCACCAACGTGCTCGCAGGGGACTGGCCCGCACGTTCCAACGCCTCGAGTTGTTCGGCTCACTCACCGTGCTCGAGAACCTCCAGGTGGCCGCCGAGATCCCCCGTCGAGAGCGGCGGGCGCCCGTGGCCACCCGCGTCGATGCTGCCGTCGAGCAGTGTGGCCTGGGTCCGTTCCTGCATCGGCGGGCCGATGTCATCACCACCGGGCAGGCCCGGCTGGTGGAGTTGGCCCGCGCCCTGGTGACCGAACCTCGCATGCTGCTCGCCGACGAGCCTGCGTCGGGGCTCGACTCGAGCGAGACCGAACACTTCGGTGACCTCCTGGCCCGTCTGGCTGCTGACGGGCTGGGTGTGCTGCTGGTCGAGCACGACGTGTCGCTCGTCATGAAGGTGTGCTCGCGCATCAGCGTGCTCGACTACGGCAAGGTGATCGCCACCGGCACGCCGGCCGAGGTGCGCGCCGATCAACGTGTGGTGCAGGCCTACCTGGGCGTGCCCGTGGAGGCACCGACGTGACGGGCCCCGATCGCGCCGCGCTGCCGGAGGCGCCCACCCTCGAGCTGCGTGCCGTCCGAGCGGCCTACGGTCGGATCGAGGTGTTGCGCGGGGTCGACCTGACCGTCGGGCGCGGTGAGGTGGTGGCGTTGCTGGGCCTGAACGGGGCGGGCAAGACCACCACCATCTCGGTGTGTTGTGGCCTCATGGCGCCCACCGCCGGCGGGGTCTACCTGGCCGGCCGGCGGGTGAACGGCGCGGCGCCCGATGCGTTGGCCCGCGCCGGGGTGTGCACCATCCCCGAAGGCCGGGGCGTCTTCCCGAACCTCACCGTGCGGGACAACCTGCGCATGATGTCCTACACCGGCCGGCCTCAGGACGAGGTGGAGGAGCGGGCGTACGCCCAGTTCGCCCGCCTGGCCGAACGGCGCAACCAACTCGCGGGAACCCTGTCGGGTGGCGAGCAGCAGATGCTCGCCATGGCACGGGCGCTGGCCACCGAGCCGGCGCTGCTGCTGGCCGACGAGTTGTCCATGGGGTTGGCGCCGCTCGTCGTGGAGCAGCTCTACGAGGTGGTGGGCACCATTGCCGCGTCGGGAGTGTCCATCCTCGTGGTCGAACAGTTCGCCCGCACGGTCCTCGGTGTGGCCGATCGGGCTGCCCTCATGGCCAACGGGCGCATCGTGCACACCGGCAATCCTCACGAGCTCTCCGACGAGCTCACAGCCGCCTATCTGGGAGCGTGAACCATGGACGAGAACAGCGAACGACTCGAGCAGTTCCGACACGAGATCGATCGGCTGGGGCTCAGCGCGCCGGGCGATGCCGGCGAGCGGCGGTGGCAGGTGGCGGGCACCGCCCTCATCGTGGCCGCCTTCGCCATGGTGCTGATCGGCTGGTACGGGGCGTCGGGCACCGCCGCGCTGCACGAGCAGATCCCCTACGTCATCTCTGGCGGCCTGATGGGGGTGGTGCTCGCCGCGGTCGGCGGGGCCATCCTCCTGCGATCGTCGATGACGCGCTATCTGCGGTTCTGGTTCATCCGGATGATCTACGAGGAGCGGGTCCAGACCGACCGAGTGGTGGCCTCGTTGGAGAAGCTGTCGCCCGGTGAGTCGGCCCGGTCGGGATCGTCGGTCGGCGAGGACGTGGGAGCGGCGGGGTGAGGATGGCCGCTCCGGTCGGGGTGCCGCGAGGAAGCGTTGCGGTCATCACCGGTGCGGGGTCGGGGATGGGTCAGCTCTCGGCGCAACGGTTGGCCGCTGCGGGGACCGAGGTGGTTGCCGTCGACGTGAACGACGCGGGGCTGGCCACGACCGCCCGGTTGGCACCAACCATCCGCACCGAGCTGTGCGATGTCAGCGACGGTGCCGCAGTGGCCGATCTCGTGCGGAGGGTGGAGTCCGACGTGGGTCCGATCCACCGCCTGGTGAACGCGGCGGCCATCGCACCCACGGCACTGCTCGCCGACCAACCCCTCGAGGAGATGCGACGCTTGGTCGAGGTGAACTTCCTGGGCTTGATGGCGACCACCACTGCGGTACTCGACAACATGCTCGCCAGGCGGCGCGGCGAGATCGTTCAGTACGGCTCGCTGGCCGGCTGGCTGCCCACCCCGTACTTCGGCACGTACTCGGCCACCAAGGCGGCCGTCGTCTCGTGGAGCGAGACGTTGCACCACGAGATGGCCGGCCTCGGCATCAAGGTGGTGTGCGTGTGCCCGCCCGTCGTGGAGACACCGCTGCTCGACCAGGCGGTCGAACGCCCTGCCCGCTTCGACCAGCTGCCGCGTCTGGGGCCGGAGGAGGTGCTCGACTCGGTGGAGGACGCGCTGGCGGCCGGACGGTGCTTCGCCTTCCCCGGTCGCGGCACAACGGCCACGTGGCGGATGCGACGGTGGGCCCCGGCCCTCATGTGGCGGAACCTCCGAGCGTTCGCCGGTGACCTCACGCCGCGCCGAGCCCGAGACCCGGTCGAGCAGCAGGTGTCCTGACGCCGGAGGGTCGAGTGCTCGGGTCGCGTGGCAGCGGGTTCGCGGTGGAGTCGCCAGCCCGTCACCTGGTCGCCGGCGCCACCGCTCCGATCACCTCGGGTGCTTCGAAGACCGCGGTGATCGAGCGGGTCGACATGGTGAACATCGGTGATCGGCGGTGTATTTCGAGCGCTTCGATCTCGGCGGCCATGGGGTGATCATCGCCCACCTCGACCGCCGAGCCGCCGGGCCGCAGTCGGGCACCGTGGGAAGTCGTCGACCAACGGGTGCGACGCAGCACCCCGTCGCCCATGGCGTAACAACTCATCGTCAGCTCCTGAGCGCGGAGGGGCACCCAGCCGGCGGAGAAGTCGGCGCCGAGCACGACTTGGCCGTCGTCGACGAGCAGTACTCGGGTGTTCGCGGCGCGCCGTTGGATGTCGATCGTCGCCACCCACTTGGGGAACCCCCAGATCTGGCGGCCGGCCGCGCAGGTGAACTCGGCGTTGACGGGCAGCCGATGGATGTAGGTGACCGGCGCTCTCATCGGCGGATTGCGGTCGGGTGCATCGTGGGAGCGCACGCTGAAGGCGAGTGCAACCTCGTGGTAGGGGCCGAGGTCTCCATCGGCGTACTGCACTGCTGCGAGCGTCACTGCGCTCCGGCGCCCGCCGGGCCCCACGCGTGCCACCGACAAGGTGGTGGGAGCGACGATGGCTTGGGCGACGTCGGCGTCCACCAGCCAGGTGGCGGATGCCTGTGTCGCCGAGCGGATGTGCACCGGCAGGTGGATGTCCTCGACACCAATGGCTCCGTCGTACGGTGCTGCAGGGGGTGGATCGGCCGGCATGAGAGCTCCTGAGCTGCCTGTGCTGACGGGTCGTCAGACTGAGCCTACGGCCTGCGGCCGCGGACGTCAGTGAGTGGCTCCCCGACAGGCGCTCCTCGGGGTCCTAAGCTGACGGGACCTCGAGTGGTCGACGTGTTGCACACGCCACATCGACCGGACCGGATGGTGGACGTCGGGTGAACAGGCAGACGAAGGCCGCGGTGGGGATCGGAGCGATTGTGCTCTGGGCCGTGCTGGTCGCTCAGGTGTCCTGGCTCGGCGCGGTCGGTGTGCTGATCGTCGGGTTTGCCGGCTGGGTCGTGCTGTTGCGTGCCACCCACCCGATGGGCCCCGAGCGGCCCGGCTTGGCGGACCTGGCTCCGGACGCGCCGATCGACCACGCCGGGCGGAGCGGACCGGCGCGACCCGAAGGACGGACGGACGGTGGGGCTCCGTCGCTGGGCGCCGCGCCGAGCGAGGTGGAGGCGCCGACTGGTAGGCCGGGTCCCGATGCCGCCACCGGAGCGCCGACCGTGCGGCCGATGGACGACGACGAGCGCGCTCGCCTCGTGCGCGAACGAGAGCAGCGATCGGCTGCCGAGCGGCGGGCCAAGGAGCAGCGAGCCGAACGACGTGCCGCCGAGCGCCACGAGCGTGAACAGGAGGCGCGCAAACAGCGCGAGCGAGCAAAGGCCGAGCGGGCCGAACGGGAACGGGTGGCTCGCGAGGAACGGCAGGCAGCGGCGCAGGCACGCGCCGAGCGGGACCGTGCGGCGGCGGAGGGGGCTGAGCGGGACCGTGCCGCAGCGGAGCAGGCCGAGCGTGAGCGTGCCGCAGCGGAGCAGGCTGAGCGTGAGCGTGCCGCAGCGGAGCAGGCTGAGCGTGAGCGTGCCGCAGCGGAGCAGGCTGAGCGTGAGCGTGTCGCAGCGGAGCAGGCTGAGCGTGAGCGTGTCGCAGCGGAGCAGGCCGCAGCGGAGCAGGCTGCAGCGGAGCAGGCCGAGCGGGAGCGTGCCGCAGCGGAGCAGGCTGAGCGTGAGCGGGTCGCGCAGGAGCAGGCTGAGCGGGAGCGTGTTCCTGACACCGACGCGGGCATCTTGAGCGCCAGCGAGCAGGCCGCGCTCGACAGCGAAGAGGGTTCGGACGAGACCGACAAGGAATCTCTCACCTACCTCCTGAACAAGGTCCGCATCAGGCTGAGCGACTACGAGTAGGAGGACCGGCGAAGCGGAGGTCAGCCCGCTCGTCGCGGCCTCCGGCTACGCTCGGCATCCCATGGCAAACGAACGTTTGGCAGGCGGGTTCGGGTGAACACGAGCGAACCGATCACGGGGCCGGCGACGGCTCGACCAGGTCCGAGCCCCGTAGCCGCGCCCCGGTTGGCCCGGCACACCTTCACGTTGTCCGACGGCCACAAGATCGGGCTGGCGGTCTGTGGTCGTGGGGTGCCGCTGGTCGTCGTGCACGGCTTCACGGCCGAGGGCTTCCTCTACGCCCAGACGCTCCACCGCCTGGTGGGCAAGGGATTCAAGGTGGTGGCCATCGACATGGCCGGCCACGGTGGTACGCAAGGGCTGCCCACCACCTTCGCCCGCCTCGGCGACTACTCCGAGCTCATGTCGCAGGTGATCGACGAGCTGGGTATTCGGCGCGCCGTTCTCGCCGGGCACTCGATGGGCGGTCGTGTCGTCGCCCAGCTCGGAGCTGCGCATCCCGAGCAGGTCGTGGCCCTCCTCCTCATCGACGCCATCGTGGGCGACGAGTGGGATCAGATGGTCAACGCTTTCCGACTCTCCCCGCCGTTGCTCGCCGGCTTGGGAGCGCTGCTGGTGGCCGACACCCTGTCCACCCTGCCGTTGGTGCGTGATCCCGTGCAGGCCGCCAAGCTGTGGCGGCTGGTCGGACCGACCTTGGCCGGTCACGCCCTGCAGCCCTGGAGGTTGGTCGGCCCGGCGTACTCGATCCTCGCCACTCGGGGCTCGCGCTCGATCCTGGATGAGATCGCCGTGCAAGAGTTGCCGACGGTGGTGATCACCGGTGACCGCGACGTGATCGTGCCGCCGTGCACGGCGAGATCAGCGGCCGAACGAGCGAACGGCGAGCTGGTCACCGTACGCGGGGCTGGCCACTCGTGGCTGCTCAAGGACCCAGAGACGCTTCCTGCCATCGTCGCGGAGCTGCTCGAGGGGCGACTGGGCGGTGCGATTCGCACCGACATCACCGCGGCGGGGGCCGCCGATCGCGACGAGCTCGAGTCGATCTACTACGAGCCTGATGCGGCCATCCTGGCGCTCACCCCTGAGCTCACCTACACCAGGCTGAACGACACCCATCGTCTGCCTCGCTACCGCTGGACGATCACCAGGCCCTGATCGGGTCGCGAGCGTTCCCGAAGGCTGACGCAGGTCGACCTCGCTCGACACCGCTCCTCGCTGGCCACGGTCAGCGTTGCGCTCGTCCTGAACGTGCTCACAGGTGTAGCTGTTGGGACATTCAGTATTGCTCGCTTGTCTGAACGTCGGTTGATCAGCTCGTCCTCGCTTGCACCGCCCGCTTCCTATGTTGCCAATGAGGCGGAGGAGACCGAGCGACGTTCGGGGGTACAGCCGTGGCAGGTGGGGACACCCGTGACGACCTCGCCGCGGCGTTGAGCGAGTTCGTGGTGAGGGAACGATCTGGTGACGCCGTGGAACTCCGCGGATCCCTGCGAGTGTCACTTGCATCTGACACGTTCGCTGCGGTCCTCCACAGCGGCGGTGTCTCGACCGACGTCGTGGTCAAGGTAGGTCGGCGCGCCGCAGCCACGCAGCGTCTCGAGCGGGAAGCGGTCGTCCTGTCCCACGCCGCTGCGGGATCCGGTGTCCCGATTCCACCAATCGTCGATCACGGTCTGCTGTCGGAACAGTCCGGGCGCTACGTGCTGATCACCGAACGAGTGACGGGTCGCAGTCCCGATCTGGAACGTCAGCGGGGTGAGTCCGTCGATGTGTCGCGGCGTCGGGAGCGTGTGCGGTTGATGGCCGCATCGGCACCGTGGATCGGCGACCTGTGGTCCGATGACCTTGCCGGGTGGACCCAGCGACGAACGCCCCGACGGGACGCCCGGCGTATCGCTGACCTGCTCGTTGCGAGTGACGCACTCCCGATCGAGCCGCCCGGTGCGGTCCGGTGCGCTGCGTTGTTGTTCGACGACGTTCCGCGACCCATGACCCCTCGGCTGCTGCACGGTGACTTCCGGACAGGCAACGCCGTGTTCGACGAGGAGGGCCTGGCGGCGCTCATCGACTGGGAGGGATGGACCGTCGGTGACCCCCGTTTCGACCTGGCCACGCTGATCGTGGCCGAGCACGCCGCCGCGTTCGACGGCGGCAGTTCGGTGCCCGATGGGTTGGTCGACCTCGTGGCCGAGGAGTTCGCCTCGTCGCCGCCCGGCGAGCCTCTGGAGCGGCTCGACTGGTTCGTCGCCCTTGCGCACTGCAAGGCCGCAGGCTGGTGCCTGAGCACGGCGCGTCGCTCCGCACGGGCGCAGCCGCAGCCACTGCGTGTGAACCCCGTGGCGCGAGGGGTGGGGGCGTTCCGACGGCTGAAAGGGCACCGGCCCCGCCACGAGATCGCCTGCGCCACCGCCGGGCGTCATCTCGAGCGAGCAGAGGCACTGCTGGTCGGAGCGAATCGAGCGCTGCGAGCCACGCAGCGTTCGCGGGTGGGTGGCGCTCGCTGCTAGCCTTGCCGGAGGCACCTGACATGGTGCTGCAACAACAGGCGTCCCCGCCCTGCCGCAACGGCGGCGTTCGGGGAGGCCGGGTCCGAAACCCCGAACACCACAAGGAATGCTCTCGCATGTCTGGCTCTCCTGCCAACCTTCCGCCCAAGGCGGACACGATCGCCAAGCACCGACTCCACGAGTCCGACACGGGCTCGCCGGAGGTGCAGATCGCGCTGCTCTCCGACCGCATCAACCACCTCACCGAGCACCTGAAGGTCCACAAGAAGGACCATCACAGCCGGCGAGGGTTGCGCATGCTGGTCGGTCAGCGTCGTCGTCTGCTCGACTACGTCAAGAACAACGACGTCGAGCGGTACCGGAAGATCATCGCCGAGCTCGGCTTGCGTCGCTGATCACCTGCAATCATCACATCAACTGAGGAGCTGGCCGGGTGGTCAGTTGTCAGTGGAGGCGAGCGGAGTCCGCTCCGAGCGCCTCCACTGGGAACTGGCACGGGCCCGCCCCTCCCATCGGGCGTTCGCGCCCGGAGAGGAGCAACGCCATGGCTGACGCCATCGTTGTGTCCGGTCCCATTTCTGGGACCGACAAGACCCTGACCCTCGAGACCGGCAAGCTGGCCGGCCAAGCGAATGGGGCGGTGACCGTTCGTCTGGACGGCACCGTCGTGCTCGTGACCGCAACAGCGTCGAAGGGGGTGCGGGAGGGCATCGACTTCTTCCCCCTCACCGTCGACATCGAGGAGCGCATGTACGCGGCGGGCAAGATCCCCGGCTCGTTCTTCCGCCGAGAAGGGCGGGCTTCCGACGCAGCCGTGCTCACCTGCCGGCTCATCGACCGTCCCATCCGCCCGGCCTTCCCCGAGGGCTTCCGCAACGAGATCCACATCGTCGGTACCGTGCTGGCCGCCGACCTGGTGAACCCGCACGACGTGCTGGCCATGAACGGAGCATCTGCGGCGTTGTTCGCCTCGGGCATCCCGTTCGACAAGCCGATCGGCTCGGTGCGGATGGCCTTCACCGCCGAGGGCACCTGGATCCCCTTCCCCACCTACGAGGAGGG
Source organism: Acidimicrobiia bacterium (assembly GCA_020832495.1). GTDB lineage: Bacteria > Actinomycetota > Acidimicrobiia > Acidimicrobiales > Acidimicrobilacustridaceae > JAFIEP01. The sequence goes on along the minus strand of JAFIEP010000062.1, from coordinate 63,326 downwards.
CGACGACTGCACCTTCGAGATGATCGTCGCCGGTCGCGAGACCGCCGACGGCGGTGACATCGCCATCATGATGGTGGAGGCGGGTGGCAACGAAGGCGCCCACCTGCGCTACGAGGCCGGCGCCGTCAAGGTGGACGAGGATGTACTCGCTGGCGGCCTCGAGGCCGCCAAGACGTGGATCCGTGAGTCCATCGACCTGCAGCTCGAGCTGGCCGAGAAGGTCGGCGAGCAGCCGCCCATCGACTACCCCGTGCAGACCGACTACAGCTCCGAGATGTTCGAGGCGGTCGAGTCCGGGTACGGCCAGAAGCTGACGACTGTCCAGTCCATCGTCGACAAGCAGGAGCGTCAGGCCGCCGAGGGTGACCTTCGCGACGAGATGCTCGCCGAGTTGGCGCCGCGTTTCGAGGAGGACCCCGATGCCCACAAGCATCTGAAAGCCGCCTTCCGTTCGCTCACCAAGCAGATCGTGCGCCAGCGCATCATCGACGAAGGGGTCCGCATCGACGGTCGCGGTGTGGCCGATCTGCGGCCGCTCTCGTCGGAGATCGCGGTGCTCCCCTCTGTGCACGGCTCTGGGCTGTTCCAACGTGGCGAGACCCAGGTGCTGAACGTCACCACCCTGGGCATGCTGCGCATGGAGCAGATGCTCGACACGCTTGGCGTGGTGGAGCGCAAGCGCTACATGCACCATTACAACTTCCCGCCCTTCTCCACCGGTGAGACCGGTTTCATGCGCGGTCCGAAGCGCCGCGAGATCGGCCACGGGGCCCTCGCTGAGCGGGCGCTGCTGCCGGTGTTGCCCAGCGCCGAGGAGTTCGCCTACGCCATCCGCACCGTGTCCGACGTGCTGTCGTCCAACGGGTCCACCTCCATGGGCTCGGTGTGCGGCTCGTCGCTGTCGCTCATGGACGCTGGTGTCCCCATCAAGGCGCCGGTTGCCGGCATCGCCATGGGCCTCGTCCTGCATGACGGCAACTACGTCACGCTCACCGACATCCTCGGCGCCGAGGACGCCTTCGGTGACATGGACTTCAAGGTCGCCGGAACGTCGGAGTACGTCACGGCACTGCAGCTCGACACCAAGATCGAGGGCATCCCGGCCGATGTGCTGACCAAGGCGTTGTCCCAGGCCCGTGATGCCCGGGTGCAGATCCTCGACAACATGAGCGAGGCCATCGCCGAGCCTCGTCCCGAGGTGGGCGAGCACGCCCCGAAGATCATCAGCTTCGAGATCCCCCTCGACAAGATCGGCGAGGTCATCGGGCCGAAGGGCAAGGTCATCAACGCCATCCAGCTCGAGACCGGCGCCAACATCGCCGTGGACGACGACGGATCGGTGGGCACCGTGGCCATCGGGTCGAGCGACTCCGGTGCCGTGGCCGAGGCCGAACGCCAGATCCGGCTCATCCTCAACCCGCCGACTGCCGGCGTGGGCGAGACCTACAGCGGTCGGGTGGTGAACATCACCAAGTTCGGTGCCTTCATCAACATCCTTCCCGGTCGCGACGGGCTGCTGCACATCTCCAAGATCGGTGGCGGCAAGCGCATCGACAAGGTGGAGGACGTGTTGGGTCTCGGCGACGAGGTCGAGGTGCGGGTCGAGGACATCGACCCCAACGGAAAGATCTCGCTGACGCTCGCATCCGCTCCTGAGTCCTCCGGTGGTGGCAGCGGCGGTGGTGGTGGCGGTCGCTCCGAGGGCGGCGAGCGTCGCTCCGGTGGCACGGAGAGCTCCGGTGACGACGCTGAGTTCGTGTCGTTCGAGGACTCCTTCGAGAGCGAACTGCGCGAGGAGTTCGGCGACCTGGGACCTGCTGACAGCAGCCGTGGCGGCGGCGGCGGTGGTGGTCGGAGCGGCGGCGGCGGCCGTGGCGGTCGCGGTGGTGGCCGCGGCGGCGGTCGTCGGCGCTGAGCCGGTCGACGAGGTGAGTACCCCCGCAGCGTCCGACGAGCGCACACCCGGCGGCATCGGCCGCACGGTGTGCCCGTCGGGCCTGCGGGTGGTCACCGAACACATGCCCGAAGCGCGGTCGGTCTCGCTCGGGATCTATGCCGCTGTGGGGTCCCGCGACGAGTCCGATGAGCTCGCCGGTGCGTCGCACTTCCTCGAACACCTGCTGTTCAAGGGCACCGAGCGGCGCAGCGCCCGTCAGATCGCCACCGAGGTGGACCGCGTCGGTGGCGAGATCAACGCCTTCACCTCGCGCGAACTCACTGCCTACTACGCCCGACTGCCGGCATCGGAGCTGGTAGCGGGCCTCGACCTCCTCGCCGATGTGGTCAGCGCGCCGGCGTTCCGTCCCCACGAGGTCGACGCCGAACGGGAGGTGATCCTCGAGGAGATCCTCATGAGCGAGGACGATCCCGACGACGTCGTGGGTCAGGCGCTCTCCACCGCGCTCTTCCCCGATCATCCGCTCGGACGGGACACCCTCGGCACCGTCGACACGGTGTCCGCGCTGGGACGCGACGAGATTGCTGCGTTCCATTCCGATCGCTACCGGCCCTCGACGTTGGTGGTGGCGGCTGCGGGGGCGATCGACCACGACGAGGTGGTGGCCCAGGTGGCGGCCAGCTTCGGCGATGCGCCGGCCGCCGCCGCGCTCGGGCGGGCTGCACCGGCGGAGAGCCCGCTCCCGCTCGAGGTGCTGGAGCGGCCCACCGAACAGGTGCACCTGGCGCTCGGGTGGCGTGGTATCGATGCCTTCGACGACGACCGCTACGCCCTGGCCGTGGCCAACCAGATCCTCGGCGGGGGCGTGGCCAGCCGGTTGTTCCAAGAGGTGCGCGAAGAGCGGGGCCTGGCCTATTCGGTGTACTCCTCGCCGGCGATGTACGCCGATGCCGGCTCGTTCACCATCGGTAGCGGGACCGGACCGTCACGCTTGGCGGCGTTGCTGGCCGTCATCGACGAGGTCCTGGAAGGGTTTCTGGCCGACGGGCCGACCGACGAGGAGATGGAGGTGGCCGTCGGCTACCTCGTGGGGTCAACCGAACTCGGGCTCGAGGATTCCGCCAGCCGGATGGGCCGCCTCGGCGGTAGCGAGGTGGTGCGCGGCGAGGTGGTGCCAGTCGACGTGCAACTCGATCGCATCCGGGCGGTCACCGATGACGACGTCCTCCGGGTCGCTCGACGAATCCTGGACCGACCCCGCAGCGTGGTGGCACTTGGCCCCTTCGAGGGCCGGGATGAGCCGCTCGTGGCGGCCGCTGCCTGGCGTCGCTGACTTCTCCGACGCCAGCGATCCGGTTGGGCAGTAGCCTGTCGTCTCATGGGACTGCGTGTCGGGGTGTTCGGAGCAGGGGGTCGCATGGGCGCCGAGGTCTGCCGCGCCGTGCACGACGACCGCGAGCTCACCCTCGTGGCTGCGGTCGACCCGCACCATGCCGGCCTCGACCTGCGTCAGGTCACCGGCTGCGATCTCGACCTGCAGGTCAGCCACGGCCCCGACGTGTTCCTTGCCACCGACACCGACGTGGTGGTCGACTTCACTCACCTCGATGCCGCCCGCCAGAACCTGATCTGGCTGGCCGAGCACGGCGTGCACGCCGTGGTGGGCACGACCGGGTTCGACGAGAGCGACTACGAACGCTTCGGCGAGGCGTTCGCCACGAGCAACTGCCTCATCGCCCCGAACTTCGCCATCGGGGCCATCCTCATGATGCGCTTCTCGGAGATGGCTGCCCCGTACTTCGAGACGGCGGAGATCATCGAACTCCACCACGACGCCAAGGCCGATGCCCCCTCGGGCACCGCCATGCTCACCGCGCAACGCATGGCCGAGGCGTCGGCTGAGTGGGGCGACGACCCAACCGTCACCCAGGTGGTGGACGGCGCTCGCGGCGGGGCCGGCCCGGCGGGTATCCACATGCACGCCGTGCGACTGCGGGGCCTCGTCGCCCACCAAGAGGTACTGCTCGGCACCAAGGGGCAGACGTTGACCATCCGTCACGACTCCTACGACCGGACGTCGTTCATGCCGGGCGTGGTGTTGGCCGTGAAACAGGTGCCGGAGCGGCCTGGGCTCACCATTGGTCTCGAAGCCGTGCTCGGGCTCTGAGCTGCCCTGCTGCACAGCACATCGACATCGGTGGACGCCAGGACCCGTTCCCTGCTTGGTGGCACGCATCGACCATCGCCCGGCTCAGGCCGTGCGGTGCACCGCCCGGGTGCCCAGCTGGTCGCGGGCGGTGACGATCATCGTGTCGATGTTCACGTGTGACGGTCTGGTCACGGCGAAGCGGATGCAGTCGGCCACGTCGGCCGCGGTCAGCGGGGTCATGCCGGCGTAGACGGCTTCTGCCTTCTCGTGGTCACCACCGAAGCGGACGTCGCTGAACTCCGTGGCCACCATGCCGGGGTCGATCTCGGTGACCCGTACCGGCCGACCCAGCAGTTCGGCTCGCAGAGCCCCGCACACCGCCCGCACCCCGAACTTGGCGGCGTTGTAGCCGGCGCCACCGGCATAGGCCTCCCACGCAGCGATGGAGCCGACAACGACCACGTGCCCGTCGCCGGACGCCTCGAGGTCCCCGAGCAGCGCCTTGGTCACCCGGGCCACGCCGAGCACGTTCGTCTCGTACATGGTGCGCCAGTGATCGTCGTCGAGGGTGGCCACCGGTTCGAGACCCAGCGCACCGCCCGCGTTGTTCACCACCACCGATGCGCCGGCGCACCGCTCGGCGAAGGCGGCCACGCTGTCGGGGTCGGTGACGTCGAGGTGCACCGCTTCGGCGCCGACCGGATCACACACTTCGGCCAGCCGGTCGAGGCGGCGAGCCCCGCCGACCACGCGCCAGCCCTCGCCGGCGAGGGCAGCCACCGTGGCGGCGCCGATGCCAGAACTGGCCCCGGTCACCGCAGCGATCTTCGTCATGTCGAGTCCTCCTCGCTCGTCGGGCGTCCGGCCGGGTCGCCGAGCGTGGGGCCATCGGCCCGCTCACTGCTTGCCGGTGCAGCGTCGTCGTCGGACTGGCCGTGTTCGTCGCCGCCGGCGTGCAGATCGTGCTCGAGTCGTCGGAGTTGGCCGATCTCGCCGCCGCCTCGGCGCAGCTGCACCAGGCCGCCGATGACCACCAGTCCGACCGTCACGGCCAGCACCCACGGTCGGTTGTCACCGATCCAGCCCAGCACGGCGTCGATGGGAGCGGAGAACGCCTCGCCGAAGATGATGATGAGCACCAGTCGTCCAGCAGCGCCCACGATGCTGAGCCCGATGTAGAGCGCCATGTTCATGCCCGAGGCCCCGGCCAGCACGGCCACCAGGTTGTGGCGGAAGACCACCACGATGGGGATGCGCGCCTTGGCGAACAGGCCCTCGAACTGGCGGAGCAGGTCGCCGCCGGTGGGGGAGCGGCGCTCCGCCCAGCGGATGGCCGACTCGCCGTACCAACGCCCGATGAGGAACAACAGGGGACCGGAGGCCACGATGCGCAGACCGGCGATGAACAGGAACACCGAGGGGTCGACGTAGTTGACCACCGCCACCTGATTGCGGATCAGCGGGCTGAGCGCCAGCAGCAGGAGCGGGTTGCCGTCGTGGTTCGGGTCGTTCGGGTCCGGCAGCAGGGTGGGGGCGAGGGCGTTGCCCACGTTGGAGGCGATCACCAGCACCACGATGGGGACGACCACCATCGCCAAGGCCTGGCGGCTGGGAGCACCGCGTGGACGGGGGGATTCCTCGATCGGCTCGACCGACGCAGCATCGCTCACGGACCTGATGCTTGCACGTCAGGGCGCCGGGGACCGCACCGCCGTGTCCGCTGCGTTGGGGGCTCGTCCGTCGGGCGTCGTAGCCTGGGAGTGATGTCGTTCCGCTTCCTGCTCCGGCCGCGCTGGCTGGCCTGGACCGCGCTGGTCGTCGTGGCCTGCGTGGTGATGCTCAACCTGGCCGGGTGGCAGTTCCAGCGGCTCGACGAACGCCGCGACCGCAACGAGCAGTTCCTGGCCCGCGCTGATCAGCCGATGGTCGATGCCGACGAGGTGCTCGCCCCCGTCGGCGGCGACGTCGATCCGACGCTCGAGTGGCGACGGGTGCGGGCGGAAGGGACCTACGACATCGACGGCGAGGTGCTGATCTCGCACCGGACGTTCGACAGCGCGCCGGGTTGGTGGGTGGTCACGCCGCTGGTGCTCGACGACGGAACGGCGCTGGCCGTCAACCGAGGGTGGATCCCGTTCAACATCCAACCCGACGACGATCGCTCGGCGTTCGCGCCGCCCCCGGGCCGAGTGCAGGTGAGCGGGCTGCTGCAGCCCGACCAGGACCGAGTGGCCGGACCGATGGACGATCCGAAGGTATTGCCCCGGGTGCACCTTGCGGAACTCGACCGTCGCTCGGACGTGGCCGTACTCGGCATGTGGTTGCAGCTCGAGATGCAGGATCCCCCGGTGGTGTCCGACGAGTTGGTGCTGCTGCCGCTGCCCGAGCTCACCGATGGGCCGCACCTCAACTACGCCGGACAATGGCTCATCTTCACCACCCTGACCCTGGTCGTCTACGGGGTGCTGGTCGTGAGGGTGGCCCGCAACGGGGGTGACCGGGATCGCGACGGGGGCGGTGCAGGATCTGCGCCCGGCGTCGGACCGGAACCGGACGGGGACCCGGTCGACCGCGGGGGCTCGGGCGTCGTCGGCCCCACCGCGGAGCGGGGCGTCGGCGTTGGCTGACCCCGCCGACACTCGCACCCGACTGCTCACCGCCGCGCTCCACTGTTTCGAGGTCGAAGGCCTGCGGGCCACCAGCCTCGAGGACGTGGCCCGTGCCGCGGGGATGTCGCGCGCCACCGTGTACCGGCACTTCCCGGGAGGGCGCGAGCAGCTGGTGGCCGACACGATCACCTGGGAGGTGGGTCGCTTCCTCGCCCGGCTCGGCCATGCCCTGGTGGGAGAGCGAGACCTGTTCGGTCAACTCAGCGTGGGGCTCTGGTGGGGTCACCAGGCCATCGGTGAGCACCGGCTGCTGCAGCGGATCCTGGCCACCGAGCCCGAGGAGTTCATCGTGGGGTTCGCCGACGCCGACGCGCTGCTCCAGGGCGAGGTGCATGGTCACCTGCGCGCCCTGCTCGAGACGACCGAGCTGCGCAGTGGGGTGGATCGGGACGAGGCGGCCGACTACCTGACGCGCATGTTCCTCAGTCACCTGGCCAGCCACGGGCGGTGGGACCTGAGTGACCGGGCCGAGGTCGAACGGCTGGTGCGCACGCAGTTCCTGGCTGGTGTGCTGTGACGTCTGTCGCACACCATTGCCAATGAGACAAATCTCCGCTTATTGTCTCATGTGGAAGGGCCGGACCCCACCGGGGGTCGGCATCGAGGAGGGGACGTGGACACAGCAGCGGCGACGCTCGACGCGGACCTCGTCGACCACCGAGCCGATGGCCGGCGGCGCGGAGGTGCCGAGCGAGCAACCGTGCGTGCCCGGGTGCTGGACGCCACCGTGCGCTGCGTTGCCCGATGGGGCGTGGCCAAGACCACCCTCGATGACGTCGCACGCCAGGCCGGGTGCAGTCGGGCCACCGTGTACCGGGTGGTGCCAGGAGGAAAGGCAGCGTTGCTCGAGGCTGCCGCCGAAGCGGAACTGGCCACGTTGCTCGAGCGCATCGCCGAGGCGTTCGATCGCAGCGCAACCCTCGAGGACCTGCTGGCTGGCGGTCTGTCCACGGCGGCCGAGGCGCTGCGAAGCCACGAGGCACTGACCTACCTCCTGCGCCACGAGCCGGCCACCGTGCTCTCCGGGGTGGCCTTCGATGCCCTCGACCCACTGCTCGAGACCGCAGCAGGGTTCGCTGCGCCGTGGCTCGAGGTGTACCTCCCGCCCGAGCAGGCCGCCGAGGTGGCCGAATGGCTGACCCGCCTCGTCGTCCTCTACTCGCTCGACCTCGACGGCAGCGGTCCCGACCTCGCCGACCCTGCCGAGGCAGCGCGGTTCGTCCGCACCTACGTCATGCCGGGGCTCGAGGCGTCCCGTTCCCCGAAGCGCACCACCGACCCCACCATCACTACCGCACCGCAGGAGTAACCATGAGCACCACCGCAGACATGATCGGTCGCGACGAGATCAACGACCTCGACGCCATCCTGGCCATCACCAACACCGACGCCGACGCACTCATCCACACGGTGGCCGACAACGCCGACGCCATCTTCACCTGGGACTACGAAAAGGGAGCCCGTCCAGCGCTCAACAAGCTCTACGAGAAGGCCAAGGGCGCCCAGTGGAACGGCGAGACCGATCTGCCGTGGGAGATCGATGTGGACCAGGAGGCGCTGGCTGCAGCCACGGTGGGCGACGGACCCGAGTTCGATCTGGCCGGCACCGTGCTCGAGTCGTGGGGACCGAAGGAGTGGACCGAGTTCTCCGTCGAGAGCCAGAACTGGACCCTCAGCCAGTTCATGCACGGTGAGCAGGGTGCGCTCATCTGCACGGCGAAGATCGTCGAGACGGTGCCGTGGATCGACGCCAAGTACTACGCCGCCACCCAGGTGATGGACGAGGCCCGCCACGTCGAGGTCTTCGCCAAGTACCTCGACGACAAGCTCAGCGGGCACTACCCGATCAACGCCCACCTCAAGATGCTGCTCGACGACATCATCACCGATCCTCGGTGGGACATGACCTACCTGGGCATGCAGATCATGGTGGAGGGTTTGGCCCTGGCCGCCTTCGGACTGATGTACCAGATCACCGAGGACCCGTTGCTCAAGCAACTGCTCCGCTACGTCATGAGCGACGAGGCACGGCACGTGGCCTTCGGGGTGCTCAGCCTGAAGGAGTACTACACGGAGCTGTCGACCCCGGAGATTCGCGAGCGCCAAGAGTTCGCCTTCGAGGCGGCCGTCCGCATGCGCGACCGGTTCCTCCAACAAGAGGTGTGGGAGCGCATGGGCGTGCCGGTCAAGGAGGCCGTGCAGCTCGTGAACCTCTCCGACGAGCAACAGGAGTTCCAGACGCTGCTGTTCTCGAAGATCGTCCCCAACTGCAAGAAGCTGGGTCTGCTCGACGCCGGCGACGGCTGGCTGCGCACCAAGTTCGGCGAGCTGGGTGTCATCCACTACGAGGACTGGGTGGACACCGGCGAGGAGTACGAGTCGCTGTCGCTCGAGGCCACTGCCGAGTCGGCCTGAGCCCGTTCTGCACCTGCGCCGACGGGGTGACCGGGCGGGTGGCTCGACCACTCGCCCGGCGCACCGGGCACACCGCTGTGGTGCAGTAGCCTCCGGCCGTGCCGAACGATGACCCCCGAGGCGACGCCGACGAGCTGAGCGTCCTCATGGCGTTGCGTCTGGCCTCGTTCGCCGAGGCGGATCGTGTTGCCGCCGTGTTCGACCAACCGGTCGACGCCGTGGTCGACGTTCTCAGCCGCCTCGAGCAGGCGGACCTGGCCCGACACCGCGACGGACGGGTGAGCGGCTGGATGTTGACGCCGACGGGTCGGAGCGAAGGCGAACGGCTGGCTGCCGAGGCACTCGACCGCAACGGGGCGCGCGCCGACCTGGTGGCTGCCTACGAGCGCTTCCTGGCGCTCAACCCGCGACTCCTCGAGGTCTGCTCGGCCTGGCAACTGCGCGAGGTCGATGGCCAGCAGGTGGCGAACGACCATGCCGACGCCGCCCACGACGCCCGGGTGGTGGCGCAGTTGGGCGACATCGACGACGCTGCCCAACCGGTGGTGGCGGACATGGCGCGGGCGGTGCCACGCTTCGGGCGGTACGGTGGCCGTCTGGCTGAAGCCCGCCGCCGCGTCGAGGGTGGCGAGGGCGACTGGTTCGCACGGCCGACCATCGACGGTTATCACACCGTGTGGTTCGAACTGCACGAGCACCTGCTCGCCACCCTCGGCATCGAGCGGGGTAGCGAGCGCACCGACGATTCCGGCTCGGCCGGCACCTGAGGAGGTATCCCGCCCATGGCCCGTTTCGGCCAGGTGATCACCGCAATGATCACGCCTTTCGACGACGATGGTCATGTCGACCTCGACGGTGCCGGCACGCTGGCCCGCTGGCTGGTGGCGCACGGCAGCGACGGCCTGGTGCTGACCGGCACCACCGGCGAGGTGTCGTGCCTCAACGATCGTGAGCACGTCGACGTGTGGCGAGCCGTGCGCTCCGCCGTGGACGTGCCCCTGCTGGTGGGCGCCGGCACCAACGACACCCGCCACGCGGCCACGTTGGTGTCCCAGGCAGCCGCCACTGGCATGGACGGCGTGCTGTTGGTGACCCCGTACTACAACCGGCCCAGCCAGGCGGGCATCGAGGGGCACTTCCGCACGTTGGCCACGGCGACTGCCTTGCCCGTGGTGCTCTACGACATCCCGGTGCGCACCGGCCGCAAGATCTCCACCGAGGTGCTGGTGCGCCTGGCCTCGGAGGTCCCCAACGTGGTGGGCGTCAAGGATGCCGCCGGTGACGTGGCGGCGGCCGCCCGCCTGGTGGCCGCCGCACCGGCGGACTTCGAGCTCTACTCCGGTGACGACGCCCTCACCCTCCCGCTGCTGTCGGTGGGTGCCGTCGGGGTCATCAGCGTCTGCACCCACTGGGCAGGCGAGCAGATGCAGGAACTCTTCGCCGCATGGGGACGGGGTGACGTGGCCGGCGCGGCAGCGGCCAATCGTGGCCTGCTCGACTCCTATGCCTTCGAGAGCTCCGACGACGCCCCCAACCCGGTGCCCGCCAAAGCCATGCTGCGAGCCATGGGCTTGCCGGCCGGTCAGTGTCGGCCCCCGCACGGACCGGCTCCCGCCGAGCTCGAGGCGCAGGCCCGACAGGTACTCGCCGGCCTGCCTCACCGCTCGAGCGGCCCCGCCCGCACAGCAGAGGAGACCTCCGTTGGCTGATGAAGTGCGGATCACGTTCCTGGGTGGCCTCGGCGAGATCGGACGCAACTGCGCAGCAGTCGAGCAGGACGGGCAGATCGTCCTCATCGACTGCGGGCTGATGTTCCCCGACCTCGACATGTTGGGCATCGACCTCGTGCTGCCCGACTTCGAGTGGTTGCGGGCCAACGGCGACGCCATCGTCGGCTGCGTGGCCACCCACGGCCACGAGGACCACGTCGGCGGGCTGTCGTTCCTGCTGCGCGAGTTGTCGTTCCCCATCTACGGCTCGGCGCTCACCCTCGGGCTGGCCCGTAACCGCATCGAGGAAGCGGGGCTGGTCGATCGCACCGAGTTCATCGTGGTGGGCGACGGTGAACGCCGCCAGATCGGGCCGTTCGACGTCGAGTTCGTGCCGGTGACCCACTCGGTGCCCCACGGGTTCGCCACCATCTTCCGGACGGCACAGGGTGTCATCGTTCACTCCGGTGACTTCAAGCTGGACCTGAACCCCGTCGACGGTCGCCTCACCGACCTGGCTCGGCTCGGCGCACTGTCCTACGACGAGGGCATCCGGTTGCTGCTCGCCGACTCCACCAACGCCGACGAAGCCGGGCACTCGCGCAGCGAATCGTCGGTGGGCGACGTCCTCTACGACCTGTTCCACGCTCACGCCGACCGGCGCATCATCACCACCTGTTTCGCCAGCCACGTCCATCGGGTCCAGCAGATCGCCGACGCGGCGGTGGACTTCGGCCGGGTGGTGGCCACCATGGGCATGTCGATGAAGAAGAACGTGCGCCTGGCCCGCGAGATGGGCCTGCTGCACATCCCCGACGCCTCGCTCGTCGACATCGAGGCGGTGGGCGACCTGCCCGACGAGAAGGTGTGCATCATCTCCACCGGCTCGCAGGGCGAACCGATGTCGGCGCTTTCGCTCATGGCGGCCAACTCGAATCGTTGGCTCAAGGTGGGCGACGGCGACGTGGTCATCATGAGTAGCCATCCCATCCCCGGCAACGAATCGGCGGTGACCCGGGTGATCGACGGCCTCGTGCGTCGAGGGGTCGAGGTGGTCCACACCGGCCACGCCGACGTGCACGCCACCGGGCACGCCAAGGCCGAGGAACTCAAGACCTACCACTCCATCCTCCGACCGGAGTGGTTCGTGCCGGTGCACGGCGAGTACCGCCACATGGTGGCCCACGCCCGCATCGCCCAGCGCATGGGGATGGATCCCGACCGCACGCTGGTGTGCGAAGACGGTGACCAGGTGCTGCTCACCGACGGTGGGCTGACCCGCATCCCCGAAGCGGTGCCTGCCGGCTACCTGTTCGTGGACGGCACCATCGGCGATGTCGGTGCCGGCGTGCTGCGCGACCGCAAGGTACTCGCCGAGGAAGGCGTGGTCGTCGTGGTCGTCACCGTCGACGCCCACAGCAACATCTTCGTCACCGGTCCCGAGGTCATCACCCGCGGCTGGGTCTACGCGCCCGAGGCAGAGGATCTCATCGACGGGTGCGTGGCCGAGGTGCGTGAGGCGCTGAGCTCGGCGATGGCCGACGGGACACGCGAGATCGAGAGCCTCCAGAAGGTGGTCCGTCGAGCAGCCGGGCGCTACGTGAACGCCAAGACGAAGCGTCGCCCGATGATCGTGCCGGTGGTCATGGAGGCCTGACTGAGGCCCCATCCCCGGTTCCGGCCCGTCCCTCCGCTGTGACCGGTGCATCGGTCGCCGGTCGGTTGGCCTCGACGAGAGCGCAGGCGTACTGGTAGAGGTCCATGTCGAGGCTGTTCTCCTCGGCGATGCGGGCCCGGAAGGCGTCGGTGATCTCCCATGTGCCGCGGTTGACGTGGAAGTCCTTCATCCGTTCGAAGCTCCAGCCGGTGAGCGCTGCCACCTCGGCCACGAAGTCGTCGTAGCGCTCGGTGACGCCGAGCACGTCGATGCTGGCTACGCCCTCGCGTGCGAGCGCCACCCTGGCGGCGTCGAGCGGGAAGGGGCACATGAAACTGTCGGGGTTGTCGGAGGCCTGCACCGAGAAGATCCGGGTCTGGTGATTGTGAACGAGCCACTTGTGGATGAACGGACGGTCGTAGATCCTCTCGAGTGGCCAGCCCTGGAACTCTGGGCGGGTGGAGTACACCTTGAGCAGCGACAGGGTGCGGTCGACAGGGTTGCGCAGCACCGACAGGGTGACGGGGGCGGGACGGATGTACTCCCGCACCATGAGGGGGAAGTGCCCGGCGTAGAAGCGGATGTGTCGGCGTCGCTCCTCGGGGAGGTCCCGCAGCAAGCCGACCTTCACGTTGGCCTTGTAGGGCGCATCCACCTTCGGGGTGGGGTACAGCTCCTCGTGGGGGCGGGTGCGACGCAGGTGCTCACGCAGGGTGCCCCCGGCGGTCTTCATGACGTGCACGAACAACAGCGGTCGGTCGATGCGGGCGACGATAGCAGCGGCGATCCGACGGCTTTCCGGCGACGAGGGCCCGGCGGTAGCCTCGGCGCTCATGACCCTGCACGACACCTCGCCGCGGACGCTGCTCGCCGACGCAGGCGATGCCCTTCTCGAGTCCCGCCGCCAGCTCACTCTCGAGGAGCTGGCCGCCTTGGCGGCGTTGCCGGACCACTCGGTGCCTGCGCTCGCCGCCTTGGCACACGAAGTGCGGCTGGCCTGGTGCGGGCCCGAGGTCGAGGTGGAAGGCATCCTGTCGGCCAAGACCGGCGGCTGCCCCGAGGACTGCCACTTCTGCAGCCAGTCCTCGGCGTTCGAGACCCAGGTGCTGGCCACGCCGTTCCTCGACACCGACGAGGTGCTGGCCGCCGCCGAGGAGACCGCCCGCCTCGGTGCCAGCGAGTTCTGCATCGTGCTCGCCGTGCGCGGCCCCGACGAGCGCACCATGAAGCGGTTGCTGGAGTTGGTCCCGATGGTCCGGGACCGGGTCGGCATCAACGTGGCCGTCAGCGCCGGGATCCTCACCGAGGAGCAGGCGCAGCGCCTGGCCGACGGTGGGGTGCACCGCTACAACCACAACCTCGAGACGGCGCGGTCGCACTTCGGTCGTATCGTGAGCACCCACACGTGGGAGGAGCGATTCGACACCTGCCGCCTGGTGCGCGACCACGGCATGGAGTTGTGCTGTGGCGTGCTGCTGGGCATGGGGGAGACCGTCGAGCAGCGCATCGAGTTGCTCGGCCAGCTCCGTGAGGTGCAGCCGGCGGAGGTGCCGGTGAACTTCCTCAACCCACGGCCTGGCACCCCTCTGGCCGACCAACGGCTGGTGGAGCCGCTGGAAGCCATCCGTTGGATCGCCTTGTTCCGCCTGGCGTTGCCCGATGTCATCCTTCGCTACGCGGGCGGCCGGGAGGTCACCCTGCGCGAGTTGCAGGCCCTGGGGCTCACCTCGGGCATCAACGCCCTCATCGTCGGCAACTACCTGACCACGTTGGGTCGCTCGCCCGAGGAGGACCTGCAGATGCTCGACGACCTGCGCATGCCCATCGGCACCCTGTCCAAGGTCATCTGAGCGACAGGCGGATCCACGTGGACGCCGCTGCGGACGAAACCGACAGCTCTGCGGCGGTTGGTACCGCGTTCTGCCGGTGGTGCGGACGCTCGCTCGAGGAGTGCCCGGGCGGCTGTCGGCGCGAACTCGACCCGCCCCGGTTCTGTGAGGTGTGCGCTCGCCGCTTGCGGGTGCTGGTCACGCCGACGGGCTGGCGCGCAAGCTGTCGCACCCACGGGGAGCAGCCGGAGGGGTCGTGAGCCCCGTGGTAGCCGGCGAGATCGCCACGCACGGTGAGGTCGCCAGGGCGACCGGCCGTGGGTTCAGGCCACGTCGTCGCCGACGAGCAGCCGACGCCGGTGGTCGGCATCGATGAAGGCCGGCTCGGTGGTACGGAGGAAGTCGAGCAGGGTGGCGGCGAACAGGTCGGGCACCTCGACGTGAGGGAAGTGTCCGACGCCCTCGAACACCTCGAGGCGGCTGCCCGGCATGGCCTCGTGTGCCTCGGTGCCGTGGTGCACGGGGATGATCGGGTCGGCGTCGCCCCACACGATGAGGGTGGGCACCGCCGCTGCGAGGTAGAGCCGGTCCCGGGCACTCACCGACTGTCCGCCGGGGTCGACCACGGATCGCAGCGTCCGTAGGAAGGCGGTGCGGGTGGCTGGCTCGGCCAGCGAGGCGTAGGCCTGCCACATCTCGGCCACCCGGGGCGGACGGATGCCGTTGCGGTGCATCCATCGGCTGACCTCGTTGCCACGGTCCCGCACGAACCCGGGCACGGCGATCGGCAGCACGAGTTCGGCGCCGGGAAGCGACAACAGGCGCAGGAGCAGGTTGACGTCGCGGCCCAGACCGCCGCTGTTCACCAGGGTGAGCCGCTCGCAGACCTCGGGGTACTGGTAGGCGAACTGCATGGCGACGCCGCCACCGAGCGACTGCCCGACGATGGTGGCGCGTTCCACGCCGACGTTGATGAGGAAGTCCCGCACCAGGCTGGCGTGGTTCCCGAGGGAGTAGTCACCGGCTGGCTTGTCGGACCGTCCGTGGCCCAGCAGGTCGGGTGCCACGACGTAGTGGCCGTCGGCGAGGGTGTCCATGCAGTCCCGCCACGTGCGGGAGCTACCCGCCATGCCATGGATGAGCACCACCACCGGGTCGTCGGGGTTTCCCGCTGTCCGGTAGGCCACCTGGTGGCCGTGGATCGTGCGGAATTCGGTGCTGCCCATGGCACTGTTCTACACCCCTGACTGTCACAGTGGAAGGGATGATCGTGTGACGGCCGACCGCTCCGGCCCGGTGCCCGGTTGGGTCAGCATGCGCCGCGTCGTCCGTGACGGCCACTAGGGTGCGAGGAGCAGATCACAGTGGCGCGGGCATCTTCGGGGGCGCCACGTGGTGCCGGCCGCGCGTCGGCACGGCAACGACCCCTCTCGAAGGAACCCCGTGGCCACCACCCACAAGCCCCGATCTTCCCGGTCCAGCTCCAAGCGATCCGGCTCGACGAAGCAAGTCGCGTCGTCGAAGCGATCCGGCTCGGGGTCGACGAAGCGCTCGGGCGCGTCGAGGCTGTCGGCCTCGTCGAAGCGGTCGGGGTCGGGCTCGACGAAGTCGACGCGCGCCACCCGGACCACGCCGACCGCTGCTGCAGCCGACGAGCCGACCCTGGTGCAACGAGCGGCGGTGGAGCCGTTCCGCGGGCACGGGCACGACGTCGCCGGTGTGCTCCTGGTGGTGGCTGGGGTGGTGGCCGGGCTCGGGATGTACGGCGACCTGGCCGGACCGCTCGGACAGGGGATGGCCACGGGCTTCCGCGGCCTGGTCGGCCTGGCCGGCTACCTGGTGCCTGCACTGTTGGTGATCGTCGGTGTCCTCGTGGTGCGCGGCCCGAAGCCCGCCGAGGACGACAGCGACCCCGTCGCCCCCATGGTGCTGCGCGCCGTCGTCGGGTGTGCACTGGCGGTGGTGGCGGTGACCGGCGTATTGCACCTCACTGGCGGCCAGCCGACCTGGGGCGAGCCGGTGAAGGCGTTCGGCGCGGCCGGTGGCTACCTGGGCTTCGCCGTGGCGGCGCCCGCCGAGCGACTACTCGGCGTGTGGGCAGCGGCGCTCGTACTCGGAGCGTTGGGCGTCATCGGCCTGGTCGTGCTCACCGACCGATCGCTCCGGCAGGCGGCCGACCGTACGGCGTCGGGCATGGCACCCATCGGCGGCCTGCTGCGACGCGGGTGGCAGGCGCTGTTCTCCTTGGGTGGCGCCGACTGGGACGACGAGGCCGAACCCACCGCAGTCGACAGTGCCGCCGACCGTTCTGGAGAAGGCGACACGCAGGTCGACGAACCACTCGAGGTCGAGGTGCCGGGTGACCACGGCGTCGACGATGCGGCGGACGCCGCAGCGCTCGCCGAACCCGAGACACAGGTGCTCGTCCCCGACGCCGTCGACGAGCCGTCGATCCCGGCCGTGGCCGACGTCCCGGTCGACGAGGACGCCACGCCCGAGCAGCTCGAGATCGATCTCGGGCCACAGGTGCGTGCCTCCCCGTGGAAGCTGCCGCCGGCCAAGGTGCTGTCGCGAGCCGGACGTCACGAGGTCGACCGGGCTGCCGTCGAGGGCCGCGGTCGCACCCTCGAGCGTGCGCTGGCCGAGCATGGCGTCGAGACCCGCCTCGTCGGCATGGTGGTGGGACCGACGGTCACCCGCTACGAACTCGAACTCGGTCCCGGGGTGAAGGTCGCCCGGGTCACCAGCCTGCACAAGGACATCGCCTACGCCATGGCGTCACCCGACGTGCGCATCCTGGCGCCCATCCCCGGGCGGCAGGCCATCGGGGTGGAGGTGCCCAACGAGGACCGTCAGATCGTGGCCCTGGGCGACATCCTGGCGTCCGAGGAGGCCAAGCGGGCCACGGCGCCGCTCGAGGTGGCCATCGGCCGTGACATCAACGGGCGGTCGGTGCTGGCCGACCTGTCCACCATGCCCCACGTGCTCATCGCCGGCGCCACTGGGGCCGGCAAGTCGTCGTGCATCAACTCCATCATCACCTCGATCCTCATGCGCTCCACGCCGGACCAGGTGCGGATGATCCTCATCGACCCCAAGAGGGTGGAGCTGGGTCAGTACAACCGCCTGCCGCACCTGCTCACCCAGGTGGTCACCAACCCGAAGAAGGCAGCCAACGCCCTGGCGTGGGCCGTCAAGGAGATGGAACGCCGCTACGACCTGTTGGCCGAGATGGGCTTCCGTGACATCTCCGGCTACAACGCAGCGTTCGACCGGGGCGAGCTGGTGGCAGCGGAGGGTGACGACGTCGAGTACCAGCGTCTCACCTACATCATGGTGGTGGTCGACGAACTGAACGACCTCATGATGGTGGCCGCCCGCGACGTCGAGGAGTCCATCTGTCGCATCGCCCAGATGGCGCGCGCCGTGGGCATCCACCTCGTCATCGCCACCCAGCGCCCTTCGGTCAACGTCATCACCGGGGTGATCAAGGCCAACGTGCCTGCCCGCCTGGCCTTCGCCGTGTCCAGCCTGGCCGACAGCCGGGTCATCTTGGACCAGCCCGGCGCCGAGCGCCTGGTCGGTCGAGGCGACCTGTTGCTGCTCGGACCGTCCTCGTCCATCCCCCAGCGGGTGCAGGGCTGCTGGGTGGAGGAGAAGGAGGTGCGGTCGGTGGTCGGCCACTGGCGCCGCCAAGCGCCCGAGGTGGAGTTCGCCGACGACGAGGTTCAGGGCACCGAGGAAACGACTGCGGCCGGGCTCGACGGCGGCGGTGGCGGGGGCACGCCCGGTGACGACGACGACCTGCTGGCCCAGGCCCGGGAACTGGTCGTTCGCTCGCAGCTCGGGTCGACCTCGATGCTGCAGCGCAAGCTGCGAGTCGGATTCGCCCGTGCGGGGCGCCTGATGGACCTGCTCGAACAGCACGGGGTGGTCGGCCCCTCGGAAGGGTCGAAGGCCCGTGCCGTGCTCATGACCCCCGAGGAACTCGACGGGGGACCGAGCGGCGGGATGTCGGCCGGCTCGGGTGCGGGGACGGGTTCCTCTGCGGGTGCCTCGCCCGCTGACGGGGGCGTCGACCTCGACGACCCCGACGAAGCCGACCCCGCCGCCTCGTAGCGCCGTGGGCCCGGACCCCGCCAATCGCAACGCCGATGTCGGGCGAGCACCGATCTGCCCTTCGTGCGGGGTCACGGCGCTTCCCGCCGAGACCTCGAACGTCCTCGACTCCGGGTTCGTGTGCGAGAACCCCGACTGCGATGCCTTCGGAGACCCCGTCGAGTCCTAGGAACGTCCAGGTTGCGCCACCGGCCGCGCAACGCTCCTCTGTGGAGGACCACGGGTGCCCGAGTCCGTCCGTTCCGAGGCCCAGTTGGCGATCATGGATGGAACAGTTCGACGTGGCGTTCGGATCCGTCAGGTCTGCGGTGGCGATCTCGTCGCCGTCGTGTTGCGCCGCCTTCAGCCGGACTCACATCTGGCGAGTCCCTACTCGTCTCGGCGGGCGGTGAACCGCTCGGTGTAGACACGTCGCAGCTCAGCGACTCGATGGAACAGCCCGGGATCAGCGCGTAGTGCCTGGTCCCCGTGGAGCTGGAGCAGCGCGGCCATGAGGTTGAGCTCATCGGCCTGGGTGCTACCTCGGGGGAGCTCCGGACTTCCGCTTGCCAGTCGTAGCTCAACCTCGTTGATCGCATCCCGAGGCGCACCGATCGAACCCACTCGCATACCGGTGTGAGCCTCACGAGGGACGTGGATCAGTTCGACGAACACGCCCGCAGGAGACTCGTACCTGACCCGCTGGACTGGGCTCGCCGACCCGTGGTCGAGCGACACGATGGTGAAGCCAAGGTCGATCAGGAACCCGAACGCAGACTGGGCCAACGCTGGGAAAGAGGTCTGGGAGTCTTCTTCCTCGTCGCCAGTCACCATGCCCAGAGTGTTGCCGCCGAGGTCCGTCGAGTCGAGGGTGAAGATCCAGACCGTTGCCCGAGTGCCGCTTGGTCCCGGCGGGTCTTGGTCGGGGTCATCGAAGCACGCTCACGAGTCGGTGCCGAGACGATTGGACCCGTGGCTCGGAGCGGTGGGGAGTCGGGTCAGTCCAGCAACAACTCGTCGTAGGCCGAGCCCGGCCGGCGCAGCGAGCGGTGGTCCGACGCGTCGGGCACGCGGTGCACGTCCTCGAGCGGTGCGCCGGGCACCACGGCCTCTCGCACGGCTGGCTCGCCGGGGGCGTCGTCGGTGCCCGACCAGGCCTCGGCCAACCCACCCAGGGTGGTGAGCGAGGCGTACCCGGCCCGCACCGCCCCCTGGTCGGTGGCCAGGTCGGGGCCGTCGCCCGGCTCGCCGTAGGCGGTCACCTCGATTTGCAGCCGTCCCTCGGCCACCCCCGCAGTGGCGGCTCGCACCGCACCGAAGGCGGCCAGGCGGGTCCAGCGGGTGCCCTCGAGTTCGCCGAAGGGGCGACTGGGGACGTTGAGGTTCAGCACCGACCGCGGCGGGGCATCGATGAGGAGTCGCAGCGCATCGACCGCGCACCGGGCTGCGGTGTCCCAGTGCCACTGCTCACCGCCGGCCACGCTGACGGCCAGGCCGGACACCCCGAAGTTCTGGGCGGTGAGCGCAGCGCCCACGGTGCCCGAGTGCAGGATGGATCGCCCGGTGTTGAGCCCGGCGTTGATGCCGGACACCACGAGGTCCGGCGGCTCGCCGAAGGCGCCGAGGCGGCCGGCCAGCACGCACAACGCAGGGGCACCGGCCACCGACCAGGCGCGGATGCCCTCACCGTCGGGGATGGTCACCTCGGCGACCTCGATGGTGTCGTCGGCGGAGAGCCCGCCGAGCGAGGCGCCCACGCCGCTGTAGTCGCTGTCGGGGGCGGCCACGGTGACCTCGTGGCCGGCGGCGAGCATGGCCCGGGCGAGCACGTGGATGCCCTCCGAAGCGATGCCGTCGTCGTTGGTGATGAGCAGTCGCATGGTGATCTCCTCGCTGGAGTCTCGTGGTGGCGCCGACGCCCTTCCCCAGGCGAGAGGATCGCAGTCTTCCACGACTGCGGAGTCCACCGGCCATGCTATGGCGGTGCTGGTCGCCCTCGCCCTGCTCGCCGTGGGGTTCCCGCTCATCGCTGTGGCCGCTGACCACTTCGTGACTGGGGCGTCCCGTCTGTCGTCGATGTTGGGCATCAGCCCGATCGTGGTAGGTGCGGTGGTGGTCGGCTTCGGTACCTCGGCGCCTGAAGCAGTGGTGGCCGCCCTGGCCGTGGTGCGTGGCGCCACCGACCTCGGTGTCGGACAGGTGTTGGGGTCGAACATCGCCAACCTGGCGCTCGTGCTCGGTGCCGCTGCGCTGGTGACCCCGTTGCACATCCTCCGCACGACGATCCGGCGCGAATATGCCCTGTCCGCTGGTGCCTGTGTGCTGTTCGTCGTCCTGGCCGGCACCGATTCGCTGTCGTTCGTCACGGGTCTGGTGCTGTTGGCGCTGCTCGGTGCCGCCCTCCTCGTCGTGGTCCGGTGGGGTCACGCCACCCCGGACGCGGTGGTGGCGGAGGTGATGCACCACCAGCGAGACCAGCCCGGCCCCGGTGGGTCCGCGGGTGGCCAGGCTGGCGCCGAGGGTCGGGCCCGCGAGGTGGCTCGCACGTTTGTGGCCATGGTGGCGGTGGTGGTCGCTGCCCAGTTCCTGGTCGACGGCGCCACCACGGTGGCCACTGAGTTGGGGGTGAGCGAGGCCGTGCTGGGGTTCACCCTGGTGGCCTTCGGGACCTCGCTGCCCGAGTTGGTGACCGCTGTGAGCGCAGCCCGCCGAGGCCACACCGACCTCATCGTGGGCAACGTTCTCGGGAGTAACCTGTTCAACAGCTTGGGCGTGGGTGGGGTCATCGGGCTGGCCGGGGCGGCGCCGCTGGCCGATCCGACGGTGGCGATCCGATCGGGGGCAGCGCTGTTGGCCCTGCTCGTGTTCGTGGCGGTGCTGATGCGCACCAGTCCCGGCATCCTGCGGTGGGAAGGCGCGGTGCTCGTGGTGGTGTATCTCGCTGTCGTGGTGGCGCTGTTCGTCTGACGTGCCCCACCGGGTGGCCGCACGAGCAACGGCACTGCTCGCCCGACAGGACTGCGCGCAGTGGGCCACCGGATCGGTGGTTGGTTGCGCGCCGTGGCCATGGTCCGGCACTGTCCGACAGGACTGCGCGCAGTGGGCCACCGGATCGGTGGTTGGTTGCGCGCCGTGGCAGGGGGCCATCCGTGTGCCGGCTGCGCGTCGTCGCCATGGGCATGGGTGCCTGCTGGCGAATCGAGTGGGATCTGATGGTTCGTCAGGTATGAGACACAATGCCTAAGCTGTCTCGATTCGCCGCGACCGTGCACCGGCCGCCGGATGATCCACGAGGGGAACCATGCCAATGTCTCACCGTCCGCCGCACCGTTGGCGCGCCGCCATCACGGTTGTTGCCGCGCTCACGCTCGTGCTCGCCGCCTGCACGGGCGACGACGGAGGTGGCGACGGAGGTGATCCGGCGGGCGCCAGTGAGACGGGCGCGCCCACGGGACCGCCGGATCTCGCCAGTATCGAGGTGGTCGGTGGCACCCAGGAGATCACGTTGACCGGGGCCCCCGCCGGTACGCCGGCCACCCTCCTCGACGCCGAGGGCACGCCGATCATCACCCTCATCACCGATGACGCCGGCCAAGCCCACACCGGTTACGTCGCCGACAACCACATCGAAGTGGTCACCGGTGGTGACAACGTCATTCCCACCGGCGACGGCGAGTCGCTCAAGCCGGGCAGCTACTCGTTCGTGGTGGGCGAGGGCGACGAGGCCGTCACCACCGACGCCGTCGAGGTGCGAGCCATCAGCGATCACCCCGACCAGTCCTTCTACGACGAGCAGGAGGTCACCGGCATCCAGGTCGGTGTCCTCGGTGACCTGCCCGATGGGGCCGACCTCGAGGAAGGGTTCAACTACCTCGAGATGCGCGACGGCGTCCTCCTGTCGGCCATGGTGCGCTTCCCCGACCCCTCCCTCTACGGCGACGGCCCGTACCCGACGGTGATCGAGTACTCCGGCTACGACGGCATTGCGGACCCCAACGGAGAGCAGCCGGGCATGCTCATCGCCCGAGCCATGGGCTACGCCACCGTGGGTGTCGCCCTGCGGGGGACCGGCTGCTCGGGTGGGGCGTTCGACGTGTTCAGCCCGGCCGAGCAGGCCGACGGCTACGACGTCGTCGAGATCGTGGCCGCCCAGCCGTGGGTGCTCGGCAACCAGGTCGGCATGGTCGGTCTGTCGTACTCGGGCATCACCCAGCTCTACACCGCTGCGACCAACCCGCCGAGCCTGGCGGCCATCGTCCCCCAGTCGGTGATCGTCGACCCGTGGGTGCAGCAGTGGCCGGGGGGCGTCTACAACGACGGCTTCACTCGCCAGTGGTTGGCCGAACGTGATGCGCAGGCGGCCGCCGGCGGTATGGGCTGGGTGACCGAGCGCATCGAGGAAGGCGACGAGATCTGCGAGGCCAACATGGGCCTCCGCAGCCAGAACATCGACTTCGAGACGTTCGGGCGGGCCCTCGAGTTCCGCCCCGATGACGCCCACGAGCGAGACCTCCGCGAACTCGTGCGCAACATCGACGTGCCCGTCCTGCTGACCGGCGCCTTCCAGGACGAACAGACCGGTCCGCTGTTCCCCGAGATGATCGGCCACTTCGACGAGGCTCCCGTGCTGCGGGTCAACATGTGGAACGGCCGACACCCCGACGGCTACTCGGCGATGAACATCATGGCCATGCACGAGTTCCTCGAGCTGTACGTCCACGACACCGTGCCCCAGCTCAACGAGCTGGTCCGAGCCGGACTGCCTGCCGAGATCGGCAATGTGTTCGACGTCGAGGTGGCCGAACTGGCACCCGACCGGCTGCACGAGGAGTTCGGCGACGACCTCGAGGCGGCCCGGGCGGCCTACGAGGCCGAGGATCCAATCACGGTAGTGATCGAGAACGGGTTCGGTGACCCCGATCAGCTGGGCGCTCCCGGTGGCACGTTGGTGCTGACGTTCTCCTCCTGGCCGGCGGTGCAGGTCGAGACCAGCACCTGGTACCTGGGCCCCGACGGGTCCCTGTCGGAAGAGGAGCCGAGCGACGACGGCAGCGTGTCCTACCGCCACGATCCCGACGCCGGCGCCGAGGACTTCTTCGCCGACGGGTACCACCTGTTCCCACCGCTGTGGGAGTTCGACTGGACGCGCTTCGACGACGACGCGACAGCGGTGTTCCTCACCGAACCCTTCGCCGACGACGTGGTGCTGGGTGGGTCAGGGGAGCTCACGCTGTACATCTCGAGTGACGCCACCGACGCCGCCGTGCAGGTGACCCTGTCCGAGGTGCGGCCCGACGGCGTCGAGTACCTCCTCCAGCACGGGTGGCTGCGCCTCGGCCACCGCAAGGTCGACGAGGCACGCTCCCGTCCCGGTTGGGTGGAACGCACCTTCGCCCGGGGGGACTACGAGCCGTTGGTGCCCGGCGAGATGGTGGAGGCCCGCATCCCCATCCCGACCGTGGTGGCACCGCTGCGGGCCGGGTCGCAGCTGCGGGTCGAGGTGGCCACGCCCGGTCGGAACCACGGGACGTGGATGTTCGAGAGCCTCTACGACGACGGCGACGTGCCCACCCACGAGGTGTACTGGGGACCCAGCGCTCCGTCGTCGCTGACCATGTCGATCCTGCCCGGCATTGCCGTGCCACCGGGCCTCCCGCCCTGCCCCGCACTGCGTGGTCAGCCCTGCCGCAGCGTGGCCGACGACTCGTAGCGCCCGTTGCTGCCCTGTGGTAGGCAGCGCACATGGAACCAGTCGAGATCATCGCTGACGGCCTCCGCTTCCCCGAGGGGCCGGTCGTCTTGGACGACGGGTCGTTGGTGGTCACCGAGATCGAGCGCGGCACGCTCACCCGCATCGACCCGGCCACGGGTGCCAGCGAAGTGCTGGCCGACTGCGGCGGCGGGCCGAACGGGGCGGCGCTGGGAGCCGACGGCCAGCTGTACGTCACCAACAACGGGGGCTTCTTCGAGTGGCTCGACACCGGCGAGCTCATCATCCCCGGCGCACGCCATGCCGACCACGTCGGCGGCAGCATCCAGCGGGTCGATCTGGCCACCGGTGCGGTGACCACGCTCTACGAGGAGGCCGACGGTCAGCGACTGGTGGCACCGAACGACCTGGTCGTCGCCGCTGACGGGCATCTCTACTTCACCGACTTCGGGGTGCAGCACGACACCGACTTCGCCGACCGGCCGGGGCTGTGGCGTGCAGCACTCGACGGATCGTCGCTCACCCCGGTGGTGTGGGGCACCCACCAGGCCAACGGCGTGGGGTTGTCGCCCGACGGCAGGGTGTTGTACGCGGCGGAGACCCACGACGGCCGGCTGTGGGCCTGGGACGTCGCTGACGATGGCACGGTGCCGACCGGTGGTGCGCCCGGGCAGGTGCACGAGGGTCGTCTGCTGCACGACACCGATGGGCTGCTGTTCGACTCGCTGGGGGTTGACGGCGGCGGTTGGGTATGTGTGGCGTCGATCGGCCCCGGCGGCGGGGTGACGTGTGTGGCTCCCGACGGCTCGGCCAGCGAGCGGGTGGAGGCACCCGACGACCTCACCACCAACATCTGCTTCGCCGGCGACGTTGCCTACCTGACCCTGTCGTCGACGGGCCGTGTGGCCCGCATCGCGGGCTGGCCCCGCTGAGGGTCAGGTCCCGAGGCCGAACACGCCGCTGGCCACGATCGCCTTGCTCCACGGGCGGACCAGCCCCCGCAGGCGCTCGGTGCCCTCGGCGCCGAGGGTCTCCCATGGGGCGAGCGCCACTCGGTCGGTGTGCTCCTCCACCTCGGCGCGCAGGTCTGCCCCGTCGGGAGTCAGGCGCCCCTCGTCGGTGAGCAGGCCCTTGGCCCGCAGCCGGTCACGGGCGGCTGACCACTCGTCGTCGGACCAGCCGCGGGTGGCCTGGAGCAGGCCGGGCGGCAGCGCGGCCTCACCGGCGGCCTCGTGGGTGACGAGCGCCTCGGGGCCGTCGAGGCCGGCCACCACCAGCGCAGCGAGATGTCCGTCGCCGCGAAACTCGCGCAGCAACGTGATGGCATGCCACAGCACCAGGTGCGGCTCGTCGGGCCAGGGGAGCGCAGCGTGGGCGGCGAAGAGCGGGCGACCGGCGCTGGCACACCCGGTGGTTGCTCGCCGGGCCAGACTGGCGGCGTCGCCCATGGCGTCGCTCGTCACCTCGTCGCCGAGGATCCGTCGCAGGGTGGCGTCGGCGGCAGCGAGGCGGGCCGCGACGATCCGCTCGGGGCTGGCCGCCGCCCACGCGGCGGGGATGGCGTCGCGCACCATCTCGGGACGAAAGTTGTAGAAGGTGGCGATGACCACCTCGGCGGGCACGGCACCGAGCGGCGCTGCCCGGGAGGCGAAGTAGCCGGCGTGGGGAGGAATGCCGAGCGCCTCGTAGGCGGCGGCGGCCCCGGCGTCGAAGTAGATGAAGCCGTGGTACGGCTCGAGGGTGCGCCAGGCCTTGCGGGCCAGTGTGGGGTCGACCATGGTCGCACCCTACCGGTGGTGGTCACACCCCCTGCGGCGGCATGGCGCAGTGCAGAGTGCCGGCGCCGAGTGCCGGCGCCGTACGTCGAGCATTGGGGGAGGTCCTACGCTGCTGGCATGCGATGGACCGTCCACGGGGAACGTGCCGTGTACACGAGCGACTGGCTCTCCACCGTGCTCGTCGATGTCGAGCCGCCCGGTGCCGAACGGTTCGAACACCACGCGCTGCGCTTCCCCGCCCCCGCCGCGGGGACGGTGGTGCACGACCCCGACCGTGGCGTGCTGCTGTTGTGGCGGCACCGCTTCATCACCGACACGTGGGGGTGGGAGGTGCCCGGGGGAGGGGTTGACCCCGGCGAGAGCCTGGCCGACGCCGCCGCCCGGGAGACCCTCGAGGAGACCGGCTGGCGTCCCGGTCCGCTCACCCACCTGACCACCTATCACCCCTCGAACGGGGTGAGCGACCAGACGTTCGCCGTGTTCGCCGCCGAGGGCGCCACCCATGTCGGCGAACCGAGTGACCCCACCGAGAGCGAACGGGTGGAGTGGCGCACCGTGGCGCAGGTGCGCCACGCCCTGCGTTCCGGCGAGGTGCGCGACGGTCTCTCGGTGGTGGCGCTCTGCTGGGCACTGGCCTTCGGGATCCTCGTCGACCCCGCCACCGCAGCGGCCGACGGTTCGGGCGACGAGGTGGCCGACCGGTAGGCTCGGTGCATATGCCACGTCGGTTCTGGGTCGAGACTCTCGGCTGTCCCAAGAACCAGGTCGACTCCGACAAGCTGACCGGTTCGCTCGATGCGGCCGGCCTCGCTGGTGCCGAGGATCCGGCCGAGGCCGACGTGGTGGTGGTGAACACCTGCGCCTTCATCGAGTCGGCTCGCCAGGAGTCCATCGACACCGTGCTGCGCCTGGCCGAGGAGCGACGTGACGGTGCCCAACTGGTGGTCACCGGGTGTATGGCCGAGCGGTACCGCGACGAGCTGGCCGATGCCCTGCCCGAGGTCGATGTGGTGGCCGGGTTCGGCGAGGCGCTGGTCGCCGAGCAGCAGCCGAGTGACGGTGCTGCGGTCCCGGTGACGCTCACCACCGCAGCGGATCGGGCACCGGCGTTCGACCTCTTGCGTCTGGCCCGTCCGGCCGCCACCGCACCGTGGGCCTACCTCAAGGTGGCCGAGGGATGTGACCGGGCGTGTGGCTTCTGCGCCATCCCCACGTTCCGTGGGCCGCAACGATCCCGCAGTCGTGAGGAACTCCTCGACGAGGTGGCAGCGCTCGACGTGCGCGAAGTGGTACTCGTTGCCCAAGACCTCGCTGCCTACGGGCGGGACCAGGGCCAGGGCAGTCGTCAACTCGTCCCGCTCATCGCCGAGGTGGCAGCCCTCGTCGACCGGGTGCGGCTGCTGTACCTCTACCCGTCGGACCTCACCTCGGAGCTCATCGAAGCAGTGCTGGCCACCGACGTGCCCTACTTCGACCTGAGCCTGCAGCACGTGTCGGCGCCGTTGCTGCGGCGCATGCGTCGGTGGGGCGACGGGGAACGCTTCCGCCAGCGCATCGACGCCATCCGTCAGGCGGAACCGAACGCCGTGTTCCGGACGAACTTCATCGTCGGTTACCCCGGCGAGACCGAAGCTGACCACGACGAACTCCTGGCCTTCGTGGCCGACGTAGGGCTCGACTGGTGCGGCGTGTTCCCGTACAGCCTCGAGGAGGGCACCTACGCCGCCACCCTCGGCGACCAGGTGCCTCCCGAGTTGGTGGCCGAGCGGGTGGCCGAGGTGTCCGAGCTGGCCGACGGACTCACCGCCCGGCGGCGCGACCGTCTGGTCGCCGAACGGGTCACCGTGCTGGTGGACGAGCCCGGGGTGGCCCGCAGTTGGCGGGAAGCACCCGAGATCGACGGGATCGTCGAGGTGCCTGCCGAGGTGCCCGTCGGTGCACTCGTCGAGGTCGAGATCACTGCCTCGGTGGGCACCGACCTGGTCGCCGAGCCGGTCGGTGCGGCCGATCCGTGGGTGCGCACGTCGGGCCTCACCCCGGCACCGGCGGTGGGGGCGGTGTCGTGAGCGACCTGCAGCCCGGCACCGGCTACGGGCCGTCCGCGCTGGCCACGCCGGCGAACGTGCTCACCGTGCTGCGGCTGCTGTTGGCGCCGCTGCTGTTCGTGCGGGTGGTGGCCGACGGGGCGACCTGGCTGAACCTGGCCCTGTGGGTGGTGCTGGTGGGCACCGACGGCGTCGACGGCTGGATTGCCCGCCGCCACGGCACCACCCGCTCGGGAGCCTTCCTCGACCCCCTGGCCGACAAGGTGCTGATCCTCGGAGCACTGTTCTCGCTGGCTGCCATCGGGCGGTTCTGGTGGGTGCCGGTCGGCATCATTGCGGTCCGCGAGGTGACCGTCAGTCTCTACCGCGTGCACTTCGGCCGTCAGGGACTGGCCGTGCCCGCCCGCTCCACGGCCAAGGCCAAGACCTTGGTACAGGCGCTGGCCATCGGCGCCGCGCTCATCCCACCGTGGGAAGACCTCACCTGGCCGGCAGACGTCCTGTTGTGGGCCGGTGTGGTGTTGGCCGTGGTCAGCGCCGCCCAGTACTTCGCCGACGGTGCCCGGGCCATGACCACCATGGGTGGGCCGGACGACCGCTGACGGTTGCGCCCGCGGCGGGTAGGCGCCGGTAACCTGCGGCGCCATGCGCTGTGAGGTCGTCGCCATCGGAACCGAACTGCTCCTCGGGCAGATCGTGGACACCAACTCGTCGTGGATCGGCCAGCACCTGGCCGAGGCCGGCATCGACTCGTTCCACCAGGTGAAGGTGGGCGACAACCACGACCGGCTGGTCGAGACGTTGCGCCAGGCGTTGGAGCGGGCCGACGCCGTGATCTGCTGCGGCGGCCTGGGTCCCACCCACGACGACATCACCCGGGAGGCCATCGCCGAGGTGATGGGGGTGCCCCTCGAGTTGGACGACGAGGCGGCCATGCGCATCGAGGCGATGTTCTCCTCCCGGGGGCGTTCCATGCCGATGAACAACCTGCGCCAGGCCGAGGTGCCCCGAGGCGCCGCCCGCATCCCCGAGCAGCCCGGGACCGCACCGGGGCTGATCTGCCCGGTTGGCGACAAGGTGCTCTACGCCGTGCCCGGCGTGCCCCACGAGATGCACGAGATGATGCGCGGCACGATTCTGGCCGACCTGCGCCGTCGGGCGGGCAAGGAGACGGCCGTCATCCGCAGCCGCACCCTGCGCACCTGGGGCCAGTCGGAGTCCGGGCTGGCCGAACAGCTGGGCGGGCGGATCGCCGAGCTGGACCGCAGCCGCCACGCCACCATTGCCTTCCTGGCCAGCGGATGGGAGGGCCTCAAGGTGCGCATCACCGCCAAGGCAGCGTCCGAGGAAGAAGCCGTCGCCATCCTCGACGACGAGGTGGCGGTGGTCGAAGGTCTTCTCGGTGACATCGTCTTCTCCACGAACGACGAACCGATGGAGGTGGTGGTGCTCGACCTGCTCCGCCGTGCCGGGGCCACCATGGGCGTCGCGGAATCGTTCACCGGCGGTCTGGTGGCTTCGCGTCTCACCGAACACGCCGGGGCCAGCGACGTCTTCCGGGGCGGGGTGGTCTGCTACACCTCTGACGTGAAACACGACGTCCTCGGGGTGCCCGAGGGTCCGGTGGTCAGCGAGGAAACGGTGCTGGCGATGGCCGAGGGCGCGTGCCGCGTGCTCGGGGTCGACGTCGCCGTGGCCACCACGGGGGTGGCCGGGCCCGATCGCCTCGAAGGGGTGCCGGTGGGCACGGTCTGGCTGGCCACCTGCGTCGGTGGCGAGGCGCGGGCGTTCACCGTGCGGATGCCCGGCGATCGCGAACGGGTGCGACAGTTCTCGGTGATCACCGTGCTCGACGCCTTGCGCCGGCGGCTACTGGAGCGCTGAGTCGGTGCGGCTGTTCGTGGCGGCGTGGCCACCGCCGGACGTACTCGACGAGGTCGAGGCGCTGGAACCACCGGAGGAGCCCGGGGTGCGCTGGACCACCCGAGCGCAGTGGCACGTGACCCTTCGATTCCTGGGTCGCTGCGAACCCGAGGACGCCACCGCGGCGCTCGAGGTGCTGGCCGACCACCCAGGCGCCGTGTCGACCGAAGCGCGGATGGGCCCGGAGGTCAGCCGGCTGGGCCGGTCGGTGATCTGCCTGCCGGTGGCGGGCCTCGACGCGTTGGCCGCTGCCGTGCGGGACGTGACCGCGTCGGTGGGGGAGCCGCCCGACCCGCGGCCGTTCACCGGGCACCTCACGTTGGCACGGCTGCGTGGACGGGTGGCGTGTGGGCTGGCCGGACGACCGTTCCAGGCGGCGTTCCAGGTGAGGGAGGTGGCGCTGGTGGCCAGCGACCTGCACCCCGACGGTGCCCGCTACGCGACGCTGCGCACCTGGACGCTGCCGTCTGTGTGAGTGGATCGGCCGAGGCGTGGCCTCGCCGGTCTGGCTCGGCGCGGCGGTGGGACTGCGCGCCGTGGGCCACCGTTGTGGTGGGTGGTTGCGCGCGGTCGGGTGGGGCGGGCCAACACGCACCCGGTCAGGGCGCAGCGCCGTCGGGAGGGACGGCCCCGTCGGCCGTGCCGGCCTCATGGGGTGTGCCGGCAGTCTCGCCATGGCGGCGCCGTGCCGTGGCCAGCTCGTCGATCGCCGTGTCAGGCGACATGACGGTGCCGTCGCGGTAGGCGGCCCGACCCACCATGTGGGCGCCCACGGGCGCGGTGATGAACTGCAACAGGATGACGATGGACAGTTTGGCGATGTCCCGTCGGTCGCTGACCTGCAATGACGTGCCGATGAGGATGAGGAGCAGTCCGAGGGTGGCCGGCTTGGTGGCGGCGTGCATGCGGGCGAACACGTCGGGGAACTTCTGCAGGCCGACGCCGGCTAACAGTGCCAGGGCCACGCCGGAGAGGATGAGCACTGCGCTGGCCACGTCGAGTAGGTCCATGGCTACGCCCCTCGCTTCTCGATGAAGCGTGCCACGGTGACCGTCGACACGAAGCCCAACAGGGCGGCCACCACCAGAACGTCGAGGAAGGCTCCCGAGCCGCTGCGCACGGCGGCGACGGCCACGCTGCCGACGATGACGAACAGCAGCAGGTCGAGGGCCACGATCCGGTCGGCCAACGACGGGCCGCGGAACAGTCGGGCCAGACACAGCAAGGCGGTGAGGCCGAGGCCGACGAACGCAATGGTGGTGACGGTCTGCACTTCAGTGCTCCTCGGTGGCGAGCGGACGGTCCAACAGGTCGATGGCCTCGGGGCTGCCGAAGGCGCGGATGCACAGCGCCTCGAGGTGCTGCACGTCGGCTCGCACCGACTCCACGTCACGCAAGTGCAGGACGTGGATGTAGAGCACCGTGGGATCTCGCTCGACCTCCAGGGTGAGCGTGCCCGGGGTGAGCGAGATGACGTTGGCCACCAGCGTCACGATGGTGTCCGACACGCCGCGCACCGGCACGGCCACGATGCCCTCGCGCACGTTCGACCACGGGGTCACCACCTCCCAGGCCACCACGGCGCTCGATTCGGCCAGCTTCCACAGGAACACGACGAGGAACCGCAGCCCGGCCCACAGGCGCAGGGAACTCGACGGCCCAGGTGGCGGATCGGGCAGCAGCCAGGCGACGCCCAGGCCCACGGCCAGCCCGGCGAGGCCCGTGCCCGGGCTCAGGTCTTCCCACAGCCCGACCCACAGGACCCAGAGCCACACCACCAGCGGGAGTCGTCGCAGGCTCACCGGTCGGTCCTCGCGCCGACATGCACGTGCACGTCGCTGCTCGGCCGGCGGCGGCTCATCGCAGCACCGCCTCGATGTAGGGGGCGCGGGCGGTCAGTTGCTCCCCGGCGTCGACCACCATGTCGTAGGCCGGACCGGCCCCCACCGACAGCGCCACGCCCACCCCGACGAGCAGCACGGTGCCGACCACCATGAGCGTCGGTGTGCGCACGTGCAGGCCGTCGCTGCGCAGGGCGCCCGCCCGGACCGTCGACGCCTCCGGCGACCCCCAGAACACGCCGTTCCACACCTTGGTCATGCTGAACAGGGTGCAGACGCTCACGGCAAGGCTGACGGCCACAACCGCCCAGGCGTTGGCCGCTGCTCCTTCGGTGATGACGGCCAGCTTGGCCACGAACCCCGAGAAGGGTGGGATGCCGGCCAGGCTCATGGCCGAGATGGCGAACAGCGCAGCCAACAGCGGCGCCCGGTGCAGCATGCCGCCGAGTTGCTTGATGCGGCCGGTGCCGGTGGCGTCCTCGACGGTCCCGGCCACGAGGAACAGCGAGGTCTTCACCACCATCTGGTTGGCCGTGTAGAAGATGGCGGCGGCCACGCCACCGGCGGTGAACAGGGCCACACCGAAGATCATGTAACCGATCTGGCTGACGATGTGGAAGCTCAGCAGGCGTTTCACGTCGTTCTGGGCAATGGCGCCGAGCACGCCGATGGCCATGGTCAGCGCCGCCAGCCACAACAGCATGGGGGAGGGGCCGTCGTGGGGGAAGATGAGCGTCTGGGTGCGGATGATGGCGTAGACGCCCACCTTGGTGAGCAGGCCGGCGAACACTGCAGTGATGGGCGCTGCTGCGGTCGGGTAGGCGTCGGGCAGCCAGAAGAACAGCGGGAAGATGGCGGCCTTCACCCCGAACACCACGAGCAGCACCAGCCCCAGGGTGGTGGCCAACGCCGGGTCGAGGTCGCCGACCCGCTCGGCCAACTGCGCCATGTTCACCGTGCCGGTGGCGGCGTAGAGGAAGGCCACGGCGGTCACGAAGAGCGCCGAGGCCACCAGGCTGATGACCACATAGGTCATGCCGGCGCGCACCTGCGCCCGGGTGCCGCCCAGGGTGAGCAGGGCGTAGGAGCTGATGAGCATGACCTCGAAGGCCACGAAGAGGTTGAACAGGTCGCCTGACAGCAGCGACGCCGCCACTCCGGCGGTGAGGATCAGATACAGCGGGTGGAAGAAGGCCGACTGCTCGCGGGCGTCGCGGTGGCCCATGGCGTAGATGTGCACGGCCAGGAGCGTCACGGCGGCCACGACGAGCAGTACCACCGACAGCAGGTCGGCCACCAGGGTGATGCCCAGCGGCGCCGGCCAGCCGCCGAGGTCGGCCACGCCGATGCCGTCGGCGCGCACCGACACCACCAGGGAGGCGCTGATGGCCACGGTGGCCACCAGGGTGCTCACGGCGAGCAGCCGTTGCGCCCAGCCCACCCGGTAGAGGACCAGGCACACCGCAGCGGCCAGCAGCGGGAGGGCGACGGGGAGGGGGATGAGCTGGCTCATCATGGGCCCTCCTGGCGCGGGTCACCGGCGCCGGGCACGGTGGCGCTGGCGTCGGTGAAGTCATCGTCGATGCCGTCGCCCCGGCCCAGGGCGATGCGGCGATCCTCGAGGTCGTCCTCCACCTCGTCGTTGCGGGTGAGCTGCCACGAGCGGTAGGCCAGCGCCAACAGGAACGCGGTGACCCCGAAGCTGATGACGATGGCGGTGAGCGCCAACGCCTGGGGGAGGGGATCGGAGGCGGTGGCGGGATCGTCGAACTCACCGACGATCGGCGGCAGGCCGGGGTGGCCACCGGAGAGCAACAGCAACAGGTTGGCACCGTGACCGAGCACGATGATCCCGAGGATCAGACGGGTGAGGGTGCGCTGCTGCAGCAGCCAGGTGCCGATGCCGTAGAGCACGCCGATGGTGACGATGAGCACGAGGGTCATGCCGTTCGCTCCCGCCCCAGCGTGTTGAGGATCACCAGTGCCAACCCAACCACCACCAGGTAGACGCCGATGTCGAAGGCCAAGGTGGTGGTGAGCTTCACCTTCTCGAAGGGGCCGAGGTACAGCTCCCAGCTGGTGTGGTCGAGCAAGGGTTGGCCGAACGCCATGGGGGCCACGGCAGTGAGCACCGAGATGCCGAGCCCGCAGCCCAACAGGACAGCGGCATCGATGCGCACCCGCAGTCCGGTGCCGGGATCGGCGCCGGCCACCCACAGCAGCACGAAGGCGCTGGCGGCCACCAGGCCGCCGACGAACCCGCCGCCGGGGGCGTTGTGGCCGGTGAACAGCAGGAACAGCGAGAACACCAGCGCGGTGGGGAACACCACCCGCACGCAGGTGTCGAGGATGAGCGAGCGCGCGTGGGTCACCACACCGGCTCCACGGCAGGTTCCTCGGCATCCCCTGACCGTTCCCCGCTGGTGTCCATCATGTCGACGGCGTCGGCCCGTTCCCCGGTGCTGCGGCGACCGGCCAGCACCAGGCTGGCGATGCCCAGGGCGGCCACCACCAAGACGGCGATCTCACCCATGGTGTCGTAGCCGCGGAAGTCGACGAGGATGACGTTCACCACGTTGCGGCCCTCGGCGTCGGGCAGTGCTCGGGTGAGCATCTCCTCCGACACACTCGGCGCGGTGCGGGCGTTGGCGGCAATGGCGGCCATGGCAGCCGCCGCGCAGCCGACCGCCACCGACACCACGACCTTGGCACGTGCTGCGGTCCGCCACCGTGCGACGTGGAACCGTTCCGGCAGGTGGCGGAGCACCAACACGAAGATCACCAACGTGAGGGTCTCGACCAGTAGTTGGGTGAGGGCCGGATCGGGTGCGCCCTGGATGAGGAAGAGCATGGCCACCCCGAAGCCCACCGCACCCACGAACAGCACGGCGACGAAGCGCCGTTTGGCCATGGCGGTGGCCACGGTGGCGGCCACGATGATGGCGGCCACGAGCACCTGTAGTGGCGACTCGGCCAGTGCCACGTCGTCGGGGAGCCGCAGGTGGAGCACCGCTGCGGTGCCGGGGAGTGCCACCGCGGTGCCGAAGATGACGGCCAGGTAGGTGGGGAGCGAGCCGCTCTGCACCACGGCGGTGGTGCGCTCGGCCAGGCGGACGAGCCCGGCGATGATCCGGTCGTACACGGTGGTGGCCTCGACGACGGCGGGGAGCCGGCGGAGGGTTGTGTCGATGCGGTCACGGGCCACGAAGACCACGCCGCCGGCGGCGATGGCCAGCGTCGACAACCCGAGCGCCAGCGTGAAACCATGCCAGAGGTGCAGGTGGAACGACGACGCCGCCGGCGCCAGGGAGCCCGCAGCGGAGGCCACCACGGTCTCGGTGGGTCCGAGGGTGAAGGCCAGCACCACCGTCAGGGTGGCCAACACCGCAGCCGGTGCCCACATGAGTGGCGACGGGCGGTCGACAGCGGGCCCGACCGGTGTCGTCGCCGCAGTGGCCGGGTGGGTGCCGAACGCACCCCATACGAAGCGAGCCGAGTAGGCCGCAGTGAGCACCGATGCTGCCACGACGGCGACCAACACGACCGTCGAGGGCGGTCCGCTCTCGAGGAGTCCTTCGAGGGCAGCTTCCTTGGCCACGAAGCCCAGCAGTGGGGGCAGGCCAGCCATGGATCCTGCTGCCACGCAGGTGATGATGAACACCGGTCGAAGGCGAGCGGCCAAGCCGGTCAGTTCGCCGATGCGGCGGGTGTGGGCTTGGTGGTCGACGATGCCCACCACCAGGAACAACGTCGCCTTGAACAGGGCGTGAGCCAGTAGCACCGCCGCCCCGGCGAAGGTGAGCGCCGGGTAGCCGGCGCCGAGCAGGAGCGTGAGGAAGCCCAGTTGGCTCACCGTGCCGAAGGCCAGCAGCAGCTTCAGGTCGACCTGACGCAACGCCCGGAAGCCGCCCCACAGCATGGTCACCGCACCAACCCCCATGATGGCCGGCCGCCACCACACGACGAGCGGCGCCACCACCGGTGCGAAGCGGGCCAACAGGTAGATGCCTGCCTTCACCATGGTGGCCGAGTGGAGATAGGCGCTGATGGGGGTTGGCGCCGCCATGGCGCCGGGCAGCCAGTAGTGGAAGGGGTACTGGGCGGATTTGGCCAGCGCTCCCACGGCGATGAGGCCCATGGCCACCCCCAGGGCCGACCCTGCTGGTGGGTCGGCCAGGATGGCCGAGAGCGACGCTGTGCCCGCACTCTGCGCCAGGAGCACGAAGCCGGCCAGCATGGCCAACCCGGCGGCGGCCGTGGTGAGGATGGCGGCCAGGGCGGCGGCACGGGCCCCGGGTCGATCGTCGTCGATACCGATGAGGACGAACGACGTGATGGTGGTGAGCTCCCAGAACACGAAGATGGCAAAGAGGTTGTCGGCGGTGACCACGCCCGCCATTGCTCCGGCGAACAGCACGAGAGTGCCCGACAGTCGACTCAGGTCCGAGCGGTGACCGAACTACTGCCAGGCGTAGACGAATACCGCCACACCGATGCCGCCGATGAGGGCGAGCATGAGCGCAGAGAAGGCGTCGACCCGCACGTCGAAGTCGAGCGAGAGCGCCGGCACCCAGGCCCAGGACTCCTCGATCACCTCGTTGCCGCGCAGTACAGCGCTGTGCACAGCCAGCCACGCCACGGTTGACGCCGGTGCGAGGGCGCACAGGAGGAAGACCCGTGGACCGAGGCGGGAGGCGCTGGCCGCGGCCACGCCAGCCACCAGCACGTGGACGAGCAGGACGACGCCCATGGACGCTCAGCGGTCCCGGTCCGAGGAGATGGTGTCGGGCAGCGGTGGATCTCCAGGGGGGTGCGCGTTCGTCACCGTCTCACCTCCTCGAGTGGGGCCGGCCAGCATCGACAGCGTCGACCGGCGCAAACGCTACCGGTCGCGTCAGGTGGACCGGAACGTCGGTTGGTCCGTCGGCGCGGGAGAACGGCGCGCGTCGTTCGCTGCTGTTCGGCCGCTGTGGCTCGCTACCGGTCGGAGAACCGTCGGAGGAATGCAGCGGCTGCTTGGCGGCTGACCGGGTCGCCGGGGCGGAAGGTGCCTCCGGCGTCGCCTTGGGCGATGCCCTCCGCAGCGGTCCACTCGATGGGCACCAGGAAGGGGTGATCGGGGCCGACATCGCTGAACGAAGCGGTCGCGTTGGGTTCGGCCTCACCGTCGATGCGCCACAGGAAGGCAGCGGTCGCTTGGCGGCTCACCGTGGCGGTGGGTCGGAAGCTGCCGTCGGCGTAGCCGGTGGCCAACTCCGAGTCCACCATCCAGGCAATGGGGACGGCGAACGGATGAGTGGGACCCACGTCGGAAAAGCCCGGGTCGGGGAAGGGCCCGTTCGGTGCGCCCGAGAGTTGCCACAGGAACGAGGCCATGGCCTGGCGAGTGGTGGGTGCCGTGGGCCGGAAGGTGCCGTCGGCGAACCCGCCGCCGATGCCTTCGTCGGAGAGCCACACGATGTCGTCGAAGAACGGAGAGGACGAGAGCACGTCGAGGTACGGAGAGGCCGGATCTGCCACCCAGACCGCACGGCAGCCCAAGCGGGCGTCGCGTCCGGCGCCGACGTTGAGGCCGGTCACGCACACCGACAGGCTCCCCGACGGCGTGGCGAAGGTGTGGTCGAAACCGTGAGCGGCGCCGAACGAGGGATACGCAGCACCCACGTCGGGTCGGTTCAGCGAGGCGCGCGTGACGGCGGCGGGTATGCCGTTGATCTCGACGCGTACGTCGATGGGGTTCGTGCCGGCGTGGGGATCGATGGCCCAGCCACGCACCCGCACCGTGCCCACGCCGCCCTCGGCCAGGTCGAGCGAACCGAACGGGTCGGGGCAGGCTCCTTGGGCGAAGGTCTGCACCCAGTAGGTGCCGAGGTTGCCGCCGGTGACGAGCGCACTCCCCACGTGCGTGTAGCGGGCATCGAGAATGTTCGCCCGGTGGGTGCCCGATGCCATCCAGGCGGAGAACACCGAGGGGATCGACGGGTGGCCACCGGCGAGGTTCTCACCGACGAGTAGTGGGACGAAGCCGGAGGCGACCACGCGGTCGAAGAAGGTGCTGCCCCCGGCACCGGTGTGGCTGACCACGCCGGTCGAGCGCATGTGTTCGCCGTGGGATCGGGCAGCGGCATCGAGCGACGGGCAGGTTCGCACCGCCGGTACACCTCTCGACGTGCGCAGGTCGTTCAGCGCCTTGAGCATCGAGGCGCTGACGTCGGCGTCGCTGCTGCGTGCCTCGTCGGCGGTTGCCGGGGCCTGGGCTGCGACCAGCGAGAGGAGGAGGGCTGCCACGACGGTGAGGACCCGGGTCCGGTGTCGTCGGGTGGCGTTCGGGGTGAGGCTGCCACCGCTCGTCGCGGTTGCGGTCCCGGGGTCGATCGCGGTGGTCACGGGGTTCCCTCCTGGTGAGGCCTCGTCGTGGAGCCAACGCGGCTCAAGTTACCAAGCACATCCGCCGGGCAGTTGTCGGTCACAGCAGTACATCGGCGCCGACGTCGGCCGACTTGCGACGTCGGGCCCTGATTTCGGTGTGACTCATGGCTCGCCGCGTCCGGCGGTGACGTCAGGATGGCTGCTGACACGCTGATCGACGGCACGCTGGTGAGGGCCTGTGGCCGGTGCGTTGCTCAGTTGTCCTGCTCGCGGTCGAGGCGGAGGGCGGCGGAGTTGATGCAGTGGCGCATCCCCGTCGGTCGCGGACCATCGGGGAACACGTGGCCCAGGTGTGCTCCACAGTTGGCGCACATGACCTCGGTGCGCACCATCCCGTAGCTGGTGTCGGTGTCGGTGGCGACGGCGTCCTGCCCGCTCGGGGCGGTGAAGCTGGGCCATCCCGTCCCGGACTCGAACTTGGTCGTCGACGAGTACAACGGCGCGTCGCACACCACGCAGCGGTAGGTGCCCTCGTCGTGGCAGTCCCAGTAGGCCCCGGTGAAGGCTGGTTCGGTGCCCTTCTCCTGGGTGACGTGGAACTGCTCGGGGGTGAGTCGTTGTCGGAGGTCCGCGGGCTGGACGTCGGCGTCAGGTTCGCTCATGGGTCCAGTGTGCCCGTGTCGGGAGTCGTTCGCCCGTTCGGAGATGGATTCCGCCCATGGTCCTTGAACCGAACGGTTGTTCGCAATTACACTCGTGTCAGCAAGCGCCACCCGACCAGGTCGTCGGACGGGGCGGTGCGCCACCAACTACCTGTCACACCCCCTTCGTAGCGTCACCACTGCATCGCTGCGAACGGCAGCCACCACCAACCACCCGGCGTCGTCGGCGCCGATCACCAATGGAGAGAGACGTGGAGCGAGACAAGGCACTCGAAATGGCCCTCGGACAGATCGAGAAGCAGTTCGGCAAGGGATCGGTCATGCGGATGGGCGAGCGGGGCGTGGTGCCGATCGCCTCCATCTCCACGGGTGCGTTGGCACTCGATCTGGCCCTCGGAGTTGGTGGACTGCCGCGGGGTCGGGTCACCGAGATCTACGGGCCGGAGTCGTCGGGCAAGTCCACGTTGGCGATGCACGTCGTGGCCGAGGCCCAGCGCAACGGTGGGCTCTGCGCCTACATCGACGCCGAGCACGCCATGGACCCGGGCTACGCCCAGGCCATCGGCGTGGACGTGGACGAACTCCTCATCTCCCAGCCCGACACCGGCGAGCAGGCGCTCGAGATCGCCGACATGCTCATCCGCTCCGGCGCACTCGATGTGGTGGTCATCGACTCGGTGGCGGCCCTCACCCCTCGGGCCGAGATCGAAGGCGAGATGGGCGACAGCCATGTCGGTCTCCAGGCCCGGCTCATGTCCCAGGCCCTGCGCAAGCTGACCGGCACCCTCCACAAGTCCGACACCATTGCGGTGTTCATCAACCAGCTCCGCGAGAAGATCGGCGTGATGTTCGGCAGCCCCGAGACCACACCCGGTGGTCGGGCGCTGAAGTTCTACTCCTCGGTTCGTCTCGACATCCGCCGCATCGAGTCCATCAAGGACGGCGCCGAGGTGGTGGGCAACCGCACCAGGGTGAAGGTGGTGAAGAACAAGGTGGCGGCTCCGTTCCGCCAGTGTGAGTTCGACATCATGTACGGCCACGGCATCAGCCGGGAGGGCTCACTGCTCGACGTTGGTGTCGAACTGGGCATCGTGAACAAGTCCGGGGCTTGGTACACCTACGACGGCGAACAGCTCGGGCAGGGTCGCGAGAACGTCAAGCAGTTCCTGCACGACCACCCTGAGGTCATGGTCGATATCTCCGAGCGCATCAAGGTCGAGGTCGGCCTGGCCGACGGCGTCGACGCCGAAGAGGAAGAGTTCACCGCCGAGGACGAGGTGCCCATCGGTATCGAAGACTGAGGTGCCGATCGGGTCGCCTCGATCGAACCCGATCCACCACTGTCGCCCTGCAGCAACCCGGACCGGTGCGGTGCCTCCTCGGCGCCGCACCGGTACGTGGTCGCTCGAATGGGCCTCGTTCACACGGGGTTCATACTTCGACTTCGGGACAGCCGACCCCCACGGGTAGGATTCGTCGACCCTGTACCTCTCGCTGGCTGACTGCCCCACCGTGGCGGCGCCGGTTCTGTGCGTAAACGTGGACGGTGAGGACCATGCAGCTGACAACGGTGACGGGCGCCACGGTGCTCGTTCCGCTGGTTGCCGCGGGCCTCCTGGTCGCAGCTCGGCGACGTCCCAACCTGCGAGAAGGTGTCACGCTCACCGCAGCCCTGGTGCTGTTCGGGCTCGTGGTCAGCCTCCTGCCGGCGGTCCTCGACGGCGAGACGCCCGGATTCGAGCTGTTCTCGGTGGCGGCCGGCATCGAGTTCAGCCTGCGTGTCGACACCCTCGGGCTGCTCTTCGCCCTGCTGGCGTCGTTCCTGTGGATCCTCACCTCGATCTACGCCATCGGGTACATGCGAGGCAACAGCGAGGCGCACCAGACCCGCTTCTACGCCAGCTTTGCCCTGTGCCTCTCCACCGTCATGGGTTTGGCCTTCTCGGCCAACCTCTTCACCTTCTTCGTTTTCTTCGAACTGCTCACCATCGCCACCTATCCCTTGGTCACCCACAAGGGGAGCCCCGAGTCGACCGCCGCAGGACGCCGCTACCTGGCCTACCTGCTGGCCGGTGGCGCCGCCCTGCTGTTGGCCATGGGCCTCGTCTACCACGGCACCGGTGGGGGCAACTTCACCCCCGGGGGCTTCGTCGACGACCTCAGCCGCGGCACCCAGATGGCAGTCCTGGCGCTGCTGGCCCTCGGGTTCGGGTCGAAGGCGGCCATCATCCCGCTCCACCGCTGGCTGCCCTCGGCCATGGTTGCCCCCACCCCGGTGAGTGCCCTGCTGCACGCCGTTGCCGTGGTGAAGGCCGGCGTGTTCGGGTTCGCCCGCACGGTGGGCTACGTGTTCGGTCCCGAGGCGCTCGAGTCACTCGGGGTGGCGCTGCTGGTGTCCACCGCCGCAGCATTCACCATCGCCGTGGCGTCGCTCATCGCGCTCTTCCAGGACAACCTCAAGCGACGGCTGGCGTTCTCGACCATTGCTCATCTCTCCTACATCGTGTTGGGCCTCACCCTGCTCTCGGCCACGGCGTGGACCGGTGGACTGCTACACATCGTCAACCACGCCGCGTTGAAGATCACTCTCTTCTTCTGTGCCGGCACGCTCTACGTGCACGCCCACTACGACCGGGTCAGCCAACTCGACGGCATCGGCCGACGCATGCCCATCACCATGGCGGCGTTCGCCCTGGCCTCCCTGGGCCTGGCCGGCCTGCCACCCATGGGTGGCTTCATGAGCAAGTGGTACCTCGTGCTCGGCGGCGCCGACGCCGACCGATTGGCCTTTGCGGCCGTCATGTTGTTCAGCGGCCTGCTGACCGCCGGGTACCTGTTCCCCATCGTGGCCCGGGCCTTCTTCCGCCCGCTGCCGGAAGGGTCGCCACCTGCCGGTGGACCTGGAGCCCGTTTGTCGGGTGAGGCGTCGCCGTTCCTGGTGGCACCGTTGGCCATCACAGCCCTGGTTGGGCTGGCGCTCGGTATGGGCGACGTCTTCTCCCTCTTCTCGCTCATCGTCGAGAACACCGAGGCCGTCATCGGGAGGGCTCCGTGAGCTCCAAAGCGCGCATCTGGGCGGTGGTGGCCGTGGCCGTGGTGATCGGCCTGGTGGCCGACACGGTGCTCGACGCCAAGACCGCGGGGCTCACCATGGTCACCGGCTTCGCCGGCTGCGTGCTGTTGATCATCGGGTCCAAGAACGTGGTCGGCCGTGTGCTGCAGCGACCCGAGAGCTACTACGCCGACGTGGCCGAGCGCACCGCCGATGCGGCCCACGAGGTGGCCGACGATGGCTGAGCTGGTGACCTACGCCCCGCTCACCTTCGTGGTGGCTGCTGCGCTCGTGGCCGTCGTGGGCCGCCGCATCGGCGCCGCCGTCATGCTGGCCGCCCCCGTCGTGGCGCTCGTGCAACTGCTGTCGGTGGACCGGGCCGAGCCGGCCACCGTCGAGTACTTCACCTTCCAGCTGACCTACCTGCGCCTCGACAACCTCAGCGCTCCCTTCGCCTACGTGTTCGTCGCCGCTGCGTTCGTAGCCGGCCTCTACGGGACCACCCTGCTCGAGCGCCGCGAACGCATCAGTGCCCTGCTCACCGCCGGTTTCGGGCTCGGTGTCGTCCTCGCCGGCGACCTGCTCACCCTCTTCATCCTCTGGGAGTTGAAGGCGGTGGCCAGTGCGCTGCTCATCGCCGGCAGCGACGCCGGCCGACGCGGGGCGGCCCAGCGTTACCTCATGGTCCACGTGCTCGGCGGGTCGCTGTTGCTCGGTGGGGTGGTGTGGCACCTGGCCAGCGGCGGGAGCCTCGCCTTCGACGCGCTCGACCTGTCCGGCCCCACCGCCCTCATCCTGGTGTCGTTCCTGTTGTCCGCCGCCATGCCGCCGCTGCACGCCTGGTTGCCCGACGCCTACCCCAGCGCCAGCGTCGCCGGCATGGTGTTCTTGTCCGCCTATACCACCAAGGCTGCTGTCTACGCCCTGCTGCGTGGCTTCCCGGGCCTCGAGATTCTCATCGTCATCGGCGTCATCATGGCCCTCTACGGCGTGGTGTACGCCGTGCTCGAGAACGACATCCGTCGACTGCTCGCCTACCACATCGTCAGCCAGGTGGGCTTCATGGTGGCCGTCGTCGGCGTCGGGACGGCAACGGCGGTGAACGGCTCCACGGCGCACGCCTTCGCCCACATCCTCTACAAGGGGCTGCTCATCATGGGTGCGGGGGCAGTGGTGCTGGCCACCGGGCGCAGTCGCCTCAGCGACCTCGGGGGTCTGTGGCGCCGGATGCCGGTGGTGTTCGTGTGCACCACCATCGGAGCGGTGTCGATCGCCGGCGTCCCGCTGTTCAGCGGCTTCATCTCGAAAGAGCTCGCCGTCTACGCGGCCAGCACCGCCGACTACACGTGGGCGGTGCAACTGCTGAAGCTGGCCTCGGTTGGTACCTTCCTGTCGGTCGTGCTGAAGATGCTGTGGTTCACCTTCGGGGCGGAGGACCGTGGGCTGGTGCTGCGGCCGCTGCCCACCACCGTGCTCGCTGCCCTCGTACTGGCCGCGGCGAGCAACGTGCTGCTC
The DNA here is from genome assembly GCA_020832495.1 of Acidimicrobiia bacterium. Taxonomy (GTDB): domain Bacteria; phylum Actinomycetota; class Acidimicrobiia; order Acidimicrobiales; family Acidimicrobilacustridaceae; genus JAFIEP01. Next base: position 20,008 of record JAFIEP010000062.1, on the reverse strand, counting down.
GGCCTGCGACCCGACATCCTGTACAACCTGTTGCCGAACCCGGTGGACTACGAACCGTTCGCCATCGGCAAGTTGTCCGAGAGCATCCAGCTCCTGGGCTTCGCCACGCTGGCCTTCCTTCTGCTCATCCGCAGGCTCACGCCCAAGCCGGCGCTCACGCTCGACACCGACTGGTTCTACCGGGCCGCTCCACTGTTGGTGGCTGCCCGCCTGCGGGCTGCTCGGCCCGTCGGGGGCTGGGCAGCGCCCGTGCACGCTGCAACCGGTGCCGTGCGTCGACGGGCGGACACGGCGTGGGCGGCGGTGCGCGCCCCTGACGCCCCCATCGACACCACGTCGTCCACCGCCGTGCTCGGTGCCGTGATGCTGGTCACCTTCCTGGCGGTCCTGGCTCTGGGGTTGATGTCGTGAGCGCCGTCCACGATGCCGGCCGAGCACCGACCCGCCTGCCCCATTGGCGCGGCGCGGCGGCCCAATTCGTCATCCTCATGATCTTCTGGCTGGTGCTGTCGGACCAGTACCGACCGCTGTTCATCGGGCTCGGTGTGGCCTCCGCCGCGGTGGTCACTGCCCTGACCCATCGCATCGTGGGCATGGTGCTCGTGCAGCCCACTCACCACGTCCTCGGCTGGTTCGTGCGGGCCGGGTGGTTCGCCGTCTACGTCGTGTGGATGCTGTGGAACATCACGATGTCGAGCCTGCAGATCGCGTGGTTCGTCCTCGTGCCGGGCAAGCGCATATCGCCTCGGTTCGTGACGTTCTCCACGGAGCTGGGACGGCCGCTCAGCCGCACCCTTTTGGCGCTGTCGATCACGTTGGTGCCCGGCACCATGACCGTGCGGGTCATGGACCACCGCTTCCTCGTCCATTCGCTCATCCCCGGCAGTGCCGATTCCCTCGCATCAGGGCGGACGCAGGGCTTGGTGGCCCGCATCACAGGTGAGGAACCCGAACCCGCTCCGGAGATGACCTGGGGCCCCGTCCTCGAGGAGCCGTACCAGTGAGCGGCTTCCTGCTCGGCGCAGCGCTCGCCATCGGCGTGCTGCTCACCGTGGCGCTGTACCGCGTGTGGGCTGGCCCGACAGTGTTCGACCGACTTGTCTCCGTCGCCCTGGTGACCGCCAACTCACTCGTCATCCTGGTCATCGTGGGGTCGTACCTTGGGCGGGTCGAGACCGTGGTCGACATAGCGCTCGGCTATGCGCTCCTCACCTTCACGTTCCCCATTGCGCTGGGCAAGCACTTCGAGACGAAGCGCGCACGTGACGAGGCGGCGATGGCCGCCGGGTCCGGGACGGACAGCGCCTCCGAGCCGCAAGGAGACGGCTCGTGACCGTGCTGTCGATCGTCCTCATCGCCACCGGGGTCTTCTTCATGGCAGTCAGCGCCATCGGGCTGCTGCGCTTCCCCGACTTCTTCGCCCGGGCGCACGTCGTGGCCACCTCCGAGACGTTCGGCATCATCCTCGTGGTGGTGGGGATCATGGTGTACCACCGCTTCGGCGACGGGACCCTCAAGCTGCTGCTCCTCATCCTGCTGGCAGCCATCGCCAACCCGGCGGGTATCCATGCGCTGGCCCGCGCTGCCTACGACGGGAAGGGCCCCAGTGAGGAGAGTGTGTGGTTCCCCACCGACGACAGTCCCTCCGGGGAAGCCCTGGCCTCCGACGAGCCGGGGGTGGGTGACGCCATCGTCGGCGAGTGGTCGCCGAGCGCAGGTCAGCCCGCCGGCGACGACGCCGGCGACGGCGGGGGTGCACAGGAATGATCTGGCAACTCGACCTGCTCTTCTTCGTCATCCTGGTGGTGCTGGCCGCCCTCGCGCTGTGGGTGCGCAACATGATGGCCGCCGTCCCCATCCTGTCGGCCTTCTCGCTGGTGGTGGCCGTCATGTTCGCTGCCCTGTCGGCGGTGGACGTGGCTTTCGTCGAGGCCGTGCTCGGCGCCGGACTCACCGGACTGTTGTTCATCCTGCTCATCCGGTCCACGAGCGAACGAGCCGATGCCCCGACCCCGCCGCGGCACCGCCTGGTGGTCCTCCCGTTGATCGGCGCGTTCGTCGGGCTCATGATCTATGCGTCCGGCGGATTGCCCGACAAGGGGGACCCGATGGCGCCGTCGCACCAGCGGGTGTCGCCCGACTACATCGAGGGCTCGGTGCCCGAGACCTTGACCCCCAACGTCGTGACCGCCGTGCTGGCCGACTACCGAAGCCTCGACACCTTGGGCGAGGTGGTGGTCATCTTCACCGCCGGCACGGCCGTGGTCATGATCCTCTTCGAGCGTCCGCGACGTCGCCGCCGCGAGCACGGGGGTGCCACCACATGATCGGTGAGTACCGGGGGCAGGTGGTGCAGGTGGTCAGCGTGCTGATGGCACCGCTGATGATGATGTTCGGGCTCTACGTGATCGCTCACGGTCACTATGGACCCGGCGGTGGTTTCGCCGGCGGCATCGTGGTGGGCGTCGGCGTGATCCTGTTGCGCATCACCGTGCCCCGATCGGTGAGCATGCGCTGGTTCCCCCCTGCGGCCGCCCGGGTGGCTGCGGGCATCGGCGTGTTGGCCTTCATCTTGGTGGGTGCGCTGTCACTGGTCGCCGGGGGTGCCTATCTCGACTACGCCGTCATCGACGCCGCCGGCGCCACCGAGCCAGAGCGTCGCTACCTCGGGATCCTGGTGGTCGAGATCGCCGTCGGACTGGCCGTCACCGGCGTCATGATCAGCCTCTTCGACACGCTCGTGGGGGACGACCACTGATGGCCGAGATCTTCACCGACCGCTACGTCTACCTCCTCGTGGTCGTCCTCATGGCCATCGGGCTCTACGGGATGTTCGCCATCCCACACCTGGGCAAGAAGGTGATCGGCATGGTCATCTTCCAGACCGCCATCTACATCTTCTTCATCGAGGGCAGCGTCAAGGAAGGAGCCACCGCCCCCATCATCGACGAGGCCTTCGGTACTGATGCGGTCAACTACTCCAATCCCTTGCCGCACCTGCTGATCCTCACCGCCATCGTGGTGGGCGTGGGTGTCGTGGGTGTGGCCTTCGCCCTCATGCAACGCATCCACGATGCCTGCGGCACGCTCGACGAGTCGGCGGTGCTCGCCCTGCTGACCGGCCGATCGCCGGCGCGGGTGGTCGACGACCCAGGCGCAGGTGGTGGCGCCGCAGCAGGGGAACCGCTCGCTCCCGACGCCCGCGCCGACGGCGTCAGCGCGGGTGAGACACCGTCCGCCGATCCGTCGCTCACCGATCCCGGTCCACCTGCGCCCGACGCGGGCGCTGATGGGACAGAGAGCTGACGTGGACCTGCTCCCTGTCCTCCTGCCACTCACGCTGCTGACCGCGGCGGTGGTCGCTGCCCTCGTGGGGGAGTGGCACGCGACGGCGGCTCGTGCTGTGGCGATCGTGGCCACCGTGGGCACCTTCGTGATGGCCATCGTGGCGTTGCTCACCACCTCGGCCGACGATCCGCTTCGTCACGAGTTGGCCGGATGGCCGCCCCCCATCGGCATCGAGTACCTGCTCGACCCGCTCGCCGCCTACATGGCCTGCGTGGTGGCGCTCATCGGGATGGTCGTGACCATCTACCCGCCGAAACCCGGGTTCGGCCGGCTCCCGGCCCGTCGGATGCCGCTGTACCCGTTGGTACTCCTGCTCCTCGCCGGACTCATGGGCGTCGTGATGAGCGCGGATCTCTTCCACCTGTTCGTGTTCCTCGAGATCTACGCCATCGCCAGCTACGCCTTGGTGTCCCTCGGAGGTCCGCGGGCCACCTTCGCCAGTTTCCGTTACCTCATTTTCGGCACCATCGGCAGCGGCTTCTACCTGATCGGTGTGGGTTTTCTCTACTTCACCACCGGCTCGCTCAACATGGGCGACATCGCCTCGCTGCTCGGCGGTCTCGAGGGCAACGAGACGGTGCTGGCGGCGTTGGCTCTCATCGTGGTCGGCCTCGGCTTGAAGATGGCGTTGTTCCCGCTGCACGTCTGGCTGCCGGAGGCGCACAGCTATGCGCCGCCGGCAGTGGCGGCACTCCTGGCCGCAGTGCAGGTCAAGGTGGCGGCCTACGCCATCATCCGGATCCTCTTCGAGGTGTTCGGGTTCGAGATGGTGACGGTCACCGTCCCCGTGACCGAGGTCCTGGCCGCCTTCGGTGCGGCGGGCATCCTCTACGGGTCGGTCATGGCCATCCGCCAGACGGACTTCAAGCGGATGCTGGCCTACAGCACGGTGGCCCAGCTGGGCTACATCGGCCTCGGTATCGGCCTGGCCACCCCGTTGGCCCTCGTCGCCGCGCTGTTCCACGTCCTCAACCATGCGCTCATGAAGAGCTGCCTGTTCCTCATCGCCGGTGGCATCGCCGAACGTACCGGCATCCGTGAGATCCCCCGCATGGCCGGCCTCGCCCGCCGCATGCCCGTCACCGCGGCGGCGTTCACCGTGGCGGGCCTGGCCATGGTCGGCATCCCACCCACCGCCGGCTTCTTCAGCAAGTGGTACCTGCTGCTCGGGTCGCTCGAGGAGGGCGCGGTGGTCTACGCCGTGGTCATCGCCGCCAGCAGCCTGCTGACCTTGTGGTACGTCCTGCGCATCTACCAGCTCATCTACTCGCGACCCGACGAACTCGACCCGGCGCTCGAGGAGGCCAGCGAGCCCGGACCAGGCGTGATGGTGCCCATCGTGGCCTTGGCTGTAGCCGTCATCGTGCTCGGTGTGGTCAACGCCTACGTGGTGGTCGAGTTGCTCGAACCCATTGCGGACGGCGTGCTGGCGGGCTCAGGCAGCTGAGTTCGGTTCGTCCGGGTCGAGGACCGACCCGGTGCGGGCCGCGGCGGCGCCGTCAGTGGTGGACGGCTGGCCGATAGCGTCGGGAACGTCGAGTCGCCAGCGCCGAAGGGTCCCCGTGGAGCAGCCGCCGCAACGCATTGCCCGCCGTGCCGCCCTGGCCGGGTTGGCAGGCGCCGGACTGGTGGGTGCGTCCTGGGCCGGAGCCGGCGTCGGCGCCGCTCGGCCCTTCGGCACCGCTCCGGTCGGGGCACAGGAACGATCCGATCCGACCGACCCCGCCGACCCCGGCGGGCCGATGTCGGTCAGTGTCCGTTCGTTCGGCGCGGTGGGCGACGGCCGCACCGACGACGCCCCCGCCTTCCGGGAGGCGATCGCCGCCGTGCAGGACGCAGGTGGCGGGGTGGTCGTGGTTCCGGCCGGTGTCCACAACCTGGCACCTGAGGGGGACCGTCCGTGGGCGCTGCGGATTCCCTCGCACGTGTCGTTGCGCGGTGTCGGGGCCACGGCCTCGGTGTTGCGGCTCGCGCCTGACGTGGGCAACACCGTCCGTCTGCTCAGTACCCAGGGTTTGGACTCGGCCCATTTCTCGGTGTCGCACCTGACCCTCGACGGCAACCGCGTGCTGAACCGCAACGCGCCTGTCGTGGAGCAGCGCCACGGTGTGTTCCTGTGGGGGGTCACCGACGTGGTGGTGGAGCACTGCGTGATCCGGCGGTTCACCGGCGACGCCGTCTACGTGGGCACGGCCAGCACCGACGTGGTGGTTCGCCACTGCGAACTGCGTGACACCGACCGCAACGGCGTGACCCTTGCCGGAGATGGCGAGATCCGCCACGTCACCATCGCCCACAACCGCTTCGAAGGGGTGGCGGTGCAGGACATCGACTCCGAACCCAACGACGGTGCGCTGCAGGTGGCCGACGTGGTGGTGGTCGGCAACGTCATCGATTCCAACCCGACGAGTCGCTACGCCATCACCACCGCCGGGGCGGACCGGGATGTGCGCAACCACGGCTGGCGGATCGTGGCCAACGAGATCCGCAACGGCGGGGTGAGCCTCCTGTGGGTGGACGATGCCACCGTCAGCGGGAACCACATCGACCTGACCGGCTCGACCCGTTCCGACAGCGTCGGGGTCGAGGTCCGGCACCACTGCAACCACCTCGTGGTGGCCAACAACACGATCCGCGGCGGGGTCCACGGCATCCGGGCCGTGTCGAGTCGGGGATCCCAGCCGCCCCGTCACCTGACGATCGACGCCAACCAGGTCGTCGGCGCCATCACTCCCTTCGAGGCGTGGGGTGTTCGCTCGGCGCAGGTGGTGGGCAACCTGTTCGATGCGACCGAGGCCGAGCCGAGGTCCGGCACCGGGGGCGATGGTCGAGCGGACGTCGACGACGACGACCGTGCTGCCGTCGTGATCCGGACCACCCGCCCGGTCGACTGGGTCAACTTCAACGCCAACACGGTGGTGGCGGATCGCGGGGTGGGGGTTCGCCTGTGGTTGTCCCACGGGCCGGTGGGCGAGGCGATGCTGACCGACAACGTGGTGGTGGCCGACGGACCGCTCGATGCCGGCTTCGAGGTTCGAGGGGTCGACGAGTACCTCGAGGACAGCGGCACGGTGTGCATCGCCACGAACGTCGTCGGCGGTCGGGCCGAGGTGGCGGTGGCCGTCCCCGACGGGTTCGTCTACCTCGCCGGTGGTACGAGCGGCAGCGGCGACGCCCGACTGTGTGGCACGGGCTCGCCGCAGGGGCGGGTGCGTGGTGCGATCGGTGCCACGTACCAGAGGCTCGACGGCGGCTCCGGGTCGACGTCGTACGTGAAAGAAGGCGACGCCGGGGGCGTCGACGGCTGGCGGGCGGTCGCCACCTCCAGCCCCTGAGGGTGCCGTGCGGTGGTCGGTGGCGACGGGCGGTGCCCTACCATGGCATCGGTGTCGAAGACCTATGTGGTGCGCACCTTCGGGTGCCAGATGAATGAGCACGACTCGGAACGGCTGTCGGGCTTGCTCGAGGCCGACGGTCTGTCGCGCGCCGGCGACGTCGAGTCGGCGGATGTGGTGGTGCTCAACACGTGCTGCATCCGGGAGAACGCCGACAACAAGCTCTACGGCACGCTGGGCCACCTGAAGTCGCTCAAGGACCGCAGGCCCGAGCTCGAGATCGTGGTGGCAGGTTGCCTGGCGCAGAAAGATCGGGAGCTCATTGCCGAGCGGGCACCGCACGTGGACGTCGTGCTCGGCACCCACAACGTGCACCGAGCCGCGGATCTGCTGCGGGAGGCTCGGGCGAGCGGTCCGGTCACCGAGATCTGGGAAGCCACCGACCCCGACGACACAGACCTGTTCCCCTCGGCGCTCCCTCGACGTCGAGAGGTGGCCTGGTCAGGGTGGGTCACGATCCAGATGGGCTGCGACAACTCGTGCGCCTTCTGCATCGTGCCAGCGGTGCGTGGCCCGGAGGTGTCGCGCCCGTTCGCCGACGTGGTCGACGAGGTCACCCGGTTGGTGGACGACGGGGTCACCGAGGTCACGTTGCTCGGCCAGAACGTCAACTCCTACGGCCGCGACCTGGCCACCCGCCGCCGGTCGCTCGCACCGGCGCCCGACGACGTGACCGTGCTCGGTGAGCGCTGGGCCACGGCGCCCACCCGTCGGGCACGCCCGCTGTTCGCCGACCTGCTCGACGCCGTCGGATCGGTGCCCGGCCTTCGCCGGGTGCGCTTCACCAGCCCCCACCCCAAGGATCTGCGGGACGAGACGATCGCCGTCATGGCGACCAACCCGGCGGTGTGTCCTCATCTGCACCTGCCGCTGCAGTCGGGCAGCCTCGAGATCCTGGCCTCGATGCATCGCGGCTACACGCCGCAGCGCTACCTGGATCGACTGGCTGCGGCTCGGTCGGCCGTTGCCGACCTGGCGGTGAGCACCGACATCATCGTGGGGTTCCCCGGAGAGACCGAGCAGGACTTCACCGACACCCTCGAGGTGGCGGCCGAGGCGGCGTTCGACAGCGCCTTCACCTTCGTCTACTCGCCGCGACCCGGGACCGAAGCGGCCACCGCGGTGGATCGCATGGTGGACCCGGCGGTGGTCACCGAGCGCTACGAGCGCCTCCGGGTGGTGGTGGAGCGCTCGGCCCGACTGGCCAACGAGGCGCGGATCGGCCGCGTCGAGGAGGTGCTCGTCGAAGGACCGTCGAAGAAGGACCCCACCCGCTGGTCGGGACGCACCCCCCACAACCGCCTGGTGCACGTTGCTGCCGGCGACCAGCCTCGGGCCGGTTCGTATGCGTTGGTGGAGATCACCGGTGCTGCGGCGCATCACCTCACCGGCGAACTGGTGGAGGTCACACAGCCGGCCCGTCACCGCACCCGCATCGCCGTCACTGCCGGCTGAGCTGCCGTGCCGTCCGCCGGTCCCTCACCGGCCGCCGCGCTGGTCGGACCCACTGCGTCGGGCAAGTCGGCGCTCGCCGTGCGGTGGGCGCGTCGAGCAGGTGACGTGGAGATCCTGTCGGTCGACTCGATGGGTCTCTACCGCGGCATGGAGGTGGGCACGGCGGTGCCGCCACTGTCCGAACGCCACGGGGTCCGACATCACCTTGTGGGCGTGGTCGAGCCTCACGAGGAGTTCACCGTCGCCCGATTCCAACAGTTGGCGATCCGAGCGCTCGCCGAGGCAACCGGGCGGGGTCACCGGGTGCTCGCCGTCGGAGGTTCGGCGCTGTACCTGCGGGCGGTGGTCGATCACCTCACCATCCCGGGCCGTTACCCGGAGGTGCGAGCCGACCTCGAACGCGATCCCGACACGGCCGGGTTGCACCGTCGTCTGGCGGAACTCGACCCAGTGGCAGCAGGTAGAATGGAGCCGACCAACCGACGACGGGTGGTGCGGGCGCTGGAGGTCACCGTGGGGTCGGGTCGGCCGTTCTCCTCGTTCGGCGACGGGCTCGACGCCTACCCGCCGACGACGGTGCGCATGGTGGGCCTGCGGTGGGATCGTCGAGCGCTCGACCAGCGCATCGCCGACCGACTCGACGCCCAGTTGGCCGCTGGCTTCCTCGCCGAGGTCGAACGCCTGGCCGCCTCGCCGGTGGCGCTGTCGCACACAGCGGCACAGGCGCTTGGTTACCGCGAACTGCTCGCCCACCTGCGCGGTGAGCTGAGCCTCGACGAGGCTCGCCGCCAGATCGTGCGCCGTACCCGCCGGTTCGCCCGCCGCCAGGAGCGCTGGCTGCGCCGTGATCCCCGCATCGTGTGGGTGGATGTCACCGGGGAGCCGGCCGACGCCTTCGACGAGGTGGCCAGCCTCCTCGACGGAGCGGGAACGTCCGGTTCGTGATCCGCCGAGGGGGCGTGGTGGTGACCGCCGGCGGTCGGCGTCGCACCTGCCGGGGTGCAACCGCGTTGTGCTGCGGGTCGGGGGCGGCGAGACTGACGACGTGGACATGACCAAGCACCACGGGTTGGGCAACGACTTCCTGGTGCTGCTCGAGGAGAACCAGACCGTACCCATGCCCCCGGCCGAGGCGCTCGGTGACCTGGCGCAGCGGTGGTGCGACCGGCATCGGGGCATCGGGGCCGACGGCCTCATCGCTGGCTATCTGCCGACGCCGGACGACGGTGGTGTCGGGGTACGCCAGGAACTGCGCAACGCCGACGGTTCGATGGCCGAGCTGAGTGGCAACGGCATCCGTTGCCTGGGCCATGCCGTGTCGATGGCACGCGGTGGGATCGGTGACCTGCGGGTGGCCACCGCCGCCGGCGTGCGCCAGTTGGGGATTGCCTCGGGAGCGACCGCCGACGAGGTCGAGGTGACGGTGCAGATGGGCCGGGCCGGAGCCGGGCCCGACATGGGGGACCTGGATCTGGGTCCCGGTCGGCGATGGTGCACCGTGGACGTGGGCAACCCCCATCTGGTGGTGGTGCTCGACGGTGCCGACCCCGCCGCGCTCGACGGGGTCGACGTCAGCGCCGAGGGTGCGGCGCTCGAGCGGCGGGTGTCCGGTGGCGTGAACGTCCACTTCGTGGTGGTGGAGCGTGACGACCGCCTCGCCATGGCCATCTGGGAGCGGGGCGTGGGGCGCACCGAGGCCTGCGGAACCGGGGCCACCGCCGCGGTGGCCGCCTTGCGTGGCTGGGATCTCTTGGCCCCTGCCGTCGAGGTGGCCATGCCGGGCGGCTCGGTGCGGGTGACCCAGTCCGCCGAGGGAGACCTGGCCCTGGTCGGCCCGTCGGTGTTCGTCGCTCGCGTCGAGACCTGCGGGGACGGTGGCTCGTGACGCCCGAATCGACCCACCGCGGTGCGTTCGGCGATCTTGGTGGCGAGAGCTCTGGGCTGATCGACCGCAGCTTCCGAGAGCGCATCGTGCTCGTCGGCATGGATCGTGACGATGAGCCGGGTGTGTTCGAACGATCCCTCGACGAGTTGGCGTTGCTGGTGGACACCGCCGGGGCCGACGAGGTGGGTCGGGTCGTGCAGCGACGCGACCGACCTGACCCGGCTACCTACATCGGCCAGGGCAAGGTGGAAGAGCTCCGGCTCCTGTGTGAGGAGGTGGACGCCGACACCGTGGTGTTCGACGACGACCTGAGCCCCGGCCAGCAGGCCAACCTCGAGAAGCTGCTGGGCCGCAGTGCGCTCGACCGCACGGCGGTCATCTTGGACATCTTTGCGCAGAACGCCTCCACCACCGAGGGCAAGCTGCAGGTCGAACTGGCCCAGCTCCGCTATCTCCTGCCCCGACTGCGGGGCAAGGGTCGGATGCTCTCCCAGCAGGGCTCGGGCATCGGTACCCGCGGCCCGGGCGAGACGCAGCTCGAGGTCGATCGCCGGCGGCTGGAGCGGCGGATGCACAAGCTGGAGGCCGATCTGCGTGTGGTGCACCGACACCGCACCACCCAGCGCAAGGCGCGCCGCCGCTCACGCCTGCGATCCGTCGCCATCGTCGGGTACACGAACGCCGGCAAGTCGACGCTGCTGAACCGACTCACCGACGCCGGGGTGCTGTCGGAGAACCGGCTCTTCGCCACGCTCGATGCCACCACCCGGCGCCTGGAGTTGCCCGGCGGCGAGCCCGTGCTGGTCACCGACACGGTCGGGTTCATCACCAAGCTGCCCCACGGGCTGGTGGAGGCGTTCCGCTCCACCCTCGAGGTGGTGGGCGACGCCGATCTGGTGGTGCACGTGGTCGATGCCACCGACCCCGATCCCGACGCCCAGATCACCGCTGTGCACCAGGTGCTGGCCGAGATCGACGCCACCGAGGTGCCCGAGCTGGTGGCGGTGAACAAGGCCGACGTTGCCCCCGAGGCCGCTGCCGCCCTGGCCCGCACGCAGCCCGGGTCAGTGGTGTTCTCCGCGCTCACCGGTGAGGGTGTCGACGAGTTGCTGGCAGTCATCGGTGACCGCCTCCGGTCGTTGACCGAGGTGGTGGAGTTGGTGGTGCCCTACGGACGCGGCGACGTTATGGCCTTGCTGCACCGCGAAGGGCAGGTGCTGACCGAGGCAGAGGCCGACGACGGCATGCGCTACCGGGTGCGGCTCGAGGAAGCGGCCGCCGGTCGTTTCGGGGAGTTCGTGGTGGCCGAGGGTGCCACGTCGGGGCCAGGGGTGGGAACTCCATGAGCGACGGCGCCGGGTTCCGACCGCCGCCCTACCCCTATGACCGCCTCGACGACGTGCGGCGCACCGCAGCGGCACACGACGGCGGCCTGGTCGACCTGTCGGTGGGCACACCGGTCGATCCTCCGACCGCTGCGGTGTTGGCCGCCATGGCCGATGCCGACGCCGCTCGGAGCTACCCGGCATCGATCGGCACCGCTGAGTACCGGGCAGCCGCCGCCGGATGGCTGGACCGACGCCTGGGCGTGGCAGTGGATCCATCCACCGAGGTGGCGGCCTGTGTGGGCACCAAGGAACTGGTGGTGGGTCTGCCCCACTGGCTGCGGCTGCGGCGCCCCGGCCGGTCCACGGTGCTCTACCCGGCGGTCAGCTACCCCAGCTACGCCATGGGGGCGACCTTGGCCGGCTGTCGGGCCGTGCCGGTGCCGATGGACGCGCAGTGGCGCCTCGACCTCGGCGCCGTCGATCCCGCCGACGTGGCGGACGCCCTGTGTGTGTGGGTGAACAGCCCCGGCAACCCCACGGGTGCGCTCGAGGATCTCGATGCCGTCGTGGCCTGGGGTCGGGCGAACGACGTGGTGGTGCTGAGCGACGAGTGCTACGTGGAGTTCACCTGGGACGGCGATCCGGCCACCGTGCTCACCTCCGGCGCCACCGGCGTGCTGGCCGTGCACTCCCTGTCGAAGCGGTCGAACCTGGCCGGAGTGCGGTGCGGCTTCTACGCCGGGGACGCCGAACTCGTCGACTACCTCCGCGAGGTGCGCAAACACGCCGGGCTGATGGTCCCCGGAGGGGTGCAACGCGCCGGTGCGGTGGCCTGGGGTGACGACGACCACGTCGAGGAGGGTCGCCGCCGCTACCGCAGGCGACTCGAGCGGGTGGCGGCTGTGCTGGCCACGGCTGGACTCGACGCGCCGATGCCGAGCGGTGCCTTCTACCTGTGGGTGCCGGTTGCGCCCGGTGAGGCGTGGCGCTGGGCAGCCCGGCTGGCCGAGGCGCTCGGCATGGTGGTCAGCCCCGGCGAGTTCTACGGCCCGCAGGGAGCAGACCACCTGCGAGTGGCGGCCGTGGCTTCCGACGAGGGGTTGGCGCTACTCGAGCGCCGTGCGGGCCTGCCCACCGGCGCGGAACGAGGCTGAGCGTTCGTGCTGACCCCGGGATCGCTCACTCCCCCGCTCGTTCCCGTACCGCCACGGCGCTGGACCCGCGCCCGGACGACCCGCTGGGCCGCCGCACTCCTGGTGGCCACGGCCATCGTCGGGCTGGTGGTGTGGGTGGCTGGTCTGGCCCCGACGGGCCACGAGCGGTTCACCGCCTCGGAGTCCAACCGTCGGGTGACGCTCGACGCCGGCTCATACGTGATCTTCGAGGAGTACGACGGTGCCTCGGAAGGGTTGGGGCCCCCGCGGCTGTCGGTGAGCGGGTTCGCCGTGGGCTCGAGCGAGGCCGAGATGCGCATCGAAGCGCTCGACGAACCGGCGACGTCGCCCGAGGTGCCCACCTACCGGTGGTGGCGGTACGACGGGCGGGCCGTGGCCCGCGTGTGGATCGACCAGGACGGCGACTACATCGTGCGGGTCAGACCGATCTCCGACAGTCGCTCGAACGGCATGGACACCGTCACCGTCGCCGTGGCTCGCAGTGCCGGCGCCACCTGGTGGGGGAGCCCCACGGGAGCGCTGGTGCTGGTGGCCGCACCGCTGCTCATCGGTGGTGGTCTACTGCTCGTCAGCCGGCCTGGGGCCAGCCGGTCACGATCCGGTAGCGTCGGCGACCATGGCTGATCTGAAGGCACGCATCGAAGCGCTGTGGGAACGCCGTGACGACCTCGACCCCGGCGACGCCGACGTCGACCACACGGTCACCGAAGCGATCACCGCCCTCGACGAGGGAACCGAACGGGTGGCCGAGGTGCGCGACGGCGACGTCGTCGTCCACCAGTGGCTGAAGCAGGCGATCCTGCTGTACTTCCGCCGCTCGCAGATGGCCACCATCGAGCTGGGCCCGTTCGAGTATGCCGACAAGATCCCCCTCAAGTCGGACTACGCCGCCCACGGTGTGCGAGTGGTGCCCGGCGCCTCGGCTCGGTTCGGGTCGTTCCTCGACCGGGGTGTGGTGATGATGCCGTCGTATGTGAACATCGGGGCGCGGGTGGGGGCCAACACCATGGTCGACACCTGGGCCACGGTCGGTTCGTGCGCGCAGATCGGCGCCAACACCCACCTGTCGGGCGGCGTCGGCATCGGGGGAGTGCTCGAACCACCCAACGCCGCCCCCGTGGTGGTGGGCGACGACTGTCTCATCGGGAGTCGCTGCATCGTGGCCGAAGGAGCGCACGTCGGTGACGGGGTGGTGCTCGGCGCCGGGTGTGTACTCACGGGGTCGATCCCGGTCATCGACGCCGCCACCGGCGAGGAACTCGGGCGAGGCAAGGTGCCGTCGTGGTGCGTGGCCGTGGCCGGTACCCGTGCCCGCGAATTCCCGGGCGGCACGTTCGGGCTCCCTTGCGTGCTCGTCGTGAAGCGCCTCGAGGCCGGCGAGCGGCACGACAAGTCGGCGCTCAACCAGGTGCTGCGCGACCACGGCGCAGCCACCTGAGCCCGCCGTGGGATCGCTGCCCGAGGGCGACCTGTTGGCGTTGACCGCCGCGCTCGTCGACGTGCCGTCGGTGAGCTTCGAGGAGGCCGCGCTCGTCGAGGTGCTCGAGGCCGAACTGCGGTCGTTGGCACATCTGTCGGTGGACCGGGTGGGTGACAACCTGGTGGCTCGCACCCAGCTGGGCCGGCCTCACCGGCTGGTGCTGGCCGGCCACACCGACACGGTGCCGCCGCACCCGGGCGACGAACGAGCCAAGGTGGTGGGTGATCGCCTGTCCGGAGTGGGTGCGAGCGACATGAAGGGCGGGTTGGCGGTCATGGTCGACCTGGCCCGTCACGTCGTTGAACCGACGTGCGACGTCACCTACGTGTTCTACGCCCGCGAGGAGGTGGCGGCCCGCCACAGCGGCCTGGTCGAGCTGCTCGAGGAGCGTCCCGACCTGCTCGAGGGCGACGCCGCCATCCTCGGCGAACCCACCGACGCAGCCGTGGAGGCCGGGTGTCAGGGCACCATGCGCCTGCGCGTGGTGCTGCGAGGCGCTCGCGCACACACAGCGCGGCCCTGGATGGGTCGCAACGCCATCCACCGGGCGGGACGCCTCGTCAACGACATCGCCACCTACACCGAACGGCGGCCGCTCATCGACGGCTGCGAATTCCGCGAGGCGCTACAGGTGGTGGCCATCGAGGGTGGTGTCGCCGGCAACGTGGTGCCCGACGAGGCGGTGGTGACGATCAATCACCGGTTCGCCCCCGACCGTTCACCCGCCGACGCCGAGGCACACGTCCGGGAGTTGCTCGATCCGACGCTCGATGCCGACGACGAGGTGGAAGTGGTGGATATGGCGCCTGCCGCCCGACCGGGCCTCGACCATCCGCTGTTGCGGTCCCTCGTGAACGACAACGGCCTCGAGGTGCGAGCCAAGCTGGGGTGGACCGATGTGGCCCGCTTCGCCTCGATGGGCATGCCGGCGGTGAACTTCGGCCCCGGCGACGCCACCCTGGCGCACACCGCCGGGGAGTACCTGGACCGTCCGCCGCTCGAGCGGGTCGGCCAGGCGCTCGAACGGCTCCTCACCACCGACGTCGCCTGAAGCGGAGGCGACCCGCTCCGGGGGACGCCGTCCTCGGGTGCCTGCGGACCACCGTCTGGCCACGACCACCTGGGCCGGCGCCTGGGCCGGTGGTGGCTGCCCTCGGCAGATGGTCCCGGCCCGGGTGCGGGTTCGCGCCGATAGCATGCGCCTGAGTCGCAGGGGCGTGGATGGTCCGCGCCGCCGAGCGACACCAGGAGGACGAGATGGCGATCGAGATCGGTCAGGAAGCTCCGGATTTCGAACTGAAGGACCAGAGCGGCAGCGAGGTGTCGCTGTCCGCCTACCGGGGCACGTCGTCGGTGGCCATCGTGTTCTACCCGTTCACCTTCACCGGCGTGTGTGAAGGCGAGCTGTGCCGGTTGCGCGACGACTACTCGGAGTTCGAGAACGCCGGCGTGCAGGTGCTCGCCGTGTCCTGCGATTCACCGTTCGCGCAGAAGAAGTGGGCTGAGGAACAGGGCTTCACCTTCCCGGTGCTCTCCGACTTTTGGCCCCACGGCGAGGTGGCCAAGGCGTACGGCGTGTTCAACGAGGCGCTGGGGTGCGCCAACCGAGGCACGTTCGTCATCAACACCGAAGGCGTGATCGTCGACAGCTTCGAGAGTCCCGACCTCGGGACTGCGCGCGACAAGAGCCGTTACGCCGAGGCCATTGCCAAGTTGCCATAGCACTCGGTCGGACTGCTGCGCGAGCCCAAGTGCGAGGGGCAGACGTCCGCTGGCGGTGCCCGTGAGCAGGGGCCGACGCTGGTCGGCCCCCGCTCACGGATACTGGCGAGTTCAGAGGCGACGCATCACGGTGACGACCTTGCCGAAGAGCGTGACATCGCCCGGGTCGAACCGCATCGGTTCGAGCGCGGCGTTGGCCGGCTCGAGGACGATGACGTCGTCGCTCGGCCGGTAGGTCTTCACCGTTGCTTCCTCGCCGGGGATGCCGGCCACCACGATGTCACCGGTCTTTGCGGTGGTCTGCGAGCGGACCACCACGAAGTCGCCGTCGAGAATGCCGGCCTCGATCATGGAGTCGCCGCGCACGCGGAGCATGAACAGCTCGCCGTCACCGGTGATGTCCGCCGGGAGAGGGTAGAGCTCCTCGACGTTCTCGGCGGCGAGCACGTCGGTGCCGGCGGCCACGTCGCCGACGAGTGGGATGTGTCGCACCGGCCGTCGGTCGAAGGCCGCACCGGAGTTCGGGTCGTAGCGAACCTCGATGGCGCGCGGCTTGGTCGGATCGCGGCGCAGGAACTTCAGCCGCTCGAGCGTGGCCAGGTGAGAGTGGACCGTCGAAGGGGAGGTGAGGCCGACGGCCTCACCAATCTCGCGGACCGACGGGGGATAACCGCGGTCTCGGGTGGTCTGGTCGATGAACTGGAGGATCTCCAGTTGGCGGGCGGTGAGGGTGGTGGATGCCATGGGGTCTCCCGTCGTGCGGTGGGCAGGCTGTTCGTGGATCTCGGGTGCGTCCGGTGAATCGGACCACGGTGACGAACAGATGTTCGCAGACTATCCGGGCGCGGTGGGGGATGCAAACACCTGTTCGTCAATTGCTTGACGTCGAACGACTGTTCGTGATTGGATGACGGTCCCACGAACAACTGTTCGTGGTCTCGACGGTCGAGGGAAATGTCGCTCCGCTCCCACAGCGAGATGCCTCCGCCGGCACCCAGTCGCTCGAACGTGTCACACCCCCTCAGGAGGATGTCGTCATGGCAGCCGTACTCATCGCACCCATCCACCACCCACGCCACCAGCACCCCGACGACTCCCGGTTGCGCCCTGCCGCTCCCTCGGAGCATCAGCGTGGGCCGTCGGCTCACCGAGACCGGGCGGCGCGGCCTACCGGCCGGTGCGCTGCGGCCCGGCGTCCGTTCACCTCCTCGGCGGTGGCGGTGGGACTGCTCATGGCCTTGTTGACGGTGGTCGGTGGGGCCGCCGCCGTCAGCCTGGCCGGCGGCGTGCTGTCTGCCTCGAGCGTCGAGGTGGTGCAGTCGTCCGGTGTCGACCACGCCGCTCCTTCGGTCGTTGCAACAACCGCACCGTCGGCAAGCGGGACCGACCGTGTCGGTGCCGTAGCCGTCGCCGACGGGACAACGCAGATCTGGATCGTCCGTCCTGGCGACTCGCTGTGGTCCATTGCCGCCACGGTCGCCCCGGACAGCGATCCTCGGCCCATCGTCGACGAACTCTCACGACGGCTCGGTGGTGCTGAACTGCAGCCCGGACAACGGATCTCCCTCGATGGCCTCGATCGCTGAGGAGCGCCGCCGCCACCCCGCCGCCGGCTCCGAGCGGCGACTTCGTCTGGTACGCGGTCGGGCCGACCTGTCGCTGGGCAGTAGCGTCGGCGACGTGCGCTGCCCCGTGTGTACTGGTCTCGACGACAAGGTGGTGGATTCGCGCACGGCCGACGACGGCCTGGCCATCCGTCGGCGACGCGAGTGCCTCGCCTGCGGCCACCGTTTCACCACCTTCGAGCGGTTGGAGACCGCACCGCTCATGGTGGTCAAGCGTTCCGGCGACCGGGTCCCCTTCGACCGGGCCAAGATCGAAGCAGGTCTGGCGTTGGCCGGTAAGGGTCGGCCGATCAGCCAACTGCAGTTGGGCGACGTCGCCGCAGCGGTCGAGGAGGAGATGCGCCTGGTCGGAGGCGACATCACCTCCGAACGAATCGGGCTCACCGTGCTCGAGAAGCTCCGTGACCTCGACCAAGTGGCCTACGTGCGCTTCGCCAGCGTCTACAAGGGGTTCGACGACCCCGCCGACTTCGAGGCCGAGATCGTGTTGCTGGCCAAGGCAACCGAACCCAAGCGCCACAGTGGCGGCGATCCGGCCGACGGCCCTGGCTGAGGCCCGTGGTGTTGCTCACGGGCAGCGCTCGCGCCAGCATGGTCCCCGTGACAATCGTGAAGATCAACGCCATCACCGTTCCCGCCGATGCCGGTGACGAGCTCGGCAAGCGCTTTGCCGCTCGAGCTGGTGCCGTCGACGGCCAGGAGGGGTTCGAGGGCTTCGAGCTCCTCAAGCCCACCGATGACCGCACGACGTGGCTGGTGGTGACCCGCTGGCGTGATGAGGCCAGCTTCGACGCGTGGGTGAACTCGCCTGCGTTCGCACACGGCCATCAGGGCCCGCCTGCTGGGCACGGTGGGGGAGAGGGCGCTGGCCACGGGGGAGAAGGTGCCGGCCATGGCGGCGGGCACGGCGGACAGGGCGCGCCCCCGCTGTCGATGTCGGCAGAGCTGTGGTCCTACGAGCCGGTGCTGGGCTCGGATGGAAAGGGTGCCTGACGCGTACCCGGTGAGGGTTCGGCGACAGCCGAGGGTATGGCACCGCTCGGCGTCCGTCGGCGTGCTTCACTGTCCGCGAGGCGCTGACTCCCGACCGAACCCGCTGTCGTGACTCTCCGCGCCCTGCACGAGGTCCTGGCCTGGGTGGTGGTGGGTGCCAACACCGCAACCGGGGCATGGGCGTTGGCGGCCAACTGGGTCGAACCACTGCGCCATCGGCTCATGTGGTGGGCCATTGGCGTTGCGCAAGCCAGCATCTTCGTGCAGGTGGGCCTCGGAACCTGGATGGTGGCCGTCGACGGGATCGACGTAGCCAACCTGCACATGGTGTACGGGTTCGTCGCCATGGCCACCGTGGGCATCATCTACAGCTACCGCCAGCAGCTCGCACCGCACCGTTACCTCTTGTTCGGCCTCGGCGGGTTGTTCCTCGCCGGCTTGGCCCTGCAATCGATGGTGAACGTCACCGAGCCACCCGAAGCGACCGAGCAGGTCCTCGAAGCGCTGGCGCGGCAATGGTGAGCGGGGCGTCGCGGGTTGTCCACCTGCCGCCGGTGACGACGGGTGCGGAGCCCCCGACGCCCTCTGACGACGTGGTGGACCATCCCATGCGTCACATGACCGAGGCGGTGGTGGCCGACGCCACCCGGTGGACCGAGACCGAGCGGCGTGCGGTGGCCAGCTTCTTCGATGACTTGGCGCCCGAGTGGGACGAACGGCACCGCAACCCGTCGACGGGGGTGCTGGCCGACGCCTGGCTTCGAGGTGACGTGCCGAGTACCGGTCGCCTGCTCGAGGTGGGGTCGGGTACCGGACGGCACTCGTCGTGGCTGGCCGAGCGAGCTGACGAGCTGTTGTGCGTGGACGTCGCCTGGCAGATGCTGACGCGGGCGCCGGCGGCGCCCGGCCAGCGGCTGCTCGCCGACGGTGCCCACTTGCCCTTGCCCGACGCATCGGTGGACACGGCGGTGCTCCTCAACGCCTTCCTGTTCCCTGCGGAACTCCGGCGTGTGCTGCGGCCCGGCGGGGTCGTGGTGTGGGCGAACTCGCGTGGCGCAGGGACGCCCATCTACCTGCCGGCTGAGCGGGTGGTCGAGGCGATGGGCGACGCCTGGGCCGGCATGGCGTCGGAAGCCGACGGCGGGTCGTGGGTCGTGGCCCGGCGACAGCTGCCGGACTGATCGTTGTCTACAGGTTGACCACGGGACAGGTCGTGGTCCGAGTGATGCCTGCCACCATTTGCACGCGGCTGACCACCATACGGCCCAGGTCGTCGAGGGTCTCGCTCTCGGCGCGGGCGATCACGTCGTAGGGTCCGGTCACGTCGTCGGCGGCCACGATGCCCGAGATGGTGCGGATCTCCTCGGCCACTTCGGCGGCTTTGCCCACGTCGGTCTGGATCAGCAGGTAGGCGGTCACGCTCATGGCGGGGTCCCCTTCGTCGACTCGTGCTGGCCGCAGCGTAGCCGTCGCCGTGACCGCCATCCGGCGGTGGTGGCCGCGACGGTGTGGGACGAGCCGCAAGGTCGGACCCGGCGAGGTGCAGGCTACGGCTCGTGTCGAGGTCGACGTCCCTCGTGCGCGGCGGCGCCGGGGTCGAAT
>JAFIEP010000008.1 GCA_020832495.1 Acidimicrobiia bacterium | reverse complement strand
GGGGCCGGTCGGGACCGGCCCCGGCGAGCACCTTGGTGCATGTTTGTGGTCTTGGTCATGGGGTACCTGAGGGAGAGCAGGGCGAAGGGAGTCGACGGCGTGGGCCAGGGACGGCGGGGCCGGGCAGGGCGATCAGATGAGCGGGGTCGAGTGCGCGTCGTCGGGACCGACGAACCGCTCGCGAGGTGCCGGTGGCGGGGCCAGGTCTGGCCGAGGAGGTGCGGCGGCGCGAGGTGCCGTCGTCGGAGCAACCGGGACTGTGGGGAGCCGGAGGCCAGCGACACGCAGGTCGACGATGTAGTGCCCACCGGTGAAGCGACCGGAGAAGCCGTGGCGCGACTCACCCCGCTCGATCAGCCCAGCGTCGCTGAGCTGGCGCAGCGCGCGAGCAACGGCGTCCTTCGATCGGCCGACCGACTCGGCGAGGGTGCGAGCGCTCTGCTCGGCGACGACCTGGCCGTCGATGTGTTCGGCGCGCACCGCCAGCTCCTCGAGCACGATCCACGCCGTCGGCTCCAACGACGAGCGCACAGCGAGCGCCCGCTGCGTCAGCACGAGCACCGGCTGCTCGGCACGAGTGCCGCTCACTTGTCGCCAGCCCACACGAGCTCACCGGCGACGAGGCGCTGCAACATCGCCTTCGGCGCCCGCAGGCTGTGGCCCACCCGGATCACCGGGAGGCCCTCGCCGGTGCGCTCGTAGCGCTTCGCCTCGGCGTAGGCGGTGGTGCGACTGATGCGCAGGAACCTGGCCGCTTCAGCGATCGTGAGCAGCTCCGGAGAGGCGTCGAGTGCCAGAGCGGTTGCCTCGGGCCTGGACGAAACAATCGATGCATCCCCGGCCCCACTCCCCTCCGCAGTCGGCTTCGGTTTCCCAGCGATCGCGGATCCTTGCCACATCTCACCGTCGAGCTCGTCGAGCGCCATCACAACCTCCAGGGTCAGGACGGCTCCCGAAACGAACCGTCCCTTCCCAAACCCACCCCGAAGTGGCAGTCGCGTCGCGCGGATCCTCGGACCGGACGGCAGTGGACAGCGAGGGACTGCCGTGCTCTCCTCGTGGGGGTGGTTGATCGAGGCATGAACCGAGATCCAACGCTCTGCACGACTGAGGAGGCACCATGCGAATCGAGCTCACCAACGACCGTGAGGTAAACAACGTGTACCTCTTCCTCTCGCGAGCGGAAATCGCCGAGCTCGTGGGTGCTCTCGAGGAGCTGATGGAGCACTTCGAGGAGAACGGGTGGCATGCGCACGTGTCTTCGCACGACTACCAGCGAGAGATCACCGTCGCGGCAGATTCCGAGGGCGACCTGGCGCAGCCCTGGGACGGCGGCAGCTTTACCCACTCGATGGCCACGCCGAAGCAGGCCCAGACCGACGAAGTGTGAACGGCGTGACGTACGACCCGAAGGCTCCGTTCGTCGGCCGCATCCGCTGCAAGCGCTGCGACTGGGCCCACGTTCCGCGCACGGGACAGGAAGCGACGCTCGCACTGCGGACCCACGCGCGGTCCTGCCCGAAGGGTGCGCACGTGGTAGGTCGAGAGGAGATTCACAATGATCGGCTTGCACTGGGAGCGGAGTTCTGGACCGAGGTGCTCGAATCAGGGATTCCCGACCCGTACGAGTGGACCGTTCGTCCGCACGGAGCGTTGGAGGGGATGAGTCCGGACGACTGGTGCGATCAGGGCCACGACGAGAGCGCCGTGCGGTCGATCCTGCACGGCAGTCCGAGCGACTGAAGACCGAACGACACCTCGCCACAGCTGATACCCGTGCCGAACCTCACCGTCGAGCCCGTCGAGGCCGCGGAAAAGTAGATACCGGGCGTAGCGCAGCTTCGTGTGAACGTCGCGTCGGCCGAACTCGCGTCAGCATCTCCGCAGTCCACCGCAAAGAGCCAGCTCAGCAATCGACTCTGACGTCTGCGGCTACTCGAGCGGAACCTTGCCATCGCTCCAGCTCGGCGGATCGAGCGTGAGCGGACGGTAGGAAGGGTCGACCTCCGCCACGACCAGGTCCGAGAACACAAGGTGGAGCTTGTGTGCATTGGTCTCGATCTCAACCTCGTGGAAGTCGATACCGAGCGCCGCCGACCATTGGGCAGCTCGCGGGGTCTTCGTGAGGACCCGGGCGCCTGGGTAGAGCATGTGCCACTTCACGCCCCAGACATAGCCGTCGAGCTCGACGCCGCTTTCGTAGTCGATCAGCCGCTCATCGAGTGATACTGCCCAGCTTTCAGGTGCCAGCGTCGTGTCCACCGTCGCGTGGACGCACATCCTGAAGAGGTAGCGCTCGTAGGTCGGCGCTATGCCGGTTCTCGGATCGGCGGTGAAGTGGACGATCATCTCGTAGTCCCGCATGTAGTCCGTGAAGCCGTGGTAGACGACGCCTTGGTCGAAGATCTCCTCGAGACGTTGCTCCAGCTCGGACTCGTCCATGGGGTGATGGTCTACCCGGTGGCTGTGTCGTCCGCATCGTGAGATCGGGCGAGCAGCTGGTCCCACGCCTCGACCGCATGGGGGAGGTTCGGGCGGACGGCGTGGCGGTAGCCCTCGGTGGTCCGCGTGTCGACGTGACCGGCGAGGTCGGCGACCTTCACCAGGTCGTCGAGCTGGTCGCTCACAAGCGACACGAACGAGTGGCGTAGCTCGTAGGTCGTCCAGTCGTCGCCGATGCCCGCGCGCTCGCACAGCTTCTTGAACGCGCGGCGCAGGTTCGTGAGCGACATCGGTGTGCCGGTGCGCGTGCAGAACACGAAGCCCTCGTGGTCGTACAACCCGAGCTGCTTCTGCTCGTCACGATGCCGCTGGAGCGCAGCGACGAGCAGCGGATGGAGCCCGAGCCGGCGCTTGCTGCGTAGCGTCTTCGGCGTCGCCTGGCCGACGTACTTGTCGCCCACCTCCTGCGCCCGTTCGAACACCTCGATGACCGGCTGGTCCGAGTCGATGTCGACGTACGGCCAACGCAGCCCGGCGAGCTCGCCAGGACGAAGCCCGCACATGAGCCCGGTCAGCCACATCGCCGGCCGTGGGTCGGCAGGGATCGCCTCGGCGAGCAGCGCCTGGGCCTGGTCGACCGTGAAGCTCTTGCGCTGCTTCGATGGCCGCTTCGCTGGCAGCAAGACGTCGGCCGCCGGGTTGGTCTTGATCCGCCGATTGCGCACGCCGTGTTGGAGCGCCTGGTTGAGGTAGTTCCAGTTCCGGTCGATCGTGCTCGTCGCGTGCGTGTCGACCATCGACTCGAACAGCTCCTCGAGACGGCGGGTCGTCGTGCGATCGACCTTCAGGTCACCGACCTTCGGCAGCACCGACGAGCCGAGCAGCTGGCGGGCATTGGCGATGGTGTTGGGCGACTTCACCCGTACGTGGCGCGACGTCCGCGACGGCGACACGTTCGGGCAACCGTCGGCGAACCACGCCTCGATCACCTCGGCGAAGGTCGCCCGTCGGTTCCAGGCGGGGTCGGGCAACTCGGCTTGGGCCCGAAGCGTGACCAGCTCGTCGAGGTCGCGTTGGGCGTCGGCCTTCTCGGTGCGCTCGACCTTGCGCCGCGAGCCATCGGGGAAGCGCACCCACGCCATCCACCGGCGCTTGCCTTCGTTCCACCGCACGGTGGGTCGCTGTGCCAACGCAGCCTCCGACGACCTAGCCGATCCTTGCTGGCTACGTCGACGTAGCCATTTGCCAAAAGGCTACGTTCAAACTGGCTACGTCGGCAATCTTGCGGCGATCTGCTACGACACGCACACCCTCTGAACTGGGCTTTCGGAGTGGAGCTGATGGGACTCGAACCCACGACCCCCTGCTTGCAAAGCAGGTGCTCTAGCCAACTGAGCTACAGCCCCGAGATGGGACGCCTGATCCTACCGCCACCGGACGCCGCATCCAGACCGGATTCGGCGCCGAAGGCGAGCGTTCGTCGCGTTCCTGATGTTTTCCTGACGCGACATCTACCCATCTCCACGGCCCGTTGACAACCAGCGTGATTCGATGTGAGTCGACGCACCGACCCCCGGGCTCTGTCACTTTCTCCCTGCGCTGTGGGATCCGACGGAGCCCGGGTGGTGTGGTTTTCGACCGCTTCACCCGTGTTCGATGCCGAGTGCCGACCCGCTCAAGGATCGACCAACCACCGGTAGCCCACGCCGGGCTCGGTAGCGATGAGGCGGGGCTTGGCGGCATCGTCACCCAGCTTCTTGCGCAGCTGGCCGACGTAGGTGCGTAGGTAGTTCCACTCCGTCCCGTACCCGGGGCCCCACACCTTGCGTAGCAGGAAGTCGTGGGTGAGGAGGCGGCCCGAGTTGGCCACCATGACCTCGAGCAAACTCCACTCCGTGCGGGTGAGCGGGATCCGCTCGCCCTCGCGCGTCACCAACCGCCGAGGCACGTCGATGACCAGGTTGTCGACCTCCACCCGAGTTGGTCGGGCGGGACGGGAACTGGCCGTACGACGCAGCGCTGCGCGGATGCGTGCCAGGAGCTCCTCGGTGTCGAAGGGTTTCGACACATAGTCGTCCGCTCCGGCATCGAGCAGTGCCACCTTGTCCGACTGGGTCTCTCGGGCAGTGAGGACGACGACGGGCACCTCGGAGAACGAACGGATGCGCTCGAGCACCTCGACGCCCTCGAGGTCCGGCAGCCCCAGATCGAGCACCACGAGGTCGATCGACTTGTCAGCCACCAACACGACCCCCTCCTCGCCGTGCGATGCCTCGACGACCTCGAACTCGCGCGCCCGCAGACTCGTCCGCAACGCTCGCCGCAACGGTGCCTCGTCGTCGATGATCAAGATGGTGGTCACCGCCGACCTCCATCGTCGGTCGTTGGCGCCTCAGCGCTGACCAGGAGGTCCGGCGCAGCGACCGTCACCGGGAACACCACGACGATCGTCGCCCCGCTTCCGGGTGTCTCCTCCACACGAACAGTGCCTCCCTGTGCGCCGACCAGCGACCGAACGATAGCCAACCCCAGACCTGTTCCCTCTGATTCGGCCCGACGACCGCCCCGGTAGAACTCGTCGAAGACGAGCTCCCGTTCGTCCGCGGGGATACCCGGTCCGTGATCGACCACTCGCAGCTCGACGTCACCGCCGGAGCGCTGCGCCGACACGGCGATGGTGCTACCAGCAGGTGCATAGCCGGCTGCATTCTCTAGAATGTTGAGCAGGATCTGCTCGACCATGAACGGATCGAGGAGCAGCGGCCCGAGATCAGCGGGGATCTCCATCTCGAAGCGGTGGTCCCGCCCCACCGGGCCCAGACGGCGGACCGCCACCTGGGCCATTCCTTGGAGGTCGATTGGTTCCGGCTCCGGCTCGATGGCTCCCGATCGGATGCGGCTGGCCGCCATCACCTTGGCGACCATCCGGGTCAGGCGGTCGGTCTCGTCCCGGATGGTCTCGAGCAGCTCGGTCCGGTCCTCGGGATCGAGCCGGTCCCCTGAGTCGAGCAGTGCCGCCACCGCGGCCGACACCGAGGCCAAGGGCGTGCGCAGGTTGTGCCCGGCCGCAGCGAAGAACGCCGCACGGGTGCGACTCACCTCGGCCTCCACGCGAGCATCGGTGGCCAGCCGCTCGAGTGCCACCCGGGCGAACACCGTCCCCAAGCCGGCAACGAGGTCGGCCAACCCGGCCAGATCGTCGTCGGTCAGGGGGCGCTGCGCCGGCGCCACCACGGTCACTGACGCCTGGTCGGCCTCGATGACACGCTCGGTGCCTGCCCCACCGTCCCTCGAGGATTCGGCCGTCGCCACCACGTCACCAGTTCGCAGCGTGCAGGACACCATGCCGAACAGCTCCACGATGGCATCTGCGGCCGCCTGGGCGGCTTCCTCCAACGACTCGCCGGTGAGCAGACGACCGGTGAGCTCGAGTCGCAACTGGGACTCGCGTTCGCGCTGCTCGGCCCGACGCCGGTTGTTGTTCGCCTCGGTGACGAGGGTACCGACGACGAGGGCCACCACGATGAACACCACCAAGGCGACGAGATCGTCGCCATCGGTGACGCCAGGACGCGGAATCGGCTCGGTGACGAAGAGATTGAACGACACCGCCCCGAGCACCGACGCCAAAACACCAGCCAGGCGCCCCAGCAACGACGTGCCCACCACGGCCAGCAAGAGCAGCAGCACGGCGACCACCTGATCGGCTTCGATGATGAGGCCGAGCGCAGCAGCCAGCAGCACCGCAACCGGTGGAACGAACAGTCGCACGGGCCCATTGTCCCCGTTCTCGCCGCCCGGCACAGCCGTTTCGACTCAGAACCCGTGCCTTGACGATTTCCTGACGCCTCTTCGACTGATCAGAACAACGCTCTGACGGGGATCGCGGTTTACTGATCTTCGACGCACCGACCCCCGGGTTCTGTCGAAGGCTCCCTCTGGGACTACCGACGGAACCCGGGTGGTGTCGTTTTCGGCCCCGGCTGCCTGCTCAGCCGCCTCGCCCGATTTCCTGCGTACGTTCGCGAGGCCAGAACCCCCGAGGGGTCGGCACCAGCGCTCGGACGCCGAACGCGACGGTG
>JAFIEP010000007.1 GCA_020832495.1 Acidimicrobiia bacterium | reverse complement strand
AAGCTGACCGCCGGGTTGGGCGCTGCGGGGCTGGGTGCGGCCTGTCTCTACACGGCGTCGCTCGATCCCAGCGAAGGCGGCGTCTACCCGCTGTGTCCGCTGCGGGCGCTCACCGGCACCGACTGTGCGCTGTGCGGCGGCCTGCGGGCCACGCACGCCATGTTGAACCTCGACATGGAGCGGGCGGCCGGGCACAACATCTTGGTATTGGCCGCCGCCCCGTTGGTGGCCTACGCCATGCTCCAGTGGTTCCTGGTGCCGTGGGGCGTGCGCCTGCCCAAGCTGCCCACCCGACCGTGGATGGTGCCGGTACTGGTGGGCGTGCTCGTGGTGTTCAGCGTGGTGCGGAACCTGCCGTGGGGCCCGGGCCCCTGGCTGTACTCCGGTAGCTGACCGGCCTGAACGCTCGCCCCCTGCTCAGTCGACGGCGAAGTCGGCGAACACCACGCTGATGGTGTGGGTGTCCGACGGCCAGTTGGCCACATTGATGACCTGCGGCCGCTCGGCGTCGCCACGGGGCAGGTTGGTCACCGAGATGGTGCCCGCCCCGTCGGCGGAGGCGGGCAGGAACACGTCGATGCCGCTCTGGAACGGCTGCTCGGAGAACCACGGCAACGGCTCGAGGGTGCTCTCCTCCACGGCGTCGGCGCCGTCGTGGAGGTGCAGGCCGATGGTGCCGTTGCCCACGAACTCGCTGATCACGTCGACGGCGTCGGTCTCGGTGTCGCCGTGGCGCACCACCACCTCCAACACGTCGGGCCGGGCGCCGTCGGTGTCGCCCCGGCCGGTGGCGTACCACTCGCGCATGCGCATCACCACCAGCGCCGAATGGTCGCTGCCCACGTTCGTGTTCGTGCGGGTGTCGCCGTCGGGTTCCGACGACAGCAGCCGCACCAGGTGGCTGCTGCGCAGGTAGGGCTGCAAGTACAGGTGGTGCTGCACCTCGGTGTCATCGGTCGACAGCACCCATTCGTAGGGCACGGCGGTGGCCACCTCGACGGGTCCCCATTCGCCGTCGGGGCCCACCTCGAAGGTGGCGTGCGGGTCGTCGTCGACGCGCTGGCCGGACTCCGCGTCCACCTCCCACACGTCGAGGGTCACCCCGGCCCGGCCGGTGTTGGCCGGGAACTCCACCGCACGGCCCGACAGCACCACCGCGTCGCGTTGGGCAACGATGTCGGTCTCCTCCGCTTCGTCGCCCACCAGGTAGATCTGCTCGGCGTCGTGGCGGTCGAGGGTGTCGGCGATCACCTCGTCGAGGCCTGCGGTGTACGCCTCGAGGTCGATGCCGGCCGTCGTGGTCGTAGGCCACGATGCGATCGGCCGGGTAGCCGTTGGCCACGAAACGCATGGCCTGCGACTCGGACTGCTGGGCCGAGCCGGCAAAGCCGTGCACGAACACGATGGGCAACGCCACGTGGTCGGGCAGCGGCGGCAGTGGATCGGTGCCGTCGGGATCACCGCCCGTCTCGGCGCCGCCGTCGTCATTGGCCTCAGGTGCGGTGGTGGCCGAGTCGCCGTCGTCGTCGTCGCAGGCCACCATCCCGGCAGCCAGCGCGCCCAACAGTGCGAACACGAACGTGCGCATGGTCGTCCCCTCTCGACACCCCCGAGGGCGCTGCGACCCCACGGATCACCGTGCGGGTGCAATCGTTGGCCGGCATCGCAGCAGGCGGAGGTCACCTCCTGAACACAACGGCAGCTTGGCGACAGGCGCCGGGCGGCAGCGCCGCTGGGCGAGGGCAGCCCGTGGACGAGAAGGATCTGTGAGATGCCTCGTCGACCGGGATATTGGCTGGCGGGTCGTCGGGTTCAGGGGGTGGGATCGGCAACGTGGATGGCGATGCGAAGGTCGGTGGCGATCTCGCCGAGACGCTCACCAATGTTGCGGGAGGTGCCGAACCAGAGCTGACGGCCGTAGGTGAGCCCAGCGGCGAGGGTTTCGCCGACGAGCAGGCCCGCCGAGCGGTAGCGGGCGCCGATGGCGGCGGCCTCGTCGAGTAGTGGGCGGGGGTCGAGAATCTGGAGGACCTCAGGGTGGGGGCGGCGGATGGCTTGCTGGTCACTGTCAGCGAGCAGACCCGAGAGCTGGCCGGTGCCAGGGGCGTGGATGCGCTGAAGGAGCCGGTAGTGCCGGTAGGCGGGCAGAGCCAGGGGTTCGTCCTCGCCGAGCTCGGGAGGGCGGACTCCGACCAGGACGCGCACGGGCAGGTACTCGTCGATCACCAGCACAACTGCAGCTCAGACGTCGTCGTCGCTGTCGTGGCCACCCAGGGCGGGGTCGGCGGCCGGGTCGGCGTCGAGGGCGGCCTGGAACTCGTCCATCAGGTCCCCGGTCGTCATCCGCAGCAGCAGCTCGCGACCTTCGGGGCTGATGCGGGGATCACCGGCTCGACGCCGGCGACGGCGTTGTTCGATCAGCTCTTCGCCAATGGTGCTCACAGGCTCCATTGTGCCTTCTGATCGTCGGGTTCGACAGAGGTAGATCGGATGACCCCCGCCGACACGGCCCGACGACAGCGCAATCCGACGTTGCCGTGGCCCGTCCGGCGACGGAGCGCTGCATCACTGCCTCCGGGAGATCGAGGGTCACCAACACGTCGACCAGCGTACGCCCGCTCAGTCGAGGCGGCGGAGCTCGTTGCGGTAGCGGGTGGCCCGGTGCACGTAGGTCTGCGCCGTGGCCTCGATGATCCACCCCGGCACCTCGGCTGTCTCGCGGATCTTGGCCGGGATGCCCAAGGCCATGGCCCCGGGCGGTACCACCATCTTGGCGGTGACCACGGCGTTGGACCCGACGAGCGCCCCTTCGCCGATGACCGCTTCGTGCAGTACCACCGACCCGTTGCCCACCAGAGCGCCGTCGCGCACCTCACACCCTTCGAGGTGCACGATGTGGCCGATGACGCAACGGTCCCCCACCACCGTGGGCAGCCGGTCGGTGCAGTGCAGCACTGAGCCGTCCTGCACCGACGTGTCGGCGCCGATGGCAATGTGGCTCTCGTCGCCGCGCAGCACCGCGCACGGCCACACCGAGGCACCGGGGCCGAGCCGCACGTCGCCGATGATCACGGCGTCGGGATGCACATAGGCGGTGGGATCGATGGTCGGCTCGACGTCGCCGAGCGCGTAGATGGCCACGTCAGCGTTCGAAACGGCCGTAGCCGCCTCGGAAGAACAGCAGCGGGTCGCCCTCGTGGTGCAACTCGAGGCCCTCCACGGCGCCGATGACGATGTGGTGGTCGCCGCTCTCGATGGCGTTCTCGAGCGAACAGTCGATGGTGGCCAACACACCGTTCAACACCGGGTTGCCCGTCGACGAGTGCTTCCAACCCAGGCCTTCGAACTTGTCAGCTGCTTTGCCGGCAAATACCCGACAGACGTCTTCTTGGTCCTCGGCCAGGATGTTCACGCAGAACGATCCGGCGTCGCGGATCTTGGCGAAGGTGGAACTCTGCGACCCGGCGCAGAACAGCACCTGGGGCGGATCGAGCGACAGCGAACAGAACGACCCGACGGCCAACCCGGCGGGTTTGCCGTCGGCCATGGTGGTCACCACCGTCACCCCGGTGGGGAAATGGCCCAGTACCTGGCGGAAGCGAGCGGCGTCGATGGAGTCGGCTGGCGCGTCGAGATCACTCATGACTCCAACCTACCGGCCGCTGTCCGCCCGCTGGGACGGTGACACCGCTCAGGTCGACCGACAGGCCTTCCTGGGCGCAGATCACCTCCTCGAGGTGGGCGGCCAGCGGATGGTGGCGGGCCTCGTCGAGCAGACGGTCGAGGGTGGCGTCGTCGTGGGTGGGGTCGTGGTGGAACAGCGCCAGTCGCCGGGCACCGGCCTTGGCCGCCACCGCCAGGGCGTACTCGATGGTGCAGTGGCCCCAGGTGGACTTCTGGGCGAACTCCTCGGGGGTGTACTGGGCGTCGTGCACCAACAGGTCGACACCCGAACACAACTCGATGACCGCCGGGTCGACCTCGAGGGAGCCGTCGTGGGGTTGTTGGTGGTCGGGCACGAAGGCCATCGACGCCTCCCCGAAGCTCACCCGGTAGCCGTTGGTGGGCCCGATGTGGGGTATGCGCCGCACGGTGACCTTGGCGTCACCCACGGCGTGCTCACCTTCGTCGAGTTCGCTGAAGGTGACGTCACCGACGAGGTCCCGCACGCTCACCGGGAAGTAGGGCGGGTTCACGAACCCGTCGAAGGCGTCGGCCAGGCTGCCCGACTCCTGGGGCGGCCCGTAGACGTCGAGGCGGGCGCCAGGGCGGTGCAGCGGCGGGAAGAACGGCAGACCCTGCACGTGATCCCAGTGCAGGTGCGTCACGAGCGCATGGCCACGGAACGTCTCATCAGGGGGGAGGGCTTCGCCGAAGAAGCGCAGGCCGGTTCCCATGTCGAGCACCACCGGGTCGCTGCCGCGCTGTTCGACCACGACGCACGACGTGTTGCCCCCGTAGCGCTCGTTGGACGCGCAACCACACGGTGTCGACCCTCGCACTCCGTAGAAGCTCACGATCATGGTCTCACCCCCGGCGCAGCCCCCTGCGCTCGTCGAGAACCCGTCCGGGCTCGGAGCCCGAACAGCGGGTGGCGGTTGACAATGGTCACCTACTGGCAATCACCGTTCATCCGCTCGTCACTCAGGGTAGTCACCGGCGGCGGGGTCCGGCTCGTCGTGTGACAGGCGTCGCAGCTGCCGCCCGGCCGTCGGGCGGCGCCGGTCGCCGGTCGGGCCCTGTCCTACAGTTCGACCCATGAGCGACGGTCCCGCCTCCACCCCCATCACCGACGCCACCATCGACGCCGACGGGCTCGACGTGGCCTACCTCAGCTGCGGCGACGGCCCGCTGGCGGTGTGCCTGCACGGCTTCCCCGACACGCCCCACTCGTGGCGCCACCTGCTGCCGGCGCTGGCCGACGCCGGTTACCGGGCGGTCGCCCCCTACCTGCGGGGCTACGCCCCCACGGCGGTTCCCGCCGACGGCGCCTACCAGACCGGGGCGTTGGCCCACGATGCCGTGGCCCTGCACGAGGCCCTCGACGGTGACGGCGACGCCGTGCTCATCGGCCACGACTGGGGGGCGTTCGCCACCTACGGAGCGGCCGCGGTGGCCCCCGAGCGGTGGCGCCGGGTGGTGGCCATGTCGGTGCCGCCGGCTGCGGCGCTGACCACCGGCATGCTGACACCCACCCAGTTGGCCCGCAGTTGGTACATCTGGTTCTTCCAGATGCCGGGCCTGCCCGAGATGGTGGTGCCCGCCGACGACATGGACTTCATCGACCACCTGTGGCGCACCTGGTCCCCGGGCCACGATCCCGCCGCCGACACCCCCGCAGTGAAGGCGGCCCTGGCCGACCCGGCGAACCTGACCGCCGCGCTCGGCTACTACCGGGCCATGTTCGACCCCAGCGTTCACCAGGAGCGCTACGCCGCCGCCCAGGCCGCCACCCAACAGCCCACCCCGCAACCCACCCTTTACCTGCACGGCCGCAACGACGGCTGCCTCGGGGTGGAGATGGTGGGCGACGCCGTGGCGGCCGCGCTCCCCCACCCGGCGTCGCGGGTGGAGATCGTCGACGACGCCGGCCACTTCCTGCAGGTGGAACGGCCCGACGTGGTGAACCGCCTGGTCTGCGACTTCCTCACCGCCACGGACTGAGCGTCACCCGGCGCGGCGCAGCCCGCCGTCGTCGTCCCAGCGGGCCAGACCGTCGGCCACCAGCGTGGCCGCCACCCGCCGGGCACGCTCGGGGTCGTCGGGCCACCCGGCCACCTCGGCCAGATCAGCGGCGGTCACCATCGGCTGGCGACGCAGGCCATCCACCAGTCGGCCCCGCCCCTGACGATCGGAGCCGGCAAAGCGCGACTGGCCGCGCCCAACCCCCGCCGAACCGTCCGCCGGATCGGCGTCGGCGGGCTGGCCCTGCCAGGCGCAGCAGGCTCGCACCGGACACTGGTCGCACCGGGGCTGCGTGCGGACGCACACGCCCGCCCCGAGATCCATCATCGCCTGGTTCCACGCCCACGCCTCGCCCGGCGGCACCAGGGCGTCGGCGATGGTCTGCGCCTCGGCCGGCCGCAGCGACCGGCCGCCCAGGCGGGCCAGGATGCGACCCACGTTGGTGTCCACCACCCCGACGTCGCACTCATGGGCGAAGGCCGCCACCGCCCGCGCCGTGTAGGGCCCCACCCCGGGCAGGGCCAGCAAGGCCTCCAGCTGGGCCGGCACGACACCGTCGTGGCGGTCCACACACGCCGTCGCTGCGGCGTGCAGGGCCACCGCCCGCCGGTTGTAGCCGAGGCCGTGCCACTTGTCGATCACCGCCGCCACCGGCGCCGCCGCACAGGTGGCCGGGTCACCGAAGCGGGCCATGAACGCCTCGAAGCGCGGGATCACCCGGGCCACCTGGGTCTGTTGCAGCATCACCTCGCTGACCAACACCGCCCAGCCGTCGCGGGTGCGGCGCCACGGCAGGTCCCGGCGAGTGGCCGCCCACCACTCGAGCAACGTCCGCCGGAGCTCCGCCACGGGTACTGAGGGGTCGAGTCCGGCCCGAGTGGGCTCGGTGCGGTGGGCCACCGCCTCACGGTAGGGCCACCCCGCCGTTCGTGCGTACGTTCGGCGTGCCACAGCCTCGCGAACGTACGCACGAACCAGCTGGGGGCACCGGGGGCGGGGGCCGCTCTGCGGCGACCGGCGGCAGTGCTGTGCGCCGGCGTGCACTGCGCGCACTGAACCACCGCATGGGTACCTGGCTGCGCGCAGTGCCAGCCGGCCAGCGGCGGCGCGGGCGCCGGCGTGCTCTGCGCGCACTGAACCACCGCATGGGTACCTGGCTGCGCGCAGTCGCACGGGCGCCGGCGCCGGACCGGGTGGAGAGCCGGACGGGCCGCCATCCCACACGCCACCGCACCGCCATCCCGCACCGCCATCCCGCACGCCATCCCACAGGCCACCCCGCACGTCGTCCCGCAGACAGGCCGCCGACCACCTAGCATGCGTCCGTACGCGGTGCACCGACGGCGGCGTGCTGGGGTGGTGATGGGCGACACTGAAGTCGAGCCGGTGAGCGGGGACGGATCGCTCCGCGCCACGGCGCGCCCCGATGAGGCCCACCTCCGTCAGCAGCGGCTGTGGGAACTCACGCTGCGGGCCCGCTACGCCGCCATCGTCGTGCTGGCCGCCATGACGGCCCTGGCCGTCGACACCCTCGGCGACGCCCGCCTGCCTGCGTTGGCCGCCATCGTGTTCCTGGTGCTGCCCTACAACGTGGCCTTCGACGTGGCGTTGCGCCGGCGAGGCTCCCTCCCACCGCTCATGGCGTTCACCGACCAACTCCTGCTGGTGGCCATGCTCGTCGCTTTCGACGAGGTGATCGGGGCGCTGCTGCTGTTCATGTTGGGCCTCAACGCCACCAGCGCCGTGGCCTTCGGTCGACGCGTGGCGAGCGCCTCGTTCGCCGTTGGTGCCATCGGCGCCGGTCTGGTGGTGATGTTCAACAACGTCGAGGGTGACGTCCCGCTGTTCCTGGCCTTCGCCGTGGCCAGCACCTTCGTGGTGCTCGTGGTCGGTGAGATCGTGGAGGCCGAACGTGACCTCGGCACCCGCTACGGCGAGCTCATGGGCGGCATCGACGCCATCGTGTGGGAGCAGCTGACCAGCCGACCCTCCACGCTGTACGTGAACCAGCGGGCCGAGGAGCTGCTCGGCTACCCGGCCTCCGCGTGGGCCGAGCCGGGCTTCTGGCGCTCCCATGTCCACCCCGACGACTACGAAGAAGCCCGCCGCATCTACCGCAACGCCATCCGCCGGGGCGAACACGTCGAGCAGGACTACCGCATGGTGGCGGCCGACGGCCGCATCGTGCACATGCGCGACCGCATGCGGGTCGAGACCGACGACCTCGGTCGCGCCGTGCACGTGCGCGGTGTCATGTTGGACGTCACCGACGAACGCGAAGCCGCCAGCCTGGCCCAGCGCTACCTCGACCTGGTGGAACGCATCGCCCTGGCGCTGTTCGTCCTGCGCCTCACCACTGACGAGGCCGGCGACGCCCTCACGGTGGTCGCAGCCAACCCCGAGGCAGCACAGCTGTGCGGACGTAACGCCGAGCTGTGCGTGGATCGCACGGCGGACGAGGTGCTCACCTTCGTCGAGCCGCACATGCTCGACGAGCTCATCGACATCGCCCGCCACGGCGGCAACGCCTCCATCGACGACCTGCGGCTCCAACCCACCGGCAGCGGCACCCGGGTGTTCTCCGCCCACGTGTTCCCCCTCGCCGACGGCACGGTGGGGTTGTCGCTGCACGACGTGACCGACCGCACCATGGCCGCCGAGGTGCTGCGCCGCCAAGCTCTCCACGACGCCCTCACCGGCCTGCCCAACCGGGCGATGCTGCTCGAGCGGCTGCGCATGGCCATCCGCGCCGCCCCCGAGGGCCAGACCAGCGCCGCGCTGTTGATGATGGACCTCAACCAGTTCAAGGACGTGAACGACGCCCTGGGTCACGACCACGGCGACCGGCTCCTCATCGAGATGAGCCGACGCCTGCAACGTGAGCTGCGCGACGCCGACACCATTGCCCGCCTCGGCGGCGACGAGTTCGCCGTCCTCGTCACCGGCGAGGAGGCCAGCGCCCGGGTGGACAAGTACGCCACCATCATCCACGAGGCGCTCGAGCACCCCTTCGCCCTCGGCGGCATCGACGTGCAGGTGTCGGCGGCCATCGGGGTGGTGCGCTACCCCGAACACGGCGCCGACGCCGATTCGCTGGTGCAACGCGCCGACGTGGCCATGTACCTGGCCAAGCGCAACGGCGTGCCGGTCGTGGAGTACGACGCCGAACACGACCGCTCGAGCATCCGACGTCTGGCGCTGCTGGGCGAACTGCGCAAGGCCATCAACGAGGACCAGCTCGAGTTGCACTACCAGCCCAGCGTGGACCTCGACACCGGGCGGGTGGGCAGCGCCGAGGCCCTGGTGCGCTGGCGTCACCCCGAGCACGGCATGGTGCCCCCGGCGGAGTTCATCGAACTGGCCGAACTGTCGGGGTTGATCGACCCGCTCACCCGCTGGGTGCTGACCGCGGGGATCCACCAGGCGCAGGCGTGGGCCGAGGCGGGGACACCCCTGCGGGTGGCCATGAACCTGAGCGTGCGCAACCTGTACGACCCCACGCTCGTCCCGTGGCTCGAGGAGCTGCTCCGCCGCGAACAGGTCGACCCCCACCTCATCAAGCTGGAGGTCACCGAGAGCGAACTGATGGACGATCCCGCCAAGGCCATGGACGTGCTCAGCGAGGTGCGGGCCATGGGTGTGGCCACCAGCATCGATGACTTCGGCACCGGTTACTCGTCGCTCGCCTACCTCAAGCACCTGCCCATCGACGAGCTGAAGATCGACCGCAGCTTCGTGGGCGACATGGTGCACGACTCCTCCGACGCCACCATCGTGCGCTCCACCATCGACCTGGCCCACAACCTGGGCCTCGGGGTGGTGGCCGAAGGCGTGGAGGACGGCGCCACCCTGGCCGAGTTGGCCGCCCTCGGCTGCGACCGGGCCCAGGGCTACTTCATCACCCGACCGGTGCCGGCCGACGTCTGCACGGCGTGGCTGGCCGACAGCTCCGCCCTCGACGAGGTGCGCTCGCACTTGGCGACGACCTCAGCGACCGCCGACAGATGACCGACCCGGCCCGCAGATCGTGCACTTGCAGGGCGGGGCGACCGCGCGGGGCGATGACGCTCAGCGCCACAGGGGCGCGACGACGGGCTCCATCGGACTCGTAGCGCCGAGGGCGCAGACCATGCAACGCGGTCGGTCGGCGCTCCCGTCCACGAACACGGCGCTGAGGCGGGCCACCGTCACCCCGCAGCGGTGACAGGCCACCAGGTCGAGCGACGTTGCCGGAGGGGCATCACCAGACGGCCGACCTGATCGACCCCCTATGCCCGGCCCCTCACCGGGGACCGTGGCCAACTGCGGCAGGGGTACGGGTGGACTCGACCCACAGTTGTCCGACTCGACTCTTCTCGACGCATTCATGACCACTCCTGATCGACGGCCGCCACCAACATTTCCAGCAACTGAAGAATCGTTCATCAGCCCGGCTTCGATACCGGGCGACCGCCGTCGACCCCGCGTACCAACGACCTCGCCGATGTGAGCGCACATCGGCGGGGTCGGTAACCTTCGCCCATGACGAGCGCGGACCTCTCCCAAGCCAAAGCGGTGATCGATCTCGCCCAGGAGGTGGTCGACGCCGCCACCACCCGCCTGGCCGCCACCGGCTCCATCGACGACAACCAGGTGCTGGCCTACGACCTGGCCCACGCCGCGGCCACCGTGCACACCGGGCGGGCCATGCTCACCTACGGCGAGCGAGGCGACACCGAAGGGCTCATGGCGTGCGTCTACATCGCCGACGCCGTGGCCGAGCTGGCCGGGAAGCTCTACGGCCGGGAGGGCGAGTGGGGCGTCGCCCCCGAGGCGCTCGACGACGCCCGCAGCTTCGTCGCCACCTACCGCGATCCCGAGGTGCTGGCCTCGCTGGCCTTCACGCCGGGTTCCCGCCACCTCGACGACGACTACGAGATGGTGCAGGACACCTTCCGCCGCTTCGCCGAGGACAAGATCCGCCCGGTGGCCGAGCACATCCACCGCCACAACGAGGACATTCCCGAGGACATCATCAGCGGTCTGGCCGAGATGGGGGGCTTCGGCCTGTCGGTGCCCGAGGAGTACGGCGGCTTCTCCTCCGGCGGCGAAGGCGAGTACCTGGCCATGATCGTGGCCACCGAGGAACTGGCCCGCGGCTCGCTGTGCGTCGGCGGCTCGCTCATCACCCGCCCCGAGATCCTCACCCGGGCGCTGGTGGCCGGTGGCACCGACGAGCAGCGCTCGGAGTGGCTGCCCAAGCTGGCCACCACCGAGGTCATGGGTGCGGTTGCCGTCACCGAGCCCGACTACGGCTCCGACGTGGCCGGTGTGAAGGTCACGGCCACCGAGGCCGACGGCGGCTGGGTCATCAACGGCGTGAAGACCTGGTGCACCTTCGGGGCCCGGGCCAACGTGCTGTTGCTGTTGGCCCGCACCGACACCGACCGCAACGCCGGGCACCGTGGGCTCAGCCTGTTCCTCGTGCCCAAGCCCATTGCCGACGGGCACGGGTTCGAGTTCGCCCAGTCAGCCGGCGACAGCGGTGGCGCGCCGGGCGGCGGCAAGATGGAGGGCCGCCCCATCGACACCATCGGCTACCGGGGCATGCACTCCTACGAGATTGCCCTCGACAACTGGTGGGTGCCCGCCGACAACCTCATCGGCCTCGAGGACGGCCTGGGCAAGGGCTTCTACTACCAGATGGCCGGCTTCGAGAACGGGCGCCTGCAGACCGCCGCCCGAGCTGTGGGTGTCATGCAGGCCGCCTACGAGGACGCCTGCGAGTACGCCAAGGACCGGGTGGTGTTCGGCCGCCCTATTGCCGAGTACCAGCTCACCCTGGCCAAGCTGGGCCGTATGGCCACCCTCATCCAGGCCGCACGGCAGTTCTCCTACCAGGTGGCCACCCTCATGGGTCGCGGCGAAGGCCAGCTCGAGGCCTCCATGGTGAAGGCCTACGTGTGCAAGGCCGCCGAGTGGGTCACCCGCGAGGCCATGCAGATTCACGGCGGCTTCGGCTACGCCGAGGAGTACGCCGTCAGCCGCTACTTCGTGGACGCCCGCGTGCTGTCCATCTTCGAGGGCGCCGACGAGACGCTGTGCCTCAAGGTCATCGCCCGCAAGATGCTGGCCGACGCCAAGAGCTGACGGCCCAGCCTGACCGCCCGGCCGACGCGCCGCTGCCCCGTACGATGCGGGGTGATGCGAGCGACGGACGTCACTGCCGCGGTGCCGGGAAGCCCGACCTGGTGGCTCGAACGCCAGGCCCGCGAAGCGCGGCGCCGCCCCCGGGCCGATGGGCTCTCCACCGAGCGAATCGTGGATGCGGCGTTGGCACTGGTCGATGCCGAGGGTCTGGACGCGCTCACCGTCCGGCGCCTGGCCGAGGAACTCCACACCGGCAGTGCGTCGCTGTACCGCCACGTGGCCAGCCGCGACGAGCTGTTGGTCCTGCTCGTCGACCACGTGCTCGGCGAGGTGCGCCACCCACCCGATGGCACCGACGGGCGGGCCACGGTCGAGGTGCTGTCGAACGAGCTGCGTCGAGTGCTGATGGACCACCACAACCTGGTGCCTGCACTGACCGTCTCGCCGTTGTTCGGACCCAACGCCTTGCTCGGCACCGAACGCGGTCTCGCCGGGCTACTCGACGCCGGCTTCCCTCCGGACGTCGCCGTTCCCGCGTACCTGGCGCTCGTGGACTTCGTGCTCGGCACCGTGTTCTTCGACACGAGCAGCACGGGACAGGTGTCGGGGCTCACCCACGAGCGCCACGAACTGCTCGCCGCGTTCCCCGCGGATGCCTTCGCCTTGTTGCGCGCCCGTCCCGATGACGTGTCGCTGCCCTCGGTCGATGACGTCTTCGCCTTCGGACTGGCCACGTTCCTCGACGGCCTCGAACACCGCTTCCTCCCCTCGGACGGAACCGCCGGGCCGCGCTGACCCCGCCCCGGGCGTGCAGAAATGCGAGCACTGATCGCCTAGGGTGGCCTCGTGGTGACCGGCGCACAGGGAGACGACACATGACCAGCCAACCGCTCGGGGTCACCGACCCCCTGTTCTGGGATCGGCCGCTCGACGAACGCATGGCGGACTTCGCCGTGCTCCGCGAGGAGGGACCGTTCACCCGCTACGAGTTCCTCAACCCGCTCACCGATGCCCACGAGGAGTTCTTCGCCGTCACCCGCTACGCCGAAGTCGTCGAGATCAGCCGCAACGCCGCCGACTTCTGTTCGGGCCAAGGTGCCATCTCGATCATCGACATGCCCGCCGAGGCGGCCGAGTTCTTCGGCAGCTTCATCAACATGGACGATCCTCGCCACGCCCGCCAGCGGGGCATCGTGTCCCGCTCGTTCACGCCCCGGCAGCTCCAGAGCGTGCTCGATTCGGTGGAGGCCATCTGCACCGAGGTCATCGACGACATGTGCGACAAAGGTGAGGTCGACCTCGTCGAGGCCATCTCCCAGCCGTTCCCACTCCTCGTGATCTGCGACATGATGGGCATCCCGCGCAGTGAGTTCTCGACCGTGTTGGACGCCACCAACGTGATTCTCGGCGGCGGCGATCCGGAGTTCCTCGACGGGAAGGATCTCGTCCCGGCCCTGTTCGACGCCGGCCTCACCCTCACCGCCCTCATGAACGAGATGGCCGCGGAACGTCGGGCGAATCCCACCGACGATCTCACGTCGAAGCTGGTCAACGCCGAAGGCGACGAGGACATGCTCACCGCCGAAGAGCTGGGCTCGTTCTTCATCCTGCTGGCCGTGGCCGGCAACGACACCACCCGCACCGCCACCAGCCTCGGCATGCACCTGCTCGCACAGAACCCCGACCAGCGCCGCATCTGGCAGGACGACATCGACGGGGTGACCCCCACGGCGGTCGAGGAGATCGTCCGCATGGCGTCGCCGGTGACCTTCATGCGCCGCACCGTGACCCGCCCGCCCACGCTGTCGGGCCACGACTTCGATGCGGGCGACCGACTGATCATGTTCTACGGCGCGGCGAATCGTGACCCGAGGGCGTTCGACGACCCCGAGCGCTTCGACGTCCGACGCGACCCGAACCCCCATGTCGGCTTCGGCGGTCCCGGTCCGCACTTCTGCCTCGGCGCCCACCTGGCCCGGCGCGAACTCGCCGTCATCTTCCGCCAACTCTTCACTCGCCTGCCTGACATCGAGGTCACCGGCCCACCGGTCTTCCTCGAGTCGCTGGGCCCGCCCCTCGTGGGTGGGGTCAAACGCCTCCCGGTGCGCTTCACGCCCACGGCGCCGATCGGCACGAGCTGACCGCGAGCGACCGTCGAGCACGCCGGTGAGGAATCCGGCCCAGTTCGAGGCCGCACCGGTAGGCAGTACGGATCATTTCGGGGGTCGCGCCTACGCATTGGCCCGCAATGTGTCGTTGACTAGCACCATGACGACCGAGATGGCAGGCGATGTCGATCTCGACCTCCTCCCCCTCCCCCTTTTCACCCTCCGCGACGGCCTGATCACCGCGCCGAACGCTGCCGCTCGAGAGCTGCTCGGCGACGTCGACACCGTGCCGCTGCACACGCTCGTGGACGAGAAGGACCTCCTCCTCCTCGACGAGTGGGTGGGCGAGGCCTGCCGGCTCGGCACAGCCACCGTCGAGTTGGTGATGCGCCGACCCGACGGCACTCCGGCCGCACTGGCCTTGCGGGCCCGGGCGGTGCCCGCTGAGACCCATGCGGCTGACGCGGACGGACCGCCGCTGCACGTCGGTGTCGAGGACCGCACCGAACTGGTCCGCCTGGAGCGGGCCCTCGGTGCGCTGGGCTGCACCACCTGGGGCGTCGACGCCTCCACCCAGATGAACTGGCGGCCCCGCATGAACGCGGCGGTCACCGGCGTCAGCGACGAGGACGCCCGGTCACCGTTCACCATCGACACGATCCACCCCGAGGATCTGCCGAGGCTGCTCGGCAGCTTCCAGCACCTCCTCGACCATCCGGGCGACGTACTCACCGGCGAGTTGCGGGCCATCCGACCTGAGAGCGACTCCAAGTGGTTCGAGGTGTCGGGGGTGGCCGCCAACCTGCTCGACGACCCGCTGTTCGAGTCCATCGTGCTCCTCACCCGCATGCACCACTCCCGCGAGGACAGCAGCGCCTTGGTCGACGACCAGAGTGCCTTCCTGTCGCTGGCGGCACTCACCCCGGTGGGCATCGTGCTGTGCGACGCCGAGGGTCAGGTCCGCTACAGCAACGCCCAGGCCGCCCAGCTCCTCGCCGGAACAGAGCCCGACGCCGAGACCGGGCTGGTGCCTCGCGACGTACGGGACCGCATGAGCGAACAGCCCACCCTGCAGGCGGTGAGCCGTGCGGCGTTGGCCGTCGACGGGGTGCACACCGACATCGCCAACCTGACCGTGGGCGACGAGGAGCGGCGGGGCGATCTCGGCATGGGCCGGTGGGCGCGCTTCGATGCCCGGGTCTTCCACGGCCGCAACGGGAACCCCGCCGGCACCGTGGTCACGGTGGCCGACGTCACCGAGGACACCGAAGCACGCGCTGCGCTGCACCGGGCTCAGGAAGAGCTGTGGACGGCCGCCAACCACGATCACCTCACCGGGCTGCCGAATCGAGCACTGTTCCTGGATCGGTTGGAGCAGGCGCTGGCGCGCGAACGCCGCGAAGGACACGGGGTGGCCGTGCTCTACTGCGACCTCGACGGCTTCAAGGCGGTCAACGACCGCCACGGCCACCAACTGGGCGACGACGTGCTGGTGGAGCTGGCCCGCCGCTTCGGGGGTGTGCTGCGCGACACCGACACCGCCTGCCGCATGGGCGGCGACGAGTTCGTGGCCCTGTGCGAGGGCTTCACCTCCGAGGAGGAGATGGTCGCCGCCGGTGAACGCCTGGTGCAGGCGCTGTCCCTACCTGTGCCCACCAGCCACGGCGGCATCGTCGTCGGTGCCACCGTCGGCATCGCCGTGGCCGACGGGTCGAGCACCCCCGGGGGGCTGCTGTCGCTGGCCGACCGGGCCATGTACGCCGCCAAGGCGCACGGCAAGGGCCAGGTGGC
The DNA here is from genome assembly GCA_020832495.1 of Acidimicrobiia bacterium. Taxonomy (GTDB): domain Bacteria; phylum Actinomycetota; class Acidimicrobiia; order Acidimicrobiales; family Acidimicrobilacustridaceae; genus JAFIEP01. The sequence continues at coordinate 35,147 of JAFIEP010000007.1, read as the reverse complement.
CCTGGCCAGCTGAGCTGGCGCCCACTACGTCAGGTGTGGTGGTCGACTCCCCTCAGGGACTTCCGACGGTGACCACAGAGTGTGAGATCTCCCTGTTTCGGTTGCGATCCTCCGATGCGTTGGTAGAATCGAACATGTGTACGACGCTGGTGTGGCTGACGAACCGAATGGGGACCACCGAGACGCCTGCGACAGCACGACGGCCGGTGCGCACGTGGCGTTCGACGGTGTCACCCCCGTGTTCGACGGCCCACCCGAACAAGCTCGCATCGACGAGCTGACCGAACAGCTACGACAGGTGGCCGCCGAGGTGTCGGCCCGCCAGGCGAGGATGGTGGAGCTCACCGCAGAGTTGGCCGCGCTGGCCAACTACCTGCCCGGCGTCACCTTGCGGCAGTGGATGACCATGTCGGTGGGGCTCACCCCTGCCGAGGCATCCCGCTGCGCGCGGCTGGCCACACGGCTCGAGCCTCTCCCCGGCCTGTCATCTGCCTTCGCGCAAGGCTGCCTGTCAGAAGGCATCGTGGATCTCTGCGCGTCGGTCGCCACCCCCGACAACGAAGACGAAGTGCTCAACACTGCCCGCTACGCCAGCGGCGCCCAACTACAGACGCTGGTGCGCGCCATGAAGCGGGTCAAGCGCTCCGAGCGCGACGCCGAGCCGATCCCCGAATCGGTGGGCACCACCGTCGGCGATGACGGCATGTGGCGGCTCCGAGCGGTGCTCAACCCCGAACGCGGCGCCGAGTTCGAAGCCGCGCTGCGCGCCGAGCGCGACGATTTGTGGGACGCCTACCGCGACGCCAAGGACGCCAAGGACGCCACCGACGACACAGCCACCCAGGCCGACACAGAGACTGCTCCCGATCCGGGCCCGAAGCGGCCGACCTCGGCCGACGCGTTGGTGGCCATGGCCCGCCGGTCCCTCGCCGGGCACACCACCGCCCGGGGCACCCTCCCCGCCCGCTACCAGATCAACATCCTCATCGACGTCGATGACCTGTTCAACCCCGACAGCGGCGATGACGGCGGTTGCGGACGCATCCACGGCGGCGGACCCGTCGACGTCCCCACCATTGCGTCGCTGCTCTCCGAATCGTCGATCGTGGTGCTGCTCCACGACAAGGGCGTGCCCGTGCTGGCCACCAGCCCCGAGCCGCTCGCCACCACCGAACAACGCCACGCACTGCTGCTCCGGGACGGCACCTGCCGCTTCCCCGGCTGCGGACGCACCCACCACCTCCGCGCCCACCACCTCCTCCACCGAGCCGACAACGGCCCCACCGCCCTGTGGAACCTCGTCTGGCTCTGCGACGAACACCACACCCGCATCCACCAACCCGGCTGGACGCACGAACTCGACCCGGACACCCGCCAACTCCGCTTCACCGCCCCCGACGGCACCGTCGTCGAGGTTACCGGCCACCGCCCGGCCGCTGAGATCCACTTGGGCGACCCCAACCACCCTCAGCCCGACACCCGCTGGATCCCCTCCGGCGACCGCCTCGACCGCTACGGCGCCGACGCCATTCTCACCAACTGGCTCGACCCCAGGCCGAAAGCCAGGGGCACACCCGCCGACGACAGCTCGTAGGTTCAGGTGACGTTGGCGCGCAGGAACTCCACTGTCTCTCCCCACGCCCGCTCGGCGGTCTCCCGGTGGTAGACGTCCTCGCGGGTGTCGTTGAAGAAGGCGTGGTCCACGTCGGGATGGATGACGAAGGTGGCTTCCTTGCCCAGCTCGTGCAGGCGGCGTTCGAGTTCGCGCACCTTCGCCGGGTTGAACATGCCGTCGTTCTCAGCGAAGTGGCCGTGCACCGCAGCGGTCATCTTCGACCAGTCGGGCTGGGCGTGCTCCCAGGGGATGACCCCGTAGAAGGGAGCGCAGGCCACGATGGCATCGGGACGCTGGGTGGCCAGCACCAGGGCCAAGCCGCCGCCCATGCAGAAGCCGGTGACGCCGATGCCCGTACTGGTGACGGCGTCGGACGCCAGCAGATAGTCGACCGCACCGGAGAGGTCCTTGGCGGCCTGGTCCAAGTTCATGGCCATCATGAGCTTTCCGGCCTCGTCGGGCTCGGTGGTGGTGGTGCCGCCGTAGAGGTCGGGGGCCAGCGCCACGAATCCGGCCGCCGAATAGCGGTCGCACACGTCGCGGATGTGGGGCACGAGACCCCACCACTCCTGGATCACGATGAGCCCGGGGCCGGATCCCTTCGGAGGGACCGCCAGGTACCCCTGTGCCGTGCTGCCGTTGCTCGCGAATTCGACCATGTCACCCATGGCCGCAGACTAGTGGGCGGCCAGCTTGCGGTGATCCCACGACACGGTGCGTTCCACGTCGATGCGCACCGCCACCCGCTTGGCCATCAGCGCAGTGGCGGCGGCGTCGAGCTCGGCGGGATCGTCGATCGGGTAGTAGCGCTGCACCACGCTGCGAGCCGCCTCGTGCAGACGGTCGTGGTCCTCGATGATCTCGCCCTTGCCGACCAACTCGACGCCGCGGAGTTCGTCGTAGTCCTCGCCGGTTTCCACCAGGGCGGTGATGTTGGGGTTGCGACGCAGGTTCTTCACCTTCTGCGAGCGGGCGTAGGTCTCGAACACCGGCGCGCCGTCGAGGAACCCGTACCACATGGCCACCAGGTGAATCGTGCCGTCGGGCCCGAAGGTGGCGATGTTCATGGTGTGCCGACCGGAGAGGAACTCGTCCACCTCGGCCTCGGTCATGCGGATCTTGTCGCGACGTGAAGGCATCGCCGCAGCGTACCGGTCGACCGGCTACAGGTGGCCGGGCCCGGCGCCGAAGAGCTCGGGCGCGGCCGGCGCGTCGGCGGCACGGGCCAGCTCGGCCACGTCGATCTCACCCACTGGGCGCACCACCCGGTCGACCAGCTCTGCAGGCACCACCTCGAGCGGTTCGTCGCACTCGGCGTTGAGTGCGCGCGTGCGGAACGCCGGCCACACACTCGACGCCAGGACTCTGCCCTCGGGCACCACCAACCACACGGGCACGCCGAGGTGGTGGGCCACCGCCGCCACGGGCAACGCTCCGGCGGACGCCAGTGCCTCCGCTCCCCCGACGGCTTCGGCCTCGACCAGCACGGCAGATGCCCATGACAACGCCGGGACCACCGCACCCACGCTGCTGCCGCCCGCCGGCCCGTCCGACTCGAGCCACACGGCGGTGACGTCCGCCCGACGCCCGAGTGCGGCCGCCACCTCGGGGGCGGGCCCGAGCACCACCACGCGGGCCTCGGGAGCCAGCAGGTCAGCGAGGTGAGCGGCCGTGCAGTCGGCTTCGAGCGCACCCACGGCGGACCACAACTCGTCGGCCGGATCGATGGCGGTCAACACCCGCGAGCAGAACCAGGCCAACACGGCCGAGTGAGGTTGGCGCACTACCACCCGACGGCAGGCGGTGACCAGCGCCGTGGGATCGTCGGTGAACGAGGCCAGCGCCGCTGCGGTCTGGCGCACCAACACGTCCCCGGCCACGCCGTCCGCCCGGGCCACGAAGCGGAGGTGCTCGATCGGGTGCACACCCCGACGTTACCTGCGGCGGCGCCCGGCGCGTCGGTCCGTGTCAGCCGAAGCCGGGCTTGAAGACCATCACGATGATCGACAAGGCGAAGGCGAGGTGCACCACGCCGCCCCACACCGCCACCTGCTTGCCCTGCTCCTCGAGCGACGCCAACTCAGCCGAAGGCCGGTCCGATCCCGGGGGCAACGCCTCGAGCGCCGCCACCGTGGCTTGCACCTTGCGCTGGGAGGGGATCCACAGGAACTGGGTCACACCGGCGGTGATGAAGAACAGCAGGAAACCCAGCGAGATCCAGGTGTCGGCGAAGGTGTAGAAGCCGTTGGCCTGGTGCATGCCGATGAGGATCAGGCCCGTGACCCCCACCGACCAGATGGCCGGTGCGGAGAGCCGGCTGAGTCCACTCACGCCGATCTCGGCCAGCGTTGCACCGCCGCCCTCGACGCTGCGGGCCCGTGCCCCGAGCACCGTCCAGGCGAAGGCCGTGCCGAAGCCGACCACCACACCAACGAGGTGCAGCACCAAGACGAGGTTGTACAGGGTGGACCCTGGGTTCATGACCGCAAGGTACACCAGCCGGCGTTGGGGTCCGACCAGCGGTCCGCGCTAGGTTCTCCGGCCGTGGCTACCGATGTTCCCGGCGACACCCCGCTCACTTCGCTGCAGGGAGGTGAGCCTCGGCCCATCAGCGAATGGGTGACCACCTTCCACCTGGCGGTCGTGGCGCTCGATCCCTACACCTACGAGAGCTCCTGGATCCTGCCCACGGCGACGCGCGTCCTGCGCACCTTCGCCGAGGCCGACTGCCGCACGGCGTTCCTGGTGGCGGCACCACCCGACGACGCGCGCCAGTTCCTGGGCCCACTCGTCGAGGAACTGCTGGTGCTCGTCGACCCCGATCGGGTGGCCATCGGCGCCATGGGCATCACCAGCCTGCCGGCCTTCGTCCACATCGACCAGGGCTGCTCGGTGGTGGACGCCGCCGAGGGCTGGCAGCCCGAGCAGTGGCGGACGGTGGCGTCGGGCCTGGCCCGGGTCATGAGCTGGAAGCGACCCCACATCCCGGTGCCCGACGATCCCATCCCCTTCGAGGGCACCCCGGCCATGACCGAGTCACCCCCCACGGTCTGAGGGTTGCTGACTGGCGACCGCTCAGCGGCGCCGTCGGCGACGCTGCCCGGTCAGGTCGTCCACGTCGAGTAACTCCTCGAGCCGCTGCTCGTCGAGCAGACCGTCGCGCAGCACCAGGTCGCGCACCGGCTCACCGGTGGTCGACGATCGCTTGATGAGCTCCGCCACCTTCTCGTAGCCCAACTCGGGATTCAGGCCGGTGGCCACCGCCGGGGATCCCTCGGCGTAGGCCCGGCTGCGTTCGGTGTTCACTTCGATGCCGTCGACGCACCGCTCGGCGAACACCGTGGTCACCGACCCGAGGAACGTGGCCGCCTCGAGCAGGTTGCGGGCCATCACCGGCAGGTACACGTTCAGCTCGAAGTGGCCACTGCTGCCCGCTGCGGCCACGGTGGCGTCGTTGCCGATGACCTGCACCGCCACCTGGGTCACGGACTCGCACAGCACCGGGTTCACCTTGGCCGGCATGATCGACGACCCCGGCTGCAGGTCAGGGAGACGCACCTCGGCCAGCCCGGCGGTGGGGCCGCTGCCCATGAAGCGAATGTCGTTGGCGATCTTGGTGAGTGCCACCGCCGCCACCCGAAGGAGGCCTGACACGTCGACGAGGGCGTCGCGGGCGCCGTGGTGGGCGAAGTGGTCGTCCGCTTCGCGCAGCGGCAGGCCGGTGTCCTCGGCGAGCGCCGCCAGCACCTTGGGGGCGAACGCCGCCGGGGCGTTCAGGCCGGTACCGACCGCCGTGCCGCCGAGAGGCACTTCGCACACCCGCTCGAGCGACCCGCTGAGGCGGGCAGCGGCCTGCTCGAGCTGGGTGGCGTACCCGCCGAACACCTGGCCGAAGGTCACCGGGGTGGCGTCCATGAGATGGGTGCGCCCGGCCTTCACCGCCCCCGACCAGCGTCGGGCCTGGGTGCGGAAGCTGGCGGCGAGATGCTCGAGACCGGGGACGGTGCGCTCGGCCACGGTGGCGGCCACCGCCAGGTGGATGGCCGTGGGAAACACGTCGTTGGAGGACTGCGAGGCGTTCACCTGGTCGTTGGGGTGCACCTCACCGGATGTGCCCAACCGGGCTGACGCCAGCCGAGCCAGGACCTCGTTCATGTTCATGTTGGTGGACGTCCCCGAACCGGTCTGGAACACGTCCACGGGGAACTGGTCGAGATGTTCGCCGGCCACGATCTCGTCGGCGGCGTCCGCAATGGCTCGCCCCACGCGGCCGTCCACTGCGGGTTGGGATCGCAGCGAGGCGTTCACCAGCGCGGCTCGGCCCTTGATGCGGGCCAGCGCCACGATCACCGCCGCGTCGACTCTGATGCCCGAGATGGGGAAGTTGTGGACGGCCCGCTGGGTCTGGGCTCCCCACAGGGCATCCGCCGGCACCGCCACCTCCCCCATGGAGTCGTGCTCGATCCGGTGGCGGGTGGGGTCCATGTCGTGCTCCTCGGTCGCTGCGAGCACCGTACCCAGCTGACGGAGTGCTGTGCCTCAGCGCGCCAGCCAGCCGCCGTCGACCGCCAGCACGTGCCCGGTGACGTACGTCGATGCGTCGGACGCCAAGAAGAGCAACGCCCCGTCGAGCTCGTCGAGTCGACCACCGCGACCCATCGGCGCGTTGCGCTCCAGGTAGCGACCCGAGGCGTCATCGGTGAACATCTCGGTGGTCATCTCCGAGGGGAACCACCCCGGGGCCAAGGCGTTGACCCGCACACCCTTGCGGGCCCACTGCACGGCCAGCTCGCGAGTGAGGTTCACCACGCCGCCCTTCGATGCGGCGTAGCTGGCCTGGTGGATGGGCGATGACGCCACCATGCCCAAGATCGACGCCACGTTCACGATGGCGCCGCCGTTGCGGGCCATCATGTGGCGGGCCGCCAGGCGACTGAGGTGGAACACGGCGGTGAGGTTCACGGCCAGCACCTCCTCGAAGTGCTCGAGCGGCTCGTCCACCGCCGCCATGGGCTGGCCGATGCCGGCGTTGTTCACCACGATGTCGAGCCTGTCGGTGGCCTCGATTGCTCGACGGATCAGGTCACGCCGCTCGTCGGCGTCACCCACGTCGCAGCGCACCGGCACCGACCCGGGGAGCTCGGCGGCCAAGGCCTCGAGCCGGTCGGCTCGGCGGGCGGCCAGCACCACCGTGGCGCCGGCGGCGTGGAGCACCCGGGCGAAGCGGTCGCCGAGCCCGCTCGAGGCGCCGGTGACGATGGCGGTGCGGCCGTTCAGGTCGAACAGACCGGCCGGGTCGGGCGGGGACGTCGGGTCGGGCGGCGAGGGTGCGCCGGGGGGCGATGCGGGAGTCGGGGCCACGGCGGCGACGCTACCGGTCCGGCGGCACCGCCCGTGCGACCGCGCGCAACCAACCACCAGATCGGTGGCCCACTGCGCGCAGAGCGCTGAGGCGCCAATCACTCATTGCACGATTAGTGCAATGTGTTTACCATCTAGCCATGAGCACCGCTGTGACCTACGCCCCCGAGGACCTCCTCGCCGACCACGACCTGGCCGAACCGCTGGTGGTCAACGGCGTCCGCTGTCACGGCGGCTTCGACAGCGACGGGACGTACCGCTCGCCTCGCACCCTGCACCGGGCGCCCGCCATCGAGGCCTGGGAGACCCGCCGGGTGGCCCAGTTCGGCACCCCCGCACTCCACCTCCCGCTCGAGACGTGGCCCGAGCCCTTCCCGAACGTGGCCCAGACGAAACTCCTGTTGCGCCATGGCGTCCGCGAGCCGACCATCGCCACGCTCACCCGCATCGGCACCGTCGAAGGCTTCGGCGGCATGCTCCGCCTGCTGCCCATCCCCGAATGGCAGCGACTGTTCGTCGAGGACATCGACAGCACCGCCATTGCCCACCTCGGCAGCGGGCTGTTCGAGGCCCACGCACGTGACGAAGCCGGCCACGACGACATCGCCGGGCACGACCAGATGTGGTTCATTGCCCGTGACATCGCCTTCGAGTCGCCGGTGACCGCAGACGAGACCGAGCGGATGTTGGAGCGGATGGGGCTCGACGGGTCCCGCAAGCGGGCAGAGGAACCCCGCCTGCTGCCCGACGACATCGACCACATGTCCGAGTTGGTGGTGCTGCAGATGATCGGCCTGTTGTTCATCGAGCTGTCGGCGTTCCACTCGTTCATCTGGGCCGAGGAGGTGCTCTCCGACACCGACCTGGTGGCCGGCGACGGGGAGGCGGCCCGGCTGGTGTCCTACATCCGGGCCGACGAGACCCCCCACGTCGCCTACCTGCGCACCGCCATCGCCGAGATGCGCGACCGCACCTGGGTGGGGGCGTCGGGTCGCACCTACCCCGGCACCGAGGTGGTGGACACCCTGTGGGACGCCGCCCTGGCCCAGTCGCTGGCCGGCCGTCGCCACGACCTGCTCGAGGCCATCTGGGGTGAGGTCGACCGGGCTCTGGCGGGCCGTCCCGACCGCGACACCATCCTCGAGGAGTTCTGGACGCTCGGGGCCGTCCGCCTCGACGAGCAGGGGCGCCCCCGCGACGTGCCGAGCGTCGACGCCGCCTGAACCGCCGGCCCGGCCCGACCGGCGACCGCAGAAGCCAGGTCCGCTCCGGTACGGTGGTCGGCGACCGTTGCCCGCTCGCCCAGGAGTGCCGTGAGCGATCCGTGGCCTGCACAACCCGGTAGTCGTCCGCCGCTCCCCGACACCGGTCGGCCTCCGACCGCGGGCGACGCAGCGGGACCCCTGCCCGGCGCACCGGGGACCGGTGGTCCGCCCGGCCCACCCGGACAACCGTCGGGCGGATCGGTGCGGCTGCGCTGGGCGGCGCTCGTGGCCATCGTGGTGCTGGCCGGGTTGCTCGGCGGCGGCGTCGCCTACCTGGTGCTCGACCGCACCGACGACACGCTGGCAGCCGATGACATCGAGGACGTGCCAGAGGAATCCGCCGGTCCGACACCTCCGACACCCACCGAACCGGGCGCACCATCACCGCCGACGGCCACTCCCCCGAGCCCCATCGACGAGGCCGCCATCCGTGCCGAGGTGGAGGAGCTCAGCCGCTTCGTGGAAGCCGCCCGCGGCCTCGAGTTCCAAGAACCCGTGGACGTCGAGATCCTCCCCGACGACGCTTTCGCCGCCCGGGTGCTCGAGGAATTCGACGAGGAAGTGGCCGAGGAGCTGGCGCTCACCGAGCGGATCTTCGGGGCGCTCGGCATGATCGAACCCGGCACCGACCTCGTGCGCGCCGTGGAGCAGCTCTACGGCGAGGGGATCCTGGGGTTCTACGACCCCGAGACCGGCGAGCTGGTGGTGCGCGGCGGCGAGCTCACGCCCTATGTCCGCCAGACGATCGTGCACGAGTTGGTGCATGCCCTCGACGACCAGTGGTTCGAGCTGCACCGACCCGAGTACGACGACCGGGACGACGAGATCGCAGAGGCCTTCCTCAGTGTGGTGGAGGGCAACGCGGTCATCATCGAGCAGCAGTGGATCGACACGCTCAGCGACGAGGAGCGCCGCCAGCGCGACCTCGAGGAAGCCCGCTTCGCCATGAACATGGACGTGTCGAACGTCCCGCCGATTCTGTTCGACATCCTCATCGCCCCCTACGAGCAAGGCGAGCTGTTCGTGCAACAACTCCTCCGTTTCGGCGGGCAGGACGCGCTCGACGAGGCCTTCCGTGAGCCGCCCGACACCACCGAGCAGATCCTCCACTTCGACAAGTTCCTCGTGCGCGAACCCCGCATCGAGGTGGACGTGCCCCCCTACGACGGCGAGCTGCTCGATGACGCCGTGTTCGGCGAACGTGCCTGGCGACTCATGCTGGGCACCCGTCGCAGCGCTGCCGAGGCGCGCAGCGCGGCCAGCGGGTGGGGCGGCGACTGGTACGTGGCCTACGAGCCCGAGGACGGCGGCACCTGCGTGCGTATCGACGTCACCATGGACACCCCCGCCGATCTGGCCGAGCTGGGCAGCTCGCTCCAGCGCTACGCCGAGGAGTTACCCGACGCCACGGTGGAGGACGTCGGCCGTGGGCTGCTGCGCTTCACCAGTTGCGTGGACGCAGAGGCCAGCGGCGGCTCAGCCAGCCCCCTCTGAACCACCACACCCCGCCCGGGTGGCGAAACGGCAGACGCAGGGGGCTTAAACCCCTCGGACCTTCGGGTCGTGTGGGTTCGAATCCCACCCCGGGCACCCACTGCTCACCAGACGATCACTGCGGTGGACCCGAGATCTCGCCGTGCCGACCTCCCCCGTCACCTCCCCGGCACGCCCGGAGGTAGGGTCGGCGACATGGCTGCACTCGACGTGCCGCAGGCCTTTCGACGCGGCGGACGCAAGTCCCACCAGGAGTGGCTCGATTCGGGGTGCGCGCTGGTGGAACTCATGGCCGCAGAAGCGGGCCGGTCCGACCTCTCGACGCTGTCGGTGCTCGACATCGGCTGCGGGACGAAGCTGGTGGCCGCCATCGTCGAGCAAGGCCTGCCCGTCGGCCGCTACACCGGCATCGACATCGACGGCGCCCTCATCGCCTGGCTGAACGCTGCCTTGGACGAGCCCCGATTCGCCTTCGCCGAGGTGCCCGCTCGCAACGCCCGGTACGCCCCGGATGGCTCACCACTCCCCTCGCTCGAACGACTGCCCGTCGACGGACCGTTCGACCTGATCTCGATGTGGTCCGTGCTGACCCACGTCACACCGGACGACGCCGCCTTCCTGCTCGGCGCCGCCCGTGCGGTGGCGTCCCCCGACGGCCTGCTCCTCGCCTCGGTGTTCCTGCCCGAACCCTCCGAGGGGGGCCACGGCATCTACGACAGCATGCGGCGCTGGTTCGACCGGGCCACCTTCGACGAGCAGGGCTTCGCCGACCTCAACCCGCGGTCACCCCTCAAGTGGGCGGTGTTCCGGCGCGACGCCATCGTGGAGATCGCCGTGGCCGCCGGCTGGAAGGTCGAGGCCATCCGACCGCCCTCGCCGGTCGCCCAGCACGTGCTCGTGCTGCGGCCCGCCTGAGCAGGCGCACCTCAGCGGGCAAGCGGGCGGGCTGCTCAGCCTGTCCCGGGGCACCGGGGTCCAGCACGAGCGACGAACCGGCCCCGGGCGCGGGTGTGGCCCGACCGGAGCCGGGCCACACCACACGCTCGAAGCGGACTCCGAAGAGCGACGACCTCAGTCGTCGAACTCGTAGTCCTCGGCGGGCTCGGAGGTGAAGTTGACCTCCAAGGCGCTGAGGAAGCCCTCGACGGAGGTGTCGATGGCGAAGATGCTCGACTCCCGTGGCGGGTCACGGTCCTCGGCGGGGCCGTAGACGTAGTCGCCCAGCAGACCACCGAAGGTGAGGGTGCCGACCGTGGTCGACGCCTCGAGCACACCGGTGGGGCTCAGGTCGCCGCGGCTGACGGCCTCTTCGAGGATCTGGTGCGCAGCCCACGCCTGGGCGTAGCCGAAGGCGAAGTAGATGTCCGGAGCCTGGTCCGGGGCGTACTCCTCGATGTCGGCCAGCATCTGGGCCATGCCCTCCACGCTGTCGTCACCCCACTGCGGGCCTTCCGACAGCAGCAGGAAGTTCTCCTCGAGGTACGGAGCCAGATCCGAGCCGCCCAGGGCGTTCACCCAGGTGGGCGACTGACCGAGCCAGGTGGGTGCGAAGTCGCGGGTCACGGCCTCGGTGAGGATCGGGATGGTCTCGGTGGGCAGTGCGGTGATCCACACGATGTCGCAGTCGGCGCCCATGAGGGCTTCGATCTGCGAGGAGAACACCTGGTCGCCCTGGCGGAACTCCACCGACACGTCGATGTCGAGCCCGAAGGCGTCGGCGCCGAACTCGAGGCCGTCGAGGCCGGTCTGGCCGTAGTCGTCGTCCTTGGTCACCGAGCACAGCGTGGCGTCCTCGGCGTCGAGGTTGTCGACTGCGTAGCTCAGGGCGTTGATGGCCTGGATCTGGTACGGGGCACCGATGGGCATCAGGTAGGGGTCGCGCACCCAGAAGGCGTCGAGCGAGGCCGGGCCGGCCAGGATCTCGTCGTCCTCGAGCAGCGGCACGAGTGCTTCGGTGACCGGTGTGCCCAGCACCTGCTGGAACATCACCACGTCGTCCTTGATGCCGTTGTACTGCTGGACGCCGGTGTCGGGGATGTACTCCGAGTCGCGCACGACCAGCTCGACCTCGTACTCGCCGGCCACGCCGCCTTCGGCGTTGATACTGTCCCAGTAGACCTGGTTGCCGGCGGTGAGCGGGCCACCGATGGCTGCGGCGATACCGGTCTCGGGCGTGATGACCCCGAGGCGGATGGTCTCGCCGTCGAAGCCGGGCCCAGCGGTCAGTTCACCCGGCTCACCGTCGGTGGTCTCGGTGGTGCCGGACGGGTCGTCGGGTTCCGTCGTCGCCGTCTCGTCGCCGTCGTCGCGCCCGCAGGCGCCGAGCACGAGTGCTCCGGCGAACAGCACAGCGAGGAACGAACGTCCTCGTGATCGTGTCCTCATGGTTGATCCCCTCTCGGTTGGGTAGTGGAGACAGTGCTACCAGCAGCGCAGGCGCAGGGGGTGTCACCCCTGCAGGTGCTCGCTGCTCGCGGCTGCATGGCGTTCGGTACTAGTAGGAGAACGGCCATGCCTTGAAGTAGGTGGTGATGCGCCGCCAGATGGCGGCGATGCCCATCGGTTCGACGAGCAGGAAGACGATGATCAGCAAGCCGAACAGCATGTTGTTGAACTGCGACACCCGGATGAGTCCCGAGTCGCCCGCCCCTTGGATGAGGAAGGGCAGGTCGCCGGAGAAGCGCTCGATCACCCGTGGGAGGCCCACCACCACGAACGATCCCAGGATGGCCCCCACCGTCGTGCCCATCCCGCCCACGATGATGATGGCGATGAAGGTGATCGACAGCAGGATGCCGTTGAAGTCACCGAACTGTTCGGGCCGTACCGAGCGCAGCAGGGCGGCACCGTAGAGACCCCCGGCGATAGCGGCGTAGGCGCTCGAGATGGCGAACACGCCCACCTTGTAGCGGGTGATGTTGACCCCGATGACCTCCGCTGCGGTGTCGCGGTCGCGGATGGCCTGCAGCGCCCGACCGGGTCGGGTACGCACGATGTTGAACGCCAGCACCGCCGCCAACGCCACCAGCCCCCACAGCAACCAGAACAAGCCTTGTTCGCGACTGTAGGTGGTACCGGCCACGTCGAGCGCTGTGAAGTCGACAGGCCCGATGGACAACCCAGCGTTCACCCGCACCCCTCGGGTACCGCCGGTGACCGAGGTCCACTCCAAGAAGATGTGCTCGCCGATGAACAGCAGGGCCAACGTGACGATGGCCAGGTAGTGGCCGCTGAGGCGCAGGGCAATGGGACCCACGAGTGCGCCGATGGCGGCGCCCACCAACCCGGCGATGGGCAACCACAGCACCAGGGGCAGCTCCTGCTGGCCACCGAACCAGGCAGCGGCGTAGGCACCCACGCCCAGGAAGAAGGCATGGCCCAGCGACACCTGCCCGGCGAAGCCGGTGAGCAGGTTCAACCCGATGCCGCCGATGGCGAACACGGCGATGAAGTTCAAGATGAACAGCCAGGCGTCGCCCACCTGGAGCGGGGTGATGAGCCACAGCACGGCGGCGACCAGCACGCCGAAGCGCTTCCAGCCGGTGCCGAAGGCCTTCAACTCCTGGCGATAGTCGGTGACGAGGTACGGCGAGGTGCGTGCCATCAGACCCTCTTGACCTCCGGAGTGCCGAACAGCCCGTAGGGCCTGACCAACAGGACCAGCACCATGACCACGAAGGGCATGACGCTCTGGAAGCCGCTGCCCAAGAAGGCCAGGTACTCGGCCTGGTAGCCGTTGGTGAGACTCTGGGTGATCCCGATGACCAGACCGCCGACCACCGCCCCGAGGGGCGAGTCGATGCCGCCCAGGATGATGGCCGGGAAGGCCAGCAGCGCAATGAACTGGATGCTCGGGTCCAAGCTGGCCGAGCCCGCGGCGATGGTCACGCCGGCCAGCGCACCGGTGGCCCCGGCGATGGCCCAGGCCGCAGCGTGCACGCGCTTGGCGCTCATGCCCTGGGCCAGGGCGGCTTCCTGGTCGATGGCGGTGGCCCGCATGGCCAGGCCGAGGGAGCTGTAGCGGAAGAACACGAAGAACACGGCCACCGCCGCGGCGGCAAGGATCACCGCCCACAGGTCGCGCTCTTGGATGACGATGTCGCCGATGCGGAAGGTGCCGAGGCCCCACGGGTCGCCCAGGTTCAGGGCGTCATCCCCCCAGATGGCCACCGTCACCTGTTGAAGGATGAACAACAACCCCACGGTGATCATGATGAGGGCGAATGCCGGTCTGCCCACCATGTAGCGCAGGATGACACGCTCGATGACGACACCGACCAGGGCGGTGACCACCATGGCCATGGCCACGGCCACCCAGAAGGGCAGGTCCCAGGTGACACCGAAGTTGTAGGTCAGGTAGGCGCCGAGCATCACCAACCCGCCCTGGGCGAAGTTGATGACGCCGGTGGCCTTGAAGATGATGACGAAGCCCAGCGCCACCAGGGCGTACTTCGCCCCGAGCGCCACGCCGGCCACCATGTACTGCAGGAACTGGGACACCTCAGCCGCCCCCGTACATTCCGTCGATGAGCTCGGCGAACTCGCGCTCGATGGCCCGCCGCTTGACCTTCTGGGTGGCGGTCACCTCGCCGTCCTCCTGGTCGAGCTCCTTGGGCAGCAGGCGGAAGGCCTTGATGGTCTCCACCTGGGCCAGATCGGCGTTGGCCTTGGCCACCTCGCCGTCGATGAGGCCCACCACCTCGGGTTTGGTGGTGAGGTCGCGGTAGGTGGTGTAGTCGAGTCGCCGCTGGGTGGCCCAGTTCCCCACGGTGTCGGCCTCGATGCCGACCAGGGCGGTGAGGAACTTGCGGCCGTCGCCGATGACGATGGCCTCGGCGATGTAGGGCGACACCTTCAGCTTGTTCTCGATCTCCGACGGGGAGATGTTCTTGCCCCCGGCGGTGATGATGATGTCCTTCATACGATCGGTGATCCGCAGGAAGCCGTCGGCGTCCATCTCGCCCACGTCGCCGGTGTGCAGCCATCCGTCGGCGTCGACCGTCTCGGCGGTTGCCTCGGGGTTGCGGTAATAGCCGATGAAGGTGCCCGCGCCACGGGTGAGGATCTCGCCCGTGTCGGGGTCGAGGCGCACCTCGGCGCCGGGCACGGCCGTGCCCACCCAGCCGATGCGCACGTCGCCCTTGGGGGTCATGGTGGCCTGGGCGGTGTTCTCGGTCTGGCCGTAGACCTCGCGCACCGGCACCCCCAACGCCCAGAAGAACTCGAGCACCTGCGGCGAGACCGGCGCGGCGCCCGACACCGCCTCGCGCACCCGCAGCAGGCCCAACTTCTGGCGGAGCGAGCGGTAGAGCATCAACCAGCCCAGCCCGTACCAGAGGCGGTCGAAGGGGTTGAGCGAATCCGACATGCGTTTGCGGGCCAGGCGGGTGCCCTGGGCCTTCCAGACGCGGTAGGTCGTGCGCTTGGCCCAACTGGCGTCCGCCATGCGGATCTCGATGGCCGCCATCATCTTCTCCCACACCCGGGGCACACCCACGAAGAAGGTGGGCTGCACCTCGGCGAGGTCGGTGAGCAGGGTGTCGGTGCTCTCCCCGAAGTTGACCCGGTAGCCCGACCCCAAGGCGTTCACCACCGAGATGAGCCGCTCGGCGATGTGACACAGCGGCAGGTAGGACAGCACCTCGTCGCCGTCGGCCACGCTGAACTGCTCACGGGTGGAGCGGGCGGCGGCCATCAGGTTGTCGTGGGAGATCATGGCCCCCTTGGGCGGCCCGGTGGTCCCCGAGGTGTAGACCAAGATGGCGGCGTCAGCGGGGTCGATGCGCTCGGTGGCAGCGGCCAGGTCGTCGATGGTGGCGTCGGCCCCGCGGGCCTCGAGGTCGGCCAGAGTGAGGACCTGGTCGTCGTCGAGTTGGCGGATGCCCCGGGGGTCGACCACCACGATGTGGCGCAGCTCCGGCAGTTGGTGACGCACCTCGATGGCCTTGTCGAACTGCTCCTCGTCCTCGACGATGACCACCTTGGTCTCGGAGTGCTCGAGGGCGTACTGCACCTCCGCTGGGGGGCTGGTCGGGTAGACACCCACCGACACCGCGCCCATGGCCTGCACGGCCAGGTCGGCCATCACCCACGCCGGGCGGTTCTCGGAGTGGATGGCCACCTTGTCGCCCGGCCCGACACCGAGCGAGGCCAGCCCGGCCATGATGTGCGCCGAGCGGGTGGCGTAGGTCGCCCAGTCGTACTCCTTCCACCGTCCGTACTGCTTCTTGCGCAGCGCGACGGTGGTGGGCGACGTCCTGGCCCGGTGCACGAGCACCGCCGGCAGCGACGGCAGCTCGGTGGGGTCGCTCGTGGCGCTGGGCCGTTCGAGGGTGGCAGTCATGAGGCCTTCCCCAGGTAGGCGTCGATCACTCGCTGGTCGGACTGCACCTCGGCGGGGGTGCCGGTGGCCAACGGGACCCCGAAGTCGAGCGCCAGCACCCGATCGGCGAGGTCCATGACCATGTGCATGTCGTGCTCCACCAGGATCATGGACAGGTCGAGTCGCTCCCCGATCTCGATGATGATGCGGGCCATGTCCTCGGTCTCCTCGAGGTTCATGCCGGCCACCGGCTCGTCGAGCAGCAGCAACTTGGGCTCCATGGCCAGTGCCCGACCCAGCTCGATGCGCTTTTGGATGCCGTAGGGCAGCATGCCCACCGGCTTGCGCCGATGCCCACCCAACTCGAGCAGCTCGATGATCTCCTCGACCTGGCGACGGTTGGCCGCCTCCTCGTTGCGAGCCCGACCCCACCACAAGGCCCCGCTCAGGAAGCCCGAGCGCATGAGGTGGTGGCGACCCAGCATGAGGTTGTCGACGATGTCGAGGTTGATGAACAGGCCCAGGTTCTGGAAGGTGCGGGCCACCCCCATCTCGGCGATGCGTCGGGGACGTTCGCCCACCAGGTCGTGCCCGGACAGGCGGATGGTGCCTTCCTGGGGGCGGTACACGCCGTTGAGGCAGTTGAAGATGGACGTCTTGCCGGCACCGTTCGGACCGATGACGGCGAACAGCTCACCGGGCAGCACGTCGAACGACACCCCGTCGAGGGCGGTGACACCGCCGAAGCGCAGGACCACGTCGCGCAGTTCGAGCAGCGGCGTGGTGGCGGTGTTCGGCGGAGGATTCTGGTCGGGGCTCATGCGCTCCACCGCTTCTTGCGTCGATAGGTCTTCACGTCACGGAAGTTCCGGCGACCGGCCTCGCCGGTGCCGAGGTAGAACTCCTGGATGTCCTTGTCGTTGCGCAGCGCCTCGCCGGTGCCGTCCTTGACCACACGGCCGTTCTCCACCACCGTGCCGTGGTCGGCGAGCGCCAGGGCCATGGTGGCGTTCTGCTCGACGAGCACCACGCTCACCCCGCTGCGGTTCACCTCGGCGATGATCTCGGAGATCTGCTTCACGATGAGCGGCGCCAACCCGAGCGACGGTTCGTCGAGCAGCAGCAGGCGGGGGGACGCCATCAGCGCCCGGCCGATGGCCAGCATCTGCTGCTCGCCACCAGACAGGTAGCCGGCAATGCTGCTGCGGCGCTCCACCAGCTTGGGGAACAGCTCGTAGACCCGCTCCTCGTGCTCGCGCAGCTCCGAGCGGGACCGCACCGTGTACCCACCGGCGCGCAGGTTCTCCTCCACGGTGAGCGAGGTGAACACCCGCCGGCCCTCCATGACCTGCGCCACGCCGGAGCGCACGATTTTGGCCGGGTCGGCGTTGGTGATGTCCTTGCCCGCAAAGGCGATGGTGCCCTTGGTGATCTCGCCGTGGTGCACGTCGAGCAGGCCGGTGATGGCCCGCAGCAGCGACGTCTTGCCGGCGCCGTTGGAGCCGAGCACGGCCACGATGGATCCCTCGGGCACCTCGAGCGACACACCGCGCACGGCCAGGATGACGCTGCGGTAGACCACCTCGAGACCGCTGACGCGCAGGATCGAGTCGGGAGCGGCACCGTCGGGGGTGCCGGGGTCTGGGCGGGCAGCAGTGTCGGGAGGCGCGGAACTCACCGGCTTCCCCTCCGGTCGGTCGTGCGGGCAGTGGGCGACATCGGGCGATCGACCGCTGCGGGTGGCGAAACCCGGTCGAACGCCGGCCACAACCTACCGCGCCGACACAGGGCGTGGTGGGACGGCGTGGCCCGACAGCGCGACCGCGCCCGACAGCGGCGGTGCACGTGACCGGTGCCGGTGCGCCACCCTCTAGAATTCGGGCGCGAACACCTCGACCAACGGGAGCACCGTGACCGCCACCGACGCCACGATCATCTGGACCCTCACCGACGAGGCCCCTGCGCTGGCCACGCGCTCGCTCCTGCCGGTGATCGAGGTGTTCGCCGGCGCCGCCGGTGTCGACGTCGAGACACGTGACATCTCGCTGGCCGGACGCATCCTGGCGGCGTTCCCCGAGCTGGCCGCCGAGGGCCCCGACGTCAGCGACGACCTGGCCGAACTGGGCGAGTTGGTGCGCCGGCCCGAGGCCAACGTGGTGAAGCTCCCCAACATCTCGGCGTCGGTGCCGCAGATGGAAGCCGCCATCGCCGAACTCCGGGCCCAGGGACACACCCTGCCCGACTACCCCGCCGAGCCGTCGACGCCCGAGGAGCACGACGCCAAGGAGCGCTACGACAAGGTGAAGGGTTCGGCGGTGAACCCGGTGCTGCGCGAGGGCAACTCCGACCGACGGGCTCCCGCCGCGGTGAAGCGCTTCGCCCGCAGCCATCCCCACTCGATGGGCGCCTGGTCGGCCGACTCCGCCACGCATGTGGCCCACATGGACGGCGACGACTTCCGCTCGAACGAGCAGTCGTTCACCATGGCCACCGACGACGAGCTGACCATCGACTTGGTGGAGGCCGACGGCACGCGCACCGCGCTGCGGGACCCGGTCGTGGTCACCGCCGGCGACGTGGTCGACACCACGGCGCTGCGAGTGGCGGTGCTGCGCCGCTTCCTCGATGACCAACTCGACGATGCCCGCCGACGCGGGGTGCTGTTCTCGGTGCACCTCAAGGCCACCATGATGAAGGTCTCCGACCCGATCATCTTCGGCCACGTCGTGCGGGCCTACTTCGCCCCGGTGTTCGACCGTCACGGCGAGGCGCTCGAACGGGCGGGCGTGGACCCCAACAACGGGCTCGGCGAATTGCTGGCTCGTCTCGACGCGCTGCCCGCGGCCGAGGCCGACGCCATCCGCGCCGACATCGACACCGCCCTGGCCGAGGGTCCGCCACTGGCCATGGTCGACTCCGACCGCGGCATCACCAACCTGCACGTGCCGAGCGACGTCATCATCGACGCTTCCATGCCCGCCATGATCCGCTCGTCGGGGCAGATGTGGAACGCCGAGGGCAACCAGCAGGACACCAAGTGCGTCATCCCCGACTCGAGCTACGCCGGGGTCTACGAGGTGGTGATCGAGGACTGCAAGGCCAACGGGGCATTCGACCCGACGACCATGGGCAGCGTGGCCAACGTCGGGCTCATGGCCCAGAAGGCCGAGGAGTACGGCTCGCACGACAAGACCTTCGAGATCCCCCGCACCGGCGTGGTCGAGGTCACGAACCGCGACGGCACGGTGCTCAGCTCCCACTCGGTGGCGCCGGGTGACATCTGGCGGATGTGCCGCACCACCGACGCGGCGGTCGCCGACTGGGTGAAACTGGCCGTCACCCGGGCGCGGGCCACGGGCACCCCGGCGGTGTTCTGGTTGGACGCCGAGCGGGCCCACGATGCCCGCCTCATCGCCAAGGTCGAGCACGAACTGGCGGCGCTCGACACCGACGGCATCGAGATCGAGATCATGGCCCCCGTGGCCG
This sequence comes from Acidimicrobiia bacterium, assembly GCA_020832495.1. GTDB lineage: Bacteria > Actinomycetota > Acidimicrobiia > Acidimicrobiales > Acidimicrobilacustridaceae > JAFIEP01. The sequence goes on along the minus strand of JAFIEP010000007.1, from coordinate 15,604 downwards.
CCACCCGGCACGCCGTGGAACGCCTGCGGGCCGGGCTCGACACCATCTCGGTGACCGGCAACGTGCTGCGCGACTACCTCACCGACCTGTTCCCCATCCTCGAGGTGGGCACCAGCGCCAAGATGCTCTCGATCGTGCCACTCATGGCCGGCGGCGGGTTGTTCGAGACCGGCGCCGGCGGGTCGGCACCCAAGCACGTGCAGCAGTTGGTGGCCGAGAACCACCTCCGCTGGGACTCCCTCGGCGAGTTCCTGGCCCTCACGGCGTCGTTCGAACACCTGGCCACCACCACCGACAACCCTCGGGCGGCCGTGCTGGCCGAGACGCTCGACGTGGCCATCGGACGGCTGCTCGAGGAAGGCCGCTCCCCCTCCCGACGGGTGGGCGAGATCGACAACCGGGGCAGCCACTTCTACCTGGCGCTCTACTGGGCGGAGGCCGTGGCCGCCCAGAGCGACGATGCCGAGTTGGCCGCCGCCCTGGCCCCGCTGGCCGCCGCGTTGGCCGAGCACGAAGCCACCATCGCCGCCGAACTGCTCGACACCCAGGGGGTGGCGGTCGACCTCGGTGGCTACTACCGGCCCGACGCAGGGCGGGCGGTGGCCATCATGCGCCCCAGCCCGACGCTGAACCGTCTGCTCGACGAGATGGCGCCGTAGGCAGCACGGCGCACGTCAACCAGCAGGAAACCAGTTGGCGTGGAAACCCAGCGGCACCCGCCGCGGCAGGTGGATGCACGCCACGGGCCCCGCCGCCACGTCGCGGGCGTCGAGCACCGCCAGATGACACTCGTCGGTGGCCCGGTCGGCGACCATGCTCAGCAACCATGCGTCCTCCTCGCCGGTCCCGGCAGGGTCGGGAGCCACCACGTGCTCGCCGCACACCGCAGTGGCGCCGTGCCGGTAGCTGGTGGCCGCACCGGTCTCGAAGTCGTAGCGGACGACGCCGTCGAAGTCGAAGTCCAGCTCCCAGGAGCGAGCCAACGTGTTGTAGCCGAAGCGGGTCGGCCGGGTGGCGTGGTCGTCGTTCACCCGGGGGAACTCGCCGCTGCGGTCGTCGAGCTGTGTCTCGGTGACGGTGCCCGCCTCGAGGTCGATGCTCCACTGCCACGGCACCGGTGGGATCGAGGTGGTGGGGGCGTCGAACTCGAACCCGCCCGGCACACGCTCGAAACGAGGGGCCCTGATCTCGAGACGGTTACCCTCCTCCCAGGCGTTGAAGAAGTGCACGACATAGCAGTCCGGGATGTCGAACCAGCGCACGTCGGCGTTGGTGCCGAAGCGTGGTAGCACGCCCAGGCGGGTGCCTCGCTCCGGCTCCCACCGCAACGCCGGCTCACCCTTGGACAGTGCCACCACGTCGAAGATGGCCGGCGCGTCGAGAAAGACCGTGTGATGTTCGGTGACCACGAAGTCGTGCATCATCACCGAGGCGGGCAGGTCGATGACCTCGGAGTGGATCAGGGCACCCGTGGTGTCGGCCACGTGGTAGCGCAGGAACGGTGGCAGCGGGCTGTAGCCGAAGAACACCAGCTCCCCCGAGTGAGGATCGAGCTTGGGGTGGGCGGTCATGGGCCCGACCAACCGCCCGTCGAAGTCGTACTCGCCGACGGTGTCGAGCCCGTCGGTGATCTCGGTGGGCAGCCCCGCCTCCATGAGGGCGAGCATCCGCCCGGCATGGCGCACGGTATGGGTGTTGGCCGTGTTCTTGATGATGCCCGCCTCGGCCACCACCTCGGGCGATGGCACGCGGAACTCGGCCAACCCGCCGTAGACCGCGGCACCCATCCGGCGTTCGACGGCCAGGCCCTTCGACTCGATCCAGCGGTTGCGGTAGCGGGCGGCACCGTCGCCGATGGTCACGGCGTGCAGCATGCCGTCACCATCGAAGGGGTGGTAGGCCCCCGGCGGGGTGAACGCCGGGTTGGGGCCGTTGCGCACGAACGTGCCCTGCAGGCCCTCGGGCAGCTCGCCCTCGATCCGGAGATCGCCGTCGTCTCGCTCGTCGGTGACCGGCGCCATCAGGCCCTGCAGGAAGGGCGAGACGGACGTGTCGAGCGAGGCGTCGATGGTCATGAGAGCTCCTCGTGGTCGGGTGATCCCACCCTAGCGCGACACTGAACACCGTTCATCTCTCAGCGGCGCAGCTCACCGAGCACCTGGACGAAGTCGGCGTCAAGGGCGAACACCACGCGGCGGACGTCGCCCTCGGCCACCGGCTCCAACGACACCACCACACAGGTGGGTGAGCCGGTGCTCGGCACGGCGCCGCTGGCCACCTCGACCGGGCCGTCACCGGCGTCGACGAGCACCCGGTGATGGATCAGCGGTCCTTCGGGCACCCCGGTGACCATGAAGACCTCCTCCACCCCCGACGACGTCGCCGACCCGCTCGGTGGGGAACTGCCCGGCCGGCCCTCGCAACGGCCGGCCACGTCGAGCGCCACCGAGGGCGCCTCCACTGCGGCATACGGGCGTCCCGACCGGACCGCCTCGACCAAGGGGCGGGCCAACGCCACCGGTCGGAGGCGGTTCGACCGGCGCTCCACCCCATCGGCGTCACGCACCACCCAGATCTGGGTGGGGATGGCCACCAAGGTGCCCTCCCGGCCGGAGGCCAGACCTCCCGAGCTGCCCCGTCCGATGGCTGCCTCGCTCGTGACCCAGGCCCGCGGCGTGCCCAACAGGGCGTCACCGAGGAAGCCCCCCACCGAGCCACTGGTGACGTTGACCGACAGAGCCTCGGTGACCACCGGATGGCCCAGCACCCACAGGTCGTCACCCACCTCGAGGGCGTCGGAGTCGCCGAGGCGGACGTGGGTGAGGTCGCCGACGGTGGGCGCCTCGGGATCGCTGCGCTCGGTGAGGCGCACCACGGCCAGGTCGAGGTACCGATCGAGGGCGGCCACCTCCCCCTCGTAGGCCAGGCGCATCGGTACGTCGTCGCCTTCGTGCAACGAGATGGCGATGGTGGCGTCGGGGCGTTGGTGACCCTCGACGACGTGTGCGTTGGTGAGTACCAACCCGTCGTCGCCGATGACGGTGCCACTCCCCCGCGACAGCAACTCGCCATCGGCCGGGGTGCCGTCGAACACCTCGACGCGCACGGTGGCGCTGGCCAACTCGGCCACGTCGGGGGCGCCGCCGCCGTCACGATCCACCACCAGCAGCCCCACGACGAGCGCCACCACGGCCAGCGCCAGCGCCGCTTCGAGTGCCCACCTCAGCCGATGAGGCGCACGCGTCGGCGGAGGCACCTCCGTCTCACCCGAGGTGAGCAACACCACCCGGGTGCCCGCCCCCGGCCGACCCAACCACACCGTGGTGACCCCGCTGAGAGGGCGCTCGTCCACCCGTTGACCGTGCACGAAGATGCCTTGCTCGCTGCCGAGGTCGGACATCACCCAGCGGGTGCCGTCGTTGCGCACCTCGGCGTGTCGGCGCGACACGTCAGGGTCGGAGATCGGCACCTCGACGTCGGGGTCGCGGCCCATGCGCACCACGGTCCCGGGCTCGAACCGTCGCAGGTGCCCGTCGAGGTGCACCTGCAGGGCGGGATCATCGGGAGCCACCCGGATGGTGGAGGACAGGTCGACGCCTGCCGCCTCCGCCGCCTCGGCCCACTCGAGCAACTGGCGGGCGTGGTCGGCGGCAGCAGCAGACCCGACCTCCTCCCTGGCGTCGTCGTCGTCGGTGATCCTGCACCGCAGCACCGGCCCGCCGTGGCGGCGCCCGAGGGTCAACACCACCTCGCCGTGTAGCGGCATCGCCTCGACCCGGTCGTCCTCCTGCCACGTACCCCCGGTGGAGCCCAGGTCACGCAGCCACCAGGTGTCCTCGTGACACCACAGCTGCAGGTGCCAACGAGAGACCTCCGCTGCGGGGCACACCACATCGCAGCCCCTGTCGCGACCGACGACCAGCACCTGGCTCGGGTCAGCTGTGACCCTCGTGCCGGCGGTTGCGCCGGTCGTTGTGTCGGCCATCTCGATGACCAGCGTGGGGCCACTCGCCGCGCCCGTCGACGAGTTGGCTCGGGTCATCGGCTCACGCTTGCCCACACACATCTGCCCGCGCCAATGCGGGCGCTGCGATGCCGCCTGACGGTGCTACTCCACACTCTGCGGATCGTGCCATCGTTGCAGGAACGCGGCCGCCGCCTGACGACTCACCGGGTTGGCCGGTCGGAAGGTGCCGTCGTCGAAGCCGCCGGTCACTCCAGCGGCGGTGGCCCAACCGATGGCTGCGGCAAAGGGGTGCGTGGGGGGCACGTCGGTGAAGTCGGGGGATGGTGCACCGGGTTGTCCTTCGATGCGCCACAGGAAGGCGGCGGTCGCCTGACGGCTGACGTCGGCCGTGGGCCGGAAGTTGCCGTCGTCGAAGCCGGTGGCCAGCCCGCTGTCGACCATCCAGGCGATCGGCGTGTGGAACGGATGGCCCGGCGGCACGTCAGCTAACCCCGGGTCGGGGAACGGCCCTTCGGGTGCACCCTGGATCTGCCAGAGGAACGACGCCATGGCCTGGCGCGTGACCGGGGCCGTCGGTCGGAAGGTGTTGTCGGCGAACCCGGTGGAGATGCCGTTGTCCGCCATCCATCGGACCGCACCCACGAACGGGTGGGTGCTGGGCACGTCGGCGAAGGGCGCGTCCGGATCGGGCGCTGGGGTCGGCGTCGGGGTCGACTGAGGCTGGGTGTCCGGTGGGGTGCCCGTGGCACCGCCTGGCTCGCAACTTCCCCCGCCACCGAACTTCTGCGTCCAGAAGAAGCGGTGGCCGTCGTCGCGCACGGCGACGCTCAATCCGATGTGCTGGAGGCTGGGGTGGATCAGGGTCTGGAAGTGCGGCGGCGAGGCGATCCAGCCGGCCATGACCCCGTCGACCGTGCCGAACCCGGCGGCCACGTTCTCCCCGACGGTGACGTTCGTGCCGTAGCCAGCGGCAGCCGCCCGCTGAACAGGGGTGGAGCCGTCGCTGCCGGTGTGATCCATGAAGTTGCCGTTGCGCTGGTCGTCGCTGTGGGCCTGCGAGGCCGCGGTGAGGGTGGCGCACAGCGACAGCGCTGCCACGCCGTGCTGGGCCCGCAGCGCATTCACCTGGGCCAGCATGTTGTCCTCCCAGCCGACCGGCGGGGGCGTGGCCGACACGGTGACCGTGTCCTCCCCACCGGCGGTGATGCCGGTACGACCCATCGGATCGAGGACGAAGTCCTCGTCGATGGCGTCGGACATCGCCTCCTCGGCGCCATCGCCGTCGTCGCCGCTGCACGCAGCCAGCAGCAGCACGGTGGCGGCGCACACGGCGGCCACTCGCCACCACCAGCCGGTCCGCTCCCCCTCGGTTCGGGTCGGCGCCAGACCTGGCGCCTGCCCATCGGTGCCCATCGTCATGCCATCGCCTCCCAGCATGCCGGGCCGAGGCGACCCGTCCGGCCCGCCGTGCCCTCGCCATCGCCTGTCCGCCCCCCGCCTGTCGTCGGCCGACAGGGCTCGCAAGCACTCCCATTGTCGCAAACGATCGACGTCAGGTAAAGGAGCCCCCCACACATTCGGTTGTTGGCTTCACATCACCTGCCCAGACGGGAGCAGCCCGGCCACCCACATCAGGCGACCCGTCAGGCGGCTGATGGCGTCGAGGGGGCGTCGTCGAGGGCCGGCCGGACGATGCGCACCCGTCGCCGATCGCCGGGCCTGGTGGCTGCGCTGTCGCCGGTGTGGGGTCCGGCCGCCGGGTCGACCAACCCAGCGGTCACCAGTGCCGACCACAGCGCAGCGCGGGTGGTGTCGGCATCGAGCTCCGCCAGGTCGTTGGCAGCCACCACGCCGTCGACCATGTCGGCCAGGACGGCCGGCCAAGGGCGCCCGCGCAGGGTGACCGCCACCGTCGCCCCACCCTGCGGTGAGCGACACAAGGTCCGATGCACACCTGGCCGACGAGGGGGCGTGCGGAACGTCGGCGCCACCAGGTCGAGTCGACGAGCGGTAGCGGCCAGGGCCTTGGCGGCGGCGGCGTAGTGAAGGGCGGTGGGCTGCATCAGAACGATTCTCCCGCAGGGGTGTGACACGTTCGCCGCGCTGTGGCGGCGACGTCCCGCGCCGGGGATGGTCGGGCGGGGTGAGGAACCCGTCCTACGGTGGGTCCGTGGAGCTGACCCCCGCCCAAGCCGAGGTGCTCGACGTGCTCGCCGCCCGTCCCGACGAGCGCCCCGACTTCGACCCCGAGCTCCGCCACCTCCTGCGCCACGAACTCGAGCAGGTCGTGGCTCCACTGACCGACTCCCTGCCCGACACCCTGTTCGTGTCGAAGCACGCACTGTCGTCGGTGCTCGAGTGCGAGGCCAGCCACCTCGCCGACCAGGCCGAGCCGTTCACCTGGTCACCCCCGCTGGCGGTCGGCAGCATCACCCACCGGGCCATCGAGCTCGGCCTGGCGTGGAAGGGCGAACCCTCGGCCGGCGAGCGGGTCGAGGAGGCACTGTCTCGTGCGGCGGAGGAGGACTCGAGCCTCGGCGACTGGCTGCGAACCATCGGCGACGCCGACCGCGCCGACATCGTCGGGCGGGCCGTGGAGCGACTGGCCGCGTTCGACGACACCTTCCCACCCCTCGACCGACGGTGGCGCCCCGTCGCCGAGAGCCGCCTCCGGGTGGAACTGGCCAACGGCGCCGTCGTGTTGTCGGGCAAGGTCGACCTCACCCTGGGGCGGGCCGACGGGACCCGGGCCGGCAAGGTCCTCGTCGACTTCAAGACCGGCACCCGCCGCCCCCAGCACCTCGACGACCTGCGCTTCTACGCCGTGCTGGAGACGATCCGGGTGGGGACGCCGCCACGCATGTCGGCCACCCACTACCTCGACCAGGGCACGGTGGTCGCCGAGCCGGTCACCACCGAGGTGCTGCGCGCCGGGCTCCACCGGACGGTGGCCGCCACCGTCCGCCTGGCCGAGCTGGCCGCCGAGACACGCCAGGCGCAGCGCAGCGCGGGACCACGGTGCCGATGGTGCGCGCTGTCCAGGTCGTGCGACGACGGCCAACGATGGCTGGAGGAGAGCGACGCTCGCTGAGCTGGGCCGCCGGAGCTCGAGGGCTGGGGTCAGGTGGCCGGGGTGGGACGGGGCGGTTCGCCCAACGTGCCCTCGACGACATCGTCGAGGCGGGCCAGTAGACCGGAGAACGCCAGGATCCCGACGACGCCCAGGTAGGCGGTGCCGGCCACGACCACGGTGAGCCGAACCCCCACGACACTGGCCGCCGCTGCCTGCGCCAGCGACCCGAGTGGCACCGCCAGGGTGAGGGCGGTGACGTAGACAGCCACCACCCGACCCCGCCAGCGTTCGGAGACCTGCAGTTGGAGGCTGGTGTTCAGCGTGGCCCCCACCGGCAGGTAGGCGCCGCCGGCCAGCACCAGCAGGGCCAGACCCACGCCGTAGGTGGGGCTGAGGGCGAAGGCCACGAGGGCGCCGCCGTAGACGACCATGGCCGTCGTGGCCAACTGCTGGCGACGCAGCGCCGTTCCCGGACCAGCCACCAGGGGCGTGGCCAGCACCGACCCGACCCCCATGGCGGCGGCCAACAGGCCATAACGGAACCCGCCGACGAGGAACTCCTGCTCGGCGAACACCACCAGCAGGCTCATGATGGGCATACCGGCCAGCCCGAGGGCCACCACCGACAGCAGGCACACCCGGATGCCGGGAATCGACCACGCCACCCCCACCGCGGCAACGAAGCCCCGCCCCACACCTTCTCCGACGGGCTCGCGCGCCACGGCAGGCACGGCGATGGCCGCCAACGCCGCCAGCACCGCCGCGGTCGACAACCCGTTGACCAGGAAGGCCCAGCCCGCGCCGAACTGGGCGATGACCAGCCCGCCGATGGCAGGGCCGAACGCCCGGGCCGCGTTGAACTGCGCCGAGTTGAGGGTGACGGCGTTGAGCAACCGGTCCCTGGGCACCAGCTCGGTGACGAACGCCTGCCACGACGGGATGTTCAACCCGGCGACGACACCGCCGAGGGCCACCAGGGCGATGATCGTTCCGACCGACGCCCGACCCGACCACCACACCAGCCACAGGCTCACGGCGACGAGCGCGGCGAGGGACTGGGTGACGAGCAGCACCCGTCGGCGCTGGAAGCGATCGGCGAGCGCTCCACCCACCAGGCTGCACACCGCCATGGGTAGGAGCTGGGCGAAGGCGGCGATCCCCACCCACAAGGGGTCGCCGGTGAGTTGGAACACGACGTAGGGCACGGTGACGTTCTGGATCCACGTGCCCGTGTTGGAAAACAGTGCCCCGAACCAGAACAGCCGGAAGTTCCGGTAGCGGAACGCCACCGCTGCTTGGCGGAGTCCGGGTCGGTCGGCCACCGGCTCACGGTAGCGGCGGCAAACCCCGACCCCTCTGCGACCGGACCGGATGCCGGGCACGGGGCCCGGCCCGCGAGCGGAGTCACACCGAGGCGGTACGCTGCGGAGGTGGACACCGGCCGTGACCCAGCCGACGCCGAGGCGGCGCTCGATGACAGCGCCGGCGCCGACCTCGAGAATCTCGTCCCCGCCGCGCCGTCGGTGGCTCATCTGCCGGTGCCCGACCCCCGCGGCGCCGGCGACGTCGACATCGAGGAGGACCCCGCCGACGCGCGTCTCGGCGACGTCGACGAGTGGGGTCGTTCCGAACACCTGCGCTCGCTCGCCCGCGCCGCCTACGACCCGGTGTACCGCTACTGGTTCCGCGTCGAGTGGGAAGGCATCGAGCACCTGCCCCAAGAGGGCGGCGCCCTCCTGGTGGCCAACCACGCGGCGGCCATCCCCTCCGACGCACCAGTCATCATGCACGGCATCGAGACCGAGCTCGGTCGTCCCGTCTACGGGCTGGCCGACCACCTGTTCAAGAGCCTTCCGGTCGTGGGCACGCTGTGGTCACGCCTCGGCGGCGTGGTCGCTCACCCCGACAACGCCTACCGGTTGCTACGAGAGCAGGGCCAACTGGTGCTGGTGTTCCCCGAGGGCAGCAAGGGCCCCGGCAAGCCGTACACGCAGCGCTACCGGCTGCGTCGCTTCGGCCGAGGCGGCTATGTCGAGATCGCCATGCGTGCCGGTGTCCCCGTCTACCCGCTCGCCGTCATGGGTGCCGAGGAGTCCATGCCCATCGTGTGGAAGTCCCCGGCGGTGGCCAAGGCGTTGGGTCTGCCCTATTTCCCCATCACGGCCAACCAACTGGTGTTCGGCCCCCTGCTCGGCACCGTCGCCTACTTCCCGGCCAAGATGCGCGTCCGGGTGCTGCCCCCGGTGACCTTCGACGTGCCACCGGGTCAGGACCGCTACTCCCGCAGTCGCGTGATGGACGAGTCCGAGCGCATCAGGGAACAGATCCAGTCCGCCCTGTACGACATGTTGCGGGCGCGCAAGTCGGTGTGGGCCGGATGATGACCGCTACGTCGCGACCTGTCATCGTCGTCGGCACCGTGCCCGCCGTTGGTGGACGCCGTGGGTAAGCGCGTCCTCATCACCGGCTTGGCCACCTTCTGGGGCGGACTCGTGGCCAAGGCACTCGAGCGGGATCCAGGCGTCGACGTCATCATCGGACTCGACACCCGGGAACCGTCGGTGGAACTCGAGCGCACCGAGTACGTCCGCACCGACGAGAACTACTCGATCCTGTCCCGGATCGTGGCCGCGGCGCGCATCGACACCATCGCCCACACCTTCCTCGTCGTCGACTCGACTTCGATGCACCCGCGCACGATGCACGAGATCAACGTCATCGGCACCATGAACCTGTTCGCGGCTGCCTCGGCGCCAGGGTCGCCGGTGCGAGACGTGGTGGTGAAATCGTCGTCGTACGTCTACGGCGCCGCCAAGGAGGACCCGGTCTGGTTCACCGAGGAGACCCCGCGCAGCCATACCCCTCGCACCCGGGTCGAACGCAGCCTGGAAGCCGTCGAGGGCTACGTACGCGACTTCGCCATCGACAACCCCCATGTGAACGTCAGCCTTCTGCGCTTCTCGAACGTGCTCGGCAACGACATCGAGACGCCCATCACCCGAGCGCTGCGCCTCCCGCTCGTGCCCACCATCTTCGGTTTCGACCCCCGCCTGCAGTTCGTGCACGAACAGGACGTGGTGCGGTCGATCCTTTTCGTGCTGCACCACCAACTCCCCGGCATCTTCAACGTGGCCGGCGACGGCATGCTGCCCTGGTCCGAGGTTGCCGCCATCTGCGGCAAACGCACCGTCCCTCTGCCGGCGTACGGGGCCGAACTGGCCGCGCTCCCCCTGCGCACCCTGGGCGTCGACCTGCCCGAGGAGTTGCTGTCCCTGCTGCGCTACGGGCGAGGCATCGACAACCGTCGCCTGAAGGACGCCGGCTTCCAGTACAAGTACACGTCGGCAGGCACCGTGCAAGCCTTCGCCGAGGCCACTCGCCTGCGTCGTGCGGTGGGAGGCGAACAGCCTGCCTACCGCTACCAGCGCGACGTGGAACAGTTCTTCCGCCACTCGCCCAGCGTGGTTCGCGACGGCGCTGTCCCGCCGCCACCGCCGCAGCTCAGCCCCACCAGCGGACGTGGTTCCCGCGACACCGGCCGAGGGCGGCGACGGTGAGCCTCGTACGAAGCGAGCAGCGGGATGCCGTGCGAGTGATCGTCCTCGACGACCCCGACCGCCGCAACGCGCTCTCGCCCGAGATGGTGACCGACCTCGTCGCCGCCGTCGAGGACGCCGAGGCAGATCGGCGCACCCACGGCGTGGTGGTGACCGGAGCGGGCACGGCGTTCTGCGCAGGTGCCTCACTGGCACACCTCGGCGACGCCCGCGAGCAGGGCCTGCGCCTCATCTACGAGGGCTTCCTGCGCGTGGCCGACTGCTCCCTCCCTGTGGTGGCCGCCGTCAACGGACCGGCCGTCGGGGCGGGGCTCAACCTCGCCCTGGCCGCCGATGTCCGGCTGGCTGGCCGCTCGGCCCGCTTCGACACCCGGTTCCTACGACTCGGCATCCACCCCGGCGGCGGGCACACCTGGTGGCTGCAACGTGCCGTGGGACCACAGACAGCCCGGGCCATGCTGCTGTTCGGGCAGGTGCTCGATGGCGCCGACGCCGAGCGCGTCGGCCTGGCCTGGCGCTGCGTGGCCGACGATGCCCTCGTCGACGAGGCGGTACGCTTCGCCGCCGGCGCCGGCGAGGCGCCACGGGACCTTCTCGTCGCCGCCCGCCGCACCATGGCGGTCACCGCCGCCCTCGACGACCACGGTGCGGCGCTCGAGGTCGAACTGGTGGCACAGGTGCACTCGATGGATGCGCCGGCGTTCGCCGAGCGGTTGTCGGACTCGAAGCGCTGAGCCCGACCGCCGCGTCGCCCTCGCCCCCGAGCGGACGAGCGCTCGTGTTGAGAACACTCCTCAATCGACCCACGCGGCGAGCAGTTCGTCGCCCCGCTGGTGCCACTCCTCGGCGGTGATGGCGTAGCGGACGTGGTCCTCCCACACCCCGTTGATCTCGAGGTACCGCAGGGCGACGCCCTCGTCGCGCAGGGCCAGCTTCTGCACCACCCGGTGGCTGCGGTCGTTGCGGGGGATGATGGCCACCTGCAGTCGATGGAGACGAAGGTCCTCGAAGGCGTAGCGGCACACCACCACGAGCGCCTCGGGCACGTAGCCCTGTCCAGCCCGAGCACGGTCCATCCAGTAGCCCACATAGGCGCTCTGGAAGGCGCCACGCTGCACCGAGGACAGGTTGATCTCCCCGGCGAAACAGCCGTCGACGAAGATGCCGAACCCGAAGCCGGTCCCCAGTTGGCGCTCGCGCTGGCGGGCCGCGCAGCGCGACGAGAACGCGCTGTGATCCTCCACGACGTCGGGGTGGCCGGCGATGCGCGACGGTTCCCACGGCTCCAACCACTCGGCGTTGCGTCGCCGCACCTCTCGCCAGGCGCCGAAGTCGCTGGCTTCGAGCGGTCGCAGGAGCACTCGCCGCCCGAAGATGGTGGTCATGGATCCAACAACTCCGCCATGGCCGCCAGCAACAACGTCACGTTGCGCTGACGGGCAGTGTGGCCCATACAGCCGATCCGCCAGGCCTGCCCGGCGACCGGTCCGAGTCCGCCACCGACCTCGATCCCCCAACGCTCGAGCAGGCGTCGACGGGCGGTGGCCTCGTCGAGTCCGTCGGCCAGTCGCCCAGCGGGGATGCGCACCGAGGTGAGCTGAGGCAGACGGTGTCCGGCCTCGGCGAACAACTCGAGCCCACGTGCCTCGAGCCCGTCCTGCAGCGCCGTTCCGCAGGCCTCGTGACGCGCCCAGCCGGCCTCGAGGCCTTCGTCGAGCACGACACCCAAGCCGGCGTGCAGGGCGTAGACCATCGAGATCGGAGCGGTGTGGTGGTAGGCACGGCCCCCGTCCCCGGTCACGTAGCGAGCGATCATCCCCAGGTCCAGGTACCACGACGACGGTCGCTCCCGACGACGGGCCAGCGCAGCCTCCGAGGCGGTGAACGGCGCCAGGCCCGGTGGAACACCCAGGCACTTCTGCGTCCCGGCGTAGGCGACGTCCACCCCCCAGGCGTCGATCTCGACGGGGATCCCCGCCACTGACGTCACACAGTCCACGATGAGCAGGGCATCGCCCTTGCCCTGGCCGAGACAGGCGATGTCGTTGCGCACTCCGGTGGAGGTCTCGGCGTGCACCAGCGCAATGGCGGTCGGCGCCGAATGTGCGTCGAGCAGCGCTTGCGGGTCGAGCGGGCGGCCCCACTCGGCGTCCACCCGCACCACGTCGGCGCCGCAGCGAGCGGCCACGTCGCACATCCGCTCGCCGAACACCCCGTTCACTCCGATGACGACGACGTCGCCCGGCCCCACGAAGTTCACGAAGGCGGCTTCCATCCCGGCGGAGCCCGTCCCCGAGATGGGGAAGGTGAGGGCGTTCTGGGTGCGGAACAGACGGCGCAGCCGCTCGTTGGTCTCGTCGAGCAGTTCGAGGAAGGCTGGGTCGAGGTGGCCGACCACCGGACGGGTGAAGGCCTCGATGACCTCGGGGTAGGGGTTCGCCGGTCCCGGGCCCATCAGGACCCGCTCGGGGTGAGCGGACATCGGCGGCAGCCTACTGCCGGTCCGCCGGCCCGGGCTGCGCCGACGCAGCGTCAACGTCGCTGGCGAGTGGCCGGGTGACCGGTGGGGTAACCGATGGGGGATCCGACGAACCACGTCGGCTGAGCACCGATGCGGCCAGTCCGTCGAGGATGTCGGCCTCGCTCACCAACATCGACGAGAAGCCCAGGCTGCGGAAGAGCTGCACCACCACGCAGGCGCCCCCGACGATGACGTCCACCCGCCCGGGCTCGAGGCCCGGGTTGTGGCGGCGGTCGGCCGACGCCTCGGTGGCCAGGGTGCGGAACACGTCCTCGGCAGCGGCTCGACTCAGCTCGAAGTGGTGGATCCGATCGCGGTCGTAGGCGGCGAGGCCGATCTCCACCGCCGCCATGGTCGATACCGTGCCCGCCAAGCCGACCAAGGTGGCTGCCTCGGACGCGTCGGGGATCTCCCGCAGGAGGTCGTCGATGTGGATGGCGATGACCGACAGGGCGCTCGACAGCTCCTCGGGGGCCGGGGGGTCGCTGTGCAGGAACTGCTCGGTGATGCGCACGCACCCCATGTCGAGCGAGATCGACGCCTCCGGCTCGGTGGTGCCGTAGACCGCTTCGGTCGAGCCGCCCCCGATGTCGACCACGAGGAACGGTCCCTGTTGCGGGGACAGCTCGGCGGTGGCGCCGGCGAAGGACAACGCCGCCTCCTCGGTGCCCGACAGCAGCTCGGGTCGCGCACCGAGCAGTTGTTCGGCGGCGTCGAAGAACTCGTCACGATTGCCGGCGTCTCGGCATGCCGAGGTGGCCGCGATGCGCACCGCATCCGCATCCACCTGGTGACCTCGCACGATGTCGGCGTACTGGCGCAACACCGCCAGGGTGCGCTCGATGGCGGCCGGCGCCAACCGACCTGAGGCGTTCACTCCCTCGCCGAGGCGGGTGATGTGCATGTGCCGCTCGATCGTGGCCAGCGACCCGTCGTCGCTCTCGGTCGCCACCAGGAGGCGGGTGGAGTTCGTGCCGCAGTCGATGGCGGCAACGGTGACTGTCATCGGACGGTGTGGGCTGGTCCGACGGCGTCCGCCACGACGGTCGGCGGCAGCGAGGTCGGCGCCTGGAGGAGAGCAGAGGCAGCCCGAGGGTCGGCACAGGTGATCACGCGTCGACCCTACCGGCGAACCGTGTCACGGCTCCACGTCTGGGCGGGGGTTCTCGTGGAGGTCCCCACCGGGAAGCCGGGCGGCCACCCACGCACCGACCGGATCATCGCCGCCGACGATCCACCAGGCCAGATGGGCGTGCAGGCACTTCACCCCCTGGCGGGTGCCGCCGACCCCGCCGGTGGGCCGAGGAGCGGTGTGATCGGCGGGCAGGAGGGCATCGCGTTCGGCGGCGTAACGGGCGTGTGCGGCCGCAAGCTCCGCGGGCGGCACCGCCGCTTCGGCTTGCTTCACTCCCCCAGCAGCCTCGAGGCGACCCACCAGGCGACCGAGCACCGGGTCGGCCAGCCACCAGCGGGTCGGCATGGGCGTGCCGTCGTCCAGCAGCGGCGGGTTGGCCAGCACCCCCGGATAGCCATCGGGCGTCCACCACTCGACCACCACTGCGCTGCGGGCCGGCCGTCCGATGGCCTCGGTCACCAACTCGTCGACGCTGCGGCCGCCTCCCCGACTCATGCCGGCGTAGAGCGCCACGAACTCGGGAGCGCTGAGTTGGGGTCGTGCCACGGTCGCCATGCCCCTAGCATGCGCTGTCGTGAGCCTCGAGTTCGACCAACCCCTCATCGACGTGACCATGCTGCTGGCCGACTCGGCCCAAGTGGCCGACGGAAAGCTCTACGTGCTGGGCGGAGGGCTGGCCATGGTGGGGCCGAAACCTCAGCCGGTGGCGGTGGCCATGCTGATGCGCATCCCATGGGACCGAGCAAACCTGAAGCACAACTGGAAGCTGGAGCTCGTCGACGAGGACGGCCAACCGGTGATGGCCGGCCAACGGCCACTCCTCGTCCAGGGCAACCTCGAAGCAGGTCGCCCGGCTGGGCTGGCACCCGGCACACCGCTGCCGGTGCCGATGGCCATCAACTTCTCCGCGCTGCCGCTGCCCGCGGGGCGCAGCTTCGAGTTCCGTCTGGCCATCGACGACACCAGCGAACCCGAATGGGTGCTGCCCTTCAGCACCCGCCCTGCACCCGACGCCACCTGAGCCGCGGGTCGTCCGCTGGCGCGACGGTTCCATTCACCTGACCTGCAGGGTCCTGGCGCCCGGCCTGCAGGCCTCCGCTCGCAGGATTCGACTGCGCGCAGTGCGCTGCCCCACCGGAGTTGGGTAACCCACCGCCGATGGTGGTTGTGTCGGTGGGTGGTGTCGGTGGGTGGTGGTGTGGTCGCGGTGGGTGGTGGTGTGGCTGCGGTGGGTGGTGGCTGGGCGTGGTGGGGCGGGGTTGTTGTCGTACCCCTTTGGCAGACTACGAACGTATGTACGCCACGGGTGCTGAACAGTCAGGCAACTCGACAACCGGCGGCGCCGACGGTG
>JAFIEP010000141.1 GCA_020832495.1 Acidimicrobiia bacterium | reverse complement strand
TGGGGGAGCTCAGCGAACGCGGCGGCGCGGGTCGCTGGGTCGATGGTTTGGGCGACCGAGCGGGTCTCGAACCGCAGCGGCAACGTCGCGTTGTCTCGGATCGACTCCTCAAACGAGTAGCGGCTCATGTAACCGCCCTCGTCCTCGTCGGCGCCGAACGCGTAGAAGGTGTTGCGGTCCCGGGTGTTGATCGGGGTTCCGGTCAGTCCGAACAGGAACGCGTTCGGGAGGGCGTCGCGCATCTGTCGGCCGAGGTCACCTTCCTGGGTCCGGTGCGCCTCGTCGACGAGCACGATGATGTTGTCCCGCTCGTTGAGCACACCACCGGCTTCGGCGAACTTGTGGATGGTGGTGATGATCACCTTGCGGGCGTCGCGACCGAGAAGACCTCCGAGCTCGCTGCGGCTCTGGGCGGTCACCGTGTTCGGGACATCAGCAGCGTTGAACGTGGCGGTGATCTGGGTGTCGAGATCGATTCGGTCCACCACGATCAGCACCGTCGGGTTGCCCAGTTCAGGGTGGAGCCGCAGCTTCTGGGAGGCGAACACCATCAGCAACGACTTGCCGGACCCCTGGAAATGCCAGATCAGCCCCTTGCGGATCCGGCCATCGATGACCCGCTCCACGATCTGGTTCGCTGCCTCATACTGCTGAAACCGAGCGATCAGCTTGATCTTGCGGCGCTTGCGGTCGGTGGCGAACGTCGTGAAGTTCTGGGCGATGTCGAGCACCACATCTGGACGCAGCATCGACGCGACCGCCAACTCCACCTCACCGAGGCCAGGCAAGGCGTCGCTGCCGGCACGCCACGGTGCCCACATGTCCAACGGCATCCGGATCGATCCGAACCGATACTCCTTGCCCTCGGTAGCGAACGAGAACACATTCGGCACGAAGAACCCTGGGACGTTCACCTCGTAGTCCTCGCGGATCTGCGCCGCACCATCGACCCACGTCACCGACGGACGCACCGGCGTCTTCGCCTCACCCACCACCAGGGGCAAACCGTTGACGAACCCGACCACATCAAAGCGCTTCTCAGGGCCAGCCGTGCACGTCACCTGGTTGGCCACGACGAAGGAGTTGTTCGATGGGTCGTCGAAGTCAACGATGCGCACCGTGACGTGCTCGCCGTCGGGCCCGAACGGCATCGACTGCTCGCCGCGCACCCATCGCATGAACTCCTCGTTCGAAGAAACCAGACCGGCGCCCGCAACACCGAGCGTGACGGCGCGGAGCTTGTAGATGACCTCATCGGCGAGCTCTGGTCGGGCAGCGATCTCAGGATTGAAGCGCAGGAGCGCCTCCCGCACCATCGGCTCCACCATCAGATCCGACGACAAACGTGCCAGCGCCGGCCCATGTCCGTACGTCCAGCCAGCGGCGACCATCCGGTCGAGTAGCAACTCTTCGACGGCGTTCGCTTCAGTGAACACCGTCGCCTCCCCGGATTTGATCCTCGCGAACGGTGACGGCGAGGCGCTGAGCAGCCGACGCCGCCAGTCTTGCTCGTTCCAGCGTCGCCTGAACCGACCTGAGCTTCTGGAGCTGCCGAGCCAGGAAATCTTCCGAGGGTTTGGGAAGCGGGAGGGCTCGGATCTCCGACACATTCAGGTGAGGGGTGGTCGTACCAGCACTGCGCAACGCGACGAGTCTCTGCACCGTTGGAGATTGAAGCAAATGAAAGATCCAACCAGCTTCCACGTCTCCTTGCGGTCTGAGTAGCACGGTCCGCTGACCGAGACACACAAGATCCTGCTCCATCACCTGGGCCACCTCACCGACAGGAGCCTCTCGAGTGAAGATCAAGTCGCCGTGTCGCGGTACTGCTCGACGGGTCCACTGCCTGAACGTGTCTTCGTCGACGCGGCGGGCGTTGTCACGGAGAATCCTGCCTTGACGGACGTCAGGCGTACCGATGACCATCCACGGTCCAGAGCCCTCGGGTGCGGTTCGATGCTCACAGTCGATCACCTCGCAGAAGTCTCCAAGTGCTCCTGCGCCCTGCTCCTGTTGAGCTTGCTCGAAGGCTTCATCTCTTAGAGCGCAGAGCACGACCCTGGCGCTGGCTTCGAGACAGCGGTACTCATCTACGGCGGCGTTCACCCGTTCGAGGAGTTCGACGATTCGCTGCTGTTCGTCGAGGGGTGGGAGGGCGAACTCGTACTTGGCCAACTCCTGCCATTTGGTCCTGGGCGAGAGGGAACCTGCCGAGGTGCCGAGAGCGTGATCAAAAAATCCGTCGGACTGAACGAGGTACGGGAGGAAGTTGGGCAACAGGTCGTCGCAAGACGGTTCGAAAACAAGGATGTCGCCCGAGCAGACGCCGTCGAAGTCGGGAACGGCGACCTTGCGTTGGTAGGCGCGTCGCTTCCCGAAGAGCACCTGTCCCGCCCTGAAGATCCGGGTGAAGCTCGTGCCGTCGGGCATGTCGGCCAGTTCGTTCCACCTGCGCAGCGGAAGTGACTCTCGGTCGAGGTGCTCGAGACCTACGACACGCTCGATCCCGTCCGCAGCGGGGTCCTTCGTGGTGGTCTTCACCTGGCGCACGACGTCGCCGAACTTCACCTTGCGCCAGCCCGGGCGCTGTTCCTCGGTGCTCATGAGGCTGCGTCCTCGGTTTGGAGCAGTGTGAACAGTTCGGTGGCTGCGGTGCGGAGTTCGGTGGAGCTGGTGCGCCACGCGGCGATGGCCGCGTCGAGGTCGACAGCGGCGTTGCTCGTTACGGCTGTGCGCTTGACGTAGAGGGGGATGGAGAGCTTGTGCTGCTGGTTGGCTATGGCGTCGAGTGGGGCGACTGTAGCGAAGCCGGGGTCGTCTTCGAAGGCTCGGTAGGTGGTGGTGATGCGTGCGATGTGGTCGGGGGTGAGGAAGCTTTGTGCGCGTTCGCGTGTGACCTGGCCGACGGCGTCGATGAACAGCACTTTGGCCTGGCGGTCTTTGGGTTTGGTGGTGCGGCAGATGACGATGCAGGCCTCCATGGGTGAGTTGTAGAAGAGGTTGGGGCCGAGCCCGATGACTGCGTCGATGACGTCGGCGTCGATCATCTTCTGGCGCATCTCGGCTTCTTCGTCTCGGAAGAGGACGCCGTGGGGGAACAAGATGGCGCAGCGGCCTGCGGTGGGGTCGAGGCTGGCGAGAATGTGTTGCCAGAAGGCGTAGTCGGCACGGCCTTGGGGTGGGGTGCCGTACTGGTTGCGGCCCCAGGGGTCGGATTGCCAGGCGGCGCGATCCCAGGAGCGGATCGAGTACGGCGGGTTGGCCAGCGATACGGCGTGTTGGCGGAGCCGGTCTCCGTCGAGGAAGCCAGGCTGGGCGAGGGTGTCGCCGCGGATGACTTCGAAGTCTTCGATGCCGTGGAGGAACAGGTTCATGCGGGCGATCGCTGAGGTTGTGAGGTTTCGTTCCTGGCCGTACAGGCGAAGGGTGCGATGTTCTTTGCCTTGTCGGCGGAGTTCGTCGGCGGCGGAGAGCAGCATGCCGCCGGTACCGCAGGTGGGGTCGTAGACGCTTTCGCCGGGCTGGATGTCGAGGATCTGGGTCATCAGGTGCACGAGCGTGCGGTTCGTGTAGAACTCGGCCGCGGTGTGACCCGAATCGTCGGCGAACTTCTTGATGAGGAACTCGTAGGCGACACCGAGTTCGTCCTCGGGAACGTTCGCGATGCTGAGCGTCACCCCCGAGTAGTGCTCGACGAGGTCCCGAAGGGTGGCGTCGGGCAGGCGGTCCTTGTTCGTCCACGGGGCGTCGCCGAACACGCCGCTCAAGCGGGGGTTCGCTCGTTCGATTTCGCGCATGGCCTTGGCGATGGCGGCGCCGACGTTGGTGGTCGTGGCTCGGATGTCTGCCCAGTGGGCGCCGGCGGGGATCTGGAAGCGGTGGTGTTCGGGGAGTGCCGCGTAGTCCTCGTCACCGCCGGACTCTTCGAGAGCTGCGGCGTTCTCTTCGTCGTAGACGTCGGAGAGGCGCTTGAGGAACAGCAGCGGGAAGATAAACGACTTGTACTCTCCGGCGTCGATCGTGCCACGCAGCAGCGTCGCGGCGCCCCACAGGTAGGTCTCGAGCTCGCTTTGGGTGATCCGGGTGCCTGTCATGCGAGCCCCCGCTCGATGAGCAACTTCTCGAGCTTTTCCTCAGCGGCCCATGCCGCTTCGAGTGCTGCTTTGAGAGCGGCGGTCGCCTCGGCGACGGTCGGGATCTCTTCGTCGTCGATGGGTGCGATGTAGCCGGCGAGGTTCAGGTTGCCGACCTGGGCTCGAACCTCGTCGAGGGTGACCACTCGGCAACGCCCCTCGACATCGCCGAAGGATCGATACAGCTCGAGCAGTTCGGTGACATGTTCGGGCTCGAGGGTGTTCTGGTTTCGGCCTCGCCGGAACAGGTCGGCTGCGTCGATGAGCAGAATCTTGTTCTTGTGGTCGACGGGCTTGCGGCGGCGGGCGACCACGATGCACGCGGCGAGCCCGGTGCCGTAGAACAGGTTGGGTCCGAGGCCAATGACCGCCTCGATGATGTCCATGTCCAACACGGCGGAGCGGATCTTGCCTTCGGCGCCCATGCGGAACAGCGCGCCGTGGGGTAGCACGACGGCGAGCCGGCCGGTCTTGGGGGCCATCGAGGCGATCATGTGTTGCACCCAAGCCCAGTCACCGTACTTCTTGGGTGGGGTGCCGGCGATGTTGCGTCCCCACGGGTCCGACGGCCACGCGTCTTCCCCCCATGCGGTGAGGCTGAAAGGCGGGTTGGCTATCGAACAGGAAAAGGTGGCCAGGCGGTCACCGGTGAGGAACGCTGGTGTCCGCAACGTGTCACCGCGCACGATCTGGAAGTCTTCGGCGCCGTGCAGGAACAGGTTCATGCGGGCGATAGCTGCGGTCGTGAGGTTCTTCTCCTGGCCGTAAAGGCGCCCGAGCATGAGACGCTCATCGCCACCTTGCGCTCGGATGTGGTGCAGCGTTTCGAGCAGCATGCCGCCGGTGCCGCATGCCGGGTCGTAGACCGTTTCGCCCTCTTTGGGGTCGAGCATCTCGACCATGAGACGGACGATCGAGCGGGGCGTGTAGAACTCACCGGCCTTCTTGTTCGTGAGGTCGGCAAACTTCTTGATGAGGTACTCGTACGCGTCGCCGAGCACGTCGTTCGGCACCGACTCGTTGGCGAGGTTCATCCCCGAGAAGTGGTCGACGAGGTCGACCAGGAGTGCATCGGAGAGCCGGTCCTTGTTCGTCCACTGGACGTCACCGAAGATGCCGTAGAGGGTGTCGGGGTTCGCCGTTTCGATGTCGCGCATCGCCTTGGTGATGGCGGCACCAACGTTGGTGGAACGCACTCGCAGGTCCGACCAGTGACAGCCTTCGGGGATCTGGAAGCGGTGCTGCTCGGGAAGGTTGGCGTACTCCTCGTCACCACCGGACTCGACGAGGGCGGCGGCACGTTCTTCGTCGTAGACGTCACTGATCCTCTTGAGGAACAGCAGCGGGAACACGTAGGCCTTGAAGTCCGATGCATCCACCGGCCCGCGCAGGATGTTCGCAGCTTCCCAAAGCCACGACTCGAGGGATCGGTCAGATACTGATGTGAGGCTCACTTCGTGCTTCTCCACCGTCGCAACAACCAGGTCCGCGTCTCGGCTCGCCGAACCTTCGCGAGTTGTCGCAGCCGCTTCGTCGTCTCGATGATTGCATCTTCTACAGCGCTCATGCGTCGAGTGGCGTGGAGCTACTCCTCCAGTGGCTAGTCGTCCACAACAAGCGCCTCACTCGCCAGTCGACTGGCTGCCGGCGCCCACGGCATCTCAGGTTCGGCTCTGTCGACTCGCCCCCGTCGCGTTCAGTCGCCGATCGCGCCCCCTACCGGTGTACCCGCTCGGCGTCCCACGCTTCGATCTCGGGGCGCAGCCACAGCCGTGGGCGGCCCCTGCCGAGATCGACCACTGGTCGGGGCATGTCCGTGTACCGCTTCAGGTAGGTGCTGACGCTGTTCGGGTGCGTCAGTCCCAGAATGTCAGCAACATCGTGTGCGTCGATCAAGTCCTCCGTGCGAACCAGCGGTGACATCGGCGGCAGTCTAAAGGGTTTGACAGCGCCCCACTCGTAGTGTCTAATGGTTTAGACATTCACACTCGAAGTGGCCCCGGCGGTGCGCCAACACCCCGGGGCCTGGCCGGAACCCCGGGAGGTCCCGACATGGCCGAGCATACGACTGCTCATCCCCCACTCACCCTCGACGCCGTCGCTGATCGCGTCACGCTCACCGTCGAGGAAGCCGCTGCGCTCCTCGGCCTCGGACGCAGCGCCGCCTACGAGGCAGCCCGCCGAGGGCAGATCCCCACCCGTCGCCTCGGCCGACGAGTCGTCGTGCCGGTGCCCGCCCTGCTGGCCTGGCTCGGCGCGGAAGATGACCGCACGTCCACGGCGGCCTGACCGATGCGCGGGCACATCCACAAGCGCGTCTCCACCGACCGGTCCGGGCGCACCAAGGCCCTCTGGTACGTCGTCATCGACCTCGGCCGCGACGCGAACGGCAAGCGCCGCCAGAAGTGGCACGGCAGCTACCCCACCCGCAAGGCCGCCGAGGCCGCCCGGGCCGAGATCGTCGCCGAGTACCACCGAGGCACCTACGTCGAGCCCTCGAAGGTCACCCTCGCCGAGTGGGTGCGCGACACCTGGCTACCGTCAATGCGCGCCCAAGTGAAGCCCAGCACGTGGGACTCCTACTCGCGCAACCTCGAGTTACACGTGCTCCCCCGCCTCGGCCACCGTCCGCTGCGCGAGCTCACCGCCGCGCTGCTGAACGCCGCCTACAGCGAACTCCTCGAGTCCGGCCACTGCAAGAGCAAGGGCGGGCTCAGCCCGAAGACCGTCAGGTACCTCCACACGACCCTCCACAAGGCGCTCGCCGATGCCGTCGACGCCGGACTGCTCGGCACCAACCCCGCCGAACGGGCCCGCCCACCCAAGCCCGCAAAGGCCGGCCCGACCGAGCTGCGCTTCTGGACCCCCGACCAGCTCCGCACCTTCCTCGCCTCGATCGCTGGGACACGCCTCGAAGCTGCCTGGCACCTGGCTGCCATGACCGGCATGCGTCGAGGCGAGGTGCTCGGCCTGCGCTGGGCTGACGTCGACCTCGACGCCGCCCGCCTCACGGTCCGCCACACGATAATCTCCGTGGCCTACGAGGTGCGGGAATCGACGCCCAAGACCCACCAGGCACGGGTGATCGACCTCGATCCCGAGACCATCCGCCAACTCCGCTGCCACCACGACCGTCAACAGGCTGAGCGGGACCGATGGGGAGACGACTACCAGGGCAACGACCTCGTGTTCTGCCGGGAGAACGGAACGCCACTGCACCCCGACACGTTCAGCCAGAGCTTCGAGCGGGCCATCGCCAAGACCGACCTGCCCCGCATCCGCCTCCACGACCTCCGACACACCCACGCCACCATCGCGCTGCGTGCCGGGGTACCCGTGAAGGTCATCAGCGAGCGGCTCGGCCACGAGAGTCCAGCGTTCACGATGAAGCAGTACGCCCACGCACTCCCCGGCATGCAAGCCGAAGCGGCCGCTCTCATCGCATCACTGGTGCGGGGTGACGAGGACGAGGACGCCAGCCACAACCCGTAGCCGCACAACTGTGGCCGGCGGCGTCCGCCAAGCTGCAACTCGAATGCGCTGGCGAACGAGTGTCTGACAAGTGCGGTTGCCAAGCGGGTCGGTGAAATGCGGGCGCTTCGGATCGCTGCCGGGTGAATGCCTCGCGGGCCCAACGGGCGCGCCGCCCTCCAGCACATCGAGTTCCCGCCCAAACGCGTCAACCAGGACGACAGATGCTGAGCCCCGCTCGACTCCGGAGAACCACGCTTCGTGGAACTGGATGGAGTCAGCCGGTGCCTCGGACGAGACGCAGCGGAGCGATGTCGGGTTCAAGGTCACGAACCTGGACCTGGGGGCCGGTGCGGTCCCACCCATCGAAGGTGATTACGGTCGTTCGCTGACTCGGGCCCACCGGCCGAAGCTTGCGCTCCAACAGTTTGGCAAGCCGTTCATCATGCGTGGATACCATCAGCTGTCGACTCCCCCGGGCCCGACGCAAGAGGTCAGCGAGCCCGAGCAAGTTCACGCTGTCCAGGCTTTGCAGCGGATCATCCAGCGCTGCGAGATTCAGTGGCAGCCGTCCCGCCGACAGATTCATGGTCAAGAAGGTGACCACTGCGAGCACGTTCAGCTGTGAGCTGGAAAGCACGTGTCCGGGAACGGAGCCATTGATGCTAGCGACTCGGTCCTCCAGCTCGGTCCACAGTCGACCTCGGCCGCCCTTCATCTCTGCGAAGAGCCGAGGAATTTTGAACGACGGGTGCGGGTCAACGGACGCGTAGATGCTCCGCAACAGCGGCTCGATCCTCTCTAGCTCGTTCAGTACCAGCGACTCGGATAGCTCACGTAGGGACTCGTGTAGCCGGCGAGTGTCATCGCTGACCGCGCTACGCTGATCGAGTTCGGTAGTCACCCGGGCGATCTCTGCATCTAGGTCTGGTAGCTCCGCGCTAAGCTCCGCTGTCCGAGCAGCATCTGCAAGGCGGGCGAACCCGGCCGCGAGTTGCTCGCCGGCTCGCCGAAGATCTTGCAGCTCGGCGATGACGCCGTTCAGCTCTGCGACCTGCACCTCGACTGTTTCCAGCATTGCCGCAGGGCCATCGCCAAGGCGGAGATTGAGTGCGGCAGCTTCAGACGCGACCGCATTGAGCGCAGCAGCTCGTGCTCTTTCGCTCCGATCGATCTCGTCCAGCGCCGCCTGGGCAGCCCTGCGCTCTTGCTCGGCGATCTTCAGTGCATCGACCGCTGGAACGAGTCCGACATCAGGCTCGACTTTGGGCATCTGCGACTGGGAGATCAGATCGTTTAGGCGTTCTTCGGTCGCTGTGGCGTTGTGCTCCTGACCGCATACGGGGCAGTTACCGTCTAGGTGCCGGAGCGCGAGTCGTGCCAAACCTGCGACCTCGTCGGCGGTAGCGGCGGCCCGGAGGAGCTGGTCTCGGGCTTCTGCTCCAGCGGCCCTAGCGGTCTCGACCGCCGCGGAACATGACTCTACCAGCGCTTCGGCTGCTGCTAACCGGTCCTCTGCGTCGGTCCGGCCGAGAACCTCGGGGGGGATCGTCGCGAGCGAGTCCCGGAGCTCAGTCAACCGGCCCCGACGGAGTTCGTGGCCACGAACAATCTCGCCGATGCTCTCCAACACGTGGGTGGCTGTCTGCCCGGGGGAGCGCTCCATGCCTTCGCCGGCTGGGAGTGGGACCAGCTCGCCGGCGCTCGCCAACCAGGTACTCCATCGATCCCGCATCTCCTCCGCGTCATCGGAACGGTCGGATGTCGTGGAGATTTGTGCCACCAGGCGGCCACGGCGATCCTGCAGCGGGTTGAGGCTGTCTTCACGTTGCCGGTTTGTCTTCCGGGTCCAAGCACTCCGTTCACGCTCGAGCGCACCGATGAGCTCACCGATCCGGCCGGCGCCGACGATCTCTCCGACGATCGCGAATCGCTCGCGCTCGTCATCCTCATTTATGAAGGAGGTAACGTCATCCTGCTGCAGGTAGACAGCTCGCGTAAGCGACCGGTCCAGGGACTTGAAGGGGTCCACAGATGAAGCACCTTCGGGATAGAGGTACCTCACCAGGGCGGCGTCGGCGGCAGCACCCGTGATCCTCCCGTCGGCGACTTCCACCAGCAGGGTCGAGGGGGCATCCCCCAGAACCTGGCGACGGCGGACAATCACGGATGCACCCAGGTGGTCAAGAAGTTCCACTTCTACACGTGCTTCGCCGAACTCGGAGTACTTGGACACGACTGCCTGTGGGGTCGCCTTGAGTCGCTCCAGTTTGCCGGTCACCGCCCACAAGACAGCGTCAAAGAGGGAGGTCTTTCCCGTGCCGTTCGGTCCAGTTACGAGCACGACATCGGCTGAAAGGTCAAAGGTCTGTGAACCAGCGAACCCGCGGAATCCGCTGATCTCTACCTTAGATAGCCTCACTGCTCAGACCTCCACTCATCGACCGCTGCCATCAACGGTCGGTCGTTCTCGAACGCTTCGAGTACGCGCAGGGTGAGGCCCTTATCAATACCCTTCCGGGCCAGCAAGCCCGGCAGTCGGTCGAGGATACTGCCAGCGTCATGACGGAGCACTCCTCCCGAGAGCGGTAGGACGGGCAGAAGAGCGTCCTCAACTTGGGCGACGCTGGTCATGTCCTCGCCGGTCGCAACGATCTTGCGGAGGCGGGAAGTGTCACGTCGAATCTCATCAACTTCTGAAGCTATTGAGGCACGGTCGAGAGTCAGGAGAACCAAATACCCCTCCCAGGCCTTCGGATCCCGGCGATCCAGACGCTCTGAGAGAAGATCCACAAGGACAGACTGGGCGTCAATCCAGCCGTCGCGAAGCGCGCGCCACGATCGGAACTGAGCAACCCCGACGATGCTGACATCATCCTCGTAGCAGCGGAGTTGCTCACCGCTGTAGAGACGGAGTTCCGGACCAATCCGAAACCCCGCTAGCGTCAAACGCCCGCTAGCGGCACCAAGGACCTCGGCAGCGGTGATATCGCTCATCGAGCGAGTTCCGAGCGAAGGTCGGGGTCGGTACGCAGATCGTCGACGTCTATGGTCCTCGGGGACGTCACGGCATAAGTGATGTCATCGGCAGGTATCTCTCCAACGATCTCGCTCGGTGCTACCGGGGCAATGGGCGGCTTGGTCCGCACACTCGCATACAGAATAACATCAGCGTTTAGGGGCCCAGTGTCGCTGCAGGTCTTCTCAACTTGATCAATCACACCCCAGGGTTCTATCCCTCGCCCGGAAACCAGCCGGACGGTCAGCGGTCCCTCGGAACTCGAGGGAGCTTCAAGCTTGACCGTCCCCGCACTAGTTACCTCTACGGTGCAGTCCTCCGATGCGACAAGGGCACCGAGCCCCAAGACCAGGTCTGCGATGTACTTCCGGTTTGTGTCGCTGTCGGGAACATAGGACCGGTGGGCTGCGTCCTCGATGGCGTACCCTCCAGCACCGGTCCCCAGCCATTGACCACGGATCAAGCCAAGCTCGACGAGGTTCAGGCGCCCGAGGGCATCCAGCACTGGGCGGACGGTAGTAACTCCGTCGCCCCACGCAAACGCCTCGGCAAGCTCGTCGCAAGCGTCGACGATCGTCGAATCATGTTCGGCGGTGAGTCGGCCCGCAAGCATGGTCATAAACTCGATCCACCCCAGCTGGATATGGTGCTCGGGAGCGGCCAGCTCGACCTCGCCGACAAACTCGCTCGTGGTCGCGGGGTCGACCACGTAGGTGCAGGTCTGATCGGGCACTCGCGCCTTTACACGGCGGAGCGACTCCGTCAGTGCCGCGGCCTTGGACCCAAGTCCTACGAACACGAGTTGCGGGGACAACGAGATCCGTTCGGCAACGGCGCCTTCCCACCCCGCCTCCCACTGCTCGTCGATCGCCTCCCTGCGGAGTATCCAGAGTTCGCTGTCCGCCTCATAGGCATTGCGATGGAGGTATACGAGCGTCTTGTCCCCGAAGCTTCCAAGGTCATGCGGCCCGGACACGGTCGCTATCTCGGTGACATGCAACTGGGTAATCGCGGTTGACAGCGCCATGTCGAAGTTGAGTGTCGCGATGCACGAGATCGCCCCCTCGGCCATGAGGGCCACCCCGAGGAGGTGCCCGAGGTTCGGGCGCGCGTGCTGGTAGTCGGTTCGGGGAAGCGCCTTCACTAACGGGGCCTGGCTCTGCTCCTTGGAGAACACCGCAGACGCGACTTCCGAGAGGTCCGAGGGATTGCAGTCGCCATCGCCGAGCACACCGTTGAGCTTCAGCGTCTCGAAGGCCTGCTCCGAGTAGACGGAAGCGAGCTGTAAGCTGGTCGGAGCCTCCAGAGAACACCCAGCTCCGACGACACACGCGATGCGGCCTTGGCGATCGGCCACCGCCTGCAACAGCTCAGGCGGCAGCATGTTCAACCTCCTCGCCCGCTTGCCGTCCAGTGCTCCCCACGGCTCAGACGCTAGCCGCGGGTCCTGCCGGCTGGAGCCACCAAGGGCTGCGGGGGTTCGGGACGCTCCTGTGGACAGTGGCCCAGCATGCGCCGACCTCGAGAAACGATACATCGGGTCGAAACCGGACGCCTCGATTCCGACAACGGCCGCCGCGCTCCAGCTGCGCTCCGTGGGCGCCAAGCCAGCACCAACTCCGGCCCCGTCCGTCTCGGTGCGTTTGACGCAGGCTTGACGCGGGCCCCGAAACGCAGTCGAGCCCCGCACTCGGCGGGGCCCTGACCTGCATGTTCGTTGGTGGCGGGGGCAGGATTTGAACCTGCGACCTTCGGGTTATGAGCCCGACGAGCTACCAGACTGCTCCACCCCGCGGCGTGGTTTCACCATACCGTGCCGCCAGCAGATCACGCCAACCAGTTCGACCGCTGCGGGCG
>JAFIEP010000112.1 GCA_020832495.1 Acidimicrobiia bacterium | reverse complement strand
GTCGACCGTCCGGGTCGCCGGCCCGTCGACCTGGCCCACCTCGGTGATGATGCCGTCGGTGATGGCCACGTCCGCCGTGCGGGGTGGCGCGCCGGTGCCGTCGACCACCGTGCCGGCGCGGATCACCAGGTCATGCATCGGTGTCGCTATCGCCGTCGGTTTGCCAGCCGACCATGATGTGGTCGATCCACCAGGCCGGGGCAGCGCCGAGCAGGGTCTGCAGATCCCAGTAGTCGCTCCAGCGGGTGATCTGCTCGCCGTTGGTCTCCTGCACGCTCACGAAAGGGAGCACCACCGATTCGCCCGTACGCCAGTGCCAGGTCTCGGTGTGCTCGGTCACGACGGTGGTGTCCTCGGCCACCACGGCGAGCAACTGGTGGTCGTAGCCGCTGATGGGCTCAAGCCCCAGGCGGAGGCGAGCCACGATCTGGTCGGGGCCCACGGCCACGTCGTCGGTGGGCGTGCACATGTCGGTGTAGGTGCTGGCCGGACCGAAGAAGCTGGCCACCAGGTCCCAGTCGCGGTCATAGAGCGCCTGCCAGAACCGGGCGGTGAGCTGACGAGCCGAGTCAGCAGCGGAGTCGGAGGCCATCGGCTCAGGGTACTTCCTCTCTGACGGGTCATCAGGGGTGAGCAGGAGCCCCGCCGGGGGCCTCCACCGTCACCAGGCCGGCGACCGGGTCCACGGCCACGGTGTCACCGTCGACCACGACGCTGGTGGCGCCCGCCGCACCGATCACCGCAGGCAGTCCCAGCTCGCGAACCATGATCGCCGCGTGGCTCAGGGGACCTCCCTCGTCGGTGACCACCGCCCCGGCCAGGCTCAGCAGCACGTTGTAGGACGGCGACGTCATCGGCGCGACGAGGACGTCGCCCGGCTCGAATCGATCGAGCGCACCCTGTCCTCCGTCGACGACCCGCGCCCGGCCGGTGTAGCTGGCGTCACCGATGCCCATCCCGCGCAACTCGTCGCTGGTATCGACGTCGACGGCCATGGTGAACAAGGCGCTCACGCGCATGGCCAGGCCGAGCGATCCGGACAAACCCTCGGGAGGTGGCGCTGCCGGCGGACCGAGCACTCGGGGAGCGTCAGCCGATGTCAGGGTTCGACGGTGGTGGCGGCGGGCGTGCAGCTCGGATCGGTCGATCGCGCCGCCGCCGAGCGCTGACACCAGTTCGTCGACGGTGGCCTCGAGGGCGAGCTCGCTCCGGTCCAGCAGCCCGCCGTCCACCATCCGACGGCCTGCCTCGAGCATGGCCAGGCGGAGCAGACCCGTGGGCCAGGCCACGAGGATGCCGCCGTTGTCGTCCCGGGCCCCGTAGGCGGCGCGGGCATCGGCGAGTTGCCGGTCGAACGTCGAGCGACACTCGGCCGGGATGAGCGACCGGGCAGCGTCGGTGGCTGCCCCCTGGTCCTTGGGCTCCGAGATGGGTGCGGTGGCCAGGGCGAGCACCATGTCCGGCAGTTCGCCGATGGTGAGGGCGTCGATGTCGTAGCCGTCCACGACGCGGGCGCCGTGGTGCGCCAGGTAATCGTCCAGGGCGTCGGCCACCTCGGGGCCGAGGTCCCGAAGCTCGTCGAGTGATCTCGCCGGCCGTCCATCCACTGCCCGCCGCAGGGTGAGGAGCTCGTCACTCTGGCCGGTCGACGCCGGCGACGATCCGGCCAACAGGGCAAGGGCCTCGCCACGTTCCAACCCGAAGTCCATGGCGGTCACCACGAACAACCCGGCCGGGACGGAATCGTGGGCGTGCATGCGGATGTGCTCTCGCCCTGAGGCCATCACCTCGGCGGCGACACCTTCGATGTGCGTTGCCAGCTCCCGATCGTCGAGCGCAGCCAGGTCGGTCCGTGCCAGGCGGAGCATTCGCGTCGTGGCTGCGGCACGACCTTCCTCGTACCAGGCGGCCAGCCCGGCCACCCAGGGCCGCTGGCTGAAGACTTCGGACAGTCGTCGCTCGGCGCGCCGCATCGACGGCATGAGCTTGACGGCGACGCGCATGACCCACGGCGGCGGTGGGGTTCGTCCACCGCTGCCGTCGTCGATGTTCACGTAGGGCAGCCCGTTGACCGGCCGCATGGATGCCGACCTGATGGGCAGGCCGACGTCGAGCATCCATGCCGTCGACGCCTCCGACCACACGTCGAGGAACGGCAACATGGCAGTCGTGACCGGGCGGGCGTAGTGGTCGGCTGCCAGCTCCCAGGAGCCTGGCCCAGGGGGTGTCCATTCGAGTGGCTGGCTCATGACGGCTCCGTCTCCGGCTCCGACCCTGGATCGAGTCGCTCGAGGCGTGACAGGTCGACACCGGCGCGCTCGAGCAGCTGCGTCGTCGTCCACATAGCCACGTCCACCGCCTCGTCGGGGGACAAGCCCTGCCGATCGTGGAAGTCGAGGAAGGCGGTGGCGCTGGTGACGAGCGCCACCGACGCCACGAGGTGCGGCGCCTCGGTCGACGCCGTGTCGACGCCCAACTCGTCCAGCAGACGGAGCAACTCGGTGCGAAACACATCAAAGCGGGCAACACGCAGTTCGCGGCCAGCGTCGGAGTGCACGCCCTCGCGGGCGACACGCACGTTGCCGGCCAACTTGCGCCAGAGCTCGCGCAGGTGGGCCTCGAGCTGGGACAACCCCCAGGTGGACAGGGGCTCCGTCGACGAGGCCAACCGGTGGTTGGCGGCGGCGGCCACCAAGGCATCGCGGTCGCGAGAGTGGCGGTAGATCGTGGCCTGGGACACGCCGGAGCGTCGGGCCACGTCGGCCACACTCGTGCGCTTCCCGCCGGGTTCCTGACTGAGCTCGAGAAAGGTCTCGAGGATTCTCCCGCGGGTGAGCGCGAGCTGCTCGTCGCGAATCGTCACACCGGAAACGACATCATGAGAGCAACCTCCTGTCGAGAGAGAACTCTCTCGTCAGTCGACATCCGCTCGCTCCCCAACGCCTGACTGAGCGATGTGGAACCAGGGCGATTCAGCCGGGGAGCACCTCGACGGCCGGGAACGACCAGGAGCCGTCGAGGACCTCGGGGCGTGGCTTGTACAGGCGCACCGTGTAGTTCCAGCCGCCCATGATCGGTAGGCAGTTGGGCCGGCCGTCGCCGCATCCCCCGAAGTGCACGGTCACCGAACCGTCGGGGTTCGGGGTGGCCGTGACGTTGTTGATGCTGTTGACCCCGAGCTCGTTGGCTTCGAAGAACCCGTCCGCGTTGTAGAGCGAGATCGACCAGAAGGCGTCGACGGGGACGTCACGCACAGTGAGCCGGTACTCCCCGACCGGCAACCCCGGATCGACGTTGAGGTACTTGGCCTCCGACAGCGGTAGGCCACCCCAGCCGCCGGCGCTACCGAGCAGGTGGCGAACCGGGTCGACCTCGTCCTTCGAGCCGAACGCGCCGTCGAAGTCATCGGCGAACCGGGCCAGTTCCAAGATTGCGGTTCGCACGGCCGTGGCGCGCTCCTCGTCGTAGACCGGCAAGATGAAGAGCTCCGCCGACGCCGCGCTGATGGCGAAGCCGTCCTGCACCCCGTTGGCGGCGGCGACGTCCGCAGCGTCGGCAGGGTCGACGAAGACGCGCACCGCCACCAGGACGTAGCGGGTGTCGAACTCGTCGATGGTGAGGCGATACTCACCGGCATCGTGGAAGATCCGGTTGATGAAATGATCCTGGTTCACGATCATGACCGAGACGTAGCGATCGCCCGACGGTGGCACGGTCAGCGTGGCGCCGTCGGCCAGGTCGACGACCGCGAAGCTGTAGAGCGTGTCGCGGTTCATCCGGATGACCGTCTGCATGTCCAGTGGTGTCGGCACCCGGTTGTGCCCCAACACGTTCACCCCGCCGGCCTGCTCGCTGATCGCCGCCAACATGCGGTCGCTCTCGGCTCGAGCAAAGTTGTCGACGCTGACACGAGTGGGTTGCATCGGATCACCTCTCGAAAACGTCAGGGGCGCGGTGCCCGGTTACGTGCGGCGGGCATCCAGTTCGGACCAGCAGTCTCGTCGATGCGCCGTACGAGGGCAGGGCCGACTGGCTCGACCAGATCGAGGAACTCCACGGTGTGACGCTCGCCGAGATGCTCCCACGCCGGGGTACACAGGCGGTCGAGACGGTCTTCGAGATCCT
Source organism: Acidimicrobiia bacterium (assembly GCA_020832495.1). Taxonomy (GTDB): domain Bacteria; phylum Actinomycetota; class Acidimicrobiia; order Acidimicrobiales; family Acidimicrobilacustridaceae; genus JAFIEP01. Next base: position 10,824 of record JAFIEP010000112.1, on the reverse strand, counting down.
GGCGATAGGCGATACCCGCCGCGTTCACCTTGCCGTCGGTGACCATCCCGCGGGACTCGAGCCGGGCCACGGCCGCATCGAGGGCGGCATCATCCGCTCCTCGACTGCGCGGCAACCAGTCGCTGGCATAGTTACGCCACGCACCGTCGAGGATCCCCGCCATCGTGCCATCGAGATCTTCGGCGACCTGGATCGCCCAGTGGGTGTCGCCGCGCCATTCCCGGATGCAGTTGACCGCCAGCCAGGCCGACAGGAGCCGGTCATCGGGTCGGGGCCACTCGCGCAACGACGCAGCGAGCACACGCCCGGTGATGGGCAACGAATCGGCGGCCTCCCACAGCGGTTCGCACAGGTCGGCCAGCCCCTCGCACACCGTTGGTGCGTACCGGTGCAGCCCCTCGACGACGGCAGCATCTCGCGCCGAGAACGCCTCCGAAAAGGTTGTGTGGGTTCGACACAGGTCGAGCGACACGGCCACGAAGTCGCCGTGGATCGAGCCGAATGCAGCGGTGACAGCGGCGTTGCCCGCCTCGCCCAGCGACGCACCCCGAGTGGCGATGTAGTAGCCGAGACCGTCGGGCACGCCGAGCGCCGCGTAGTTGGCAATCCCGGTCGGGTCCCAGTAGGTCCAGCCGACGAGGCGGTGCGACGCCAGGGCGGCACGACGGGTGAGTTCGATCCAGTCGGTCATGGCCCGACCCTCTCATCTGGAGGCGGGAACCCGCCGGTGGCGATCGGGCCCCACCGCTCGATACCGAGGCGCAGCAGGCACTTGCCCTGCTCGACCATCGCAGTTCGGTACTCTTCCCAGTCCGGGTGCTCTCCGGCGATCGACCGGTAGTACTCCACCAGCGGCTCCAACGCATCGGGGAGGTCGAGCACCTCGAGCGAGCCCCATACCTGCACCCACGCGTCGTTCCATTCGTCGGACAGCACCAGTGCCGAGCCGGCCGGGTTCCGCCGAGCGTTCACCACTTTGGCGCGCGAGGGGTAGGTCGACACGACGATGCGACCCTCGCCGTCCACACCGGCGGCAACCGGTGAGGACTGCGACGACCCGTCGCCACGCGTCGTGGTCAAGATGACACGGTGCCGGGGACGCAGGAACTCGATGAGTTCGGCCCTGCTGACCGTGACGTTGGTGGCGATCCTCGATGGCACCACCCAAGTATGTCCGGCCGATGCCGAACGTGCGTTGGTCGCGATCTGTTGCCCGGAGACCGAGTGCCGATGCGGCGGTTGCAGTCGAGCAGTATCGTTGGAAGCGTTCACTCGGCCCCATCTGGGCCCCGGCTCGTCGGCCTTGCGCCGACCATTGATCCCACTCGACCCCAGCCGAGGCCTATCCGATGGCACTGAGCGAGCGCTCCCGCAGCACGATCTACCAAAGACTCACCCCCATGCTCGGAGAGGAGGTCACCGCCGAGATGCTCTCCTACTTCCCGGCCCGCGACGTCGAAGAGCCCGCCACCAAGGAACAGCTTGACCTGCTCCGAGCCGAGATGCGGGCCGAGATGTCCGAGTTGCGCGGCGAACTCCTGATGGAGATGGCCAGCCTCCGCGACGAACTCCACACCGACATGGCCGACCTGCGCCACGAACTCCACAGCGACATGGCCACCCTCCGCCACGAACTCCACACCGACATGGCCACCCTGCGGATCGGCATGGAACGGCAGCTCAACCGGATGACCGTGTGGCTCGCTGGGTCGGTGTTCACCGCAGCAGGGTTGGTGATCGCCTCGATGCGCCTCGGGGGCTGACCGACCGAGCCATGACCCGTCGAACTGCCCTACCCAGCGCCGAACGGCAGTGGTCACTACAACCCCGACCGCAGGTCTGTGGCTCGCACCGGAGCGGTAGCATGGCCGCCACGGGTCTCCCGCCCTGACCACACTGCAGCGGGTTACCCGACGATTCCTGAGCTGCTCCGGCCCCTGGCAGCGCGTCGAAACGATGCCTCCCAGAACCGAGAGCAATGTCCTCAGTCATCGACAACCCACCGGTGCTCGGACGGTCCGCGCCCTCCCTGATCAGCTTGGTCCGACCCAGCGATGTCGACATCAGGCGTGGACGTCGACGGCTGCACCTGAAGGCTGCCGGGATCGTCGCCCTCGTCGCGGTTGCCTACTGGGGTCTCGTCTTCTCCTCTGCCGGCTGGATCGGTCGGATCGGGTTCGCCGGGTTGCTCGTCGTCGGTGTCGTGGCCGTCGGCACCGGCATCTTCCACGACGCCAACCACGGGGCGTTCAGCGCGTCCCGGCGGGCCAATCGGGTCGTCGCCCACAGCGCCGACGTGCTCGGGGCCAGTTCGTGGGTGTGGCGGTTCAAGCACAACACGCTGCACCACGCACACACCAACGTCGTCGGGCGGGACAGCGACATCGAGCAGTCGCCGTTCGCTCGACTGGCCCCCCAGCAGCCATGGCGTCGGTGGCACCGCTACCAGCATCTCTACATGTGGGTTCTGTACGGCATCCTCACGTTGAAGTGGTTCATCGTCTCCGACGTCGTCGCCCTACTGAAGGGTGGCTTCGGCACCGACCGATTCCCCCGTCCACCCACACCTCGCGACGTGGCGGTCGGCGCCGGCGGCAAGCTGGTGCACCTCGGGTGGGCCGTCGTCATCCCGCTCCTATTCCACCCGTGGTGGGGGGTCGCCCTCTTCTACCTCGGCGCATCGTGGCTGGTGGGCTTCACCCTGGCCATGATGTTCCAGTTGGCTCACTGCACCGATGTGGTCGAGTTCCTCAGTCGGTCCGACGCCGAGCACCAGGAATCGTTCGAGGTGCACCAGCTCCGCACGACCGCCGGCATCGAATGTCGGCTGCCGCTGCTCGGCGGGTTCGTCCGCTGGATCATGGGTGGCCTCGACCACCAGGTCGAGCATCACCTCGCCCCCCGATTGCCGCACACCGTGTACCCGGCGATGGCGACCCGCCTCCGGGTGCTCTGTGCCGAGCGTGGTCTTCCGTATCACGAACACCGGTCCGTGTGGCGCGCAGTGCGAGCGCACGGCCGCTGGCTCGAGCTGCTCGGCCGGGACCCGTCACGGATCACCGCCGACCTCCGGCTCGCCCCCGGGCGTCGACCCTGATCGACCTGCCGCAGTGTCCGAAGCGTCGCAGCCCGGTGAGGCGCACCCCGACGTGGCGGCAGTCGCCGCTCGGGCTCACACTCCAGCAGGCGGCAGGAGCACGATCTTGCCGATGGCGTCGCCCGCTCGCAGGAGACGCAGCGCTTCGTGGATCTCCTCGAGCGGCAGCCGGGCCGCCACCACCGGGCGGACACTCCCCCGCCGCGCCAGGTCGACGAGACGTTCGAACTGGGCGCGGGTGTGCATCGTCGAACCGATGATGCGGCGCTGCTCGAGGTACAGCGCCCGCAGATCGATGGTGACGTGTGGACCGGCGATGGCTCCGGCAACGACGATCCGGCCGTGACGTCGTAGGACACCGACCCACTCACCGAAGCCGTCCCCGCCGACGACGTCCACCACCACGTCGACACCGCCCGGCGCGAGATCGGCGACTCGGCGGTGGAGATCGGGAGCCGCCCGGTCGACGACGTCGGCGGCACCCGCGTCGCGTAGCACCGGGCCCTTCCCCGCTGACGACACCGCAATGACCCGACCGCCCAGCGCCGCCGCCAACTGCACCGCGGCCATCCCCACCCCGCCGGAGGCGCCGGTCACGACAACGGTGTCACCACTCCCCACGTGGGCCCGGTCGAGCATCCCCATGGCAGTGCCCGCAGCGATGGGCAATGCCGCCAGCTCGCCGTCGTCGAGCGGCGAGTCGGTCACGTCGTGCACCTGCCCGACCGGCACGACCAAGCGCTCGGCAAAGCCGCCGTCTCGCTCGGAGCCGAGGATCCGCACCGGCGTGGCGTCGGGGCCAGGGGCGTCGTACTCGGCCGGATCGACGAGCACCCGTCGACCGACGAGTGTGGCATCGACCCCGTCGCCGACCGCTCGCACCAGACCCGCGGCATCGCCCCCTTGGATGCGGGGGCACTCGATCGGCAGGCCGAGCCAGCCCGTCGGGTGCTCGGGGTTCGGACCGTACGCACCCTCTCGGGTCCAGATGTCGGTGTTGTTGACGGCGGCCGCTGTGACCTCGACGCACACATCGCCGGGGCCGAGAACCGGGTCGGCGACCTCACGCACTACGAGCTGGTCAGGTCCTCCGTGGCCCACGAGGACGGCGGCACGCATCGCCACACCGTAGAGCGCTGGATCCACCGTGCACACCCGGGGACCAACCGATCCCGGCCTGCGGCCGCGTTCCACGCCCGCCGTTGCGACCCAGCAGTCAGGCGTCGAAGCTCAGTTCGATGACCTCCTGCCAGACCTCGATGATCATGCCGTAGCGGTCGAAACGGAAGGCACTGGCGAGGCTCAGGCGCGCCCGGGTGCCAGGTGGGGTCTCGTCCCACGGTTCGTCGAGGGTTCCCTCGATCGAGTGCACAGCCGACACCAGATCGCCGTCCACATCGACGCTCACAACCGTGCGCCGCAGGCCGGCACTGCGAGCGGTCAGTTCCGCCACCTCGGGCAGACCGCGGCCTTGGTCGGCGAGCCGACGCGCCGGCGGCCGTCCCCGGTAGATGCGCACGTAGGGCGAGAAGACCTCCATGGCCAACACACCGATGGCGTTCACTTCGGCGGCCAGTACATGGCGGACCACCTGCTCGGCACGACTCGAGCTGTCACCCACGCCGCCGGTGGCCTCGGTCTGCTCGCACGACCTGCCGGCGAAGGTCACCGCCGGGTCGTAGTCGGCGTACGGTGGTCGCAGCCACTGCACGTTCGGGTGCGGGCCGACCGAGCGCATCTCCTCGTAGTACTGGCGACCCACCTCGAGCTGATCGAAGTCGCGTCCGAACCGACTGGTGGCGATGACCGGGTTCATCACCGACATGGGCCCGATGGACACCGGGATCTCTCCACCGGCCCACTCGATGATGGGCCGCACGTCGGTCACCCCCGGCACCATGGGCAGCACCATCACGCTGGCCTCGACCCCGGCGTCGTGCAGTTCCCGCACCGTCGCCAAGCGGGCGGCCGGCGTCGGCGCGCGAGGCTCGAGGCGGGCCGCCTCCTCCTCATCGAGCGTGATGATCGACACCTTCACGTCGATGCTCGGGTGAGCGAGCAACAGGTCGATGTCGCGCGTCACCGTCGTGCCCTTTGTGATGATCAACGCCTCGCGGCCGTCCTCCACCAGCACCTCGAGCGCCTCACGGGTGACCTGCTCGTCGGCCTCGGTGCCGGGGTAGTTGTCGACGAGGCAGCCGGCTGCGATCGTCACGCCACGCGGGATGCGGACCAGTTCGCGCCGCAGGCGGTCGGCCACCTCACCACGCGCCACCAACGGTCGAGCTCGACCCTGGGCGTAGGTGACGCAGTACTCGCAGCCGTAGTCACAGGCGTCGTAGGTGGTCATGGCCCACACGCCACAGAACGGCAGGTCCTGCAGGAGCGTGCCCGAGTCTGCATCCGCCACCAGCGTTCGGTGACCCCTCGATGGCATGGCGCCCCCCGGGCTCGCCGGTCCCTGCCGGCACGCTTCGACTGCCGGCACTGTAGCCCGGGGGCCCGGCCGAGGACCGAGCACACCGACGACGAGTCCGTGGTCATGGCCCGAAGCCGCCATCCGCGCAGCTCACGCAGTGCGTGCGGCGAGCTGTTCGCTGTGGTGGGCGCGGGTGCGACGCACGACCAGTCCGGTGGTGACCGCGGTGCCGGCGAGCACGGCGGCGAACACGGCGCTGGAGGTGAGGACGATGGCGGGGCCGCTGGCGACGTCGACGTGGAACGAGACGAACAGGCCGATCACCGCGGCGCTCACGCCGAGCAGCGCTGAGGTGGCAACGAGCGGACCGAAGGACCGGTTGACGAGCCTGGCGGTGGATGCGGGGATCACGATCACCGCGGCGATGAGCAGGACGCCGACGATACGGATCGACACGACGACCACCGCAGCGAGCGCAACGGTGAAGGCGAGTTCGATGCTGGCGGCTCGCACGCCGTGGGCGGCGGCACCGGCGGCGTCGACGACGGTGAAGGTGAGGGTCTTGTAGAACACGAACCCCAGCACGGCCATGACCACCGCGGTGCTGGCCACGAGGGCGATGTCGGTGGTGGTGACCCCGAGGATGTTGCCGAAGAGCAGGTCGGTCAGGTTCACCGCTCGGTCACGGTTGACCGAGACGAGTGCGACGCCGAAGGCGAACATGGCCGTGGACACGATGCCGATCGCCGCGTCGGGTCGGACGCCGTGTTGGCGGCCGACGTAGTGGATGAGCAACCCGGCGGTGAGGGTGGCGGCGACGGCGCCGAGGTAGGGGTCGATGCCAGCGACAGCGGCAGGGGCGACACCACCGAGGACACTCTGGGAGAGGCCTTGGCCGATGTAGCTCATACGGCGCAGCACCACGAACACGCCGAGCGCGCCGCAGAGCGCACCGACGAGCACCCCGGCGATGAGGGCGTTGGTGAAGAAGTCGTACTCGAACGGTTCCGTGAGGAGGTGCATGACGTCAGGCGGGGACGGTGCGGTGGTCGGTGACGAGGATGCGGTCGCCGTCGCGCACGATGCGGACCCGGGCGCCGTAGGTGGCTTCGAGGATGTCGGGGGTCAGGACCGCGCGGGGCGGGCCGTCGGCGGCAATCCGTCGGTTGATGCACACGATCCGAGGAAGCCCTGCGGCGACCCAGTTGAGGTCGTGGGTGGTCAACAAGATGGTGGTGCCCTGGGCGCGCAGGTCGGCGAGCAAGCCGAGAATGTCCTGGAGGGTCTGCAGGTCGACGCCGCTGGTGGGTTCGTCGAGCATGACGAGGTTGGTGTCGGAGATCATCGCCCGGGCCAGCAGGAGGCGTTGTTGTTGGCCACCCGAGAGCTGACCGATGGGTGTGCGTTCGTAGCCGGCGAGGCCCAGGCGCTCGAGCAGTGCGTGCGCCTTGGCTCGTTCGGCCTTGGAGTACCAGGGGACCCGGCGGCTGGTCGCTGCCAACCCTTGCAGGACGGCGTCGGCGGCGCGCAAGGGAAGATCGGGCTCGATGCTGGTGAGTTGGGGCACGAAACCGATGGCGCGCGTCGGGTGCCCCCGACGGACCGGGACGCCGTTGAGGCTGACCTCGCCGGCGTAGAGGTCGGCGGTGCCGGTGAGTGCCCGCAACATCGTCGACTTCCCCGATCCCGAGGGGCCGACGAGGCCGACCATCTCGCCAGGGGCGATGCTGAGGTCGATGTTCTCGATGGCGGGCACGCCGCGGTACCCCGCGGTCACTCCCCGCAGGGAGATGACGGGCTCAGCCACGAGCCGGGTCGACGTCATCGAGGCCGGACGCGTCGCCACCGAGACCTTCGACGATGGAGCGCACGTTGGCGGCCATCATCCCCACGTAGCTGTACTCGGGGTCGCCGGGCGCCCCGGGGAGCTTGTCGTCGGACAGGTTCCCGACGTAGTCGACCCCGGACTCGGCTGCCACCTGCTCGAGGACGCTGGTGGGGAACACCTCGCTACCGAAGAACGCCGGGACCCCGGCAGCCTGCACCTCGGCGACCATGCCGCGCATCTCCGACGCTGACGGCTCGGCGAAGTCGACGGCCTGCAGGGCGCCGACCACGTCGAAGCCGTACTCACGGCCGAAGTAGGACCATGAGTCGTGGTACACGACCAACGTGCGGTTCTCGGTCGGGATCGTCTCCAGCGCGGCACGGGCCGCAGCCTCGAGCTCGACGATCTCAGCCGCCAGGGCGTCGCGGTTGGCCAGGTAGGTGGCTTCACCCTCGGGATCCACAGCGATCAGCTCGTCGGCGATCTCGTCGAGCATCGGCAGGGTGAACAAGATGTTGGTCCACGTGTGCACGTTCGGTTCGTGCCCATGGGCCGGGCCGTCGCCGTGGCTGTGGGAGTCGGCGTGGATGATCTCCTCACCGGGCACGACCCGGGCGTTCAGGTCGACCATCGTCGCGCCGTCGGGCAGGTTCTCACCTGCCAACTCGGTCACGCGGGCATTGAGGTTCACGTCCGGTACGAACAGCAGCGACACCTCCGACAGGCTCCGCACGTCGCCGGGGGTCGGCTCGTAGGTATGGCCGTCCACTCCCGCAGGGACGATGCTGAACACCTCGGCGCGGTCCCCGGCCACCCGGGCCACTAGGTCCTGCAGCGGCGGGATCGAGGTGGCCACCTTGATGGCCGTCTCACCAGTGCTGCCGCTGTCGCCCGCGCCGGCGTCGCCGCTGCTGTCAGCTGTGGAGTCGGAGCCACACGCGGCGGCGAGCAGGACCACGGCGAGGACTGCGGCGAGCAGGGCGCGTCGGGGATGAGCTGACCGGGTCGTTGGGTGCATACGCCATAGGGTGGCCCACAGACACGGAAAAGTTCCCTTTCCCGTGGAACTTTCCCGAACGGAAGAGCCACCCCTTTGGACATGAGCCGACGCCAGACGCGCCACGACGCCAGGCGGCGGACACTGGCCGATCACGACGCCGACGCGCTGGCCCGCCGGGCGTCTCGTGGCGACAGCGACGCCTTCGCTGCGCTCTGCACCGGGATCCACCACGACATCTGGCGCTACTGCTGGTCGCTCACCGGAGACCGCGACCTGGCCGACGACGCCACCCAGGAGACCTTCCTGCGGGCCACCACCGCCATCGGCCGGTTCCGCGGCGACGCCCCGGTACGGGTGTGGTTCGTGGTTCTGGCCCGCCGCAGCCTGGGTGACACCCTCGACCGAGCGAAGCGGGCGCCGGTGCCCGCCGACCCCGTCGCCATACCGGTCCGTGACGGGACCGGCTACGTCGACCTGGGCGCGCTCATCACGGCGCTCGCCCCAGACGCACGACAGGCGTTCGTGCTCACCCAGATGCTCGGGTTCAGCTACGCCGACGCTGCTGTCGCCATGGACTGCCCCGTCGGCACGATCCGCTCCCGGGTGTTCCGGGCGAAATCGGCGCTCGTCGACGCCTGGCACGCCGACCACCACACCGACGCAGCTCACGAGACGAACGCAGAGGAGGCGAGCGAGTGACCGGCGACGACACCAACTGCACCCACGCCCGGGAATGGCTCTGCGCGTACCGCGACGACGAAGCCGACGATGACGCGCTCGCCCGATCCCATCTCGACACCTGCAACAACTGCCAGTGCTGGTCCGCAACCTTCGACCGTGTCACCCGACACGCTCGCCTCCGCGCCCCGATGGCACCCGCACCGGTCACCGCAACCGTCACCCGAATCGCCCGCGAAGCGCCGCCGGTGCGCCACGCCACCTTCGGTCGGGTCCTTCTCGGCATCGCCGCCGCCAGCGGTCCGCTCGTGCTGATCCTCGACGCGGCCGGCGTCTTCGGCCACTCCCACCTCGGTTCCACCGACGGACGCCATGCCGACGTTCTCACCACCGCGCTGTACGGCGGCTACGCGCTCGCCGCCTGGCGCCCCGACCGACTCGCTGCCGGCCTGCTCCCCGTCGCCGTGCTCGCCGCCGCCATCACCCTCGCCCTCAGCGTCGTCGACGTGACCTCCGGTGCTGTGTCGATCCTCGACGAACTCTCCCACCTGCCCCTGCTGATCGGCGCCGCCGGAGCCGCCGTCGCCACCCGAGCGAGCCAGCCAGTCGCAGCCCCGCCGACAGACCGCACCACGCACACCCCCATCGCCCACAGCGTGTGACCCCTCCGGCCACGCCGCTCGCTCCGGTGGGTACCCACCAACCGGCGTCTCGACGCCGAGGAGGACCCCATGGCCGACACCGACAGTGATGCTCCGAAGGTCTGGGTGCTCGTCGTCGGCATCCTCGTCCTCTTCGCGCTCGTGGGATTTTTCGTCAGCCAAGCACAGTCGAACCTGGGCGCCGCCGAAGCCCAGATGGTCGTCGACGACCTCTGCCTCGCCGCCGACCAAGCCGTCACCGACCCCGCCGCGGCACTCGCCACCTTCAACGGCAGGCCCCACAACGCCCTGCACGCCATCGACACCGACCTGCGCCAGATCGACCCCATCGCCGCCTCACGCGTCGCCACCGCCAAAGCAGAGGCGGAGACCGCCATGCTCTCCCGGTCTCCCGGCGCCGCCGAGCTCACCCGGACCCTCGCTGACGAGACCGCCGCTGCCTACCGGATCCTCGAGAACGAGGACGGGATCCACGGCTGCACGTGAGCAGACTGGCGACGAGGGCTGACGCTACCGTTTCACGGGTGGTCAAGCTGACAGCGACCCGACGGCGGTCTCGTTGGGTGCACGCCATGCCCTACCTCCTCGTGGCAGGCCTCGTCGGAGCCTGCTCGGACGACGGCACCAGCAATGGGACCGAGACATCCTCGGCAGGTGCCGACCTCTATGCACAGACATGTGCGTCGTGCCACGGTGACGACCTGCGCGGCACCGACCAGGGCCCGTCACATCTGTCGCAGGTGTACGCCCCCGACCACCACCCTGACGCGACGTTTCGGATGGCGATCCGCCAGGGCACACCTGCGCATCACTGGGACTTCGGTGACATGCCCCCCATCGAAGGGCTCAACGACGACGAGGTCGAGCTGCTCATCGCCTACATCCGAGAGCAGCAGGAGATCCACGGGTTCGAGCCCTATCCACCTCCCTGATCGACTGAGCGGGGGATGTCACCTTAGGGTGGCTGGAGCGACAGCGAGGCCGACCGCAGCGGCGCCGGCGTGCAGGCGCTCGTCCCACGCCGCCGCGACGAGATCCGCCGAACCCAGCCCCCCTGCGCGCGGGTCGGGCACCCCCAACGCCACCCAACCCCAGGGCGCCGACGCAAGCGTAGTGGCCAAAAACCAAAAAAGCCAGTTT
>JAFIEP010000111.1 GCA_020832495.1 Acidimicrobiia bacterium | reverse complement strand
CCCGGCCGCACCCGACGAGCCACCGTCACCTCCCGGCGACGCCTCAGCCGCCGGCAGCACCGCCGCAATCAGGACACACACCGCCAACCCGGCCAGCCACCATCGTCTCGGCGTCTCGGCGTCTCGGCGTCTCGGCGTCTCAGCGCGCTGCTGGCTCATGAACCCCCCCCTGGTCATGCACTCAACGTCCAGAAGCTAGCAGCCACCCCGGCCCTCCGCTCGGCTGTCGTGGACAGCGGCTCGGCAAGAAGGCAGGCTGGGGAGTCCCGCCGGCGCAGCCTGCCCGGCGGGCGAAACCCAGGAGCACCGATGACCCGGCTCGGCTACCAGATCCCGAACTTCACCTATCCCGACGTCGAGCCGAGCGCGCTGTTCGACACCGTGGCCCGCCAGGCCAAGGCCGCTGAGCGGGGTGGGTTCGACACGGTCCTGGTGATGGACCACTTCTACCAACTCCCGATGCTGGGCCCGCCCGAGAACGACATGCTGGAGTGCTACACGCTCCTCGCCGCGCTGGCCCAGCACACCACCACGGTTCGCCTCGGCGCCCTGGTCACCGGGAACACCTACCGCAACCCCGCAGTGCTGGCCAAGATCATCTCCACGCTCGACGTGGTCTCCGGCGGGCGGGCCCAGCTGGGCATCGGGGCCGGCTGGTTCGAACTCGAACACGACGCCTTCGGCATCCCCTTCGGCACCTTCACCGACCGGTTCGAGAAGCTCGAGGAGGCGCTGCAGATCATCCTGCCCATGCTGCGCGGGGAGCGTCCCACCTTCGACGGTGACCACTACCAGGTGCGCGACGCCATCAACCAGCCGCCCCCGCTCGGTGACGTGCCGGTGATGATCGGTGGGTCGGGTGAGAAGAAGACCTTGCGAATGGTGGCGCAGTACGCGGATGAGTCGAACCTCACCTGCGGCGTCGACGAGGTGCCCCGCAAGCTCGACGCGCTGGCGGCGCACTGCGAGCGCTTGGGGCGGGACCGCAGCGAGATCACCGTCAGCGTGCAGCGCAACGTGTGCATCGCCCCCACCCACGACGAGGCCTACGCCGACGCCAGTGCCTTCCTGGCGGCGCGGGGCATCGACCTCGACACCGCCGACGAGGCCACCAAGGCACTGGTCGACTCGATGCTCGACATCGGTGACCCCGACGAGGTCGGCGAGAAGCTGCAGCGGGTGCTCGATGCGGGTGCCGACGGCATCACCGCCAACCTGGCGGCCAACGGCCATCGGCCGGAGAACGTGGAACTGCTCGGAGCGACGGCTCGACCACTGCTGAGCTGACCGGGTCCCGGCTGCCGAGCGCTCAGGCCGGTACCAAGGCGTGGATGCCCTCGCGGCCGGTGACCACCAGCACCTCGCCATCGACGTCGAGCCCGAAGCCGACCACCCCGTCGAGTTCGATGCCCAAGGGACGGACCTCGAGGCCACCCTGGCCGTCGGGGCGCACGGCGAACAGTTCGGGGTGGCAGAGATCGCCCATCAGCGTCCAGCCGACCAGCGACTCGATCGCCTCACCGCGATAGGTCGGGCCGCCGACCAGGGCGCAGTACCCGTCGTCGTGGGAGAACACCTCCGACGGTGGCACGTGATCGTCGAGGGGCGGTCCATCCCACGGCTCGAGGCCTTCGTAGGTGGGCCAGCCGTAGTTGGCCCCTCGGCCGGCGCCCTCGGACGCCGGGGCGTAGTTGATCTCGTCCCAGTCGTCGTGGCCGACGTCGGCGATCCACAGGTCACCGGTGGCGGGGTCGATGGTGAACGACCATGGGTTGCGCAGGCCGTAGGCCCAGATCTCGGGTCGGGCGCCCTCCACGCCGACGAAGGGGTTGTCGTCGGGGATGCCGTACCCGATCTCGGTATCGGTCAGGTCGGCCCGTGGGTCGATCCGCAGGATCGAGCCGTGCAGGAACGTCAGGTCCTGGGCTCGTTCGCTGGTGCCGGGTCCCAGGCCAGTGCGGGCGTGGCCGTCGCCGAGGCTGATCCACAGCAGTCCGTCGTCGTCGAAGCGCAGCGTGCCACCGTTGTGGTTCTCGCCGGGCTGCTCGACGTACATCACGAGACGTTCGGTTGCCGGGTCGGGACGTCCGTCGGCCATGGCGAACTCGATGATGTGACTGTGGCCGTCGAGGTCGGTGTAGGAGAGGTAGACGTGGCTGCCGGTGGGATGGACGGCCACGCCGAGCAGGCCCTGTTCGAAGTTGTCCGACACTCGATCGGTGATGTCGATCAACTCCTCGGCTGCCGTTGGTTCGTCGGCATCGACGGCCACGAGGCGACCGTCCTTGGTGGCCACCAGCAGTCGCCCCGAGACCGGATCGGCCGCCACCGCCACCGACAGGTCGACGTCGGCCACCAACTCGAGCGCCGGGCTGTCGGCGGCACCGACGGCCTCCGAACGGTCACCGGTGACCGGGGCTGGTGGTGCGCTGGCCTCGTCGTCGCCGGCGCAGCCGGCAGCGGTGAGCAACCCGGCGAGCACCACGGCCAGCAGCCGCCGGGGCGTCATCCCTCCACCACCCTGGTCGGCGCGTGGACCACCCCGTGCAGTCGCTGGCGCCCGTCGCGGTAGTCGATCCGGGCGCACACCACGTCGCCGAGCACGTCGACGGTGACCGTGCCCTCGGCGCCGATGCGGTCGCGGAGGAGGTCGCCGTGGTGGCTGGTGGCCACCCGGAAGGTCAAGAGTCCCGACTCGGGGACGAACTCGACCACCGTGCCGTCCTCGATGGGTTCGGGATCGTTGGTGGGGTTCACCGTCAGGACCGACACCACCACCGAGGTCCCGCCGTCGTCGGTGTCGGGTGGTTCGAGCGGCCGCTCGGGATCCACGGCGTCGAGGGAGCGGTCGGCGAGGTGCATCGAGACGAAGGTGCCGTCCGCGTTGCGGACCACGAGCACCTCGTCGAGCGACACCGCACCACCGTTGCCGTCATCGCCGCCGAGGGGTGTCCAGGTGACGTCGTGCGCAGGACAGGTGCCATCGGCGTCCAACGAGTTGGTGGCCGACGAGCCGTTGCCGTTACCCGAGCAGCCGACGGCCATCAGCGCGGCTGCCATCGCCGCCGCCACCGTCCTGTGCCGAGACATCCTGACCGAGGAGCCGTGACGCGGCCGGGTGGAGCAATGAGCACCGAACATGGTGCGTGCACGGTAGTCCGTCGACGTGCTCGTCCGTACCGCGGGGAACATCGACGCCGCAGGTCAGCGGGCCCGCACGTCGGCCGCCACGGTGCCCGAGAGTTGCTTCTCGCCGTCGGCGTAGTCCACCTCCACGCAGACCCGACCGCCGACCTCCACCAACGTCACCGTGCCCTCGGCGCCGGTGCTGTCGCCGAACAGTTCGTCGCCGGTCTGCGAGGTGACCCGGAAGCTCGTCACCCCGAACTCGGGGGTGTAGTCGACGACCTCGCCGGCAGCGAGCGGTGGTGGGGTGCCGTCGGGGTTGAACACGCCGATGGTCAACGTCACCAGGGTGGCGTCGAAGGCCACCTCGGGTGCAGTGCGAGCACTCAGGTCGCCCACGTCGAGGTCGTCGTCGGCGACGTAGATCGTGTACGTGGCGCCCCGTCCGAGCGACACGGCGCCGGTGGAGGTGAGGTCGACCGGTCCGTCGGGACCGACGAAGGCCACGTCGGTGGTGCAGGCGTCCTCGGCCCGTTCGTCCCCCTCGCTGCTGCAGCCGAGGGCTACGAGCACCACCGCAACCGATGAGGTGGCCAGCAGGCGTCGGGACCGGAGCGAAAGCATCATCGTCGACTCATCCGTGCTGCCAGACGCGCAGCGGGAGCGTGCGCTTGCCCTCGAGTGCCACGGCGTCGAGCGCCCGCCGGTGCTCCTCGCCGAGCGTCCAGCCGAGGGCGCCGGCGTTCTGGCTGGCCTGCTCGCCGTTCTTGGCGCCGGGGATGGGGATGGCGCCGTGTTCGATGGTCCACCGCAGGGCCACCTGCGCCGGTGAGCGCCCGCCACAGGCCTCGCCGATGCGGCGCAACTCGGCGACGACGGGGTCGACCTGTTCCATCGGATGGGCGGAGAACGTCCGGCGACCCGGTGGTGGGTTCGCCGCGGAGTACTTGCCGGTGAGCCGACCCTGCCCGATGGGGGAGTAGGCCAGCGGCACGACGCCCAACCGGTGGCACGCAGCCAGCAGTCCGCTGGTCAACGGTCGGGTGCGCAGCAGCGAGAACTCGATCTGGTTGGTGGCCAACGCCAGGTGTCGGGCGGCCAGCTCGGCGTGGATGGACCCCATCTCCTTCACCGAGTAGTTCGACACCCCAACGGCGCGCACCAACCCGTCGGCGTGTAGGCCGGCGAGGGCCTCGGCCATGGCGCCGTGGGAGCGCAGGCTGATCGGTCCGTGGATCTGGTACAGGTCGACCCGCTCGACGCCCAACCGTTCCAGCGACGCCTCCAGTGCGTTGCGCATGGCCGTGGCCAGGTTGATCTTCCACGGCGCCGGCATGAACTTGGTGGCCACCACCACCCGCTCCCGCCGGGTCGGATCTGTGGCCAGTAGCCGGCCGATGATCCGCTCGCTCTCGCCGTCGCCGTAGACCTCAGCGGTGTCGAACAGCGCGATGCCGGCGTCGAGCGACCGTTGCCAGGCTTCGGTGATGGAGCTTTCGTCCAGGTCGGTGTCGTAGCCGCCCATGCCCCAGACGTTGCGGTCACCCCAGGCCCAGGTACCGACCCCGAGTGGTGGGACCGGGGTGAGGTCGCCTGAGAACCGGACCAGCTCGGTGTCCATGCCCGGGACCCTACCGCTCGGGTCGGGACGCAGGCTCAGCGCAGCAGGCCCAGGCGCCGGGCGTCGTCGAGCAGCCCGTCGCGGTGGTCGGGATGGGCGATCGACACGAGAGCCTCGATGCGTTCGCGCACGGGTCGTCCGAACAGATCGGCGACGCCGTACTCGGTGACCACGTGGTGGACGTCGGCACGGGTGGTGACCACCCCGGAACCGGGTTCGAGACCGGCCACGATCCGGCTCACCGTGCCGCCCTTGGCCGTGGCGGGGAGTGCGATGATCGGCCGGCCGTTGCGGCTCTGGGCGGCGCCCCGGATGAAGTCGACCTGGCCCCCGAAGCCCGACCAGATCGAACTGCCCAGCGAGTCGGCGTTGACCTGCCCGGTGAGGTCCACCTGCAGGGCGCTGTTGATGGCCACCACGTCGTCGTTGCCGGCGATCACCGCCGGGTCGTTCACGTACTCCGAGCCGTGCACGGCCACCGAGGGGTTGTCGTCGACGAAGTCGTAGAGCGCCTGGGTGCCCAGCACGAAGGCGCACACCGTCTTGCCGTGCTTGCGGTGCTTGCGAGAGTTGTCGATGGCCCCGGCCTCCACGAGATCCACGATGCCGTCGGTGAGGGCCTCGGTGTGCACGCCGAGGTGCCGGTGACCGGTGAGCGCGGCCAACGCCGCGTTGGGCACACTGCCGATGCCTGCCTGGAGGCAGTCCCCGTCGCGCACCAGCGAGGCCACGTTCTCACCGATGCGTCGGATCGTCTCGTCGACCTCGGGCGGGACGACCTCGGGGAGCGGGGTGTCGACCTCGACGGTGGCGTGCAACTCGCTGATGTGGATCTGGTTGTTGCCGTGAGTGCGGGGCATCTGCGGGTTGAGCTCCGCCACCACGTGGCGGGCGTTGCGCATGGCTGCCACCACCACGTCGGCCGACACCCCCACCGTGCAGTAGCCGTGGCGATCGGGTCGGCTCAACTGCACCAGCGCCCAGTCGAGGCGGTGGTGCTGTTCGAACATGCGCGGCACCTCGTGGAGGTGGATGGGGACGGTGTCCGCCCGACCCTCCCACACCGCTTGGCGGACGTTGGACCCGACGAAGAACGAGATGTGGCGGAACGACTCCTCGTAGCCGGGCTCGGCGTAGGGGGCGGGGCCGATGGTGTAGATGTGCAGCACCGAGACGTCCCGCAGCTCGGGGGCCCGCTCGGTCATGGCCGACACCAGCGACACCGGCTCCGCCGCGCCGCTGCCGATGAACACCCGCTCGCCGCTCGAGATGTCGGCCACCGCCTGCGCTGCGCTACAGGCGGTCGATGCTCCCGTGCTGTGGGTCATGGCGCGCACGCTATCGCTCGAGACGGGCCGCTCGGCCGTGGTCGTCGCTCCGACCCGAGGGACTGGCTGTGAACGTGGTTAACCTCGAACCATGACCGATGAGGCCACCGTCGTCGACCCGCCCACCGAGCCCGAGACCTCGGTGCGGGATCTCCGCTTCGACCGCTCGGCGCGGTGGTGGGTACGCGGCAACTACGGCCCGGTGGCCGAGGAGATCACCGTCGACGACGTCACCGCCGTGGCCCCGATCGAGGGCCAGCTCCCCGACGGGCTGCAGGGCTCCTATGTCCGCAACGGCTTCAACCCACCGGGGCGGGTGCCACGGCACTGGTTCTTCGGTGCCGGCATGGTGCACGGCATCGACATTGCCGAGGGTCGGGTGTCGTATCGCAACCGCTACGTGCGCACACCCTTCGTCGAGCACGACATGGATGTCTTCGATGCGGTGGGCGACCTGCGGGCATCGCCGGCCAACACCAGCGTGGTGCGCCACGGTGGGCGCCTGTTGGCGCTCGAGGAGGCCCACCTGCCGTGGGAGCTCGACGACGGGTTGGGCACCGTCGGAGCCTTCGACTTCGACGGCCTGCTCGACACCCCCATGACCGCCCACCCCAAGGTCTGTCCGCGCACCGGCGAGCTGCTGTTCTTCGGCTACCAGTTCCTGCGCCAGCCGTGGCTCACCTACCACCGTGCCGATGCGAGCGGTCGGCTCGTGCAGTCGGAGGTCATCGAGCTACCCCGACCGGTGATGATGCACGACTTCACCATCACCGAGCACCACGCCGTCTTCTTGGATCTGCCCATCGTGTTCGGTGGTACCGGCTTCGGGTTCGATCCCGATGCCGGGGCGCGCCTCGGCGTCCTGGCCCGGAACGGGCGCGGCGACGAGATCCGCTGGTTCGAGGTCGAGCCGTGTTCGGTCTTCCACGTCGTCAACTCCTTCGAGACCGGCGACGAGCAGATCGTGGTCGACGTCTGTCGTATCCCGGCGCTCATGCGCGAGGGCATGGGTGACATGGGCGCCCAGGGTTGCCTGTGGCGGTGGACCATCGACCTGGCCGCAGGGACGGTGCACGAGCAGCAACTCGACGACCGTCCGGTGGACTTCCCGCGCATCGACGATCGTCTCGTCGGCCTCGAGGCCCGCTATGCCTACCTGGCCGACCTGGGTCGGGCCGATCGCCTGGGGTTCGGCTCCCAGGTGCACCGCTACGACTTGGCCGACGGCTCGGTGGTCAGCCACGACCTCGGCGGCGAGGGGGTGCACACCTTCGAGCCGGTGTTCGCCCCGGCGGGCCCCGACGCCGCGGAGGACGACGGCTGGGTGGTGGTGCTGGCCCACGACGATGCCACCGACGTGACGTCGTTGCACGTGCTCGACGCTGCCGACATTGGCGGCGAGGCGGTGGCGGTGGTGCCCCTGCCGCAACGGGTGCCTTTCGGGGCGCACGGCAACTGGTTCCCCGCCGACGTCTGATGCTCGTGGCGACCTGCGCGGGGTTTCCTCACCCGAGCGGGTGCCACTGCTTGGTGTCCTGGTCGAGCTCGAACACCTGCTCCTCTTTGGTGCGCCACACGATGTAGGTGCCCCGTGACTTGGCGTAGACCGGCTCGTTGGGCTTGGTGCGGGCCATCAGGATGTCGGCGCCGGTGTCGTCGCCGCCCATCATCTGCTTGGCGTCGGAGCGGGTCACCGACTTCCCTCCGGCTCGCATCCCACGCGGTGTCATGACGAGCTCGTGGCCGAACGACCAGGAGTCGATCACGTAGGTGCCGGCTGCGTAGTCGCCAGGGTGGCGGTGGCCCTTGGTGGTCCAGGCGAGGACGAGGAACAGGGCGGCCCCGAGGATGCCGAAGCTGACGGCCAGGCTCACCAGGAAGGCATGCACGGCGGCGCGGAGCATGCCGGGGGCGCGGCCGTTGCGCTTCACCAGGCGCAGACCACAGAACAGCTTGCCGGGGGTCCATCCCAGTCGCCCCTGGATGATCACCTCGAAGATGATGAAGTAGAGCAGGGGGAACGAACTGGCGATGAGTATCTCGGTGCTGGCGTTGTCGGCCAACTCCGCGGCGGGCAGCAGCGTCGCCTCCAGCGGGACGTGCAGCAGCCAGGCCACCAGGGCGAAGGCCAACAGCTGCGCTCCGCCGTCCACGATGAAGGCAACCACGCGTCGCCCGATGACGTTGGTCGGATCACCCGACATCCTGACCTCCCCCGAATGGTGCGTCGGCTGAGCGTAGACGACCGATCTGGCGAGGTGGCGGGGAGCCGCCTTCCGTACTCAGGTCGGGTCGTCCGCCAGCCGGTCGAGCAACCAGTCGACGATGGCGCCGTTGTAGTCCGCCGGGGCGCCCGGGTCGGTGTTGACGCGGTCGCCCCGGGTGGGAACGTGGTGGTCGCAGGGCGTCGGCCGGTTGCCCTCGACGCACAGCCGGAGGTAGGTGGAGGGATGGTCGGGGTCGAGTCCAGCGATGGCCAGCCGCATCGGTTCGTGCTGGCAGTCGGCGGCCCACAACGTGGGGGTGGACCCGTCGGGTAGCGGGCACGGGATGGGCACGGCGCCGCAGAGGGCGTGATCGCCGGCGCTCCACACGTGCATGGTGGGGATCTCGAGACGTCCGTCGGCCACCAACAGATGCGGCTGGTTGGCAGGGTCGAGGATCTCCGCATCGGTGCGTCCGAGAACGCCGAAGCCGCGCTCCTCGGTGTTCTTCTCGCATCCCGAGGATCCGCTGATGCCCGTCTCCGCCACATAGGTCAGCCAGGCCTGGTTGAGTACTCCGGAGTCGGAGATGAGCGCGGTGGGTGGGATCCCCTGACGCTGTAGGGCCCAGCCGACGTGGTACACGCCGTAGCCCCCGGCGCTGGTGCCGTGCAGGATGTACTGGTCGGTGGCGTAGGTGTCCAGGGCGAACTGCACGGCCGCCTTGGTGGCGGTGAGACCGCTGGTGGGCCGAGTCCGTCCGTCGGCGGTCAGGTTGGGGTTGTAGGGGTCGAAAGTCTGGTTGCCGGCATAGATGTCGTGGCTGCACATCGACACCACCAGCACCCGCATGCCAGGCACGACCTCCAGCGTCCGACGTAGGACACCGCCGTCGACGTAGCCCAGCTGGGTGTTGAGCGACTCCTCGGACTTGTTGTGGGGGCCCGGGCGGGGAGCGCCGTCGACGTCGAACCAACCCACGCCGCCGCCGCGCATGCGCACGTAGAGCGGTCCGGGAGCTTCTGGGTCGCTGCCGGTCGGCGCGCCGAGCAGAAAGCTCTGGTAGCCGCTGATGGCACACGGCGCCGCCAGATTGCGGTAGCGCTGGAAGGTCCAGCCCTGCGAGGTGACCGTCTCGGCGGGCACGATCTGGCTGATGTCAGCCGGTTCGTCGAGCGCTGGGGGGTCGTCGCGGAGGACGACCGCCGAGTAGAGCATCCCATCGTCGCATTCGTGCTCACCCACGCCCATCGAGTCCCAGTGAGGATCGACGAGCGTCGGCTCGTGCCGCCAGGCATCCCACAGCAGGTTCCCGGCTCGGCCGTTGCGTCGTCCGCGGTCGGGATCGTCCATGTCGAGCGGGGCAGCGCCGACCAGTTCGTCGAGCGCCGTGGTGGGCTCGCCGAGGTAGTCCTCGGGTACGTCGCTGCTGAGCGTCGCCTCACCTGCTGCGCACATGGCAGCCGCACGGGCGCGCGCCCGGTCGCGTAGGTGCTCCGAGAGCGTCAGCTCGTCGAGTTCTGCCGTGGCGCGGGTGGCGTTGACTCGGTCGAAGGTCACCGCCTCGCAGGCCGACGCCACGAACATCGTGGTGAGCGCGACGACGAGGACGGTGATGGCCCGGTGCCGCTGGGGCGGTCGGCCACCTCGGTCGACCGTTGCTGTGTCGGATGCCGTGTGCATGTCCACCTCCGGGAGGCCCCGCCGAACCGAGAGGCGCAGTATAGATAACGATTCGTTAGCCGTGCTCGGCGCGCTGGCGCCGAGTGCTCAGCGAGCGGCCAAGTGTGCGGCCACCATCTCCCCGCAGGTGCGTCCGGAGAACAACGCTCCTTGGATCGACGCCGTCGCCCGGTGATCGCCCGTCACGAAGAGCCCGTCGCCGAGATCCTGGCGGCGTCGTGGGCGCAGGGGTGGATCCTGGCGTGGTTGGGCATGGGCGATGTGGTCGGTGCGAAGGAGCTGCCAGCGGTCCACCTGCGGGCCGAACCAGGCGCTGAGCTGGGCCGTTACCCTGGCTGCCAACCCGTCGTCGTGGTGGCCCGGACAGGCAGCGGCAACCAGCGCCCGACCCTCGGGGGCGTAGGACGGCTGAGCCTCGCTGATCATGGCCACGTTCAACGCCGGGCCGACCCCGTCACCGTCGAGTACCACCAGCGGCGCCGCCACCGGCGGGGCCGGGGCGGCGAACCAACAGCACGAGACCGGGTGGCCCTCGACGGGCGGAAGGTCGAGCAACGTGGCCGCTGCCGGGCCGTCGGTGGCCACCACCACGGCGTCGCCTTTCACGACGGTGTCCCCGGCCAGTCGCACCGAGCCCGCTCGGACCTCCACCACCGGACGGTCGAGTTCGATGGTGCCCGGCGGCAGTCGGCTGGCCAACTGGTCCGCAATGGCGCCCATGCCGCCGGCGGGGAGGGCCACGTCGCCCTCGGCCAGGCAGCGGTAGATGACGTCGAACATGCGCGATGACGTGCGCAGCTCGGGATCCAGTTGGATGCCGCCGAAGAGCGGTCGGAAGAAGCGCCCGATGGCGGCGTCGGAGAAGCCGAGGTGGCGAAGATGCTCGGCGGTCGTGCGGTCCGGTGCCCGCAGGAGGTCCTTGGGGTCGGTGCGCAGCACGCGTCGCCGCAGCAGCGCCACCCGCACCTTGTCGGGGAGCGACAGCACCGGGGAGGTAGCGGTGCGCAGGATCGTCGTCGGCCGCCGGAACGGGTCACTCAGCCGGTGCAGGGCCCCGCCCATGGCCACCGCGGCCCCCGGTTCGAAGCGCCCGAGGGACAGGGCACCGAGATCGAGCTGGCGCGGTGCCTCGGGGTAGGCGGTCAGCAACACCTGGAACCCGCGGTCGAGCAGGAAGCCGTCCACCTCGTCGGTGCGGACCCGCCCGCCGATGCCGTCGGATGCCTCGAGCACCGTCACCGACCGTCCCCGGCGATGCAGTTCGACAGCGGCGGCCAAACCGGCCAGACCGGCGCCCACCACCACGGCGTCGGTCACGATGTCTCCTTCGGGCCGTCGTGGGTGATCTCCACCACGTCGGATCGGTGGACGTCTGGGGGTCGACCCTCGTGGCCGGCACGACCGGAGGTGCGCCGGCGCTCCTTCATCTCCGACTCGAACACGTGGCGCTTCCCACCCATGTGCTCGGCTTCCAGGCGACGCAGCTCGGCCCGGACCGGCGCCCAGTAGATGTCGTCGAACTCCTCGACCATCTGGAACGTCCAACGACCATCGAGGATGTTGCGTCCCACCACCTCGGTGCGGACCCGCTCGGCGTCCTCGGCGAAGCCGGCCTCGGCCAGCTCGTCGGCGGCGTCACCCCACAGCAGGTCGGCCCGCCCGAGCAGCTGGTGGGCCTCGTAGAGGTGGCCGCGAGCCCTCTCGACGTACTCCATGGCCTCCGATGCCGTCCCCAGTGCCTCGACCAGTTCGTCGCTGGTGCCGGCGGGTCGTCGCCGCGGGGCCGGGGTGTCGTCGCCGGACGGCTGGTCGTCCATGGGGGGCCTCCTCGCTCGGCTGGTGTATTGGCGGTCGGATGGTCGGCTCGTGAGCACGCTACCGTCCTCGTCCGTGGGCTCCGCCGCTCGACGCTCCTCGCCGTCGCCTTCCCGTCGCCTGTCTCGTGACGCCCGACAGACCATGGGCCGACGGGCGGCGCGTCGTCCGCTGGTGGAGCGCAACGCCATCTGGTGCGCACACAGCGGTGACAAGCCCGACTGCGCCGAAGGCCTGGCCCGGGTGCTGCGGCTCCTGCAGCGCGCCGCGCCACAGCGGCGTGCGTTGCGCGCCCTGTCGATCGGGTGTGGGGCCGAACCCCAGCTGCCGCTGCTCCGTGCCACCTGCACCGCGGCGGTGGGCCTGCTCGACCGTGATCCGCTGCCGCTTGCCGCCATCGAGGCCCACGTGGCCGCGCAGGGGCTCGACCGGGTGACGACAGTGACCGCCGACTACCTCGAGGCCCTGGGCACGGCGGCGGACGCCCGGCGCCTGCGAAGGCAGGTCGGAGGTCGGGCGCACCTGGTGCTGTTCCACCACAGCCTGTACTACAGCCCTCGCTCGCTGTGGCCCACCCTGGTGGGGAACGCTTGGCGCGAGCTGCTGGTGCGCGCCGACGTCGACGATCCGCCGACCGCGGCGGTGCACGCCGTGCTGATGGCCAGTCGCAGCGCCGATCCGACGACGACGAGCAGCCTCTACGCCCGCTGGGCCGGTCGCTTCTTCGGGGCCCACAACGATCAGGACCTCGGCGAGTTCGCGCGCTGGCTGCGTCGCAGCGATCACCTCGAGGGCGCCCAGGTGGCGACCCGCCGGTCCACGGTGCGCTTCGACCATCCCGACTTCGAGGCCTTCATGGCCGTCGTGTGGATGCTCCTGTTGCATCCCGACGTGCACTGCTTCTCACCGCAGCAGCAGGACGAGGTGACCGAGTGGGTCTACCGGGAGTTGTGGGCACCGGGTGTGCCACTCCGCCAAGAGCAGCACCATCTGGTGCTCCAGCGAGGCAGCGCCGAGCGGTGACGACCGCGGCTGGCCCTCAGCGCCGCGACCGGGGTTCTGCGGCCGGTTGGAGCCCGCGCAGGCCGGCCCAGGCCAACTCGGCCACTTGCGCGGCCAGCACCCCGGCATCGACGTCGAGATGGTCGGCCACCCAGTGGCGGGCCGTGGTCTCGGCCATACCCACGATGCCGTAGGCCAACAGTCGCCGCCGTTCGGAGTCGAGACCTTCCACCACGATGAGCGAGGCGATGGCGCTGGCCATCTCGGTCTCGACGCGGGCCAACTCGGCGGCGAACTCGGCATCGCGGCGGGTCTCGCCGGCGAAGATGACCTGGAAGCCACCCTGGTGGCGGGCCACCCAGTCGAAGTAGGCGCCGAAGCCTTGCTCGACCTGGCTGCGCGGTCCATCGGCGGCGGCAACAGCCTCGGCCACCTCGGTGCGCAGCCGGTCACCCATGGCCGCCAGCAGCTCCCGGTAGAGCTCGCGCTTGGAGGGGAAGTGCTGGTAGAGGACCGGCTTGGTCACCCCGGCGGCGTCGGCCACCTCGTTCATGGACGCAGAGTGGAAGCCGCGGTCGCCGAAGACGTCGATGGCGGCATCGAGCAGTTGCCGTCGACGCTCGGCGGCGGGGAGCCGCGCCGCGCTCTGGCGTGAGGGTGTGGTGGGGGTGCGGTCAGCCATGGGAACCGAGCAACTGCTCGGTCCGCCAGGTTACCGGTCGGTAACCAACGGGGTCGGTCAGCCGGCCTCGTAGTTGATGACCGAGCGGGCCACCTCGCCGCCCTCCATGGCGGCGAAGGCCTCGTTCACCTCACCGACGCCGATCTCGCGGGAGATCAGCTCGTCGAGCTTCAGCTTCCCGTCGCGGTAGAGGTCGAGCAGCTTGGGCACGTCCTCGCCCACGTTCGTCGAGCCGTACCAGCAGCCCTTCACGGTCTTGGCCATGTAGAGGAAGGTGAGCGCCGCGTTGAGGTTCAGGAACACGTCCATGCGGGGCACGCCCACGAGGACCACCTCGCCGCCCTGGCGGGCCAGGTCCATGGCCTGGTTCATGGTGGCCTCGAGGCCGATGACCTCGAAGACCGTGTCGGCCAGTCGACCGCCGGTGGCAGCGGTGATGACCGACGACGGGTCGTCGGTGCCGGCCTTCACCCGGCGCGTGGCCCCGAACTCCTCGGCCATCTCGAGCTTGGAGTCGAACATGTCCACGGCCACCACCTCGGCGGCGCCGGCGATGCGGGCGGCCTGGATGACGTTGAGCCCGACGCCACCGCAGCCGAGCACGGCGACGGTGTCGCCCTCGTGGATGTCGGCGGTGTTGAGCGCCGCCCCCACGCCGGTGAGCACGCCGCAGCCGATGAGCGCCGCCACCTTGAGGGGGACGTCGTCGGGGATCTTCACACAGGAGATCTCCGGCACGATCGTCTCGGAGGAGAAGGTCCCGCACATGGCCATCTGGTGGAGTGGCGCGCCGGCGGAGCTGAACCGGGTGGTGCCGTCGAGGAGGCCGCCCATCAACTGCATGGCCGACTTCTCGCACAGGTAGCCCTGGCCGCGGGTGCAGAAGTAGCAGTCGCCGCAGTTGGGGACGAACGACAGCACCACGTGGTCGCCGGGGGCCACCCGGGTGACACCCTCGCCGACCTCTTCCACGATGCCGGCGCCCTCGTGGCCCAACACGATGGGGGTGGGCAGGGGGATGGTGCCGTTCTGCACGGACAGGTCGGAGTGACAGACACCCGAGGCGCCGGTGCGGAGCCGCACCTCACCTGCTCGGGGGGCTTCCACCTCGACGTCCTCGCGGAGCTCGAGTGGTGTCCCCACTCCGGTGAGAACTGCTGCTGTGGCCATGAGAACCCCCTGGTACACGGTGTCGACTGTGCGGATGGTTTCACCGTGTCGGGCCGACCGACAACTACTGCGAACCGTTCTCAGCGGCGGGTGTGCGGCCCGCGCCGGCGGGCCTCACCAGTCGTCGTCGCGGTCGGCTCGATCGGCGGCGCGCACGGCGTAGGAGAACACGATGGCCGGGGCCAACACCACCGACCCGGCGATGAGGCAGGCCACGATGAAGGTCACCAGCCCGTCGGAGTAGGCAGTGGCGAAGCCGTAGAAGAAGCCCACCGACGCGGCGAGGAAGAGCAGGTAGCCGACTCGCTGGCCCATCGTGGTGAGCCTGCGCACCCGTGCTCGCTGCTCGAGCACCGGGTCGTCCGCTCGGTCGTCACCGCGCTCGGGCGTCGGGTCGCTCACGGCAGCCATCCGGCGTCGTCGAGCACGTCGGCCAGTCGTTCGGTCATGCGCGGGAGTGAGAGGTGATCGACGGCCACTTGACGATTGTGCTCCAACAGTGTCGGATCGGGGTGGGACAGGAACTCGGCCAGCGCCTGGGGGCGAGCAGCGTCGAACCAGCGGAAGCCCATGGCGCGCAGCTCGGCGCCCACCGGATACGAGCCCACGGCCACCGGCCGGCGGGCGAGGGAGGCCTCGACGGGCGGATTCCCGAACCCCTCCCACAGCGACGGGAACACCACGGCGTCGGGTGCGGCGTAGATGTCGGGAGAGTGGGGCAGCGGGTGGCGCACCACCCGGCAGCGGGCAGAGGCCAGCACGCGTTCGAGCTCGGCCTCGTAGCCCAGTTCGGCCTCGCCCAGCAGCCAGTAGGTGGCCCCGAGTTCCTCGCACAGGGCGACGGCGTCGGGGATGCCCTTGCGGGCCACCGCCCGCACCGGATGGGCAATGAGCAGCTCGTCGTCGGCCACGCCGAGACGAGCCCGGGTACCGAGTCGGTCGCCCGGGCGTTCGGTCGTGTCGAAGCCGTTGTAGATGGTGGTGGCCTCGATGCCTCGCTCGGCGAACTGGCGACGGGTGAGTTCGTTGATGGTGACGTGGCGCCAGGTCGGGTCGATCGGTGGCAGCTCGTCGACGTGCGCGTGCTCCGCTCGCTGCCACGGAGGGTCGTGATGGTGCAGAAGGGCAGGGCGGCCGGCCAGCACCGAGGCCACCACCCGGGCGGCGGGTAGGTTCAGCGGGATGCTGCAGAGGTTCTCCACCACGACCAGCTCGGCATCGGCCAGCGCGTCGTCGACTTCGGAGTGGGTGGGTGGTACCTCGGCCCCGATGGCCAGCCCGGCCACGGTGCGGTCGACGGGGCCTTCCCCGGCCACGGTGACCACCTCGTACCCCAGGCTGCGCAGGGCGTCGGCCCACAGATCGGCCACGATCGACACGCCGTCGGTGAGCCCGAGGCGGAACGAGACGATGGCGCAGGTGGGCATGGGCGGGCTCTGGGTGGACGGCGGGTGGGAGCGGTGAACAGCGGGCGGGATCCGGTCGGCACGCTACCGGTCCTGTCGGAGTTGGACGCGCAGGCCCGCCAGATCCTGGCGGCACACTGGCGCCCCGAGGGCTACACCGTGCCCAACGCGCAGGTGTATCCCCACCAGTGGCTGTGGGACTCGTGCTTCCACGCTGTGGTGTGGCTCCATCTCGGCGAGCACCGACGTGCGGTGTCCGAGCTGCGCTGCGCGCTCGAGCACCAGGGCCCCGACGGCTTCGTGCCCCACATGGTCTACCGCTCGGACCTCGAGGCCGGAGCCGACTTCTGGGGTCGAATCGGCACCAGCTGCATCACCCAGCCCCCGGTCTACGGCCATGCCGTGGCCGCGGTGGTGCGTGCCGGGGTGACGGTGCCCGACGAGATGATCGACGCCGCTGTTGCCGGCGTGCAGCACCTGCTCGACCGCCGACCCGACGACGCCTCGTTGGTGCCGATCTGGCATCCGTGGGAGAGCGGCTGCGACGACTCGCCCCGATGGGAGGGGTGGTGCCGGGGCGGCTGGGACGTCGAACGCTGGCGGGCGGCCAAGGGGGAGATGGTGGCGGGGCTGCGCTTCGCCACACCCGAGGGGCGGGCGGGCAGCGAGGGACCAGTGGGCAACGATCGGTTCTGCGTCGGGTCGGTGGCGTTCTCGGCGCTGGTGGCGTTCGCCGGCGCCGAGCTGTTGTCGGTGCGCGCCGACCTGCGGCTCTCCGCCGGTGTGGACCACCTCCGGCGGGCACTCGCGGACGCCTACGACCCCGAGGTCGGGACCTGGGTCGACCGGCCGGCGAAGGGGTCGGGGGCTGTCCCGACCCTCGAAGCGCTGCTCCCGGTGCTGGTCGCACCGCCCGACCAGGTCGACGTGGTGATGGCCGATCTCCTGGACGACCGCCGCTACGGCGGGCGGTGCGGACCGGCGCAGGTGCGCCGCGACGTGGTCGCCTACTCACCACTCGACTACTGGCGCGGTGCAGCGTGGCCGCAGTTGGGCTACCTGCTGTGGGTGGCGGCGCAGCGGGCCGGGTGCAGTGAGCATGCGCGCCATCTGGCGGCACGGCTGGTGCGAGGGGCGGCATCGTCGGGGTTCGCCGAGTACTGGCATCCCGACTCGGGTGCCCCCGGCGGGGCGCGACCGCAGTCGTGGGCCACGCTGGCCGCGGTGGTCGGGCCGACGGCGTCGGGGTGAGTGCTCAGGCGCCGCGACGCCGGGCTGCGGGGTGACCCGTCGTCTCGGGGAGCACGACGCGCACGGCGATCTCGCTGGTGGGCTCTCGTTCGACCACCACGAGGTCCCGAGCGTCGGACTCGTGGGTGGCCACCTCGTCGATGGCTCGGCGCAGTTCCTCGCTGAGTCCAGGGGTGGCGCGACGCCGACGGCGCCGGCGTCGCTCGGGTGGCTTGCCGAGCAGCCGTTCCCGCTCGGCATCGAGATGGACCACGACGCGCTCGAACTCCTCGGCGAGCTGACGCAGGTCCTCGACCGGCTCGACGACCGGATCGCCTTCGGGCTCGTCGGCGGCCACCGCGGGGTCAAGCTCGCTGGCCGCCGGTTCCCACACCGGAAGGGCCTCGGGAGCCTCCACCGGTGGATCGGCCACCACCGGGGGTGTGACGGCAACGTCCGCGGTCGAACGGGCAGCGGGACTGGCCAACTTGCGGGCCGCGGCGGTCGCCTCCACCGGCAACGGATCGATGACCAGGGCCGTGCCGGCGCCGGCCACACGGCGGATGCCCGCAGGAAGGGTGGCGGCGGGCGACGTCGGAGTCGACTCTGTGTGGGCCGCTGCCGGGGCGACGGTGGGCGCACCGGTCACCCGGTCGGTGAAGGAGCGGACGACCCCGAGGCGTTGGGCCCGATCCGAGGCGGCCACCCGCGCCAGCCCGTGGTCGGCCTTCTCCCGCAGCACCATGGCTGCGCACAACACCACCACGATGGTCAACAGCGCCGTTGCGGTGACGAGCGCGTACAGAATGATGTCGAACGACATGAGCGCGAATCTAGAGCGGTGGCGGACCGCGGCGGTGGACCAGTGGCGACCGAACAGTCTGATCGGCGTCCCGCGAGTGAGCGATAACGTGCGGCCCATGGGTCCAGGCCTGCCTCCCGACGACGACCATCCCTCTGTCGACCCCTCCGGTGGCGACCCCTCGACCGACGAGGTCCTCCTCGAGGTGGCCGACGGTGTGGCGCGCCTGACCATCAACCGACCCGACCGACGCAACGCGTTGTCGTGGGAGGTGGTGCGGACCCTGCGGGCACACGTGGCCGACCTGCGAGCACGGCCCGACGTCTCGGTGCTGGTGCTCACCGGCGCCGGCGACCGCGCCTTCTGCGCCGGTGCCGACCTCTCGGGCATGGCCGACGGGGCGGGTCCGCTCGACCTGCACGACGCCCGAGGCGAGTTGGCCGCGCTCTTCGACGACCTGTGGTCGCTGGGCAAGCCCACCGTGGCGCGGGTGCGGGGCTATGCCCTGGCAGGTGGGATGGGTCTGGCCCTGGCCTGTGACCTGGTGGTGGCGGCCGAGGACGCCGTGTTCGGCACCCCCGAGATCGACGTCGGACTCTGGCCGCACATGATCACCGTGCCCCTGGTCCGTTCCATGCCACCGAAGAAGGCCCTGGAACTCATGATGACCGGTCGCCGTGTGTCGGCTGCCGAAGCGGAGCGGATCGGCTTCGTCACCTCGGTGGTGCCCGTCGACGGACTCGACGTGGCGGTCAACGAACTGGCAGCCACCCTGGCGGCCAAGCCACCCGACACCATGCGACTGGGTCGCGACGGGTTCTACGCCGTATGGGACATGGCGGCACGCGACGCGCTGGCGGTGTTGCACCCCTTGCTCAGCGTCACCACCACCACCGACGATGCCGCCGAGGGCCTCGCCGCCTTCGCCGAGAAGCGCGCCCCGCGTTGGCGGGACCGCTGAGGTCACCCCATTCCGCCGTAACTCGCACACTGGCCCCCGCCCACGACGACCCTCCGGAGCGCCCCGATGATCAGCACCGTCCGCCACGATGCAGTTCTCCAGATCGTGATCGACCGCCCCGAGCGCCGAAACGCGCTCGACGCCGATGCCGTCGCCGGTCTGCTGGCGGCGGTCGACGAGGCGGAGAAGAGCGACTGCCGGGTGGTCGTGCTCAGCGGGGCCGAGGGCCACTTCTGCTCTGGTGCCGACCTGCAGACCGTGCAGGACGAGGGGTTCGTCCCCGCCCTGCGCACCCTGCTCGAACGCCTACGGGGCCTGTCGGTGCCGGTGGTGGCGGGCATCGAGGGCGTGGCACTTGGTGCGGGCACGCAGCTCGCCCTGGCCGCCGACCTGCGCACCGCCACCGCTGACGCCCGTTTCGGGATCCCTGCCGCCCGACTGGGGCTCATGGTGGACCAGTGGACGGTGAACCGACTGGTCTCGATGGTCGGTCAGTCGACCGCCCGGTCCATGCTCCTCGCCGCCGAGGTGGTCCAAGGCGAGGCCCTGCACGCTGCGGGGTTCGTGAACCGACTCGGCGGGGTGGATGCCGCGCTCGAGTGGGCGCAGGAGATCGCGGCCTTGGCACCGCGCACCCTCGTGGGGCACAAGATCGGCTGCAACGACGCAGAGGAACTCGACCGCCAGACCGACGCCTACCAGGTGGCGCGACAGGTCGCCTGGTCGAGCGACGACCTTGCCGAAGGGCTGGCGGCGTTCAACGAACGTCGACCGGCGGTCTTCCGCGGCACCTGACGGCTCAGCGCCGGCTGCCCTGCTGGGTGCCCACCAACCGTTCGGTGGTGGGGTCCCACACGGTGCACGCCACCCGGCGGCTCCCGTTCTCCCATGCCTCCTGGTCGGGGAGGACCCAGCCCAGCTCCAGTTCGGAGCGCTCGTAAGGGGTCCCCACCCACTCGGCGAACAGCGGTGGGCACTGGAGGCGGGCCTCTCGTTCGAGCGCCGCCTCGCCGGGCCAGCGGTTCAGCTCGTCGGCGTCGGGAGACGCTCCCTCGGTGTCGGCGTCGGTGGGGGTGCCGATCGGCCCGGGCGGCTCGACCGTCTCGGTGTCGGGGTCGGGGTCGTCGACGTCGTCGGGTGGTTCGTCGTCGCCTGCGGCCGGGGCGGGTGCCTCGGCGGTCGTGGTGGTCACGCCGGGCAACGGCGGTCGGGCGGCGATGATCGCAGGGTCGGCGTCGAAGACGGCGAAGACCTCGAAGGTGTGGGGGAGTTCGCAGGGCAGGAGCAGCACCACCCGCTCACCTCCCTGCTCGGGCTCGAGGGTCCGCCGGTCGAAGCAGTCGCCCACCTCGGGCACGTAGACATGGCGCAGTTCGCCTGCCTCGAGGGGGGCTTCGGTGGTCGACGTGGTGGTGGTGACCACCGCGGTCGTCGTGGTCGTGGCTGCTTCCTCGGTCGTGTCCCGGTCGGCGCATCCGGCGGCGGTGGCCAGGGCCATGGCGGCGGCGGCGGCCAGCCATCGGGGAACACGGCGTGCGCGCTCGGTGGTCATGGTGCTTCAGTACCCGGCGGGCAGGAGCCGCGAGATGCTCTGGAACGAGTAGAAGAGCACCACCGCCAGGGCAGGAGTGGCCAGGAGGTAGACCGGCCAGCGCCGCCACCAGCGCCCGATGAGCCAGGCCACCAACACGAGGGCGCCGAACAGCGCCGACCAGAGCACCGCCGGTGTCATGGCGCCCTCGGGCGTCTCGGTGAGGAGCCCTCCGCTGAGGTCCACCGGGGCGGTGTCGATGGTGGCCACCCGCTCGGTGGCCGGGGCTGGATCGTCGACCAGCACGGCCTCGACGATGATCCGCTGGGCGGCGGAGTACTTGGGATGGCAGGCCATCAGCGTGACCCGGTTGTCACCCTTGTCGTCGAGGATCTCGAAGGCGTAAGGGTCGACGATGTAGTGACCGACCGGTGGCGCCGCGCCGTCCTCGTCGTCCCCGCCGCCGGGGGCAGGTTGTGGGATCACCTCGTAGGTGAACTCGCCCTGCACGGTGATGATCTCGATCACGTCGCCCGGATCCAGCTCGTCGAGGCGGTGGAACGGCGCCCCGAAGGTGGTGCGGTGGCCGGCGATGGCACTGTTGCCCGGCTGGCCTGGCAACGAGGTGGAGGGGAAATGGGCCGGTCCCTCGTTGATGATCTCGATGTCGACCCCCGACAGCACGACGTAGTCGACACCGAGTCGGGGGATGCGGATGCGTGCCATCGGCTCCCCGGGCTCGGGCTCGGGCATCGGGGGAAGCTCGACGACGGCGTCGGGATCGGCCTCGGTGTCGTTCGCCGGGTCCGAATGGCGCACCTGCTGCGCCTGTTCGAGCAACCCGTCGAAGGTTGCCGTGTGGCGCTGCTGCGCGGCCCGCGTCTCCACGCCGGTGCCCCACAGCTGATAGGCCACGAACAGCAGCAGGAGGATCCCCGCGGCGATCATGGTGCGCCCGACGGCGCCGAGGATGCGTGCGACCACGAGCCGCACCCTACCGAGCAGCGGTGCCACCGGGGGCGCGGACCGCGCCGTCGCCGTATGGTGCGGCCCGGGCCGCACCGGTAGCGTGAGGCGGCCATGGAGCCCGTCATCTCGCTGCGCGCCGCGGTCTCCCTCCTCGGTCGGTTCCCCGGGCTCGCCGGTGTGGACCTCGACGTGCACCGCGGCGAGCTGGTGGCCCTGCACGGCCCCAACGGTGCGGGCAAGACCACGCTGCTGCGGTTGTGTGCCGGATTGGCCCCGCTCTCGTCGGGAACTGCCACCGTGGTGGGCTTCGACTTGGCCGACGGAGGCCGCCGGGCGCGGCGCGAGGTGCGACGGCGGGTGGGGCTGCTCGGACACGGTGCCGGGCTCTACGACGATCTCGGCGTCGATGACAACATCGCCTTCTGGGCTCGTGCCGCCCGGGTGCCCGACGCCGATGCCGTCGTGCGGGCCCGGCGGGGCGTGGGCCTGCCCGACCGGGTGGCCGGGGTGTCGGTGGCCCGACTGTCTGCCGGACAACGTCGTCGTACCGCCTTGGCCTGCGTGCTCGTCCGCCGCCCGGAGCTGTGGCTGCTCGACGAACCGCACGCCGGGCTCGACGCCGAGGGACGGGACCTGCTCGACCGCCTGTTGCACCAGGCGGTGGACGCCGGGGCCACGGTGGTGGTCGCCTCCCACGAACACGACCGCACGTCCTCGCTGGGTGCCCGGGTGGTCACCCTCGTGGGTGGCGCCGTGGTCGGGGAGGGCTGACGTGCTGGCCGATGCCTGGCTGATCGCTGCCAAGGACTTGCGCCTCGAGTGGCGCTCGAGAGTGACGCTGGCGCAGATCGCCCCGTTCGCCGTGCTGGTGCTCGTGCTGTTCGGCTTCGCCCTCGATCCCGACCGGGGCCTGCTGGCCGCAGCCACACCAGGGTTGTACTGGGTGGCGGTGCTGTTCGCCTCGGTGCTGGCCGTGCAGCGGGCCTTCGCCGTGGAATCGACCGAGTCGTCCCGCGACATCCTGTTGCTGTCGGGTGTGGTGCCCTCGGGGGTGTTCTTGGGGAAGGCCCTGGCCATCTCGGTGCAGTTGTTGGCCCTCGAGGTGTTGCTGCTCGGTGGGGTGGCCGTGTTCTACGGCGCCACCCTTCGAGGTTGGCTGCTGTTGGCGGTCACGGTGCTCTCGGCTACCGCTGGGATCGCCGCGGCCGGTAGCCTGTACGGAGTCCTCGCGACAGGGCTACGGGTGCGCGACACCCTGGTCCCGCTGCTGATGCTCCCGGTGCTGGCACCGGTGCTTCTGGGCGCCACCCGGGCGTTCGAAGCAGCGCTCGAGGACACCCCGGCCGACGGCTGGCCCTGGGCCGGGTTGCTCGTGTTGTTCGCCCTGGCGTACCTGGGTGCCGGTGTGGCCGCCTACGGCTCGCTGCTGGAGGAGACGTGACCATCGATACGAACGCCGGGGGGCCGCAGCACCCGGAGCCTTCGTTGCGCCGAGACGAGGCCGCCGCCGGCGATGCGCGGTCCGCACCCACCGGCACCGGGTCGCGGTTCACCCGGCTGTTGGGTCTGGCGCTGATCATCGGCGGCGCTGCGGTGGCCTGGCTGGCCTTCGTGGCCACGCCGCCCGACGTCGTGCAGGGCGAGAGCGTGCGCCTGCTCTACGTGCACGTGCCGTCGGTCTCGGTGGCCTACATGGCCTGCATGTTGACCACCGTGGCCTCGGCGGTGTGGCTGCGCCGTCGCACCGAGTGGTGGGACCTGGTGGCGTCCTCGTCGGCCGAGGTGGGTGCCGTCTTCACCGCCGTCACCCTGCTCTCGGGCATGGTGTGGGGCCAAGCCACCTGGGGCACACCGTGGGAGTGGGACGCCCGCCTCACCTCGACGCTGTTCCTCTTCCTGCTGCTGCTCGGCTACCTGGGCCTGCGGGGCGCCACCGAGGACCGCACCGCCCGTGGGCGCCGCTCGGCCATCGTCGGCCTGCTCCTCGTGCCCAACGTCATCGTGGTCAACCAGTCGGTCAACTGGTGGCGGTCACTGCACCAGGACGCCACCCTGTTCCGCACCGACGGCGACTTCCGCATCGAGGGCCTCCAGTTGTTCACCTGGGTGTTCGCCACCGTGGTGGCCATCGGGTTCTTCGTCTGGCTGCTCGTCCACCGTTTCCGGGTGGGCTGGTTGGCCGACCGAGCCGAGGACCGAGCGATCGACGAGGCCTTGGCAGTTCGCCGTGCCGAGGGCGGGACAGGCGGTGCGCCGTGACGATGTGGGGTTACGTGGCGCTCGGGTGGGCCATCACCGCCGTGGTGCTCGTCTCGTACGTCGCCGCGCTGCTGTGGCGCGGCCGACGACTCATCGAACAGGTCCCCGAAGGAGAACGGCGATGGCTGTGAACCCTGGTGCCGACGATCATCTCGGGCGGAGCCCCGATGAACTGGGCGACGGCGGTCCCGAGGCCCCCGACGACGCCTCGGTCGATCTGCGGCCACGCACCTTCGACCGACCCGCCGCCCGCCGGTCGCCGGCCAAGAAGTGGGCTGGCGTGGCCGTGCTCCTCGTGGTGCTCGGTATCGGTGGGGTGGCCGTTGCCCAGGCCTTGAACGAGGCGGCGCTGTACTTCCGCAACGTCGACGAGGCCATCGCCGAGCGATCCGAACTCGGCGACAGCCGCTTCCGCATCCAGGGCACCGTCGTGCCCGAAGGGATCGAGGCCTATCCCGGCGGGGCCACGTTCTCCATCACCTACAACGGCGCCACCACCCTCGTCGAGCACAGCGGCGATCCCCAGGAACTGTTCCAGCCGGACATTCCCGTGGTACTCGAAGGACGGTGGTCGGGTAGCGGTGACCAGCTCGTGTTCGTGTCGGACCGCATGTTGGTGAAGCACGACGAGAACTACGTGGCCGACCACGGCGATCGCATCGACGACGCCGAGCAGTACGGCGACGGCGAGGGGTACGACGACGCCGACGGGGCCACCTCGGGGTCCACATGAACCTGGCGCTCGGCCGGGCGGCGATCATCCTCGGCTTCGTGGCGTCGTCGTGGGGTGTGATCGCCATGGTGGTGGGCACCGTGCGCCACAACCCCACCTACCTGCGCATCGGCAAGTGGTGCGTCGGCGGGACCGCCCTCGGCGCGGTGCTGGCCGTGGTGGCCATGGAACGGGCGCTGCTGACCGACGACTTCTCCATCGACTACGTGGCCCGCAACCACTCGACGGCCACGCCGTTCCCCTTCGACGTGGCCACCCTGTGGGCGGCGCTCGAGGGGTCGATCCTGCTGTGGCTGTTGGTGCTGGCCGGGTTCCTGGTGGCCACGGCGCGTCGTTTCCGCAACCGCTTCGACGACCCCATGGTGGGCTGGGCCATGGTCACCATGTTCGTGGTGTGCACCTTCTTCTTCATGTTGGTGCTGGGCCCGGCCAATCCCTTCGTGCCCTTCGACGTACCTCCGGACTTCGACGGGCCCGGACCGAACCCGCTCCTGCAGGAACACATCCTCATGGCGTTCCACCCGCCGATGCTCTACCTGGGCTACGTGGGGTTCACCGTGCCGTTCGCGTTCGCCATCGGTGCGCTGGCCACCGGACGGTTGGGTGAGGGCTGGTTACTCGAGACCCGCCGCTGGACACTGGTGGCCTGGGGGTGCCTCACCGTCGGCATCGTGTTGGGGTCGTGGTGGGCCTACGAGGTGCTCGGCTGGGGTGGCTACTGGGCCTGGGACCCCGTGGAGAACGCGTCGTTGCTGCCGTGGCTCACCGGAACGGCCTACCTGCACTCGGTGGTCGTGCAGGAGCGGCGCGGCATGTTGCGGGTGTGGAACCTGTCGCTGTTGGCCGCCACGTTCGCCCTCACCATTCTGGGGACCTTCATCACCCGATCGGGGGTGCTCGAGTCGGTGCACGCCTTCACCGAGTCGCAGATCGGCCCGCTGCTGCTCGGGTTCTTCGCCCTCATCGTGGTGTCCACCGTGGTGCTCATCGCCTGGCGGGGCGACGAGTTGCGCACGCCGGCACGCATCGGCGCGCCCATGTCCCGTGAAGGGGCGTTCCTGGCCAACAACCTGGTGTTCGCCGCCTTCGCCTTCACCGTCCTGTTGGGCACCCTGTTCCCGCTGCTGGTGGAAGCCATCGGTGGTGACCGCATCTCGGTGGGTAGTCCGTTCTTCAACCGCATGAGCATCCCGCTGGGGCTCATGCTGCTGTTCCTGATGGCGGTGGCCCCCGTGCTGCCGTGGAAACGGACCAGCGGCGAACTGTTGCACCATCGGTTGCTGTGGCCGGCGTGGGTGGGGACAGCAGCGCTGGTGGTGGCGGTGGCCGTCGGTGCGCGGGGCCTGGCACCGCTGCTGGCGTTCGCCCTGGGCGGTTTCGCTGCCGGCTCGGCCGGTCGCCAGTTGGTACTGGCCATCCGTCGCCAGGGGTGGCGAGGTCTGGTGGGTCGCAGTAGCGGCGGCATGGTGGTGCACCTGGGCGTGGTGATGATCGCCGTGGCGCTGGCCGCCAGCGGCTCGTACCTGCAGCAGACCGAGTTGCGTCTCCTGCCCGACGAGCCGGCGCAGTTCGCCGGGAGCACCTTCACCCTGGTGGGCACCGACGTCGAGGTGTTGCCCAACCGTCGGGTGCAGCGCGTCCTCATCGACATCGACGGCACCGGCCCCTGGGCGCCGGGCGTGAGCGTGTTCCCGTTTGGTAACCAACGCATCGGCACGCCGTCGGTGCAGGTCACCCCCACCCGTGACGTGGCCTTGAGCGTGCTCGAACTCCCGTCGGAGCCCGGCGACCCAGCGTTGGTGCGGGTCACCGTGCAGCCCCTCATCGTGTGGTTGTGGATCGGCGGTGGGGTCATGGCCCTGGGAACGCTGATGGCCGTGGTGCCACCCCGCCGACGCCCGGGCACTCCCGACGGTGTCGCTGCCGGTCGGTCCGAACAGCCGGAGACCCCGGCGGCGGCACCCACTGGTGGGGCGGCCGAGCCGGCGCTCGGGACCGACGCCCCCACCGAGGTCGGCGTCTCTGCCGGCACCGGTGGCGGAGGTGAGCAATGACCGAGACCGAGACCGAGACCGGAACCGAGCCGACGGCGTCGCCGTCGCACGGGGTGGGTTCGACGCGCACCGTCAGCCTGGCCGTCGGCGCCGTGCTGGCCCTGCTCATCGGGGTGCTGGGCTGGCAGGTGCTGGTGGCCGACGACGCCGGCATCCGCAGTGAGATCATCGGCCGGGCCGCACCGGCGGTGGTGGGCACCGACCTCGACGGCGAGCCCGTCGACATCGACCGCTGGCGCGGGTCGTGGGTGGTGGTGAACTTCTTCGCCACCTGGTGCGTGCCCTGCCGGGTGGAGCACCCCGAGCTGGTCGAGTTCGCCGAGCGCCACGACGACGGCAGTGTGCACATGGTGAGCGTCGCCTTCGACGACCGGGCCGACGAGATCCGCCAGTTCTTCGACGAACGCGGCGGTGACTGGCCCGTGCTGGCCACCGACACGGGGGGCATCGCCTTGGACTACGGCGTGCGCGGTGTGCCGGAGTCCTTCCTGGTCAGCCCCGCCGGGCAGATCGTGGGGATCTTCTACGGCGTCACCGCCGAGGCGCTCGACGACGCCATCGAGATGTTCGAACGCAGCGACGGGGAGGAACTGCCCGGCGTGGCCGACGACGGGGTCGAGCCCATCACCCGTGACGAGGCCGACGCCGTGGCGCCCGCTTCCACGGGAGACGACCGATGAGCACCAGCAGCGGACCATCGCCGACCCGACGGCTGCCGTGGTGGCTGCCGTGGGCCGCCATGGCGGTCATCGTCGCCGCTGCGCTGGCAGTGGGCGCGCCGTCAGGCAGCGGACCGCCCACCAATGCTGAACGGGTGCAGGACCTCACCCGCACCATCAAGTGCCCCCAGTGCGCCGGTCAGTCGGTGGCCGAGTCCGACGTGTCGGTGTCCCGAGAGATCCGCCGCGACATCGCCACCCGGGTGGAGGAGGGTCAGAGCGACGAGCAGATCTACGCCTACTACGCCGGCATCTTCGGCGACGATGCCCTTCTCAGCCCACCCACCGAGGGCGTCGGCCTGGTGGTGTGGGTGCTGCCGGTGGTGATCGTGGTGGTCGGTGCCGGCGGGGTGGCGGTGGCCTTGCGGCGCTGGTCGGCGGGTGACGACGACCCGTCGGCGGGCGACCGGGCGCTCGTGGCCCAGGCCATGGCCGAGAACACTCGGGCCACGCCGAAGGCCGGCGGCACGGAGGGGTCGGACGGGTCGCCCCTGCCGGAGGGGACGGACGACGGTGACCGCCGCTGACGCCGCCACCGAGCGAGCCGCCCTCGAGGACCAGCGCGACGAACTCTTCCGCTCGCTGCGCCGCCTCGACGATGAGTTCGCTTCCGGTGAGCTCGACGAGGTCGACTTCGAACACCTCCGCGACGACCTGACCGCACGCGCTGCCGAGGTGCTGCGTCGCCTGGAAGCGCCCGAGGAGCCGGCGGCGGGTCCGGTGCAGGGCAGTTCCGCTGGAGTGGTACCCACCGGCGAACCTGCCGTCGATGCTGCGACGGCGGTGGGCCCGGATGCTCGAACAACGGCAGCAGCACCCGCGGGTGGTCGCCGCCGCGTCGGGTTGCTGTGGGTGGCCGGTGTGGCGGCGTTCGTCGTGCTGGCTGGGCTGTTGGTGGTGCAGGCCTCGGGCCAGCGGGGGTCCACCGACCTGCCCACCGGCGACATCCGCCAGACCACCCGCGACCTGCTGCTCGTGGCTCGTGAACAGTGGTCGACCGGGCGCGGGGAAGAAGCACTCGAGACCTACGCCGAGGTGCTGGCCATGGCGCCCAACGACGTCGAGGCGCTCACCTACACGGCGTGGGTGGGGCGCACCATCGTCGGCAGCCTCGACGACGACGAGGCCTTGGCGCTCCTCGATGAGGCGGTGGCCATCGATCCCGACTACGGCGACGCCCGTGTGTTCCGAGCGCTGGTCCGGCGTGACCTGGGCGACGCCGAGGGGGCACTGGCCGACCTCGACTCGCTGTCGATCGATGCCGTGCCGTCCATGATGATCGAGCAGGTGACCACCGTGGCCGCCGACCTTCGCCGATCGGTGGTGGGGGAGGGCGCCAACGATGCCCTGGCCGAGGAGGCGTTCGCCCTGTTTGCCGAGGGTGCGGCCCTCGACGGGCTGCAGTTGCTCGACGAAGCCCTCGACGACGACAGCGCCGACGCCGATGACGCCGTGCTCTTCGCCGTACGCGGCATCATCCTGGCCGAGGTAGCGGTGCGCAGCGGGGACGAGGACCGGGCATTGCTCGGGGCCAGTGCGCTGCGCTCGCTGGATCGGGCGGTGGCGCTCGACCCCGACGCCACCGAATGGGTGGTGCGGCGGGCCGAGGTGCGCTTCGTGCTGGGGGACCTCGACGGTGCCCGCGCCGACCTGGCACTGCTGGAGGACCGGTCGGTGCCCTTCGAGCTCGGCCAGGCGGTCAACGTGCTGCGAGCCGAACTGCGTGCCGAACCGCGGGCTGAGCCGGACAACTGAGGCGCCCCCACCGGGATTCCTGCGTGCAAATCGACGGCTGTGGCCCGCGAGACGTACGCACGAAAAGTGGGGTGGGGTCGCCCGCCGTCTCCCGCTGGCCCGCTGCCCCGCTGCGTGGCAGACGCCCGTCGCTACGGCGCGGTGACGAAGCGGCACCTCGGGCCGGGTGCATCGATGAGGCGGTGATCGAGTGTGGCCAGCGGCACGTCGAGTGCCTCGGCGATGGCCACGTACCACGCGTCGTAGGCGTTGAGGTTGCGTCGGAGCTCCCAGATCCGATCGGCGAAGGGCTCATAGCCGTGGAGATCCAGCCGCACGTCCTGCAGGTCGGCGTGTGCGAGGGTGGCCACGTCGGGCGAGATCTCCCCCGAGGCTGCGCACCGTCGCAGCACATTCGCCGTCTCGACGAGCAGCAGGTGGGGTGCGACCAGATGATCGGCGGTGAGTCGCTCCTCGGCCCAGCGACCCGGCGGTCCCGTGTCGATCAACGCAGCCACCATGGCGGACGCGTCGATGACGATGGTCACCGTCGCTCGGCGTCGCGGTGTCCCACGATCACGTCGGGTGACAACGCCGTGCCCGTGCGGTCCTTGCGGGTGGCGATCCTGTCGGCGAGAGCCCTGGCATCGGGGCGCTGCGTGGTCTCGATCAAGTGCAGTCGCAGGTACTCCTGCAGCGACTGGCCTGCCCTGGCCGCGCGAGCGGCCAGCTCGTCGCGCGTGTCATCGGGGACGTCGCGAATGGTGATCGATGGCATGCATGTAGACTACCAGCAGATACTGCGTTCTGCATGCACTGATGGCTCGCACGAGTGCAGCCCGGACCCGGACCGGCCCCTCGATCACTCGCCGGTGCACCATTTGTGTGCCGGGGATGGCTACCGTCGCTCGTCGTGTCCAGCGCTGCACCGCCACCGAAACGACCCGTCGTCCGCGGGGGCGTCCTGTCAGATCCCTTGGATCTCGACGGTGGGCCACCGCGACGCGGGCCGAGGACGTACCCGAAGGTGGAAGCGGTGGCTGGCCTCGAGGTCGCCGAGCGGGGGAGCGGTGTGGCCGGCGTCGTGGTGTCGGTCGGCGGCGGTTTCGTGGTGGTGCGCGGTGACGACGGACGGGATCGCCGCTGCCGGCTGCGCGACGGGAGCTTCAACGTCGGTGGCCAGCAGGTCAGCCTGATCCTGCCGCGGGTGTCGGCTGCGGCCGCACCGCAGCGGACGGCCTCGGGGTCGGTGGCGGTGCCCGGAGCGCCGGCCAGGATGGCCCGGGCCAGTCGCATCTTCGTCGAAGGGGTGCACGACGCCGAGTTGGTCGAGCACGTGTGGGGTGACGACCTGCGGGTCGAAGGCATCGTGGTGGAACCCATGCACGGCGCCGACGACCTCGAGGAGATCGTGCGGACGTTCGGGCCCGGACCCCGGCGGCGGCTGGGCATCCTGCTCGACCACCTGGTCGACGGCTCCAAAGAGCAGCGGCTGGCCCAGCGCATCGACCATCCGGAGGTCCTGATCTGTGGGCATCTCTTCGTCG
Organism: Acidimicrobiia bacterium; assembly: GCA_020832495.1. Classification (GTDB taxonomy): domain Bacteria; phylum Actinomycetota; class Acidimicrobiia; order Acidimicrobiales; family Acidimicrobilacustridaceae; genus JAFIEP01. The sequence goes on along the minus strand of JAFIEP010000111.1, from coordinate 87,700 downwards.
ACGTGTGGGCTGCCGTACGTCCCGAGGTGGTGGGCATCGAGGCCTGGCCCGACATCCCGAAAGGAACACCGTGGAAGGAGGGGGTGTGCGCCGCCCTGGGCACGGCGGATCCACCGCAGTTCTGGCGGACGGTGCTGGGGTCGGTGCGCAGCTACGCCGATCTGCAGCCGTCGCTGGTGGGTGCGGTGGAGCAACTCATCGACTTCGTCGCCCACCCGAGCGGTTGACTGGATGCCCTGAGCGGCTGACCGGTCGCCGGTCCGCAGCCGGGCCGGGAAACTCAGCGTGCCGGTGGGTGATAGGTGCCTCGACGCACCGTGCCATCCTCGACGTCGAGGGTCCACAACGAGCCCTTGTGCGACACGCCGCCGGCGTCGGTGTCCATGCCGTCGGCCACCAGCATCCGGATCATCACCGGGATCAGGTCGCCATGGCTGCACGCCACCGGGTTCTCCGTTGCGCGGTCGAGCAACCATCTCAGGGCCTTCGACGGATCGGCGCCCTCGGCCAGGCACGACTCGTTGGTGACCTCCAGTCCTCGATCGGCTGCCAGCGGCTGCACGGTCTGCACGCAGCGGACGGCCGGGCTGGAGTAGACCTCACCCACCTGGTGGCCACGCAACACCTCGACGAGTTGCTCTGCCTGGTCTCGCCCTTTGGCGCTGAGGGGCCGATCGACATCGTCGCCGGACCACCCAGACCTTTTCCCCGCATGTCCGTGCCGGATGAGGTGGATCGCCACGGGACGCGACGGTAGTGCCTGGCCGACGGTCAGCTCGCCGGGCGTGACCGATGACGCACCACGAGCAGGGACGCCGCTAACGTTTCGACATGCCTGCCGACCCATCTGGTGACCTCGGGGTCGATGTCCTGATCATCGGTGACACCGTGCAGGCCGCCTATCTGGCGGCCTCGCTGCACCCTCGTTGGTCGGTGTGCGTCCTCGACGATCCCTCACTCGGGGCCGAGACCCTGCTCGACGAGGGCTACTTGTCGGCCGGCTACGAAGGCAATGACCCCAACCGCATGCAGCCGGCGCGTCGGGCCATGGGGTTCTGGGACCACTGGTTGCGCACCCACGACCTGCACCAGCCCGACGAGGAGGCGTGGTGTGTCGTCTCGCCCACGGAGCAGACGCGGCGCACGAACTGGTGGCGCGACGCCGGCCTGCCCTTCGCCGTCGGCGACGCACTGCCCGACGTCATGAGCGGTGGCGTGTTGGCGCGCTTCGGTGGCTATCGCTTGGCCATGGATCGGGTCGGCGACCCGGCGACCCTTCTCGAGACGCTGCGCAAGCCCGTGGAACGCCGCTATGTGCGTGGTCGGCTGATGCGTTTCGCCATGTTCGATGACACCGCCATCGACTCGGTGGAGATCGAGGTGGACGGCCAGCCGGTGCGGGTGGTCGCTCGGTTCGTGGTGGCCTGCGCGGACGCCGGCAACGCCGAGGTGCTGCGCCAACTCTCGGTGCGCTTCGGAGATGCGGGGCGGCGGCGCTCGGCGGCCACCGCGGTGGCAGAGTGTCAGGCGGTGCAGCAACTCCAGGTGGTGGCGGTGCACGGCGACCTTCCACTCGTCAGTGGCTGGTTCGACCGCCTGCACGTGGTGGCCCACCCGTGGCGCGGGCGCACCCTGTGGCTGGTCCGTCCTCCTGCCGATCACCATCGCACCGTGGCGGGACCGGTCGACCTGCGCTTCGAGCCGACCCTCGACCCGGTGCTGGTCGCCGCCACTGTCGAACGCCTGCTGGACATCGCGCCCGACGTCGGGGCCAAGGTCGACGACCTCCGGTGGGCGGCGTGGGCGCGCCGACGCACCCAGCACCCGATGTTGGCCGATGCCCGCGCTGCGCAGAACGCCGAGGTGGGCACCCCGGTGCCGGCCAAGCTCGAGACGCTCGGGCTCGACTGCTTCGCTGCGCTGTGGCCGAGTCACCTCGCCTACACGATGATCCTCGGTGACGTGATGGCCGAGCGCATCGCGACCGCGTTGGGTGAGCCCGACGACCACTCCGACCTGGCCGGACCCGAGGACCTCGCCGGCCTGTCGACGAGGGCGCCGGTGCCGGCGTGGGCCTCGTCCGAGGTGGACTGGAGCGACTGGCGTGCCTTCGCCGATCGTTTCGGGGTGAGCGTCGACCGCTGACGACGATCGGGTCAGTTGGCACTCCCGCCGAGTGCACGCAAGCGGCCCAGCAGCGGTGGGAGGGCGTCGAGCGCGGCGTCGATGTCGGCGTCGGTCGACGACCAACCCACCGACAGACGTAGTGACCGGTGGGCGTCGACCCCCATGGCGGCCAGCACCGGTGACGGCTGGAGGTCAGCCGAGGCACAGGCGCTGCCGGCATGGGCGGCCACGCCGGCCTGGTCGAGGCCCAACAGCACTGCCTGCGGTTCGATCCCGTCGATGCCACAACACACGATGTGCGGTGCTCGTCGCTGGGGGTCGCCGTAGACGGTGACCCCGTCCAACGCAGCCATGCCCTCGGCCAGTCGGTGACTCAGACGGCGCTGTTCGGCTGCTTCGGCGGTGCGGACGTCCTCCCCGGCAAGCGCAGTTGCCGCCGCGCCGAACCCGATGGCCGCCGGCAGGTTCTCCATCCCTGCCCGCCGAGCACGTTCCTGTTCGCCGCCGACGAGCAGCGGCGGAAGCCGCAGCCCGCGACGGATGCACAGCGCCCCGATCCCAGGTGGGCCACCGAGCTTGTGGGCGCTGACGGCCAGGAGGTCGATGCCCGACGAGGAGAAGTCGATGTCGGCCCGCCCGACGCTCTGGGCGGCATCCACGAGGCTCAGGAGCCCCCGCTCACGGCACAGCGTCACCACCTCGTCGACGGGTTGGCAGGTCCCCACCTCGTGGTTGACGGACTGCACCGCCACCAGTGCCGTGGTGTCGCGCAGTCGGTCGGCGACCTCGTCGGGGTCGACCCGGCCCGTGCGGTCGACCCCCACCACGTCGACGGTGTGCGAGCCGGCCTCGGCCAGCCGGTCGGCAGCCAGTCGCACCGCCGAGTGCTCCACGGCGCTGACCACCAGGTGGTCGCCTCGCTCAGCGGCGCCCCACACCGCCGCGCTGATCGCCTCGGTGGCGCCCGAGGTGAACACCACCTCGCGGTTGCGGGCACCGACCAGCGTGGCCACGCCGTCGCGGGCGTTCTCGAGCGCCACGCGGGCGGCCATGGCCTCGTGGTGGATGCGGCTGGGGTCACCCCATGGCTGACCCAACGCCGCCAGCATGGCCTCGGTGGCCTGTGGTCGCAGTGGCGACGTGGACGCGTGGTCGAGGTAGTGCCGGGCCATGGGGAACGGGGAGCGTCAGGTCTCGACGGTGGTGATGCAGGCCCGGTCACCCATCGGCTTCGAGGACTGCAGCGACACCACGGTCTCGCGGTCGGGGTCGTCGCCGAGCAGGCGGTCCACGAGGCCGCGCACCATGCCCCGGTCGACGGCGCAGATGATGGGGTTCTCGAGCACCGCCTCGCCGAACGGACAGTGCTCGCTCACGATGCGCAACTCGTTGTTGCGCTTCTCGGCGTGGGCGGCGAAGCCGTGGGCGGTGAGGGCGTCGGCCACGGCGTGCAGTGCGGTACGGAAGCTGCGCTGGGTCTCGCCGAGGTCGCCCATTCGCTCGGCCAGCAGCGCCCCGTACTCCTCACCGACCTCGAGGGCCATGGCTTCGGCCTGCTCGGGCGGGAGCATGGACAGGGCCCGACCCAGCAGGGTGACCAGCACATCGTCGTGGCGGAGCGGCAAGTCGAGTGCGTCGGCCTTGGTGGTGGCCCGGTAGTGCTTCGAGGGGCGCCCGGCGCCGGTAGCCGACGAGCGAGCCACCTCGATGGCCAGGTAGCCGCCGGCAGCCAACTTGTCGAGGTGATGGCGAGCCACGTTGGGATGCAGGTCGAAGTGGCGGGCCACCTGAGCAGCGGTCACCCCGGCGGTGGTTCGGCGGGCCAGCAGGTAGATCTCACGCCGGGTGGTGTCACCGAACGCCGCGGTCAGCGCCGTCACGACCGACGAGAAATCGGTGGCGTTGAGTTCGCCGGTGGCCTCGGCGGCCAGGGTGGCCGAGGCGGCTTTGCCGGTCGGGGTGGGGTTGGCGGAGGCCACGCCGGTATTCTACCTATGTCAGTAGGAGAAATTCCGGCGCAGGAGGACTCGAACATGGCCCCCACCGACGAGCAGGTCATCGATGCCCTGCGCCCGGTCGAGGATCCGGAGCTGCATCGCAGCATCGTGGATCTCGGCATGGTGCGGCAGGTGACCATCGGCGACGACGGTCGCGTGGGGGTACAGGTGGCGCTCACCGTGGCGGGGTGTCCGCTGCGCAACGAGATCACCTCGCGGGTGACGACCGCCGTCGACGCGCTCGACGGGGTGGTCGGCACCGACATCGACTTCACCGTGATGACCGACCAGGAACGCGAGAACGTCCGCCGCATGGTGCACGGCGACCCGGCGGCCACTGCGGGGTCGCAGCCGGCCCAGGGCCACGCCGAGGGGCGAGCCATCCCCTTCGCCGCCCCCGGCTCGCGCACGCGGGTGCTGCTCATCGCCTCGGGCAAGGGCGGGGTCGGCAAGTCGTCACTGACGGCCAACATCGCCATCGCACTCGCCCGGCGGGAACGATCGGTGGCCGTGGTGGACGCCGACGTGTGGGGCTTCTCCATCCCACGCATGCTCGGGGTCGACCGGCCGCCGGTGGTCATCGACCAGATGCTGGTGCCGCCCGAGGTGCACGGCGTGCGGTGCATCTCCATGGGGTTCTTCGCCGAGGAGGACACACCGGTCATCTGGCGTGGTCCCATGCTCCACAAGGCGCTCGAACAGTTCCTCACCGACGTCTTCTGGGACGACCCCGACTACCTGCTGGTCGACCTTCCCCCCGGCACCGGCGACGTGTCGATCTCGCTGGCGCAGTACATGCCCCGCTCGGAGGTGTTCGTGGTGACCACCCCGCAGGCCGCCGCGCAGCGGGTGGCGCAGCGTGCCGCCTACATGGCCCACAAGGTGAACCTCGAGGTGAAGGGCGTCATCGAGAACATGTCGTGGTTCACCGGCGACGACGGCAAGCGCTACCAGATCTTCGGCGAGGGCGGAGGGGCGGAGCTGGCCGAGCAACTCGAGGTGCCACTCGTCGGCCAGGTACCGCTGGTGCCTGCCATGCGGGCCGGCTCCGACGCCGGGCGACCCATCATGGCGACCGACCCCGAGAGCGAAGCGGCGCTGGCCATTGCGCACATCGCCGAGCAGATCGACACCGTGTTGGCCCCCACCCGCCGCAGCCACCCCGAGTTGAAGCTGCTCTGAGCGGGCTCCGCGTCGAGGCCGGCTGGCGGCGGTCGGCCAGCAGCCGACGTCGGTCGGCGGGTACCGTCAGATCTCGCGTCGGCTCACGGTGCCGGACACGCCACGAAGCGTTCGAAGGCGTTCTCGTGGCGGAAGTCGCCCGCTCCGAGGACGGCCAGGGCCGGTGCGGTCTGGGAGTGCATGGCCAACAGCGCGGCCATCTTCTGGTCCAGCGTGGTGGGGGAGAGCCGATGATCGACAGCCAACTCGGCGTCGGGGACACCCGTGGGGCGCTCATCGGTCATGAAGACGCCCCAGGCCTCGTAACGCTCGGCCCACTCGTCGAGCTGCGAGGTGGACATCGCAGCGTGCAGGAGTCGCCCTGGTGCGCCGCGTCGTCGCCATGCCTCGGTCACCCAGGTGGAGATGGTCCGGTGGTCGGGGTGGAACGTCATGCCGTCGGGCCCGAAGGTGAGGATCGTGTCGGGACCGACGTCGTCGATGAGCCAGGCAATCGACTCGATCGGTCCGTCGGGGTCGAGGTCGGCCAGGTGTCCGTCGGGGAGTCCGAGCCAGCGGTGGTCGGCCACGCCGAGCACCGCCATGGCCGCCCGCGCCTCCCATCGACGGACCCGACCGAGGCGCTCAGGCGGCCACTCGACGGGGTCATCGGTGCCCCGCTCGCCGGCGGTGGCTGCCACGCACACGACCCGCTGCCCGTTGGCCACGGCGTCGGCCATGATCCCGCCGGCCAGGAAGGTCTCGTCGTCGGGGTGGGCCCACACCGCCAGGATCGTGCCCAGGTCGGTTGGGGCGAGCGCGGTCCGCCGCTCGGTGGTGGCCATGCCATCCAGCCTGCCACTCGGGCCCGAGCCGCCGCTCGGCAGGGCGTGTCGGCGCTACCCCAGGCCCAGCCGCGCCAGTTGGTCGTCAGGGGCCTCGACGGTCACCAGCGCGGTGCGCAGCGCGTCGGCCAGGTCGGCCTCCTCCTTCGACCCCACCAGGTTCTCCACCTCGAGTGGATCGTTGCGGTGGTCGTAGAGGTGGTGGGTGGTGAAGCGGGTGAACGCCCAGTACGGGAGTGGATCGCCCGGACCGAAGGGCTGGCGGATGACCGGTATGTCCGAGCCGGGCATGCGGTCGAGGGTGGCTCGGTCGTCGGGTGGAGGTAGCCGCAGATCCGGCAGGTGGTGCACCGGCATGGTCGACCAACGGTTCGACCACATCGACAGAGGCGCGTTGTGCTCGCCGGTCGGGCAGCGACCGTAGCTGTACTGGTCGTCGACGTAGTGCACCTCACGACCCCACACACCCGTCAACGCCCAGTCCCGCACCCGGGCCTCGGGGTCGGAGATGGCCGGTAGCAGCGATCGTCCGTGGGTACGGTGCGCCGACGACACGTCGAACAGGTCGCACACCGTGGCGTGCAGGTCGACGGTGGTGGTCAGTTGGGTGCGGACGCCGGCCGCCTGGCCCGGCCAGCGGATCAGCAGTGGGATGTGACCCATAGGGGCGTAGACGGGCACCCCGGGCTTGCCGAAGATGTCCTTCTCGCCGAGGTAGTGGCCGTGGTCGGTGCACACCACCACGGCGGTGTCCTCGGCGTGGCCACTGCGGTCGAGCGCGTCGAGCAGCGTCCCGAACCAGTGGTCGATCATGGTCAGTTTGCCGCCGTACTGGGCCCGGATCTGGCGGGCCTGGCGGGGGGTGATGGTGCCGCCGCGCACCGCGGCGGCACTGTAGGGAGGCCAGATGAGTGGCGTGTCGTCCCAGTCGGGGTCGTACATCGACGAGTAGGGCTCGGGTGTGTCGAACGGTTCGTGGGGATCGAACTCGTCGACCACCAGCACGAAGCGCTCCGCTGCGGGTGCTTCGTCGGTGATCCAGCGTGCTGCGGCGGCCATGGTTCGGGGACCGGGGAAGTCCTCCTCGTCGTCGAACCAACCCCGCGAGTCGTCATACGGCGTCCAGCCTCGTCCGAAGCTGGGCGCGCCGGCCCACGACGGGTCGGCCCGGGTCCGCCACGGATCGCTCTCGTGGCCGCGCTGGTAGTCCCACGCCCCGAAGTCCACGTGGTAGTTCTCGCCGCCGGCCTCGAACAGGTGGGGGTGGTCGGTGATCAACTTGGTGGTCACTCCCGCCCGCCGCAAGGGGACGGTGAACGCCTCCTCCCACAGCTCGACCGATCCCCACGGACGCCACAGGAAGTCCCAGGCGCCGACGAGCAGGTCGTGGCGGGCGGGCATGCACGGCAACGAACCGGTGCGGTGGTTGGTGAAGCGCAACGCACCTTCGGCGAAACGATCCAGGTTGGGGGTGGCGAACTCCTCGCCGCCGTAGCAGCCGAGCATGTGGCGGTTGAGGCTGTCGAGCAGCACCACCACGAGGTTCGTCGGCAGCGTGGCCGAATCCTCGGCGGGGGCGGCGTCGGTGGGCATGACCCGATTCTTACCGACCCGGACCCGCCACGTGGGCTGGGCCGTGGCGTGGGATCATGCGTAGGTGGCTCTCCTGCAACGGCTGGCCGACCGACGCTCGGCACCGTCCCCGTCGGGACGCCGTCCTCGGCGCGGCGTGGCGCTGCTGGCGGTCGTCGCCCTCGTGGCCAGCGCATGTGGCAGTGACGACGCCGAGGCCACCGCGGACACGACAGCCGAGGTGACCACCTCGCTGCCCGCCAGCGGTTCGGATGCTCACGAAGCGGAGACGTCGCCAACCGACGAACCCGACGACGAACGTGCCGGGAACGGCAGCGACCCCGACACCACGGACGGGGCCACCGACGGCGCCGCCCGGCGGGTGGCGACCGCTCTCGACCGCACCCGCCGCCTGGGCACGTGGCGAGTGGAGATCACCCAGGACGTGGTGGTCGCCGGTCGCAGCGCCGGCACCGGCATCGAAGTGGTCCACGACGCCGCCACCGGCCGCAGCGAGGTCCGCTCCGACGCCGTCGGCGGCTTCGAGGTGGCCGGCGGCGATCCACTGGCCGGGCTGTGGGAGCGAGTCGCCGGTGAGGACCTGCCCGACGGTGCGCTCGATCCCGCCGCGCTACTCGACGTGGTCGACGCCGAAACCCCCGGGCTGGTGCGCGCCGTGGGTGCGGGTGACCCCGTCGACGGCCGGCCTACCGACCGCTACGAGCTGACCACCTCGCTCGCCCGCTTGGTGGGCGACCGACTCTCCGACACCGACGCTGCCGCCTGGCTGGCCGAGGTTGGCGACCAGGTCGGTCTGGGTTCGTCCGGGGCGCCGTCGTGGGTACCCGACGCCGTGCGGGACCCCTGGGACGACTGGGTGGCGCCCAGCGCCACGGGCGCCGCCGAACGACTGGTGTCCATCCCCGTCGGCCTGGCGGTCGACGTCGACGAGGACGGTCTGTTGCGGCGGGTCACGGCCACGGTGTCGATGGGCACCGTGGTGGGGGTGCTGCTCGACGGGCCGGTGGTTCGCCGGGCGGCCGACCTGGCCGAGTCCAAGAGCGCCGTCACCTTCTTGGAACCTTTGTGAACGGTCACGCCGAGCCGTCGGTGCGGCGTCCGAGCGGTGGGTGCCCCGTTCGGTGGTCGGTCGCCGGGCGTCGGTAGTAGGTTCCGCTGGGTCGCGCATGCGGCGGGCGGAGCCCGCTGGTTCGCCGCGGCGCCCGATCCGCCTCCCGACGAAAGTCCCGCTCGCCCGTGTCCGATCCGGAGCCCACTCCAGCGTCGTCGACTCCCGACCTGCTCGACGACCTGGCCTGGCGCAACCTCATCCACCAGTCCACCGATCTCGACGAACTGCGTCGCCATCTCGAGGAGCCGGGGCGGCGCATCTACTGCGGATTCGACCCAACCGCCGACTCGTTGACCATCGGGAACCTGCTGCCCATCACGCTGCTGCTGCGGGTCCGCCGGGCCGGTCACGTCCCTGTGGTGTTGTTCGGCGGCGCCACCGGGCAGATCGGTGACCCGTCGTTCAAAGCCGGCGAACGAACCCTGCTCGACCCCGAGGTGGCTGCCGCCAACCTGGCCCGCCACCGGGCCACCATCACCTCCTACCTCGAGACCGTCGACGGCCCCGACCCGGTGTTCGTCGACAACCTGGACTGGCTCGGGTCGATGGGCATGCTCGAGTTCCTCCGCGACGTGGGGCGCTACTTCTCGGTGAACGACCTGCTGCGTCGCGACGCCATCCGCGACCGGATCGAAGGCCGAGAGGTGGGGCTGTCGTTCACCGAGTTCTCGTACGCCTTGTTGCAGGCCTACGACTTCCTCCACCTGTTCCGCAACGACGACGTCACCGTGCAGGTCGGCGCGTCGGACCAGTGGGGCAACATCGTGGGGGGCGCCGACCTCGTGCGCCGGGTCGAGGGGAAGAGTGTGCATGCCCTCACCTGCCCGCTACTGCTCAAGAAGGACGGCACCAAGTTCGGCAAGACCGAGAGCGGGGCGGTGTGGCTGTCGCCCGATCGCATGTCGCCGTACGCCTTCTACCAGTTCTGCGTGAACCTCGACGACGACATGGCGCCTACCTTCCTGCGCTACTACTCGTTGCGACCGCGCCACGAGATCGAGGCGCTCGAGGTCGAGCAGGCCGCCGACCCGTCGCGTCGGGTGGCGCAGCGGGCCATCGCTCGGGAGCTCACCGCCCGACTGCACGGCGTGGCTGCGCTCGAGCGCGCCGAGCAGACCACCGAGGCCTTCTTCACCGGCTCGGTGCGCGACCTCGACCTTGCTCAGATCGACGATGCGGTGGGTGACCTGCCCACCGCCACGGTCACTTCCACCGAGGTGGCCGCCGGAATCCCGGTGGTGGACCTGCTGGCCGTGTCGGGTCTGGCCTCGTCGAAGAGCGAGGCGCGACGCTTCGTGGCCGACGGGGCCGTGAGCGTCAACGGTACGCGTGTCGGGGCCGACGCCTCGGTCGGCGCCGACGACCTGCTGCACGAGTCGGTGGTGCTGTTGCGGCGGGGCAAGCGCCGTTGGGGCGTGGTGCGCGTGGACGACGCCGCACGAACGCGTGACGCGGACGGAGGAGGCGCCCACTGATGAGTCGCACCTGGCCGCAGGTCAAGAAGCTGGGCGATCCCGACGCCCTGCGCGCCCGCCTGGCGGAGCTCGACGTGGACCTGCCGGTCGACGACGAGGTGCAACCTGCCCCCGACGGTGTCCTCGCCTCGCCCTTCGAGGTGGCCGGGCGCACGGTGGGGAACCGGTTCGCCGTATTGCCCATGGAGGGTTGGGACGCCACCGCCGACGGCCGGCCCACCGAGCTGCTCCGCCGGCGATGGCGCCGGTTCGGTGAGAGTGGGGCCAAGCTGGTCTGGGGTGGCGAGGCCGTGGCCGTCCGCCACGACGGTCGGGCCAACCCCAACCAGTTGTGCATCGGACCCCACAGCGTCGACGACCTGGCCGGGCTCCGGGCCGAGCTGGTGGCGGCCCACGAACGGACCACCGGTCGCAGCGACGACCTGTTCGTCGGCCTCCAGCTCACCCACTCCGGCCGCTGGGCGCGTCCCGACGGCCAGCCGGCGCCGCGTACCGCCCTGCGCCACCCCGTGCTGGACGCACGCGTCGGCCTCGACGACGAGGCGGCCGCTGCGGCTGCGGTGCTCGACGACGACGAGTTGGCAGTGCTCACCGAGGACTTCGTGACCGCCGCGCAGGTGGCGGCCGACGCCGGGTTCGATTTCGTCGACCTGAAGGCCTGCCACGGCTACCTGGCCCACGAGTTGCTTGCAGCAGCGAATCGGTCGGGCGCCCACGGCGGTGACCTGGCGGCGCGGGCCCGTTTCCACCTCGACCTCGTGGCTGCCGTGCGGGAGCGCTGCCCCGACCTGGCCATCGGGGTGCGACTGAGCGTCTACGACGTGGTGCCCTACCGGCCGGGCCCCGACGGGGTGGGTGTCCCTGAGCCGGCAGCCCCCGACGCGGTCAGCGAGCCGCTCCGCTTCGGCGGGCGCCCGCCGTGGACCAGCGACCGGTCGGTTCTCGAGGCGGGCCCCGGTGGCGGCGGCCCGGCGGGGGAGCGGTCGGTGCCGGAACGGCTGAGCGACACCGACGCGGCGCTCCTGGCCTCGGTGGATCTTGCCGAACCGTCCACCTTGGTGGGCTGGTTGGCCGACGCCGGCGTGTCGATGCTGTGTGTCACGGCCGGGAGCCCGTACCTCAACCCGCACGTGCAGCGCCCCGCGTTCTTCCCGCCGTCGGACGGCTACCAACCCCCCGAAGACCCACTGGTGGGCGTGGCGCGCATGCAGGTGGCCACCCGGGAGTTGGCGCGTCGCCATCCGCAGCTCACGATGGTGGGCTCGGGCTTGTCCTACCTGCAGGACTTCTTCGGCAACGTTGCCCAACCGCTCGTGGCCGACGGGTGGATGTCGGTGGCTGGGCTCGGCCGGATGGTGTTGTCGTATCCCGAGCTGCCCGTCGACCTGCTCGCCGGACGACCCGTGGCGCGTCGCAAGGTGTGTCGAACCTTCTCCGACTGCACCACGGCGCCGCGCAACGGCCTGGTGTCAGGGTGCTACCCGCTCGACGAGCACTACAAGGAACTCCCGGAACGGGTGGAGTTGGCGGCGGTGAAGAAGCGCCACCGTGCCGAACGGGCGGCCTCGGGGATCGGTGACGAGGGGGCCAGTTCGTGACCGGTCGACCCAAGGTGGCGTTGGCCATGTTCGGTGGTCTCGAGTCGGTGGCGCTCACCGAGGACGAACGCGCCCGGCTCGGTGCCTGCGCCGAGTTGCTGGACCCGGTGGCGATCGACGACTTCAGCGACGACCGCGCCGCCGAACTCCTGGCAGAGGCCACGGTCCTGCTCACCCACTGGGGCTGTCCCAGCCTCGACGCCGACGTGCTCGAGGACGCACCCCACCTGGCGTTGGTGGCCCATGCCGCTGGCACGGTGAAGGACATCGTCACCCCGGCGGTGTTCTCCCGGGGCATCGTGGTCACCTCCGCGGCGGCGGCCAACGCTGTACCGGTGGCGGAGTTCACCCTGGCGGCCATCCTGTGGGCGAACAAGAACGTGTGGGGCGCCCGGGAGCGGCTGCGCGGTGTGCCACCGCCGGCCAACGCGTTCGCACGGGCGCAGCGGCAAGGCAACCTGGGCAAGCGCGTCGGCATCGTGGGGGCGTCGATGGTGGGGCGGACACTGATCGAGCTGCTGCGGCCCTTCGCCCTCGATGTCGTGGTCTACGACCCTTACTTCACCGGCGACGAGGCGGCGCACCTCAAGGTCGAAGTGGTCGATGACCTCGACGAGTTGTGCGCCTCGTGCGACGTGGTCTCCGTCCACGCTCCCGAGCTGCCTGCCACCCGCCACATGATCGGCGCCGCGCAGCTCGCCGCCATGGCCGACGGCTCGACGCTCGTCAACACCGCCCGAGGGTCGCTGGTGGACCACGAGGCCTTGTTGGCCGAGGTGGCCCCTGGTCGCATCGACGCGGTGTTGGACGTGACCGAACCCGAACCCCTTCCGCCCGACCACCCGCTTCTGGCGTTGCCCAACGTGGTGGTCACCCCCCACATTGCCGGCTCGGAGGGCACCGAGCTGCGCCGGCTGAGCGATGCTGCCCTCACCGAGATCGAACGGTTCGCCCGTGGCGAACCGCCGATGTACCCGGTGCGGGCCGAACAGCTCGGCCGCATGGCCTGACCGGCACCGTGGCCGATCCTCCCTTCCGCCGCCCGACCGGCCTGCTGGCGCTGCGCCCCGGGCTGTGCTCGGTCACCCTGCGCGAACTCTCACCCTCGGAGGTGATCGAGGTGGCGCATCGTGCCGGTGTGGCCGGGATCGAGTGGGGCGCCGACATCCATGTGCCCCTCGGCGCGCTGGACGTGGCCACCGCCGTGGCCGAGGAGTGCGCCGAGGCCGGTCTCGTCTGCCCTTCCTACGGCACCTATCTCCGAGCGGGGGAGCTCGACCGGGCCGAGCTCGACGACGCGGTCCGCACGACGAGTGCCCTCGGAGCATCCAACCTGCGGGTGTGGTGCCGCTGGCTGTCCGCTGCCGACGCCACCGACGACGACCGTCGGGCCATGGCCGACGACCTCGGTCGCATGGCCGCCCGGGCGCTGCGGGAGGGCATGACGGTGTCGGTGGAGTACCACCCGTTCACCCTCACCGAGGAGCCCGCCTCGGCCGTGGCGCTGCTCGACGCCGTGGGCGCACCCAACCTGTTCACCTATTGGCAGCCCGCCGAAGGCGGCGTCGCGGCGGAGTTGTTGGCCGAGATGGTGCGGGTCCGCCACCACCTTTCGCACCTGCACGTGTTCCGATGGGACACCGACGGTGTCCGACTCCCGCTCGGCGAGGGCGCCGACCTGTGGGAGCCGGCGCTGGCCGCGGCGCGTCGGTCCGGCCGGTGGGTGGGTGACCGCTGGGCGTTCCTCGAATTCGTGCGCCACGACGATCCCGCCCAGGTGGTCGCCGACGCCGCCACCCTGCGCTCGTGGCTGGGGGGCACGACCACCACACCACCCGAGGCCGCTCCCTCCTGAGCACCGTGGTGCACCGGAGGGCGGGACCAGCGGGCCACGGGCCTAGCATGCAAGGAGATCTACGCAGGCGGGCCTCCGACCAAGGCGGGGCGCCCACCCGATAGCACCAACCGACCACCCCACAAGCCAGGGAGATCCAGTGGACGTTCGCATCGGTGTCATCCACACCGCCAAGGAGATCGAGATCGAGTTGGCGCCCGACGCCGACCGTGAGGCCATCCACACCCAGATCGAAGAGGTCCTCGCCGACGAGCAGCGCACCTTGTGGCTCGTCGACCGCTACGGCGCCGAGTTCGCCGTACCTGCCGGGAAGGTGGCCTACGTCCAGATCGGTCGCTCCGACAGTGAGCGGCGTATCGGGTTCGGCGCCTGAGTCGTCCGGCGACGCCTCGTGTCCGGACTCCTCGATCGCAAACTGCTCTTCGTCACCGGCAAGGGCGGCGTCGGCAAGACCACGGTGGCTGCGGCCCTCGGGTTGGCCGCGGCGTCGCTCGGCAAGCGCACCCTGGTGTGCGAGGTGGACGCCAAGGGCAACCTCGCTGACGTCCTCGAGGCCGAACCCACCGCGTTCGAGCCGAGCGAGGCGTCGCCCGGGTTGTTCCTCATGGCCATGGACACCGAGGACTCACTCAAGGAATACCTGTCGCTGCAGCTCAAGGTGCCCATGCTGGCCCGCATCGGTCCACTGGCGCGCACCTTCGACTTCGTGGCCACCGCGGCGCCCGGGGTGAAGGAGATCCTCACCGTGGGCAAGTTGTGCTGGGAGGCGCGCGAGGCGAACTACGACCTGGTCGTGGTCGACGCCCCGGCCAGCGGCCACGTGGTGGGACAACTCGCGGCACCACAGGCCATCGGTGAGCTGGTCAAGGTGGGGAGGGTGCGGGACCAGACCGCCTGGATGACCGACATCCTGGGTGACCCGGCCCAGACCGGGGCGGTGATCGTGTCCGCCCCCGAGGAGATGCCGGTCACCGAGACGTTGGAGTTGGCCGAGCGCATCGATGGGGAGACCAACGTCGAGCTGGCGGCGGTCATCGTCAACCGGGTGCTGCCGGAGCTGTTCGGTCGAGGCGAGGAAGAGGTGTTCGATCGCCTGTGCGAGCCGGCCGCAGCAGCGGGACTCGAACGGGTGGTCGACGGTCCGGTCGAGGCGGTGCTGGCTGGCGCCCGGCTGGCGGTGACGTTGCGTCGCAGCCGCACGGAGCACCTCGACCGGTTGCGGGCCGAACTCGACCCACGGGTGCCCACCATGTACGTCCCGTACCTGTTCACCCGCAGCTTCGGGCGACGGGCCACCGGCACCATCGCCGAGTCACTCACCGACGAGTTGGGGTACTGACATGGCCCGCCGCAGCGCACCACGAGACGCAGACGTCACCATGGGATCGCTCGAGCAGCTGCTGTCGGCCCGCGAGATCGTGGTCTCGTGCGGCTCCGGCGGCGTGGGCAAGACCACCACCGCTGCCGCCCTGGGGGCCATGGCGGCCTCCCGGCTGGGTGGCAAGGTGCTGGTGCTCACCGTCGACCCGGCCCGACGCCTGGCCAACGCCCTCGGCCTCGAGCAGTTCGGCAACGTCGAGACCCGGGTGGGCAGCGAGCTGTTCGAAGCCGCCGGGGAGACACCCCGCGGCGAGCTGTGGGCGGCCATGTTGGACACCAAGGAGAGCTGGGACGGCTTGGTGCACGCCCACGCGCCCGACGAGGAGACCCGCGACGCCATCCTGGCCAATCCGCTGTACCAGAACATCACCGGCAAGTTCGTGCAGAGCCATGACTACATCGCCATGGAGCGGCTGTACGAGATCCACGGGTCGGGTCGCTACGACCTGATCATCGTGGACACGCCGCCCACCCGCAACGCCATCGACTTCCTCGAGGCGCCCGAGCGGATGGCCGACTTCTTCTCCTCCCGGCTGCTGCGCTGGCTCATCGCCCCCTACCGGTCGCGACTGGTCAGCACGGCCACCAAACCGTTCTACAAGGTGGCCGACACCATCCTCGGGGCACAGTTCCTCGAGGACATCGCCGAGTTCTTCATCCTGTTCCAGACCATGTACGACGGTTTCGTGGAACGGGCCAAGGCGGTCACTCGCCTCCTCGAGGATCGACGCACCACCTTCGTGGTGGTGTCCACGCTCGAGCCGGCCCCGGTACGCGAAGCCGACTACTTCATCGAGGCGCTCGCCGGCCGGTCGTTCCATCTCGGAGCGGTGGTGCTCAACAAGGTGCTGCCCGACTACCTGCTCGACCCCGCGGCGGACACGGTGGCTCGGCGGCTCAGTAGCGAGCCCACCGCGTTGGCCGACGCGTTGGTCGGCGCGGCCGAGTCCCCGGTGGGGGACCCCGCCGTGGTGGCCCGGGTGCTGCAGGAGGTGGGCGACAGCTACCTCAACTTCCGGGTGGTGGCCGCCCGTGAGGCCGAACAACGTGCCGAGTTGGCCCGCGTGCCCGACGTGGTGGCCGCCGCCCCCTACTTCGACCGCGACATCGCGGACCTCGGAGGGCTGTTGGCCATGGGCGAGTCCATCTGGTCCAACTGACCATCCGGCCCTCCCTGCGGGCGGCGCCGGTGCGTTCGACACGCAGCGGGCTGCGCGAACGGCGGCGCTGCCAGCCACACTGGTGCGATGGCCAGCACCAGCGAGCTCGCTCGCTTGCACACGACGCTTCCCCGGCCGGCGGTCGACCACCTGCAGCGACTGGTGGCCTCGTGGGGGTTGCTGGCCGACCTGTGCTTCGCCGACCTGCTCCTCTACGCCCCGGTGACCCGATCCGATGTGTTGGGCGACGCCGTGACCGGTCGGTCGCTCGTGGTGCTCGGGCAGGTCCGTCCGCTGACCAGCCAGACGCTGTACCGCGCTGACCTGGTGGGCAGTGTGTTCCCCGCCTCGGAGCGTTCGGAAGTGTTCCGCTCCTGGGAGCAGGGCGAGATCATGGACGCCGAGCGGACCCACCCCGAGCTGCGCGAGAACGTGCGCACCCTGTGCGTGCCCGTGCGCTGGCAGGGCGACGTCATCGCCGTGCTCACCCGGGAGTCGGCCCCGTGGGTGGGGCGCCAGCCCGGCGACCTCGAGCGCGCCTACGTCGAGCTGTTCAACCGGTTGGTGCGCATGATCGCCGCCGGGCAGTTCCCCTTCGTCCTCGACGACCGCGTCTTCGACGAGGCTCCCCGCGTGGGCGACGGCGTGGTGGTGCTCGACAACACCCGCCGGGTGGAGTACTCGTCACCCAATGCCGTGTCCGCGCTGCACCGGGTGGGGGTGCACGCCAACACCGAGGGCATGCGGTTGGCCGAGCTGGGCATTGACGAGGCCCCGGTGCGCTACGCCTTCACCAAGCGCGGTCCGGCCACCGAGGAACTCGAGCACGGACCCGACGTCACCATTTTGTTGCACTGCCTCCCGCTCATCGAGGGCACCGAGGTCACCGGTGCGTTGGTGCTGCTGCGCGACATCTCCGAGCTGCGCCGTCGCGACCGGATGCTCATGACCAAGGACGCCACCATCCGTGAGATCCACCACCGGGTGAAGAACAACCTCCAGACCATCTCGTCGTTGTTGCGCATCCAGGGACGCCGGCTGTCGACCGACGAGGCGAAGGACGCCATCGAGGAGTCGGTGCGGCGCATCCAGGCCATTGCGGTGGTGCACGACACCCTGGCGCACGGCATCGGCGACGACGTGCGCTTCGACGAGGTGCTGCGCCCGCTGGTGCGCATGGTCGAGGAGAGCCTGGTGGACCCCGAGCGACCCGTGCGCTTCGTGGTCCGTGGCGACGCCGGACGGTTGCCGGCCACGGTGGCCACCTCGCTGGCCGTGGTGCTCTCGGAGCTGCTGCAGAACGTGATGGACCACGCCTACCCCGGCGGTCCTCCCGAGGGTGGGGGCACGGTGACGGTGGAGGTGGCCAACGACGGCACCACCCTCACCGTGCGGGTGATCGACGACGGGGTGGGCCCGCCGAACCACATCGACGTGCTGACCACCGGCAGCCTGGGGCTGTCGATCGTCCGCACGCTGGTCAACGCCGAGTTGGGTGGCACGATCACCATGGTGGCTGCCGGCGGAGCACCCGAGCGGCCGGGCACCGTGGTGGAGGTGCGCATCCCGCTCGAGGAGCACGAGGAGCCGGTCACCGGCGTGGTCCCCAAGGTGGTGATCTGACCGGACGCGACTCGGCCGACCCCAAGGGGCCGGCCGATGTCAGTCGATGGCGTGGTGCCGGGCGGGGGCCCGGCGGCGGGGTCGCTCAGCTGGCCCGACGGCGGGCAGCCACCCGCTGGCGACGGATCTTGCGACGCTCCTCCTCGGAGGTGCCGCCCCAGATGCCCGAGTCCTGGTTGGTGGCCAGCGCGAACTCCAGGCAGGGCTGGCGAGCTTCGCACTCACCGCAGACCGCCTTGGCGGACTCGATCTGCTCGATGGCGGGGCCGGTGGTGCCCACCGGGAAGAAGAGATCGGGGTCGGTGTCGCGACAGGCGGCAACGGCACGCCAGTCGTCGGTTTCGACATCGAGGGTGGTTGCTGAGATGATGGACACGTGGGGTGCCTCCACGGAAGTTTCGGGCTGAGTACGGGCCACGTCCGACCCTTCAGGTCGGCGGAAGGCGCAGTGCAGGGCGCTGCACCCCACCGGCTCCGCAGAGAGGGGCCATTCGTGGAGTCGATGTCCGATCGAGCCAGAAGGGTCTGACTCGTGAAGCTGTTCACATGCCGCCGCCGATGCGTACAGCAGCGTGCGGCTGGGACACTGCGACCGTAGATGATGGGGTAGGGGGTTGCAAGGGGTCTGCAACGAGTTTCTTGTGAAAAAAGTCTCATTTTCGGATGACGGCCGGGTGACCTCGGAGTTGCCGTGAGGTGAGCGCCGATCGGCGTCGCCCGCACGACGTGGCGCTTCAGGGGCCGGCCCGGTCGAGGTATGTGCTCAGATCGGCGTTGCGGACGACGTCCTCGGTGCGCAGAATCGCCCA
Source organism: Acidimicrobiia bacterium (assembly GCA_020832495.1). Lineage (GTDB taxonomy): Bacteria > Actinomycetota > Acidimicrobiia > Acidimicrobiales > Acidimicrobilacustridaceae > JAFIEP01. The sequence continues at coordinate 68,966 of JAFIEP010000111.1, read as the reverse complement.
CGGCGAACCCTCGTCACCCCAGGTCACTGCTGTTTCCAGCGGAACGATGGACCCCTCGAGTTCACCCCAGACCAAGACCTCGTTGACCCACAGGGTCTTCTCGTTCTCACCGTCGCCCTTGTAGCGCATGGACTCCATGCGGGAGAGAAGACCCGACTCGGGGTCGAAGCTGACCGTGAACGTCTCGATTTCGTCCCCGAACGGCACCAGCATCCGTGCCGTGGTGGCATCGACCGCTTCCCAACGGACACGGTCGTCGGTGACCCACATCGACGGCATCCACACCCCTTCCGCCCACAGGGCCAGGTTGGCACCCTGGTCGATCTGTGGGCCCTCGCTCACCCCGAAGGGCAACTCCAGCCGGGCGGTGCCGTCGACGTAGCGCTCGTCGACGGTGAGTAGTCGCGCCCCGTAGAAGGTGGTCTCGACGTAGTGCCGGTAGGCCTCGCCGGTGAGGTGGCTGAAGCGGAAGCGAACCGGCAGCGTCACCCCGTTGATGCGCATGGTGCCTCGGCCGCTGATCACCGCCGTGTCGATCACCGGGATCGTGTCACCGTGGAGCACGCGGTAGAAGCGTTCCACCGGCTCGGGGAGGCCATCGGGCAGTCCTGTCGACGGGAGGACCCCCGCCTGCAGCCCCGTCGGAGCCAACGGTGCCGGCGTCACTCGAAGGCCGAGCCAGACCAGGGCGCCGACGGCCACCAGCGTTCCCGTCACGTAGCCGAGGGTCCGACGGCGCCGGCGGCGACGGGTACCGACCGGCCGCGCCGCACCGGAGACCCCGCTCGGCGTGGACTGGCCCGACTCGTGGTGGGCGTGGTCTGACATCGCCGTGCTCCGTTCGTCTCATCGGCGGCCACCTGGTCGCCCGTGAACGATGATGGCCCGCCGGGACACCTCCGGTGAGGGTCGAAGGGCCTGATGCCGGAGGCCGAACCCGCACGCCGGGCGGTGACTAGGGTGCGGCCATGGCGTCGACACCCCAGATCATCGCCCACCGAGGTGCGTCGGCGGATGCCCCCGAGAACACCCTCGCTGCCTTCGAAGTGGCGGCCGACCAGGGTGCCGACTGGGTGGAACTCGATGCCCGGGTGACGCGTGACGGCGCCGTGGTCGTGCACCATGACCCGCACCTGGCCGACGGGCGGATCATCGCCGAGGCGGCCCGGGCCGAGCTCCCGGCCGACGTGTGCCTGCTGGCCGAGGCACTCGAGACCTGCGCGGCGCGCCGCCTCGGGGTGAACGTGGAGATCAAGTGCCTCCCCGGCGAGCCCGACGTCGACCGTGTCGGCGAGGTGACCGACGGAGTGCTGACCCTGCTGTCGGGGCCCAAGAAGCTGGTCGCCGTGGCCGGCACCGAACTGCTCGTCACCTCGTTCTGGCCGCAGACGCTCGACGTCGTTCGGGCGAGGGCTCCCGAGCTGCGGACCGGCCAGCTCCTGCTCGAGTTGGGGGAGGGCCCGTTGTCCGTCGAGGGCATGGTGGCGGCCGGGCACGTGGCCGTGAACCCGTGGGACGCGTCGGTCACTGCCGAGATGGTGGACGCCGCCCACGCCGGCGGGCTGGCGGTCAACGTCTGGACGGTCGACGACCCCCAGCGCCTGCGCCAACTCGCCGCCATGGGCGTCGACGGTCTCATCACCAACACCCCCGCAGCGGCACGGGCGGCGTTGGTGGACGGCGCCGACGAGAGCTGACCGCCCGGCCCTCGGCCCGCTGCTCGGGTGACGTCTCGCCAACGGTTCGAGCGCTGGCGTCGAATCAGCGTCACGGGTCGGGGACCACCAGGCGCACGGCATCGGGCTCCCAACGGAAGCGCAGTTCGCTGGTGTCGCCCAGGTGGTCGCCGTCCACCTGGTAGGGGAACGGGCCGTGGCCGTGCACGACGGCCTCGTGCAGATCCGTTGCCTCATCCACCCATCGACTGCCACCCACGCCCCGGCTGCCGATGAGGGCGCGGGCGCCCAACCCGGCGATGTGGGCGAAGCGCAGCGAGCGGACGGTCAGCATCACGAGCGGCCGCTCGAGGGTGGCGTGGGGGGTGATGTGGAGCGGTCGGGTACCCAGGTAGGTGTAGGGGTTCGTGTTGCAGCACAAGGCGAAGTAGGCATCGTCCACCACCCGCCCGTCGGGAAGCGACACGGCGAACCGTGGCCGGGACCGGTCGTAGTGGCGGAACCAGGTGGCGAACGTGCACCACAGGAACAGCCCGTGGCTGGCCACACGCTTGAGGCCGGCTCGGCGCTCCACCTGGGCCACGATGGCGGCGTCGAAGCCCATCCCGACGTGGAACAGGAAGTAGCGGTCGTTCACCACGCCCAGCCCGATGCGGCGGATCCGCGCGGCGGCCAGCGCCTCGAGCAGCGCCCCGGTCGCTTCAACGGGGTCGTCGGGTAGCCCGATGGTGCGGGCGAACACGTTGGTGGATCCGCCCGGTAGCGCGGCCAGCGCCGTCTCGGTGCCGGCCAGGCCGTTGGCCGCCTCGTTGAGGGTGCCGTCGCCGCCGAGCACGACCACCGCATCGACCCCCGCCGCCGCTGCGCCCTGGGCCAGGCGGGCGGCGTGGCCTCGCCGATGGGTCTCGGCCACCTCCACGTCGTGGTCGGCGGACAGCGACTTGGCGATCACCACCCGGGCGCGGGCGGTGACCGAGGAAGCTGAGGAGTTCACGACGAGCAGGACCTTCACGTCCTCGCCATGGTACCGGCCGCCCGGATTTGGAGGCGGCGGCGGATCGGGCGCAGAATCAAGCCCATGAACATCGTCGTCTGCGCAAAGCAGATCCCGGACCCGGCCGAGCCGGGCGAGTTGGATCCCGAGACCAAGACGCTCAAGCGGGACGGAAAGCTCATCCTCGACGAGTCCGACATGTACGGCGTCGAGATGGCTCTCCAGCTTGCTGACAACGCTGGTGGCGGGGAGGTGACCCTCGTCTCCATGGCGCCCGACAACAAGGTCGACGGCATTCGCACCGGCCTCGCCATGGGTGCGGCCAAGGCCGTGCTGGTGAGCGACCCGGCCCTGGCCGGCACCGACGCCCTCGGCACCGCCAAGGTGCTGGCCGCGGCGGTCGGCAAGGTGGAGGGCGCCGATCTGGTGCTCACCGCCACCGAGTCGTCCGACGGCTACACCGGCACCGTGCCCGAACAGCTCGCCGAGCTGTTGGGCCTCCCGTCGGTGACCTTCGCCAAGCACATCGAGATCGCCGACGGCAAGGTCAAGGTGCAGCGCCAGACCGACGCCGGCTACGACGAGGTCGAGTGCCCGCTGCCGTGTGTGGTCTCGGTGACCGCCGGTGTGGTGGAGCCCCGCTACCCGTCGTTCAAGGGCATCATGGCCGCCAAGTCGAAGCCGCTGGATCAGCTGGCGCTGGCCGACACCGGCCTCGAGGCCGACCAGGTCGGCTGGGCCGGCGGTGGCCAGGAGATCGTGGGTGTCGAGGATGCCCCCGAGCGCGAGGCCGGCGAGATCATCGAAGACGACGGTACCGGCGCCGAGAAGATCGTCGCCTACCTCGAGAACCTGAAGCTCGTCTGAGGCCGGAGGCACACGACATGACACTTTCCAAGATCTGGGTCTACGCCGAGGCGACCGACGGCGAGGTGAGTTCCACCACCCTCGAGCTGCTGACCAAGGCTCGCGCCGTGGCCGACACCGTCGAGTGCGTGGTGGGAGGCGACGGCGACGCCGTGGCCGCCACCCTGGGCGAGTACGGCGCCACCAAGGTGTACGCCACCGGCGACCTCTCGGGGAAGCTGCAGGGCGTCCCGGTGGCGGCGGCCATCGCTGCGGCCATCGAGGGCGGCAACGCCCCCGACGCCATCCTGTTCGGCACCAGCTACGACGGCCGTGACGTGGCCGGGCGCCTGTCGGTGAAGCTGAACCGCACCGTGATCACCAACAACGTCGACATCGAGGTGGACGGCGACTCCATCATCTGCACCGAGCCGGTGTTCGGTGGCATGAAGATGGTCAAGACCCGCTTCACCGGCCCGGGCCCGCACCTGGTGCTCGTCCGGCCGAAGTCGTTCGCCCCCGAGCCTTCCGGTGGCGGCGCTGCTGCGGTCGAGGCGCTGTCGGTGCCCGACACCGGCGCCACCGGCACCGCCGTGCTGGTGAACCGCCACATCGAGGAGCGCAGCGGTCCGTCGCTCGACGAAGCCGACGTGGTCGTGGCTGGTGGCCGAGGCCTCGGTGAAGCAGAGAAGTTCGAGATGGTCGAGACCCTGGCCAAGGCGCTCAGCGCTGCACCGGGGGCCTCGCGGGCCATCGTGGACGCCGGTTGGGTGCCCTACAGCTACCAGGTCGGCCAGACCGGCAAGGTGGTCAAGCCAACCGTCTACGTGGCTGCCGGCATCTCCGGTGCCACCCAGCACATGGTGGGCATGAAGGGCTCGAAGAACATCATCGCCATCAACAAGGACGCCGAAGCGCCCATCTTCTCGGTGGCCGACCTCGGCATCGTGGGCGACGTCCACAAGGTGATGCCCAAGCTGATCGAACTGCTCGCCGCCAAGGGCTGAGCCCGGCCGAGCGCCAGCGGGACCCAGGTCCCCAAGATCCCTGAGCTGTACGTGTGTGGCCCCCGCTTCGGCGGGGGCCACGGCGCGTGGGTGGGGGCGCGGATCGTGGCCGCGTCGGTCGATGCTGGATGCTGCCGCATGGTGGCAGGCCGACGCGCGCCGAGGCACGTCGAACGGAGCTGGCCGCCACGGTGTGTGACGTGTGGCCTGTGGCCTGTGGCGCGTGTGGCCTGTGGCGTGTTGCGTGTGGGTCAGACCACCGTGATCTGGTTGTAGATGGCTGCTCCATGGGGCACGGCTGCCGGGCTCCACGTGGCGCCGTCGTCGTGCGACACGGAGATCTTGCCGACGTCGCCTGCGGCCACCCACGTGTTGTCCCCGGCGTAGGCCACCGCATACCAGATGCCACCCGGCAGGCCCGCGCTGGCGTCGACGCCGGCGATCCAGCGGTACAGGCCCTGGCTCGATGCCACGATCACCGTGTCGGTGTCGGGGTTGGTCGACACGTCGTAGTTGATGGCCGGGAAGTTGTTGCGCCACGTCGAGAAGCTGGCGCCGTTGTCGGTGGAGCGGAACACGTCGCCGAAGTTGCCCGCCGCGTACCACACGTTGCCGGCGCCGCCGTAACCGATGCCGTAGATGGTGACGAGGTTGGCCGTGCCGGTCGCCTGGATGAGGCTGAACTCACCACTGGAACCGCCGAAGAACCCTGACGCCCCGTTGGTGGGCGCAGCGCTGGTCGCCCGCCAGATGGTGCGCGTGGCCAGGGTGTCGTAGCCCGTGGCCATCCACACGCCATTGGCCGCCTCGGCCGCATGCACGGTCAGGATGCTGAACCCGGACGCGTAGTTGAGATAGCCGCCCGAGTAGGTCCAGCTCGCACCGTTGTTGGTGCTGTACCACCACTCGCCGGCTGCGGCGATGGCGACCCAGTGGTTCCCGATGCCCATGAGGCCGACGATGATCTGGCCCGTCGGCGCACTCGTCTGCCACACGCCGGCCACCGAGTCGTAGATGGTGATCCGACCGAAGTCGCCCGCCACGCCGAACGTTCCCGGCACGCCGTTGGTGTCGATGGCGTAGGGCGTCATCTGCCCACCTGAGACGGCCCCGGGTACCTGGGTGAACGAGGCCCCATCGTCGGTCGTCTCGAGGATGTCGGGCGGATTGCCCGTGTACCCGGCGACTCGCACCGCCGCCAACGGGTCGGGTACCACGGTGGCCGCCGCCGAGTGCAGCGTCTGCCCACGCTCGCGCATCGGCGGTGATGGGGCCGCCGGTCTCCTCGAGCGCCTGCGCCAGCATCGCCCCCCAGAGCCGGCCACGTCGTCGAGGGCCACGGCGACGGCGTGTTGCACGAAGCCGGACACGCTCGCTGCCCGCCCGGCGTCGACCAGCATGCGGACCTGCTCCACCTGCTCGGCCTCGAGCGTGATCGTGACCTTCTTGGTTGCCATACCGATGCAGGGTCCCACGCAGCAACGGCCATCGGCGCGTGGCCACCCGCAGTGGCTGCGCTACACGAGCGGCCAGGGGTGGCGACGGCCGGTGGAGTCGGTGGGGAAGCAGTCCAGCTCCGCCACCGCTGTGGCCCGACCGACCAGGGCGTCGCGCTCGAACGGGTCGAGCAGGTCGGCCAGCGCCTCGGGCAGCGGCTCCCCGGCGAAGCGCCGCACCGCAGCGCACAGCTCGGCGGGCACCGGTTCGCCGGCGTAGTCCCATATCACCGTGCGCAGCTTGAACTCGGCGTGGAACGACAGACCGTTGTCGATGGCCCACACGTGGTCGTCCTCGTCGATGAGCACGTGGCCGCCCTTGCGGTCGGTGGCGTTGGCCACCAGGTCGAACAGGCAGAGCTTCTGCAGCGTCTCGTGGTGCTCGCCGCGTTCGTGGATGGTGAAGTAGTGCTCTTCGAACGCCGCGTCCACGAAGGCCTGCACCGACCCCTCACCGAGCGGGCCCTCCGTGCGCAGCACGGTCACGGGGACGAGGTCCCAGCCGAGGGCTCGGGCCAGCTCGTAGGCCGCCACCTCGCGGCGGTGGAGCCCGGCGGGGAAGTCCCACAACGGTCGCTCGCCTCTGGCCGGCTTGTAGACACCGAGGGCGCTGTGGTCTCCGGCGCAGGCTTCGACCAGGAGCGTGGCATTCGAGCTGTAGGGCATGCGCCCCACGATGCGGAGCTCACCGTGGCACAGCAGCTCGGCCAGCGCCTGGTCCTCCACCGCTCGCTCAGTTCAGGCGGGGGCACATGTGCCCCTCGGGGTCGATGGGGCGCCCACACAGGTGGCAGGTGCGCCGCCCGGCGGTGACCCGCTCGTTACCGCGCTCGATGAAGGCTGCCACCTGGCTGCGGGTGAGCAGGAAGCGCGCTGTGGCGGGGATGTCGACGGGGATCTCCTCGCCGGTCTCGTCGTCGGAGATGGTCTCCACCAGTTCTTCGGCCACGAGCACGATGCGGTCGTTGGCCTGTTCATAGGCCACCGCCAGCGTGCCCACTGCCCATTCCGCCACCACCGGTTCCGACAAGTCCATGGCCGTCGGCGGCGGTTCGGTCACTTCTGGCAGGTCGGCCAGGATGCCGGCCAGGTAGTCACACAGAGCGGCCACCTGCTGCTTCTCGAGCTTGAGGGTGACCACCTGGAGCGGGTCGGCCGCTTGCAGGTAGAAGACCCGCTGGCCCGGGGGGCCGACGGTGCCGGTGGTGAAGCGCACCGGATCGGGGAGGTCGAACGACGCGGTCATGGAGTCGTCGCCTGCCGCAGCGGCGCCTCGGCGGGTGGTCCGAGCGGCGCGGCGGTCGTCGTCGGTTGGCTCACGACAGCGCCAGTTCGGAGAGGTCGTCGCCGGTGGAGTTGGTGGTGAGCACCGCCGGACCCGACGGGCCGTACCACACCGCGCTGACCGAGCACGGACTCACCACGATCCGTTGGAACAGGTCGAGGTGGACGCCCATGGCCTGTGCCACGGCGGCCTTGATGGGGTCGGCGTGGGACACGGCCACGATGGTGTCTCCCGGGTGGCGGGCCACGAGGGCGGCCACGGCCGAGCACATTCGTTGCTGCATCTCGGTGAAGGACTCGCCGCCGGGGAAACGGAAGCCGCTCGGGTTCTGTTGCACCTGCTGCCAGGCAGGCAGCTTGCGGAGGTCGGCCAGTGAGCGCCCCGTCCAGTCACCGAAGTCGCACTCGATGAGGCCCTTGGCCGAGCGCACTCGCAACCCGCAGGCCCGAGCGATAGGTGCAGCGGTCTCACGGGTGCGTTCCATGGGGGAGGCGTACACCGCAGTCACCCGTTCGAGCGCGCCGATACGGCCGGCCACCCGGGTGGCCTGTTCGACCCCTCGATCCGACAGGTGCAGCCCGGCCGCCCTCCCGGGCAGGATCTTGCCGGTGCTGGGCGTGGTGCCGTGACGGACGAACAACACCGTCGTCGAGGTGGGCTTGGGGCGGCGGGGAGCCATCCCAGCACGCTACCAACGGCTGCAGCGAACCCCGCCGGGGCGGACCGGTCTCGGGTGCTCGGGGCAGTAGCGTCAGCAGACCATGGAGCCCGAGTTGCCGCCACTGCTCGCCGCCCTCGAGGCCGAGGTGGTGGCCTGCAGCGCCTGTCCGCGACTGGTGGCCTGGCGGGAGGAGGTGGCCGCCACCAAGCGGGCGGCCTATGCCGAGGAGGACTACTGGGGTCGCCCGGTGCCGGGCTTCGGTGACCCCGGGGCCCGCGTGGCGGTGGTGGGGTTGGCACCGGCTGCCCATGGAGCCAACCGAACCGGACGCATGTTCACCGGGGACCGGTCGGGGGAGTGGCTCTATCGGGCGTTGTGGCGGGCCGGGTTCGCCAACCGACCCGAGAGCGTGGGCCGGGGCGATGGATTGGTGCTCGACGGGGCGTGGATCACCGCACCGGTGCGCTGTGCGCCCCCGGCCAACAAGCCGACCGTGACCGAGCGCGACCAGTGCCTCCCGTTCCTGCGGCGCGAACTGGCGCTGCTCGAGAACCTGGCGGTGATCGTGGTGCTGGGCCAGTTCGCCTACCAGGTGATGGCCCGCGAACTGGGGTTTCGTCCTCGGCCGCGGTTCGGTCACGGCGTCGAGGTGGAGGTTGCGGATGGCCCGGTGCTGCTGTGCTCCTACCACGTGAGCCAGCAGAACACCTTCACCGGGACGCTCACCGAGGACATGCTCGACGCCGTCTTCGGCCGTGCACGGGCCCTCGCCGACCGGTCTGGTCAAAAGTGAGACTTTTGACCCATTCATAGAAAAATAGGTCGTGCGACTCATTCGCCGCACCGCCGTAGCGGTCATCATCAGGGTATGGCCCTCGCTGAGCGTCCCGCCCCCACCGCTTCCCCAGCAATGGCTGGCGGCCGGGTCGAGCCCATGGCCAGCGGCGTCGACGATGTGCGCATGGTGACCCAGCCTGCGCCCCGCGGCCCCCGCGGCCTGTGGGCGGCGCTCGTTGTTGAGGAGTCCTCGGGCCCCGACACCACCCCGGTCGGTCGTGAGATCGACCTGAGGGCGAGCGGTGCCCACCTCGAATACCTGGCCTCCCTCGCCGACTGAACCGAGCTGGCGCTCACCCCAGCGGGCGTCCGACGCTCGTTTCCCGGTGTGACCGTCGTGCCACCCGACGGCTAGCGTCTCCGTTCGTTGTCCGCACCCGAGAGGTCACTGATGTCCCGCTCCATCCTCCGTCGTCGTGCCCGCGTCGTCGCGCCGCTGGCACTGGGTCTGCTGCTCGTGGCGGGGTGCACCATCCCCAGCAACCAGCCCGAGGCCTACGGCCCCGAGGTGGAGGCCATGTTCGAGGAGGGCTGCCTGGCGGCGCTGGCCGCCGCCCGCGAGGAGGGCGGCACCGACCTTCCGTCGGTGACCGACATCGAGACCGTCTGCTCCTGCCGCTACGACGTGTTCGTGGCCAACGTGCCCTACGACGAAGAGGACCGCGAGACCCGCGAGGACGACGACGGCCAGCTCACCTTCCGGGGGTATCCGACGCGCTCACCGAGCTTCGTCGACTTGAACCAGGAACTGCAGTCCGATCCCGAGGCGATCGACGACCTGCCCGACTTCGTGCGCGAGGAACTCGAGGCGTGCAGCGACGCCACGGAGGCGTCAGTGGCCGCCGACGACGCCGAGGCGAAAGCCGACGAAGCCGAGGAGACGACAGAGGTCGAGGAGCAAGACGCCGGCGCTGAGGACGGCGAGGACGAGTCCGGGAGCGATGACGCCGACGACGAACAGTCCGAGGGCGACAACGACGACGACACCACCACGACGACCTGAGCGTCGCTCGTCCGGTCGCCTGGTTGCGGCGAGCCGCTAGCGCTTCTTCTTCTCGGGGAGTCCGAGGCGCACCTGGTCGTCGGCCCACGCCGGCCAGCGTGCCCGGCTCTTGGCCGCCAGCTTGTGCATGAGGGCGATGGCGCCGGGATCGTCGTCGCCGGGACGAGTCTCGATGGAGCCGTCGGCGATCATGCGCTTGATGATCTCGCGGCCCAGCTCGGTGCGGACGATGGTGAGGGTCCAGTCGGCGTTCTCACCGATGCCCCCACATGAGATGTCGGCGTGTTCGGCGGCGAAGTCGGGGCAGTGGGTGCAGCCTTCGCGGGTCCAGGCGTGGCACTCCTTGAGGTTGATCTCGTGGTAGGTGCCGTCACGCATCCAGATCTGGAAGACGCCCTTGATGTTCATCTTCACCATGTCCTGCTTGGCCAGGCGGTACTTGGCCCAGAACAGTTCCGCGAAGATGGCATCGTCGAAGGTCTTCGAGCACAGCAGGCCGATGTTGAACACGATGGGCTTCGACACCTTCCCCGCCTTGCGGTGCCACATCACCGGCGGCACCGACGACTGACACGACATGCCCACCAGCGCCAGCTTCGACAGGCCCCGCTCGCGAGCCTCGTCGATGGCCAGCGTGTTGGCCGAATAGGTGTACCGGCTGCCCGCCGAGGCCAACACCTCGTCGCGGTTGGCCGCCACCCCGGGCTTGGCCTTCCAGTCGCCTGCCGCGCCGTCGAGGAACGAGGTGAGGGCGCCGTCGATGTAGTCGTGCTCCATGGCCCAGATGAGGATGGCCGACACCAGACCGCCGTCCTGGCCCATGCGCAACACCATCTCGTCCGAGGCGCGCACCAGCAGGATGTCGGAGTAGATGCCCGACATGTCGCCAGGTTCGCGCTGGGCGTCGAACAGGTGCTCGTTGGCGTCGCTCTCCCACGTGCGGAACCTGGGGCAGGCCCTCGTGCAGCTGGTGCACCCCTTCTGGCCGTGCACGCAGTCGGCGTGGCCCAGTTCCTCCTCGAGGTGGAACGGCTTGTACTCGCCTTCGGCGTGGTGGTAGCCGATGACGTCGTGCGGACACGCGATGACACATCCCGCACATCCGGTGCACAGGCCCGAGTCGATGACCTCTTCGTAGAGTTCCTTCCACTGGTGCGTCCAGCGGGCCTTGGGTGCGGTGGGCGAGGCCTCGGCGACGGTGCTCATGGTTGGGAGGCTAGCGGCGTGCCCGACGAGCCTCGAAGTCGACGCGCTGCCCTGTCCGGCATCTGAGCTGCTCCCGTTTCGGTCACCGCTGGTGTCCTCGGGTTGTCGGTGAGGCATGGTCGCCGTCGCTCCGCAAGATCCTCCGCACCGAATCGGGCGGTGGGGGCGTCAGGACAGCAGGCCGAGGCCCTGGGCGATCAGGATCGCCCCGATGGTGGCGAACAGGGCGGCGACCACGGTCGTGTTGTGTCGAGCCAGCCACGCGCGCAGCCGCTCGAGCCGAACCGTGGCGCGGTCACCCCCCACGAGGCGATAGACGACGGCGGTGGCGACTGGAGCGCTCCCGAGCACGGCGAACCCGGCGATCCCCGTCGCCACGTGGGTCGTCGTCAGTTCGGACTCGGCCAGGGTCACTGCTGCTGCGCCGGCGAGCATCAGGTTCTTCGGGTTGAGGCTGAGCCCGCCAGCGAGCAGCACGGTGCGCCCCACGGAGAGTCGGTCGAGGCCGCTCATCCATCCGGGCAGGGTTGGTTCGTCGGTCGGCCCGGGCCGTCGCCGCCATTTGATGGCGGCGGCCGAGATCAGCACGATGCCAAGGGCGAGGCGCGCCCATTGCACCCCTCGGTCGGTGGCGGCGTCGCCGCTCCCGATGTCGAGCGACACGGCCAGCAGGTAGGCCCCGGTGGTCAGCGCCGCGAGACCGGTGCACCACACGGCGAGGAACACGAGGCCGTTCACCTTCGACCGGGCAGAGAACAACACCGCCACGATGGCGATGAGTGGGATGGGGCTGGCCCCCACCGCCGCTCCGAGCGCCAGCACCGGTCCGATTGCCTCGCTCATGCCAGCCTCGTGTTCTGTTCTGCCCCGCCAAGATGGTGGTCGGCACTGTACCGGACTGAACTGAGCGGTTTGAGGAAGAGGACAATCCTAGAACAACGCTAGTATTTGTTGATGGGCGAGCGGAGGTCGAACGACCGACCATCAGTGGGAAGGCCACTGATGGCAAGGGCAGGTGCGGATCGGGCGACAGCCTCCAGTGCACTGACGCGGCGCCGCCTGCTCGTCGGCGGGGTGGCGGCCACCACCGCGGCGTGGATGGCGCCGTCGATCACCACCGTGCAGGCTGCGGCGGCCGCCACCTGTGACCCGACGGTTCCTCCCACCCTGACGATGGGTGCCAACACCTCCTTCGTCGTGCCTGCTGTCGGGGAGAACACCTCGAACCTCGGCGACAGCACCCCTGCAGGTGACATCCCTCCGTCGATACCGCAGAGCCTGGTGTGGTTCGAACAGGGACCGGTGACGATCGGGTCCGCCCTCGAGGTCGACGCCACCGGCCCGGGCACCTTCACCATCCCGACCACCACCGGCACGGACGTGGTGCCCGTCGGGACAACGGTCTTCTCCTACTACGTCCATGCGCGGCGGCGGGTGACCGGGAGCGCCTACTTCGTGGGGTCGCTGACGGTGCCGGTCGGGTACCGCGTCGTCGGTATGGCCTTCCGGGCGCCCGTGCAGCCGGCGGGCACGCCGATCACGTTGCAGACGACCGGATCACTCGCCCGACCCGACATGACCTATCGCTACAACCTGTCCAACGGCGAGGGCTACGAGGACTGCAACTACTTCACGGCCTGTGCCGGGTTTCCCCCGCCGTCCTACGTGCCCGCCGGTATCGATCGGGACACCGTCATCATCGGGACGGGTGGGACCGTGCAGTGGGTGGCGTTCACCGGTGGGAACTTCTCCGACGACTTCCGCCTCCTGGTGGCCGCCACCTGCTGATCCGTTCGATCTGACTGATCTGACGAACCGTCAGAAACTACGCACCCCGTTCGGTGAGCGGTCACCATGGAGGGATGGACCTCACCTACCCTGCCGATGCCGAGGAGTTCCGCACCGAGATCCGATCGTGGCTCGAGGCGAACCTCCCCGAGGGCTGGTTCGACCCGGACTTCGAGATGACCCCCGAGGAGAAGCTCGAGTTCCAGCAGACGTGGACGACGAAGCTCTTCGAGGGCGGCTGGATCTGCGCAACCTGGCCGGCTGAGTACGGTGGCAAGGGGCTCACCACCATGCAGGGTGTGGTGCTCTCCGAGGAGTTCCACCGCGCCGGGGCGCCGATGCGGGCCGACTTCTTCGGCGACACCCTCGTCGGCCCCACCATCTTGCAGTGGGGGACCGAGGAGCAGAAGAAGGAGTTCCTGCCCAAGATCCTGAGCGGGCAGATCGCCTGGTGCCAGGGTTTCTCCGAACCCGACGCCGGCAGTGACCTCGCTGCAGTGAAGACCCGTGCCGAGCTCGACGGCGACGAGTGGGTCATCAACGGCCAGAAGATCTGGACCACCCAGGGCTTCGTGGCCGACTACATCTTCGTGCTGTGCCGCACCGACCCCGACGCCCCCAAGCACAAGGGCATCTCCTACCTGTTGTGTCCGATGCGCCAGCCCGGCATCGAGGTGCGGCCCATCGAGCAGGTCGACGGTTCCGCCGAGTTCGCAGAGGTCTTCTTCACCGACGCCCGTTGCCCCAAGGACAACGTTGTGGGTGGTGTCAACAGCGGCTGGAAGGTGGCCATGACCACGCTCGGCTTCGAGCGGGGCACCTCGGCCACCACCGGCTACCGGCGTTTCGAGAAGGAGCTCGACCACATCGTCGAGCTGGCTCGCCGCAACGGCCGCATCGAGGACCCGCTGGTCCGCCAGGGGCTGGCGCGGGCCTACAGCAAGGTGCAGTTGATGCGGGTGGCCGGTCTGCGGTCGCTCTCGGCCATCGTTGCCGGCCGCAAGGATCCGGCGGTGTCCGCCCTCAGCGCCACCAACAAGCTGTTCTGGAGCGAGTACCACCAGGAGATCATGAACCTGGCCATCGACGTGCTCGGCGCCGAGGGGCAGATCCTCACCGGTGACCCGTCGGTGGAGGAATCAGTGCCCGGTTACGGCGCCCGGCGCACCTCGGAGCGGTACCCGGCATCGGTGCTGCAGTCGTCCTTCTTCTTCAGCCGCTCCGAGACCATCTGGGGCGGCACCTCGCAGATCCAGCGCAACATCGTCGGTGAACGGGTGCTCGGCCTGCCCAAGGAGCCCAAGCCACCTGAGCAGCGCACCGCCGAGGCAGCCACCGCCTCGGCCTGAACCCTGAGCCCCGAACTCTGACGACCCGGCCCAGGGTGGGGGTCGGTCTTGACCGTTGCGCGCCGCCTCGCTGGGTGGATCGTTCACCGTCGCGCCGGCCCGCCATGACATTGCAGTCACGTTACGGGGGAGTAGCGTTGATCCCACATGGCTCGCCAGCTCGACCGGGACCGCTCCGGAGACGAACCTCGCCCCCAGCGCCCCCGTCGGAGTGGTGTGCAGCGCGCCGTGCTGGCCACCGGGTCGGTCGTTACGGTGATGTGCCTGCTCGCCGCCGGGGCGTTCTTCGGCGTCCACCGCAAGTTGGACCTCATTCCGCGACTGCAGGGTGACATCTCTCTCGACGAGGCGCTCGACACGGAGCCTCGCAACTACCTGCTGGTGGGTTCCGACAGTCGGATGGGCATCGACACCGATGCCGACGGCGCTGATGTCTTCGTCGGTGACGGTGCCAGTCCGGACACGTCGGGCCAGCGAGCCGACATGATGATGGTCATCCGGGTGGACCCGAACGGTGAACGGCTCGACATCTTGTCGCTGCCACGCGACCTGTGGGTGCCCATCTCGGGCACCGACGGGTCGCAACGCCTGAACACCGCCTACTCCGGTGGTCCGCAACAGCTCGTGGACACCATTCGCGACGACTTCGGCATCGAGATCCATCACTACGTCGAGATCGACTTCGTGGGCTTCAAGGGCATCGTTGACGCCGTCGACGGCGTCCCGGTGTGGTTCGACACGCCGATGCGCGATCCCAACTCGGGCCTCGACGTGCCGGTGGCCGGGTGCGTGACGCTCGACGGCTTCCAGGCGCTGGCCTTCGCCCGGGCGCGGGCACTCGAGTACCAGGGCGAGGATGGCTTGTGGCGTACCGATCCCACTGGTGACCTCGGGCGCATGTCACGCCAACAGGTCTTCATGCGGTCGGTGGCCGACAAGGCGGCGGAGGACTTCTCGCTCACCGACCTCCGGTCGCTGAACCGTATGGCGGATCTGGCCATCGACTACCTCACACTGGACCCAGATCTCGAGGTGACCAAGGCGGTGAACGTGGCCCGGCAGTTCGCCACGTTCGAAGGAGAGTCGATCGTGTTCCACTCCCTGCCCGTCGAGGGGTACACCACCTCGGGCGGTGCGGCCGTGCTCCGCCTCGACGAGGTGGCCGCCCAGCCGGTGCTCAACGTCTTCCGTGCCGTACCGGTGACCGACCTCCCGGTGTCGGCCGTGTCGGTGGCCGTCCACAACGGCACCGGCACCCCCGGCCAGGCCGGCGACCTGGCAGCGGAGTTCACCGAGGTGGGCTTCGAGGTGCTCGCCACCGGCGATGCCGGCGAGACGCTCGAGGTGACCACGGTGCGCCACGGGAGCAACGCCGAGGTCCCGGCACTCCTGGTCGCTCGGCACCTCTCCGGCGGGGCCCGGGTCGAGTTCGACCCCACGCTCGACCCGAGTGCCGTGGTGGTCGTCACCGGCGACGACCTCGGTTCGGTGCTGGCCGAGCCGCTGTCCGATGACCACCCCTCCATCGTGCGCACCTCCCCGGGTCCCGCGCCCGCCGATGCCACCGACGGTGACGCGCCCAGCACCACGACCACGACGATCGTCGGTCGCACGCCGGGCGAACCACCCGAAGGGGTCGTCTGCGCCTGAGGTGGACTAGCGGCTCGGGAGCTCGCCGCGCTCGGCCCGCCACACCTGCCAGGTGATCCAGCTCGTCAACAGTGTCGGGGGCACCATCACGGCCAGGGCACCCAGTCCGGTCTCGGCCGCCGGGACCCAGGCGATGAGGAAGAGCGTGGGGTAGAGCAGACCGCCGGTGGTCAGCGCCACGGCGACAACCGCCCATCGCGCTCCACGATGCAGTCCCCAGGCGGCGGCTGCCGAGGTGGCCACCACGGCGGCGTCGGCCAAGAGGAACGAGTCGGTCACGGCGGGCACCGTCGCCACCAACTCGATCTCGGTGCGGATCTCGTCGACGCCGTGGAACAGTGCCCAGAACAGCACCCCCGCCACTGCCTGCGCGGCCAGGTAGAGCGAGAACACCCGGCGGGCCGCGGGGTCGAGCGAGCCGACACCCCGATGCGAGCTCGATCCGACGACCATGGGCGGAGGCTACGCCACCGTCCGAGTGGCCAGGGGAAGGCGGGGAAAGCCGACCGGGGAGAGAGGATCTGACGGACCGTCAGCAGAGCGCTCGCAAATGGGCCACAATCAGGGCCATGACGTGGAACATGGCAGACCTGTACGAACTCCTGGTGGACGCGGTGCCCGAGCGCGAGGCACTGGTGGTGCCCAACGCCCCCGGCGGGCGGCGGGCGTTCACCTACGGCGAACAAGAGGCGCGCATCAACCGCCTGGCCCACGCCCTGGCCGACCGAGGGGTCGGCCCCGGCGACAAGGTCGGGATCTACGGCTACAACGGCAACGAGTGGGTGGAAGGCCAGTGGGCGGCCTGGAAGCTGCGGGCGGTGCCGATCAACGTGAACTACCGCTACGTGGAGAACGAACTGCGCTACCTGTTCGACAACGCCGATCTGGTGGCGCTCGTCCACGCTGCGGAGTTCGCCCCGCGCATCGCCGCGGTGCGCGACGACTGTCCGCTCCTGCAGACGTGTCTCGCCTACGACGACGGGTCGGGTACCGACATCTCCGTGTGCGACGCAGTCGAGTACGAGGAAGCGTTGGCCGCCGCCTCACCCGAGCGCGATTTCGAGCCGCGCAGCAACGACGACCTTTACATCCTCTACACCGGTGGCACCACCGGCATGCCCAAGGGCGTGATGTGGCGCCACGAGGACTTCTTCAAGGCCACCGTCGGCCCCATGATGAGCGTCCTCGAGCCGCCCATCGAACGTGAGGAGGAGATTGCCGAGCGGGCACCCGACCGCACCCAGCAGATCGGGTTCCCCCTGGCGCCACTCATGCACGGCGCCGCGCAGTGGGCCTCGATCAACTCGGCGCTGGCCGGGCACAAGATGGTGCTCAGCGCCTCGAAGGGCATGGATGCCGCCGAGGTGTGGGACATCATCGCCAGCGAAGGCGTACAGATCATGAACATCGTGGGTGACGCCCAGGCCCGTCCGCTCATCGAGCGCCTGGCCGAGTTGGGCGACTCGGTCGACACCTCGTCGATCTTCATCATCGCCTCCGGCGGGGCCATCCTCTCGCCGGCGGTGAAGGAGATGTTCGCCGAGCACCTGCCCAACACCATCGTCATCGACGCCATCGGGGCGTCGGAGACCGGCTTCCAGGGTTCGAGCTCCGGCGCCGACGAACACGGTCGGCCGCAGTTCACCTTCGGGGAACACACCATCGTCCTCGACGACGAGGGCAACCCCACCACGCCCGGTGACGGCATCGTCGGCCGGCTGGCCCGGCGGGGCAACATCCCGCTCGGCTACTACAAGGACGAGAAGAAGACGGCCGAGACCTTCCCGACCATCGGTGGCCAGCGCTGGGTCGTGCCCGGCGACATGGCCATGACCGAGGCCGACGGCACCATCACCTTGTTGGGTCGCGGCTCGGTCAGCATCAACTCCGGCGGTGAGAAGATCTTCCCCGAAGAGGTCGAACTGGTCCTCAAGGGCCACCCCGACGTGTTCGACGCCGTGGTGGTGGGCGTTCCCGACGAGCGTTGGGGCGAGCGGGTCACCGCCGTCATTGCGTCGCGCAGCGACGCCCGCCCGTCGGTCGAGGAGTTGGCCGCCCACTGCAAGCAGCACATCGCCGGCTACAAGGTGCCCCGCGAGGTCCATTTCGTGGACGAACTCGTCCGTTCACCCTCGGGCAAAGCCGACTACCGCTGGGCCAAGGGAGTGGCCACAGGCGCCTGAGTGGCGGGGCGGCCGGTCCACCGTGTCGAGGCGCGACCAGCAGGCGCCGCAGCCATCGCGCCCTTGTGACATATGCGCCGACTAGCTTCCGTCCCATGAGTGGCGATGGGGACGTGAGTGCCGCGGGGCAGGCAACGTCAGCCGGCAGCGACGACCGCCGAGTTCGGCCGTCTCGTCGCCGGATCCTTGGTGGTGCCGCCGGGTTGGTCGGGGGCGCAGCCGTGGTCTGGTCGGCACCGTCGGTGCTGTCGGTGTCCGCCGTCGCGGCACAGACCGGCTGTGCCGATCTCGGTGTGAACCTGTTGGAGTGTGCCGGGGGTGCCGGCCTCGTCGAGCCCGACTGCTTCGTCGGCGATCCCACTTTCGACCCCCACGTCCCCCAGGGCACGGCGCCGGGCCCGATCCTGAACGATCCGCCGTGGCAGGTGACGAACGGGCTGCGGGTGTGCGACTACGGCCATGTGGACATGCCCACCACCGGCGACCTGTCGCCGGCTTCTGCGGAGGTGGGTGACAACCTGTTCTGCGGCTCGTTCAGCGGCGCCGCCTCGCCGGCCGAGGCCGTGCAGCGCACTGATGTGGTGGCCTGCGCCAGCGAGATCGACGCCGGCGACGTGACCTGTACGGCCAGCGCCTACCTGGGCGGCAACCCGGCGGTGGCAACCACGGCGAGCCTGACGGTGGAGTTCCTGTCGGCCACCGACGTAGTGCTCGGCACCCTCACGGTCGGCCCTGTCGACTCCACCACGTTGGTGGCCACCGGGTTGGTGCTCACCGAGGAGTCGGCGTCCGTTCCGTCGAGCACACGGGCCCTGCGCTGCACGCTGAGCTTCGCCTACCCGGGGGTCACCCCCGACCGCAACACGGCGTGTGCCGACCTGCTGTCGGTAGTGCTCACGACCTGAGGCGCCATGAGTCGAGGAGCCTCACTGGCAGCCACGGTGCCGGCGACGGCCCCAGCGGCTCAGTCGTAGCGTCGGCGGGTGCCGCCCGATGCGGCGGCCAGCCCACCGGCGGCCAACAGGCCGAGGCCGACCAAGGCCACCACGCCGATGGCGGCGCCGGTGACCGGCAGCCGACCTCGTCCGACGCCGCTGCCCACCGGCCCGGCGGCCAGCGGTCGGGTGCCGCGCGGCGTGCTGAGCGACGCCACGGTGAGCGTCACCGAGGTGGCGTTGTTGGCCAGGTCAGTCTCCGGCGTCGCCGACGTGACGCTGGCTCGGAGCTGGTGCACCGAGCCGGGTGAGGCGGCACCGCCGGCTCGCACCTCGACGTCGAAGCGGTGCACTTCGTCTGCTGCGGTGTGGTCGTCGGTGCGGCAGTGGAGCGCACCTTGGTGGCGCCAGCACGACCACACCGTGCCGACATCGGCGGCGGGGGGATCGGCTGGCAACGTGGCGGTGGTGTGGCGGACCCCGTCGGGGGTGCGCACGGCGGTGGCGTCCACGGCCTCGTCGAGCGCGACTCGCACCTCGACCCCGGCAGCGGGCGAAGGTCCGTGGTTCCGGACCTCGAGGGCGACGTCGGTCGCACGGTCCCGGTGCAGCATGGTGGTCGGGCTGGCGGCGGCCATGGCGAGGTCGGCGGTGGGCTCGCCGGGGACGACGTCGAGCGAGTTCCACACCCGGGCCTGGAGGGGAGTCTGCAGCAGGGCTTCCGCTCCGATTCGGCCGGCGGCCTCGAGCGTGGCCTGGAGCTGCAGGGTGACCGAGTCGCCGGGTTCGAGCGGTGCGTCGCCCTCGCAGATGCCGACGTCCACCTCACCGACCTCGGAGAGGTTCTCGATCGTTTGGTAGCAGAACCAGTTCTCGGCTTCCACGGTCCACGTGATGTCGGAGAAGGCGTTGGTGGGCACCTGCGTGCGCAGCACGGACATCTGCACCGTCTGGCTGCCGGTGTTCTGGGCGATGACGGTGACGGTGACCGGTTGGCCCACCGGTGGGGTGACAGAGGGTGTCTGGGTGATGCCGACGGTGACGGGTGCGCCGACGGCGACGCTGTCGGTGTCGGTGAGGGTGCCGACGCCGGACGGCCCGTTGGCCCACTGAAGTGTGCCGTCGAGGGTGAGCGTGGCCCGGTCGCCCGAGGCCACCACGGGGTCGTTCCCGGGCAGGTCGCTGAGCTGGATCGTGCCGCGGATCGTGGAGCCCTCACTGGCGGGCAGGTCGTCGGTGGTGCAGGTGGTGGCGTCGGGCGACGATGCGGCGCAGGCCCACGAGGTCGGGTTGTCGACGGTGAACGAGGCGATGTCGACGGGGAGCGATCCCCCGGTGAGCGACGCCGAGAGCTCCACCTCGAGACCGACCACGGTCGTGCCGGTGAGGTTGTTCACACCGAAGGCGATCGGCACGCTCTGGCCCGGGGCGGCGCTGCCGTCGAGGTCGATGGCCACGCTGAACGATGGGGTGGTCGGCCAGGCAACGATCGTCTGGGCCGAAGTGGTGGCCGTACCGCCCGCCGGGTTGCTCCACAGGGCGACCACGTTCACATCGAGCTCGCCGACCGGCGCGGAGTTCGAGAGCGGCACCGACAAGGTGAACACCTCCGAACGTCCCGGGGCGATCGCCGAGGTGTCGCAGAAAGGCTTCGAGCCGGCGTAGCAGATCCATGGCGGCTCCGAGTCGCCGGTCCAGGTGAGGAACGGGTCGCCTTCGAAGTCGGCCGGGGCTCCGCTGAACTCGGCGTAGACGACTGGCTGATCGGCCGGAGCCGACCCGGTGTTGGTGACGGTCACCTGGTAGTCGACGGTGGTGCCGGGGGACACCGTGGGGCCAGCGGTGAGCTGCTCGATGGCCACCGTGAGCGTGGTGTCGGCGGCGACCCGGCCCTCGGCGGTGGCCACCACCACGCTGTCGCTGGGGTTCGTCCACGTGGCTTCGGCCGTCACCTGGAACTGCTGGCCAGCGGCGCCGGCGCCGAAGGAGATGCGGGCGTCGAGCACCTGCTGCGTCCCACCGGGGATGGCTGCGGTGGCGGTGCAGGTCGCCCCGCTGCACGACCACGGACCCACATCGCTGGTGAGTTCGACCGTGCCGATGGCGGGGTCGAGGCTCACCGTGACGACCGTCCCCATGGCAGGTTGTGCCTCGGTGACGCTCAACGTGACCTGGTAGACCGGTTCGTCGGCGGTGGTGATGGGAGTCGGGGGCTCGGGGATCACGCGCTCCACGCTGAGCCCGACCGAGGCCGGGTTCGTCTGGCCGAAGACGTAGGCGTACCCGCGGTCGTCGGAGCTGTCCGACGTCCCGGTCACCGGCTGGTCGGGAGCACCGACCACCATGTTCACCAGACCCAGGGCGGACGGTGCGATGGCGGTCGAGGCCCCGAAGGCGGCGCCGTCGGCCTGCAAGGCGGTGGCCTGGGCGAAGGTGCGCTGTTCGGTCCAGGTGTTGGCGGAGCCGCCGACGGTGAACTCCACGACGGCGCCGTTGCCCGCCGGGGAGATGTGCTGCTCGGACATGCCCACGAGCAGGGTGCCCGTCCCGGGGTCGAGGGCCAGGGAGGCACCGAAGTAGGTGCCCTCGGGGGCCTGGTTCTTCGGGCACTCGTGCTTGCCGTTGTCGAACTGGTTCACGTCGATCCCGCTGGGCGTGAGGGTCTGAGCCAAGTTCCATTGCGAGAGATCGGGCACGGGGCTGCCGTTCGAGGGCACGTCGGAGAGGTCCGGGCTGTACACGTAGACCTCGCCGGGTCCGTAGACGCAGGTGTAGACCAGTTCACCGTCGCCGTCGGCGCAGTTGGTGCTGCTGCACTGGGTGTAGGAGTTGTCCGGCAGGGCGATGAACAGCTGGTTGGTCTCCGGGTTGAAGGCCAAGGCGTCGCCGTAGACGTTGTTCACGAGCCCGCCGAGCCGCTCGCTGCTGAGCGGTTCGGCGAGCGGCCACTCCCTACATCCCGATTCGTGCCAGGCCGGGGAGCTGTCGCTCGACTCGGTGTAGTAGACGCTCATGCACACGTAGTCCTCACCCGGTGCGCTGTAGAAGGCGTAGTCGCCGGCGATGGCCACTGCCCGTCCCAGTGCAGGAGCCCATCCCGGCTCGCCGGTGTCGTGCGTCTTCCACGACGCCGGCTGTGCGGTGGGGTTCTCGAGGTCGTAGATGGCCACGTACTGGTCCTCGGCGCCTTCCAAGCACACGTTGATCCCTGGCGCCCCGGCCATGACCCAGCGACCGTCGATGTCGACGGACGAGCCGAGGTTGTTGTAGCGGGACTGGACGGCCGACGGCGGGAGGAACGTCGTGCTGTGCGTCCACGTGGTGAGGTCAGTGGAGCCCTGCGCCTGGCTGAGTGTGAAGATGGCCACCAGACCGGTGCGATTGAAGCACGCGTCGTGGTCGCCGCCGTCGGGATCCCCGACGACGAGCACGGCGTCCTGCGATGCGGAGCCTGCCTCGAGGGCGATGGCCGAGCCGAAGCTGTCCGACGTGTTGTCGACGGCGCTCGACGGGATCGTGGTGGCCAGGCCCCAGTTGCCGGTGCCGCCGATGTTCTCGCCGTAGACGAGCACCTCGCCGCCGCCGTTCGACACCGCGGCCAGGCCGACACCGTTGTTGTCGGTGGCCACGGCCACGTCGCTGCCTTGTCCGTTCGAGCCGGTCGAGTCGCCTCGCTCGAGCTGGACGTTGTTCCAGTCGTGGGCGCTCGCCGTTGCCGTGGGTAGCGCCAGTTCCGTGAAGGTGAGCCCGGCGGCAAGCAGCGCCATCGCCAGCACGATCCGCCCGAGGTGCCCACCCGTGTTGCGCTGCCGTTCCACCGTCGCCTCCACGGTCGCCGTCCGCGTGTCGCACCGACGCTAGTCGGCTCACTTGCGGCTGTCCGGGCGCGGCGTGGCCGTGGGCGCACCTCGATGACCGTGCGGTTGGCGCTCAGCTCGGGTCCAGCACACGCCCGAGGAACAGGACCAGACCGGTGGGCACGTCGCGGATGGCCCACAGGAACGGGCGGTCGACCACCACCGACGGTGGCATCGAGGTGATCCCCATGATCACCCCGGTGGCCGCTGCGGCCTCGGTGCCCTCCTCGTCCACGGCCACGAAGGCCTCGTGGACCACGTCCTGGATGTAGAAGTCGGGGGCTGGGTTGATGCCGCTGAAGTCGGCCCGGTCGGGATCGAAGGCGGCCTCGAGGCCCAACGCCTCGAGCGGTTCCCGAAGGGGCAGGGGCGAGCGGATCTGGAAACGGGGGAGCGTGAGTTGGAGGCGGTCCAGCTCGCCGGACGGAACCTCGTCGAACAGCCCGTCGGGCACCTGGGCCTCCACCTCGGCGAAGGCATCCTCGTCGGGCAACACGATGACCATCTCGAGCTCTTCGCCGCCGTAGGGCAGGGTGACGGCCTCCCAGCCGGGCCCCGAAGCGTTGCCGTAGCCGGCGGTGTTCGACATGGTGGGCACGTCGACGGTGGTGCCGTCAGCCAGGGTGAAGGGACGGTCCGCGGTGGCTGCCTCCTCGAACGGTGACAGCCACGGGGCCTTGAAGTACACGGCGTTGGCCAGGACCAGCCGGGTGAGGGTGTCGATCGCGCCGTCGGGCAGCAGGTCGGGGATCTGGTCCTCGGTCTGGTCGGCCACCCAGGCGTTGATTCGCTCCCGGGCGCCGTCGGGATCGGCGGCGAAGTCCTCGAGGCCGACGCCGGCGCCGTAGGCGGCACTGACCACCTCGACGAAGTCGGCGTCGATGTCGAACCCGGCCTGGGCGAAAAGCCGGTTGGCGATGTGCAACGACACCTCGCCGCCACTGCCGTCGACCAGGGTGACGTCCCCCGCCCGACCGGAGAGTTGCTGTTCGGTCCAGGCCCAACCCTCCTGAGCGGCGGTGTCCTCGGCGCCGAGAGCCTGTTCGAACTCTGCGAGGGTCGAGCCCCGCGCCCCGGCCGAGGTCATGGCCAGGGCGATGGCGATGCTCAGCGGCGAGTAGGCCAGGTTCTCGCCGTCCTCGGCAACGAGTGGCCACAGATCCGCCCCGAAGCGGTTGGTAGCAGCGACCACGTCGGCGCCGGCCCCGGCGTCGCCCGGTAGGCGGTCGACGTCGGCCAGCAGCACGTCGCCAGATTCGCCGTTCACGAGGTCACCACTGTTGCGTGCTCCGTTGCCCGCTGACGGTCCGTCATCGGTGCCGCAGCCCAGGAGCAGGCCCACCAGGGCAGCGCTGCCCATGGCCACGAACGATCGACGGTCGAGCGCAGTGAGGCGTTCCATGGTGGTGGGACGACGCGAACGCCGGCGAGGTTCCCACGGGTCTCGTCGCCAGACCCAACGGTGCACATGGCCGGAGTCTTGCCGGTCGTCAGCCACTACGGTCGTCGGGGTGGGCACTCCCTTCGACACCCACGAGGTGACCAACCAGCCCCCGCCGCTCGTCGACTACGACGTCTTTGCCGCCGACGGGGCACTGGTGGCTGCCGTCGCACGCGAAGGCGGGGGGCACGCGACGGAGGAACTCGGCGCACTCGGTCGCCTGGCCGGGAGCAGCGAGGCGCAGGAGTGGGGTCGGCAGGCCAACGCCAACCCACCGGTGCTGCGAACCCACGACCGCTACGGGCATCGTCTCGACGTCGTCGACTACCACCCCGACTACCACCGGTTGATGACCGCCGCGTTGCGCCACGGACTGCACGCCGCCCCCTGGGCCGAGGGTCGTCCCGGGGCGCACGTGGTGCGGGCCGCCAAGGTGATCTGCTGGTACCAGGTGGACGGCGGCCACATCTGTCCGGTGTCGATGACCTATGCCTCGGTGCCGGCGCTGCGCCATGAGGCCGACCTGGCGGAGGTCTGGGAGGGCAAGCTCACCTCGCCGGTGTACGACCCGGCCAACCGCCCCGGCGAGGACAAGGCGGGCATCACCGTGGGCATGGCCATGACCGAGAAGCAGGGTGGCTCCGACGTGCGGGCCAACACCACCACTGCGGAGCCGCTCGACGACGGGTATCGCCTGGTGGGCCACAAGTGGTTCTGTTCGGCCCCCATGTCCGACGCCTTCTTGATGCTGGCCCAGGCGCCCGGCGGACTCACCTGTTTCTGGGTGCCCCGCTGGTGTCCCGACGGCAGCCGCAACCCCATCCGCATCCAGCGGCTGAAGGACAAGCTGGGCGACCGGTCCAACGCCTCGAGCGAGATCGAGTTGGCCGGCGCCTGGGGGACGATGGTGGGTGACGAGGGTCGCGGGGTGCCCACCATCATCGAGATGGTGAACCACACCCGCCTCGACTGTGTGCTCGGTGCCACCGCCATCCTGCGCCAGGGTGTGGCCCAGGCCACCTGGCACGCCCGTCACCGCGCCACGTTCGGTGCCGTGCTCGACCAGCACCCGCTCATGGCCAACGTGCTGGCCGACCTGGTGCTCGAGAGCGAGGCGGCTACCGTCGCCGCCGTGCGGCTGGCCGGGGCGTTCGACCGCTCGGCGGTGGACGAGGAGGAGCGGCTGCTGGCCCGCCTCTTGGCACCGGTGCTCAAGTACTGGACGTGCAAGCGGGCGCCGGCACACGCTGCGGAGGCGCTCGAGTGCCTGGGCGGGGTGGGCTACGTCGAGGAGACCGACATGCCGCGGCTCTTCCGTCAGAGCCCGCTCAACGGCATCTGGGAGGGCTCGGGCAACGTCATGTGCCTCGACGTGCTGCGAGCGCTGCTGCGCACGCCTGCGGCACTCGAGTTGTACTGGCAGGAGGTGGACCGAGCCGGGGGTGCCGACGGCCGCCTCGACCGTGCCGCCGCCGAACTGCGCGCGGCGCTCACCGACCCCGACGATGCAGAGCGTCGCGCCCGGCATCTGGTGGAGCGCATGGCGTTGGTGGTGCAGGCCTCGCTGCTGGTGCGTCACGCGCCGAGTGTGGTGGCCGACGCCTTCTGTGCGTCGCGGCTCGACGGCGACGCCGGGTTGGCCTTCGGCACCCTCCCGCCGGGAGTCGACACCGCCGCCATCGTCGAACGGGCCCGTCCCGCCCTGTGACATCGGCGGGGCCCGTTGCCGGTCCGGCGCCCCGACGGCCGACAGCAGAGGGCGAGCTACCGTCGGCTGGCGGCGTACTCGATCACCCTGGCCACTACCTCGTCGCTGGCCGCCTCGAGCGACCCGCAGTCGAACGGTGGTTGGGGGTCGTACTCGATCATGAGCTGGCTGGCCTCGGCGGCGGTGCGGTCGACGAGCAACTCGACGAGCCGCAGGGCCATGTCGATGCCACTCGACACGCCCGCTGCGGTGATGAGCCGCCGGTCGAGGTGCTCGACGACCCGGTCGGGCACCGCCACGGCGCCATGGTCGGCCAGCTCGCTCCGAGCGCTCCAGTGGGTGGTGGCGGTGAGGCCGTCGAGGAGTCCGGCAGCGGCCAGCACGATCGACCCGGTACACACCGAGGTCGTGAAGCGGCTGGACTCGTGCGCCGCACGCACCCAGTCGAGCACCTCGGCGTCCTCGACGAGCGTCCGAGTGCCCACCCCACCAGGGAACACCACCACGTCCGGGTGCCGGAGTTCGTCGAAGGTGGCATCGCAGGTGATGCCCAGCATGGCGTTGTCGGAGCGGATCTCTCCCCGCTGGTGGCCGACGAAGGTGACGTCGATCTCGGGGATGCGCTGGAGGACCTCGTACGGCCCGATGCCGTCGAGGGCGGTGAAGCGGGGGAACAGGGCGATGGCAACATGCACGGGAACTCCTGGGGTGGATGGTTCAGTGGGTGGCGGCGGTGCGGAACCGTTGGCGGTACGGATTCTTGCGTTCATCTCGCGTGCGGACACCCGCGAACGTACGCAGGAACCTTGGGGCACCGCTCGGGCGGCGCTCCGTCCCGTTGCCCGGTACTGTCGTGGCGTGGGGGCGACCGCCGGTGCGGGATCGGGGTGCGGCACGATGATCACACCCGCACAGGTCCAGGCGTTCCACGACGCGGGCCACGTCGTGCTGCGCGGGGTGGTCGAACCGTCAGCGGTAAGGGGTGCTGCCACGGCGGCCCGAGCGTTGACCGAGGCGGCACTCGCAGCGTCCGTGGATCCGGCCTCGGCGACCGCACCGACGCACGCGCTCCGTCCGACCTCCGCTGAGTACCTCTCGCTGGTCTCGGTGGGATCCACTGACCCGGTGCTGGCCACCCTGGTTCGTGCCGTCCCTCTTGCCCGCGCTGCTGCTGTGTTGATGGGCGTCGACGCCGTTCGGCTGTACCACGACGAGCTGTTCGTGAAGCCCGCCGGGGCGCCGCCGACCTTCTGGCATCGGGATCAGCCCTACTGGCCGGTCGACGCCTGCGACGTGGTCGGACCAGGCGGCGTCGGTATGGTGCGGCTGTGGTTGGCTCTCACCGACCTGAGCGCGTCGTGCGGCACGCTGCGGTTCGCTTCGGGGTCGCACCGCACCGATCCGGGTGACGCCACGCGAACGGGTCATCCCGACAGGGCGCGCTCGGTGCTCGTCGGGGACGAGGAGTTCCCGGTGCACGACGCCGGCCCGTTCACCGCTGGCGATGCCACGGTCCACGCGGCGGGCGTGCTGCACGCCGCCGGAGCAAACCGCAGCGACGAGGCTCGCTACGCGCTGACCATCGCCTACCTGGCGGACGGCGCCAGGGTGGCCGAGCCTGCGAGCGAGGTGCAGGAGGCCAACATCGACCTCTTCTTGGATAGTCGGCATCCGGGTGACCTCATCGACGGTCCGTCCAACCCCGTTCTGTGGTCGGCGTCGGGTCATGGGGAGATCACCACTGTCCTGTTCCTACTGCTCGAGCTATGCACAGGGCGTCTCCGAACCGCTGGTGGCAGCCGACGAGGTGCCAGGGGTGCTCCGATCCCAGCTGGCCGCCATTCCGGTCGACGACCAGGTGTCCATCGGTTCCCTCGTCGACGGCTACACCCACGCCGAAGCGCGCCACGGCGTCACGCGAGCGGCACTCGAGGTGCTCGTGGCCGAGCGACGAGCGGTGGCCATCGTCACGAAGGGCACGCTCGTCCTTCGTGACCTCGACCTGCTGCAGGGGTACGACCGGGTTCGGGTACTGGTGTCGCTGCCGTCGTTCGACGACGCTGCGCTGCAACAGATCGAACCGCAGGCGCCGGCAGTGGCCGAGCGCCAGGCCACGATCGAGGCCTTGTACGCCGCCGGTGTGCCCGTCGAACTACATGCACAGCCGTGGATCCCCGGGGTCACCGACGCCGAGGCCATGATCGACTGGGCCGCCGGACGGTTCGACGTCTGGTTCGCTCCCCTTGCGCTGGGCAACCCGGTGGTGGCGCGCAGCGGACTCGGTCGCCGGCTCACACAAGGCCAGGTGAACGAGGCGTACCGCGAGGCGCGAGCCGTCGGGGGATCCCGCCCCCGGGTGCGTTGGTCCGGACCGACGTGGATCGGTGAACGGATCACAGGCACCGCTGGTTCCGCACCGGCATT
This sequence comes from Acidimicrobiia bacterium, assembly GCA_020832495.1. GTDB lineage: Bacteria > Actinomycetota > Acidimicrobiia > Acidimicrobiales > Acidimicrobilacustridaceae > JAFIEP01. Next base: position 40,620 of record JAFIEP010000111.1, on the reverse strand, counting down.
CGACCTCGGCGCCGACGATCATCTCGGTCGGGCAGCGACACTCATGGAGGCCTTCGGCGACGGTCGTTCGGCGGCGGTCACGATCCGGCTCATCTCCCCACACATTCGCATCTTCGGGGCCTCCTATCCACACCGGTCCACGGCGGCCGAAGGGTCACGCAACGTCGCAGACCTGTGGGGCGTGGCGGGCGCACTCGACGGCCTCGAGGTGACGGTGGAGGAGCTCCGCCGGGAGGGTCAGGTGGTGCGGGCCCGCTTTGCCCTGTCAGGCACGGCGAGGCGTCCGATCGGAGGTGTGAGGCGGGGGATCCCGTGTGCGTTGGAGGTCGACTGGACGCTTCGTTTCGATCTCCACGGTCTGGTCGTCGAGATGTGGCAGTCCGTCAGCTCGCTGCGGCCGGTGGCGTGTCAGGTGGTGGTGCGCCAGCCGGAAGTGTCCAACTCGGCGACGAGGCGTTTCGGGGCGGTCAGCCGGTAGGAGGCATCGAGCAACTCTTCGACCTCGGTCCAGTCCGTGGGCTCGCTCACGTCGATCCCGATCCAGCCAGACGGTCCGAGATAGGCCGGCACGTACACCCGCTCCTCGGTGAGGAGGGCCTCGCGCTCGATCGGCTCGGCCAACACCACGATCGACTGTGGGTGCTGCACCCACTCGCCGTCGAGGCGCAGCGAGCCCCCGTAGTAGGCGAAGACCTTCTTGGTGAAGAATGCCGGCCGCCCGTGGGACACCTTCTCGTCCGTGCCGGGAAAGCTTCGGGCGATGGCGCGCACGTTGGCCAGGTACGGATCGTCGTCATCGAACATCTGCGGGTGGACCACGTAGCAACCCTAGGCATCGAGTGAGTCGGCTGCCGCCGCGGTGTGGGCGGGTCAGCGCTGGCGACCCATGAGCCGGCTGGACGACACCCGCCTCCGGGCAGGGCAGTGTTGCTGATAGCGTGCGGAGAGCGCCGTCCGACCGGGGGGAGATGGCATCGTGCACCGAGCCCGTGGGGTCTGGCTGGTAGCGCTGGTGGTCCCGGCGCTGCTCGGGTGTGGATCGGACACCGCGAACGGTGTCGACACAGGGGCACCGAGCGAGGCCACCTCGACCACTCAACCGACTGGCGCGACCCCCCAGGACCCGCCTGATGGATCAGCCGAGCCGACAACGACCGCCCCGAGCCCCGACGACCAACCGGGGCCGCCCTTGTTGATCACCGTCGATGGCCGTGACCTGGTGGCGCTCGAGTTGGCCAGCGGTGATGCCGTCGTGCTCGCCCGAGGCGACGAGTTGTCCGATGCACTCGGGTTGACCGAGGGACGGTTCGACGACGTCGACCTGTCACCGGATGGCGTCACGGTCGCTTTCACCTTTGGAGGCTCGATCCGCGACCGCCTCGCCTACGGCCTCTACGAGGTGCCCGCCGACGGCTCGGCACCACCACAGCGTGTGTCGCTCGACGGAGGCGACGCCTATGTGTCGAGCCCTCGCTACTCGCCGGACGGGCGGTTCCTCGCCGTGAACAGCGGCGGTGGCCTGCTGGTTCTCGACGAGGGCCGGAACACCACCGGCGAGGGGATCCAGATGGCGTATGCCCCACTCCACGTCACCTGGGCACCCGACGGCGATGCGCTGGTGTGGCTGGTGCACTTCGAGCGGACCGATTGCTGCACCCGTCAGTCGGTGTCGATCGATCCGGCAACGGGGCAGATGACCAACGAACCCATCCGCGAGCCGACTGACGGGAGCCCGTACTTCGATGCCGACGGTGACCTGCGGAGCATGCCCACCCGGTTCAGCTTCGATGTCGACCACTCGGGACGCTTCGTCGTCGCCTCCGACGGGACGCCCGGCCAACTCCTGTGGTGGGAGATCAACGGCGACGACCCGGTACCCCGGCCGCTGCCGGTCGACCTCGACCTCACCGAGGCACCGCCGGTGGCCTGGTAGCCGCCTGGCTGCCGCCACCGATTCGTCGGCCACCTCACACGGCGACCTCACATGGCGCCCTCGGCAGGATTCGAACCTGCGCACACGGCTCCGGAGGCCGATGCTCTATCCCCTGAGCTACGAGGGCAACGGAGCGCCACCCTAGCCCAGCGTCGACGAATCACAGAAGCCTGATGGTCTGCTGTGCGTCGGCCGGTAGGCTGCCGCTTTCGTGGACCCCCTGCCTGCTCACCTGCTCCCCGCTACTGCTGAAGTCGGCCCTGCCGGCCAGCTCGTCGTCGGCGGTTGCGACACGATCGAGTTGGCCGCCGAGTTCGGGACCCCGCTGTTCGTCTACGACGAGGCCCACTTGCGACGCCGTTGTGCCGAGGCGGTGGACGCCTTCGGACCGGGCGTGAACTACGCCACCAAGGCGTTCCTGTGCCGTGCCATGGCCCGGCTGGCCACCGAGGCCGGCATGAACCTCGACGTGTCCACCGGCGGTGAGTACGCCGTCGCCCGTGCTGCCGGTGTGACCCCTGACCGCCTCGTGTTGCACGGCAACAACAAGTCGGTCGACGAGCTGCGGCTGGCGCTCTCCGAGGGCGTCGGCCGGGTGGTGGTCGACTCGTTCGACGAGCTCGATCGCATCGTGGCCCTGGTCGACGCCGGCGAGGCCGCCGACACCCCCGAGCTGTACGTGCGCATCACCCCCGGGGTGGAGGCCCACACCCACGAGTTCATCCGCACCGGGCAGGACGACTCCAAGTTCGGGTTCGGCGTGGCCTCGGGCGACGCCGAGCGGGCCATCGATGCCATCGGCGAGCACCCCGGCCTCGAGCTGGTTGGCCTGCACTGCCACATCGGCTCGCAGGTCTTCGAAGCCAGCTTCTTCGAGATGGCCATCGACGTCATCGCCCCCTTCTTCCACCGCTACGAACTCCCCGAGTTGTCCATCGGGGGTGGGTTGGGTGTGGCCTACGTCGCCGGTGAGACGGCACCGACCATCACCGAGTGGGCCGAGGCGGTCCACCGGGCCTGCGAGAAGGCCGCCATCCGGGCCTGGGTCACCGCCGAGCCCGGTCGGGCCATCGTGGCCGATGCGGCGGTCACGCTCTACACGGTGGGCACCATCAAGGACCTGCCCGGCATCCGCACCTACGTGTCGGTCGACGGCGGCATGAGTGACAATCCCCGCCCGGTGCTCTACGGCAGCGGTTACGAGACGTTCTTGGCCCGGTCGGTCACTGCCGATCGACCTCGGACCGTCACTGTGGTGGGCAAGCACTGCGAGTCGGGCGACCTCATCGTGCGTGAGGGTGGCGTGCCGGCGGACCTCGCCGTGGGGGATGTGCTGGCCACGCCGGTCACCGGCGCCTACGGGCACTCCATGGGCTCGAACTACAACAAGGTGCCGCGCCCCGCAGTGGTGTTCGTGGCCGACGGTGACGCTCGGTTGGTGGTCCGCCGGGAGACCGTCGACGATCTCCTGCTCACCGACGTCGGCTGAGTCTCACCCGCCGGGGCCGCCGGGGCCGCCGGGGCCGCCGGGGTTGATCGGCGCCGATGGCGGGAAGGGCGGGGATCAGTCGGCGAGGGCCCGTTGGGTGTGCCAACGCGGTGGGATATGGCCCATACGCTGCTCGACGGCGTCGTAGACGGGGCGGATCCACTTGGCGGTGGCCACCGCCTGTTCCTCCGACAGGGTGAGGCCGTCGCCGGCGTTCACCCGGCGCGAGCGGTCGGTGTGCATCGGTTCGATCTCGAGGAAGTCGGTGACCGAGCGCAACGCGACCGTGTCCTCGGGATCGAACAGCTCCTCGTAGAACAGGTACAGCACCTGCTGGGAGGGCACGACCTCATCGAGGCTGGCAAACGTCCGGGGGTAATGGCTGCGGCCCACGGGCTGATCGTCGCGGATGATCCGCCACAGCTCCTTCACCGGATCCACACCGGGGAAGCTGCGAGCGTGGTGGCGGACGGCGGACCAGAGCCGATCGACCGGGTCACGCATGATGAAGATCAGGCGCGCCTCGGGGTAGACCGACAGCATTGCTCGCCACCCGTCGGGGGGCAGGAGGGCATAGGCCGGGGTGCAGTCGCCGAACCAGCGCCCCTTCGTGTTGCGGCGCGAGAAGTAGTGCTCGTAGAGCTTGAGCCCCTCATCGATGTTCGATGCGCTGGTCATGGCCAGTTGCTCACGACGACCGCCGGCGTGTACGGCCACTGCTCGGGCCTTGGCGGCCATCTCGGCAGCTCGCAGGTCGCCCTTGGCCGTGCCGCGGGACCGGTACTCCTCGGCCCGGGCGCGCAGGCTGTTGACCCGTTCGGTGAGCTTGGCCACGTGCGCCTCGGAGCGGGCAGCAGCGTCGAGCGTCTCGTCGGGAGCGAACCACGTGTCGAAGAAGTGCATCTCCTTGATGAGGTTGTGGTGCACCTGGGGATGGGCGAAGAGGTAGTCGGCCAGCCAGCTGGTCCCACACTTCTGTCCACCGATCACCGAGAAGTACTGCTGCGAGTCGTCGCTCATGGTCCACTTGTGGGTCGAGGTTGGGTACTGGTGCCCTCGGCCGCAAGGGTGACGCGCACCGGGAAGCCGAACCCGCGTTGGGCAAGCCACGAGCCTACGGCAGACGACGCAGCCGTTTCCGCATCGCTCCGGGGAGCGCGCTGATCGGGAACACTGGTCGGATGCACCAGCACACCGGACCGTGTCCCACCCGTCAGGGCAGTGCAGCATGAGCGGTGCCCTGCACGCCGGCCGAGCGTGGACGGATCCTCAGGTGGTGGCGGTCGGCAGGTTGGCTGCCCGAGCACCACTCGTGCCGTTCCCCGACGTCGCCGGTGCCCGAACGGGTGATCCGGCGGGGTCACCTTGGTGGTTGAGCCTCGACGGTCCCTGGCTCTTTCGCCGGCGTGAGCGGCCCGAGGCGGTCACCGCTGCTGATCTCGCCCCAGCACCCGATGGCGGTGGTCCTGCGGGACGTTGGACGGAGCTCGAAGTGCCCGGCTCGTGGGTGCTGGCCGGGTGGGACCATCCCATCTACACCAACGTGCGGATGCCGTTCGGCGGTGTGCCGCCGCACGTGCCCGCTGCGAACCCAACCGGTGTGCACCGTCGCACCGTGGTCATCCCAGCGCGCTGGCGTGGTCGAAGGGTGATCCTGTCGGTCGGCAGTGCCGAGAGTGTGCTCTACGTGCACGTCAACGGAACGTTTGTCGGGATGAGCACCGACTCGCGGTTGCCCGCCGAGTTCGACATCACCGCGTACGTCACTCCAGGTGAACAGGCCACCATCGTGTGCACGGTGGTGCGGTTTTCGGCCGGCTCGTGGATCGAGGACCAGGACGACTGGTGGATGGGCGGCCTGCAGCGGTCGGTGACCCTGTGGAGCCCGGGCGCCACCTCGTTGGCCGACGTGCACTGCACCGCCGGATTCGACCCGGCGACGGGCGACGGCACGCTGGTGGTGACGGCCGACGTGGTGTTCTCTGCCCGCCCCGAGCGGGGCTGGACGGTCGAGGCGGTGCTCGAGACGTCGGCCGGTCGGCGCGTGGCGCGGGCGGCGCCGCCGGTGGACGGAGCCGACATGGTGCCGGTCGACCCGAACCCGTACCTGTTCGGAGGACACCGAGTGCGGCTCGAGGTCGACGTACCCCAGGTCGAGCCGTGGTCGGCCGAGATCCCCACGCTCCATCGGGTGGTGACCTCCCTCGTCGATCCGTCCGGCACCACCGTCGAGGTGGTGGCCCAGCGGGTCGGGTTCAGGTCGGTCATCGTTGGCGACCGCGAGCTGCGCATCAACGGTGCACCGGTGACGATTTGGGGGATGAACCGCCACGACCACCACCCCGATCGTGGCAAGTCGATGACCACCGACGACCTGCGCGCTGACTTGGTGGCCATGAAGCAGGCCAACGTCAACGCCATCCGCTGCGCCCACTACCCGCCGGACACGGCGTTGTTGGACCTGTGCGATGAGCTGGGCCTGTACGTGGTGGACGAGGCCAATGTGGAGAGCCACGCCGTCATGAGCAGCCTCTGCCACGATCCCCGCTATGCCACTGCCATCGTCGAGCGGGTGCGACGTATGGTGTTGCGCGACCGCACCCACCCCTCGGTCGTGGCGTGGTCGCTCGGCAACGAGAGCGGGTACGGCGCCGCCCACGATGCCGCCGCCGCGTGGGTGCGGCGAGTGGACCCCACCCGTCCACTGCACTACGAGGGGGCCATTATGGGGAACCTCGACGCCGAGGCCCCGGTGACCGACATCGTCTGCCCCATGTACGCGTCCGTGGCGGACATCGTGGCCTGGGCGGAACGAGGCCTCGACCGGCGTCGTCCGCTCATCTTGTGCGAGTACTCCCACGCGATGGGGAACTCCAACGGCGGGTTGGCCGACTACGCGGCCGCCTTCGAGCACCACCACGGTCTGCAGGGTGGGTTCATATGGGAGTGGAAGGACCACGGTCTCCGCCAGCGACTCGACGATGGCCGGGAACGCTTCGCCTACGGCGGACAGTTCGGTGACGAACCGAACGACGGCAACTTCGTGGCCGACGGCATCGTGGGGCCCGACCTCACACCGCACCCGGCCCTCGGCGAGTTCCGTTACCTGGCCCGACCCGTGGCGGTCTCGGTGACACCGGCTCTTCTCCGTCGCTGGTGTCTGCGCGTCACCAACCGCCAGTGGTTCGCCGACACGTCGTGGCTGCGGGCCCGTTGGGAACTGGTGGTCGACGGGAGGATCGCACGGCGTGGCCGTCTCGAGCTTGCCCCACTGGCACCGCGCACCACCGGCGAGGTCGAGCTCCCGGTCGGCCCGGACGACCTCCCGACCGATGGGGAGGTGTACCTGACTGTTCGGTGGGCCACCCGCCGGACCCTGCCGTGGGCCGACTCGGGGACCGAGGTGGCGTGGGATCAGGTCGTGTTGCGCCGTCGCCCGCCGGAAGGTCGGATGTCGTTCGGCCCGGCACCGTCGCACCGTCGCCGCCGGACCCGCCCCGTCGAGGTGAGCGGCGGCTCGTCCACGGGCGCGTTCGAGGTGTGGGTGGGGGACACGGCGGCGCGTTTCGACACGGCCCTGGGACTGGTGCAGGTCGACCATCAGGGTCGACCGTTGTTCGACCGGCCCCCCGGCGTGACCGTGTGGAGGGCTCCCACCGACAACGACGGGTTCAAGGTCTGGGTGGGCTCCGACGATCCGTGGCACCTGCTGGACCAGGACCGGGTGCTGGCTCGGTGGCTGGCCTGGGGGCTGGATCGCCTCGAGGTCGGAGGGGCCAGTGTGACGGTGTCCGAGCGCGGTGCCGACCATGGTGTGGTCGTCTCCGAACGACGTCACCTGTGGGCTCCCGGTGCGGAGGTGGCGATTTCCCACCGGCGCGAGGTGGCGGTCGAGCCGTCCGGGTGGATCACGGTGACCGAACGGGTCGACGTGCCCGACGTGCTCGACGACCTCCCCCGAGTGGGGTCGACGTTGTCTCTGGTATCCGGCTACGACACCGTCACCTGGTGCGGACTGGGTCCCCACGAGAACTATCCCGACCGACGGGCGGCAACGGTGGTGGGGACGTGGCGGCGACCGATCGGCGAGATGCAGGAGGGCTACCTGATGCCCCAGACCAGCGGTGCCCGTGGAGGGCTCCGCTGGGCGCGCGTCGAGCCGGCCTCCGAGCCGGCCGGGGACGGGCGGCTCGCCCTGGCGCCGCCAACCGTGACGCTGCAGGCCGCCGCCGATCCTGCTCTGCACCTCGGCATCGGACGACACGACGAGGCCACCCTGTGGGCGGCGCGGGATCGCACCGAGCTCCCCGACGACCAGCGCACCCACGTGCACCTCGACGTCGCCCTCCGTGGCCTGGGCACCGCATCGTGCGGCCCCGACACCGATTCCCGACACCGGGTCCGGCCAGGACGTCACCGCTGGCGCTGGCGTCTCGGCGTCGGGTGAACGGTCAGGCCGTCCGCGGCGACGGCCACCGCCGCGCTGGCTAGCCTTTCGGTACCCGGCTCCGAGAGCGGCGAGGAGCGGGCACGACGCGGCGAAGGGCCGACAGGAGGCACAGCGATGCGCGGTGAGCTGAGGGGTCGGCGGGGGGCGCTCGTCGTCACCCAGATCGTGGTCATGGTGGCGATGGTGGCCGTCGCTGTGCCGCCCGTGGCGGCGGACCCACTCGCAGGAGACGCCCTCGCCCCACCCGCGGGATGGGTCCCCGAGCCGTTCGAGGGTGGGTTCAACCCGATGGCCAAGCAGCCCGATCCCGGTCGCTTAGCGGGTGAGGACGCGCTCGCCGATGTCGGTCCCGTGGCCGAGCCGGGAGGTGTCGACGTCCTGGCCGGTCAACCGGTGCCCGACGAGGCCACCGTCGAGGCACTCGGTCGAGCCGATGCCGTGCCCATGGCCCGTGCGCTCGCCGACGCCGGCTCGGTGATCAGCAACCGGGCGGCCGACAGCGACCCGTCCGAGGCCGAGGGACGCATCGTCGGTGGAGGGCCGGTCGGGTACGTCCCCTTCCAGACGCGCCTCATCGTGGCCATCGGTGGCGACACGTTCTCCTGTGGTGGGTCTGTGATCGCCCCGACCTGGGTGCTCACCGCCGCCCACTGCCTCGAGGACCCCTCGCCCCAGAACCGGCCGGTCAACGCCGTGGTGGTCAAGTTGGCGTCCAACGCCCGCAACGGGGGCCAGTTCCTTCCTGCGGTGCAGGCCATCCTGCACCCGCAGTACGTTTCCACCGTCGGTGGGAACGACATCGCGCTGTTGCGACTCCCGAATGCGCTGCGGTTGCTCTCCATCCCCGTCATCGGACCGAACCCGGGGAACGCCTACGCCGCCGGCACCAACTACACGGTGGTCGGTTGGGGTGCGCTGAGTGAGGGAGGTCCGTCGGCCGACACACTGCAAGGCGTGACGGTGCCCATCATCAGCGATGCCGTCTGCGGTTCGGGATCTTCCTACGGGACCAGCTTCAACCCGGTATCGATGGTGTGTGCCGGGTTCATGCAGGGCGGCATCGACTCCTGCCAGGGCGACAGCGGTGGCCCGCTGTTCGGGGCTCGCCAGGTGGGCATCGTGAGCTGGGGTATCGGCTGTGCCCGGCCGAACCTGCCCGGCGTGTACACCCGGCTGTCGACGTACCACAACTGGGTGGTGGGCCACGTCGGCCGGCCGGCGAACGACCAGTTCAGCGCCTCGAGCGCCATGGCGTGCCGCGCCGGGTCGAACTTCCAGACCACCGCCTTCGCCCGCACCGAACAGAACGAACCCGCCGACCTCGGCGGTTCGACCGTGTGGTACCGCTTCACCGCACCGGCGTCGGGTGACCTGCGCGTGAACACCTGGGGGAGTGGCTACGACACCACGCTCGGCGTCTACCAGGGAGGGTCGGTCAACGCCCTCACCCAACTCGCCTTCAACGACGACATCGCCCCGGGTCGCTTCGACAGCGGGGTGATCGTGCCGGTGGTCGCCGGGCAGACCTATCGGATCGGGGTCGGTGGCTTCGGTGGCGACCAAGGCCCGCTCTACTACAACTGGGTGCTGCCCGGTGCGCCGGGCAGCGTGTTCGCCGACGTGGGTCCGACCCAACCGTTCGTCACCCAGATCGAACGGGTGGCCGAACTGTCGGTGACCACCGGCTTCGGGGACTGCACGTTCCGTCCGGGCGCCCTGGTCACCCGGTCGGCCATGGCCGCCTTCCTCTACCGGTTCGCCGGCTTCAACCCGAGTTGGTTCCCCGATCAGGGGTTCTCCGACGTGTCGATCTCCGATCCGTTCTCCCGGGAGATCAACTGGTTGGCGGCGACGGGGATCTCGACCGGCTTTCCCGACGGCACCTTCCGGCCGCTCGACCCGGTGACCCGCCAGGCGTTCGCATCATTCCTCTGGCGCTTGTCGGGTGAGCCGAACGTGGCCATCCCACCCCCGGCACAGCAGTTCAGCGACGTGCCGGCGAGCCATCCGTTCGCCAGTGCCATCTACTGGATGGCGGCCAACGAGATCACCACCGGCTACCCCGACAACACCTTTCGGCCGGCGGACTCCATCTCCCGCCAAGCCATGGCGGCGTTCATGGGTCGTGCCGCAGACCTCTGAGCACATGCTCCCAGCCGTGTTCGCAACCGGTTCTGGGCAGCGCACGCCGGCCGCTAGCGTGTCGCCGTGGCACCCATGAGCGAGCCCTCCGAGGTCCTGCGTGTCGGCCTGCTCGGCTGCGGCACGGTCGGGTCCGCCTTCGTGGAGTTGATCGGAGCCGAGGCGACCACCATCGAGGCTCGCACGGGCCTCGCACTCGAGGTGGTCCGCGCCGCGGTCCGTGACGTGAACCGGCCCCGGGCGGGGCTTCCCCCCGGCCTCGAGCTCACCGAGGACGCCGCCGCCCTGGTGGTGGCGCCCGACGTGGACGTGGTGGTCGAGGTCATCGGTGGGCTGGAGCCGGCACGCGAACTGGTCCTGGCCGCGCTGGCCGCCGGCAAGCCGGTGGTGACGGCCAACAAGGAGCTGTTGGCCACCCACGGCGGTGAGCTGTTCGCCGCGGCGGACGATGCCGGGGTGGACCTGCTGTTCGAGGCAGCGGTGGCCGGGGGCATCCCCATCGTCCGGCCGATGCGCGAGTCGCTCCTCGGCGAGCCGATCCGGCGCGTCATGGGCATCATGAACGGGACCACCAACTACATCCTCACCCGCATGACCGAGCACGGTGACTCCTACGCGACGGCGTTGGCCGACGCACAGCTGCTCGGCTTCGCCGAAGCGGATCCCACTGCCGATGTCGAAGGCCACGACGCCGCCGCCAAGCTGGCCATCCTGGCCACCATCGCCTTCGGCTACGAGGTGACGGCCGCCGACGTCGCCGTGGAGGGCATCAGCGGCGTGGAGGACACCGACATCGAGTTCGCACGACGCAACGCCATGGAGGTGAAGCTCCTGGCCATCGGCGAGTTGATCCCGGGGACGGACGGAGCCGCCGAGCAGGTGGCGGTGCGGGTCCACCCGGCGTTGGTGCCGGCCACCCATCCGCTGGCGTCGGTGCGCGAGTCGTTCAACGCCGTTTTCGTCGAGGGCGATGCCGTCGGGGAGCTCATGTTCTACGGCCGGGGGGCCGGTGGTGCGCCGACCGCCAGCGCCGTGCTGGGCGACGTGGTCGACGCGGCGGTGAACCGACGGAAGGGTTCGAGCGCCAGTCTGGGCAAGCTCGCTCCTGGACGCATCCTGCCTCCCGCCGAGCTGGCCAGCGAGTACTACCTCCACCTCGACGTGGCCGACCGGCCCGGCGTGCTTGCTGCGGTGGCCGGCGTGTTCGGCGACCACGGCGTGTCCATCCGCTCGGTGGTGCAACAGGACCACGACGACGGCGCCGCCCTGGTGTTCGTGACCCACGTGGCCCGGCACGCCGACATCGTGGCCACCGTCGAGGAACTGTCCGCACTCGACGTGATCACCGAGGTCGGCTCGGTCATCCGTCTCGTGGCCGAGACGAGCTGACCATGCGCTACGTGAGCACCCGGGGTGCGGCGCCACCCCTCGGCTTCTCCGACGTCCTCCTGGGCGGACTGGCGCCCGACGGTGGTCTCTACCTGCCCGAGACCTGGCCGCCGCTGCCCGGGTCGCTGGGCGCAGCGGCCGGCGCATCCACGGATCCACCCACCTACCAGGCCGTGGCCACCGAGGTGATGGCGCCGTTCGTGACGCCCGACATCGGGCGCGAGGAGCTGGCCCAGCTCGTGACGGCGGCCTACGCCACCTTCGACGCTCCCGAGGTCACGCCGCTCACCGACCTCGGGGAGGACCTGTGGCTCCTCGAGCTCTTCCACGGACCGACCCTGGCCTTCAAGGACGTGGCCCTGCAGCTCGTGGGTCATCTCTTCGAGCGTGAACTCTCCCGGCGAGGCGACCACATCACCATCGTGGGTGCCACCTCGGGCGACACCGGCTCCGCCGCCATCGAGGCCTGCCGGGACCGCGAGGGTATCGACATCGTCATCCTCCACCCGTTGGGACGGACGTCCGAGGTGCAGCGGCGCCAGATGACCACCGTCACCAGCGCCAACGTGCACAACGTGGCCATCGAGGGCACCTTCGACGACTGCCAGGACCTGGTGAAGGCCCTGTTCGCCAACGACGCCTTCCGGACCGAGCGCAACCTGTCGGCGGTGAACTCGATCAACTGGGCGCGGGTGATGGCGCAGATCGTGTACTACGTGGTGGCGGCCCGCCGCTGCCGACCCGACGGGTCACCGGTGTCGTTCTCGGTGCCCACCGGCAACTTCGGGAACGTGTTCGCCGGCTGGGCGGCGGCGCGGATGGGTGTGCCCGTGTCCCAGCTGGTCATCGGGTCCAACCGCAACGACGTGTTGCCCCGTTGGTTGGCCACCGGACGCATCCGCACCGGTGAGGTGCACGCCACGCTCAGTCCCAGCATGGACATTGCCATCTCGAGCAACCACGAACGGCTGCTGTTCGAGTTGTCAGGACGCGACGGTGCCCGGGTGGCCGAGCTGATGGCCGAGCTCCGTGGCGAGGGCGAGGTGACCGTGCCCGACGAGGTCATGGGCCCGGTTCGCGAGACGTGGGCGGCGGCATCGTTCGACGACGACGCCACCCTGGCCGAGATCCGCAGGGTCTACGAGTCATCGGGCCAGCTCGTCGATCCCCACACCGCCGTCGGGCTGGCTGCTGCCCGGGCGTGTCGAACGGACCCCGACGTCCCCATGGTGGCGCTGGCCACTGCGCACCCCGCCAAGTTCCCCGATGCCGTGGCGGAGGCCACCGGGCTGCGGCCGCCGCTGCCCGAGCGACTGGCCGACCTCTTCGACCGGCCGGAGCACTACGTCGTGCTCCCCGCTGACGAGACGGCTCTGGTGGCCCACATCGACGACGTCGTCGCCCGCTGAGACCGGCGGTCGATCTGTCCGACGGTGGTGCCGGCGGCGTCGGTGGGGCATGATCGGGCGGTGAACTACGTGGTGTGTGTCCCCGATGGCTGTGCTGACGAACCGGTGCCCGAGCTCGACGGGAGGACGCCGCTCGAAGTGGCGGCGATGCCCACGCTCGCTGCCCTGGCGTCACGGGGCACGGTCGGGCGAGCGCGGGTCATCCCCCACGGCATGCCGCCGGGCTCCGACGTGGGCAACATGTCGATCCTCGGCTACGACCCAGCGCTCTTCCACACGGGGCGCGCCCCGATCGAGGCAGCGGCCATCGGCTTGCGCCTGCGCCAGGATCAGGTGGCCTACCGCTGCAACCTGGTGACCTTGGGCCCGGACGGCACCATGGAGGACTTCGCCGGGGGGCATCCCGACACCGACGCGGCGGCCGAGGTCATCGCACGCCTCGACGAGGCCCTCAGCGGTGACGGCGTCGAGTTCCATGCCGGCGTGCAGTACCGGCACACCGTCGTCGCTCCCGCCGACTGGGTGGAGGCCGACTGCACACCGCCGCACGACCTCACCGGTCGTCCGGCGGTGTGGCCCACCGGTCCGGCTGCCGGACGCCTGCGCCAGCTCATGGACGCCGCCGCACCGATCGTGGCCGATGCGCCCATCGGGGCCAACGCCATCTGGTTGTGGGGACAGGGCTTCCAGCCCTCGATGACCTCGTTCGAGGAACGATTCGGGTGCCGGGGAGGCCTGGTCACCGCCGTCGACCTGGTGCGCGGTCTCGGGGTGCTCACCGACATGGAGGTCGTCGACCTGCCCACGGCCACCGGGTGGTACGACACCGACTACGAGGGCAAGCGCGACGTCGCACTGCGCAGCCTGGCCGACGGCACCGATGTCTTCGTCATCCACGTCGAGGCCACTGACGAGGCCGGCCACGCCGGGAACACCGAGGAGAAGGTGAAGGCGCTCGAGAACTGGGACGCTCGGATCCTCACCGGCCTGGTGGCGGGCCTCGACGAGCTGGGACCGTGGCGGCTGCTGCTGCTGCCCGACCATGCCACCCCGCTGCGCACCCGCACCCACAACGCCGAGCCGGTGCCGTACCTCTTGGTCGACTCGTCGGTCGACGGGCCGGGCGGTGTCTACAGCGAGCGGGGCGTGGCGGACGCTCCCGAGGTGCCCGGACACGAGTTGATGGAACGCCTACTGGCCCCTGGTTGAGCTGTGGGTCGGCCGCCTGGTCGACCTCTCGGTCCGCGCCCGGACGCGGCCCCGGGGGGGGGGGCGCGGCCCCCCCCCCCGCGCGCCTCGGGGGAGACGAGCGGGTCGGGCCACTGGCAGGCGTGACCCGACCCGGCAACGGCTCGAGGGTCAGCCGACCGGCTCGAGCGTCTGGTCGTAGCGGTACAGGAACGCTGCCATGGCCTGGCGGCTCACGGGGATCGTCGGCCGGAAGGTGCCGTCGGCGAACCCGGTGGTGAGCTCCAAGTCGACCATCCAGGCGATCTCACCACAGAAGGTGCTGTCGGCCGGCACGTCGGAGAACGGTGCGGCATCGCACGCGTCGATCGGCGTGTCGGCGAAGCGTGCCAGGAAGGCCGCTGCTGCCTGGCGGCTCACCGCATCGGTCGGCTTGAACGTGTCATCGGGGAAGCCGGTGGCGATGCCCTGGTCGACCATCCAGGTGATCTCGCCGCAGAAGGGGCTGTCCACCGGGACGTCGGAGAACGGCGCCACATCACACGTCGGGAACAGCCCGTCGGGGAAGCCGGCGTAGCGGTACAGGAACGCAGCGGTGGCCTGGCGGCTCACGGCCACCGTCGGCCGGAAGGTGCCGTCGGCGAAGCCGGTGGTGATGCCGTTGGTGACCATCCAGGTGATCTCGGTGAAGAACTGGCTGCCCTCGGGCACGTCGGGGAAGGGGTTCTGCACGAGGTCGCCGCTGAGCACCCACACCGTGAGCGTGGCGGGCTCGGCAACGGCCGATCCGATGGCGTATGCCGTCAGCAGCTGGCCGCCTGCGACCGACACCTCGCCGAGGTCGATGACCACCGGGCCGTCGGGAGCCACCTGCACGGCGAGTTCGTAGGTGCCGGCGGGGATGTCAGCGGTGATCTGCTCGCCGTTGGCGATGACGGCACCGAATGGTTCGCCGTTCACCAGGATGTTCACTGGTGGTGCCTCGGCGGTGTGGCGGACCACGATCCGCGCCGTTCCAGCGGCGACCGGCGAGAGGTCGTCGACGAAGGCGGTGAGCTGCGGGGTTCCCTCGTCGCTCAGGTTGGCGATCAGCGAGATGTCCAGCTCGCCGGTCGGCACGCTGACTTCCTGGTCGATGACCGGGGTGGCGACGTTGGGATCAGCTCCCTCGAGGTACACGGTGATCTGGTAGTTGCCAGCGGTGAGGGGCAGCGGGCCGGCGGTGGTCTCGGGCTCGAAGCCCGGGATGGCCAGCATGCCGTCGAGGTAGACATCCACGTCCACGCCCGGGATGCCGTGCAGCACGGTGACGAAGCTGCCGTCGAGGGCGAGTGGGTCGGCGAACACGAGGACCGTCAGGGTGGAGGGTTCGGCGGTGGCGTCGCCCACGGCGTACACGGTGAGTGCCGTCTGGGCTTCGACCAGCGTGTTGTCGAGCTCGAGCACGATCGGACCGTCGGGTGCCACCTGGACGGCGAAGTCGTAGCTGTCCTCGAGGAGGTCGGCGGAGAACTCCTCACCGTTGACCACGCCGGTGGCCACAGCGGTACCGTCCACGAGCAGGTTCACCGCCGGGGCGGCGGCGGTGTGACGCACGGTGACCCGGCCCTCATCGGCGGCGATGGCGGAGCGGTCGTCCACGAACACGGTGAGCTGCGGCGCTCCGTCGGCGGCGAGGTTGGCGATGAGCGAGGCCGAGATGCCACCGGGCAGCTCCACGGCGTCGGCGATGATCGGGTCCACCTCGGTGGGGTCGGCGCCGGCCGGGTAGATGTCGATCTGGTAGGTGGCTGCCTCGAGGACGAGGTCAGCCGAGTCGCTGAACTCGAACCCGGGAAGGGCGAGCGTGCCGTCGACGTAGACGTCGACGTCCACGTCGGGAATGCCGTGGATGACGCGGACGTCACTGGTGTCCTGCGCCGAGGCGGTGCCGCTGAGGCCGGCGAGCGCCAAGGTGGGTAGGAGCAGCAGCGCTACCACCACCGCTCTGAGGGAACGACTTCTCCGCATGTGTACCTCCGGTACGTAGTTGACGGATCAGCAGGAATGCTGACATGTGTCGACCCCTCTCCACAGGTGGCCGACGAGTCGCACAACCCACTTCGATCGCCCGATGTTCCGGAAGTGGTCCATTTTCTACTAAACGTTTTCCCACGCGTCATCTCGGACCCCGCCACGTGGCGTCGTGCGGGGTGGTGGGACGTGCCGTGAGGGGATGGAGAACCGCCGCAGGCCGGGCTCGGCGCAGGGCAGGTTGCTGGCGGGAAGTGCCGCCTCCTACCATGCGGGCGTCGTCGCCCCCGCTGTGCGGTCTCCGGCGGCTCCGGGATTCGTCGTGAGCGCGTTCCGGTGCAGCAGCCGCTCAGCACTCGAGACACGCGGGACGATACGGCCGGCCCGCAGGCCCTGATCGGGGCCGTGCACGCCGTGTGGCGTGACGCCGTCCGACCCGATGGAAAGAGGAAGTGTGAGCGCAGAGTCCCAGTCACTCGAACGGTCCGTGTTGGAGCGCAAAGATCGCGACCACCTCCAGACACTCATTGGTGCGTTGGGGGGCAAGGCTCCGTCGCGGGCACGCAAAGCCGACCTCATCGACATGGTGCTCGAGTTGGCCGGGGTCACCACCGAGTCGGGCGGAGCGGATGAGGGGACCGCTGGCGCACCGGGTCCGGAGGCGGCCGAGGACACTCCCGGGGAAGAAGCTGCTCCGTCGGACACCCGCAGCCAGAAGCCCCGTGGCGGACGCCGACGCGGTGGCGGCGCCGGCACGGACAGCAGTGAGCCGACCGCAGGAGGTGCCGAGGGCGGCTCGCGCCGTGACGCACCAGCCGGTGCTGCCGGTGGATCGAACGGCGGAGCCCGTGGGCGTGGCGATGCAGGTGACCGGAGTTCGTCGACGCCGCAGGGATCGGGCGCTCCGCAGGGTTCGGGCGCTCCGCAGGGCTCGGGCGGGTCAACGCCGTCCGACGGCGCATCCACCACGCCCGAGGGTGACGCCGACGCTGAGAGCGCCTCGGGGGAGCGCACCGACGCCGGCAGCGGTGACGAGCCGGAGCCGGCCAACCGTCGTCGCCGGCGCCGCGGGCGCGATCGGGATCGTGGTGAGGAGCAGTGGCAAGGCGAGCCGGTCGAGGTGTCCGGCCTCCTCGACCTGCGTGACGAGGGCTACGGCTTCCTCCGGTTGAATGGCTACCTGCCCTCCCGCGACGACGTCTACGTCTCGGTCAAGCAGGTTCGTCAGTTCGGGCTGCGCAAGGGCGACCGGGTGGCGGGCGCAAGCCGTCCGGCCAGTCGGAACGAGAAGAATCCGGCACTGCTGCGCGTCGACGCAGTGAACGGCGTCGACGCCGAGGCCGGGCGTGAACGGGCCCGCTTCGACGAGTTGGCCGCCATCCACCCCGATGAGCGCTTGATCCTCGTCGGCGACGACACGGGTGCCGACCTGCGGGCGGTGGACCTCCTGACCCCGCTGGGCAAGGGACAGCGTGCGGTGGTCGTGGGTCCCGCTCGCTCGGGCGTGACGACGTTGTTGCAGCGCATCGCCGGAGCGGTGGCGCTGCACCACGCCGAGGTCGAGGTGATGGTCTTGTTGGTGGACGAGCGGCCCGAAGAGGTGAGCGACTTCTCGGCCTCGCTCGACCGCGGCGAGGTGGTGGCCTCCACCTTCGACCGTCCCGCCGACGAGCACGTGGCCATCGCAGAGTTGGTTCTCGAGCGGGCGAAGCGCCTGGCCGAGGACGGCAAAGACGTGGTGTTGGTGGTCGACAGCCTCACCGGACTGGCCAAGGCCTACCAGGGCCAGGCGAACAGCGGTGGGCGCAGTGCCGGCGATGCAGTGGCCGTCTACCCTGCGAAACGATTCTTCGGGGCGGCGCGCAACCTGGCGGATGCAGGCAGCGTCACGCTGGTGGCGGCAGCGCCGTCGGAGTCGGCGACCGACCAGCGGATGGTCGAGGAGTTGACGCGGGCGGCCAACCTGGTGCTGGTACTGGATCGACGACTGGCCGACCAGCAGGTGTTCCCGGCCGTCGACAGCACGGCCAGTGCCACGCGGCACGAGGACGCCTTGTGGGCGCCCGGCCAGCAGGAAGGTGTTCGGGCGCTCCGGGCCCGCCTCGCCGAGCTCGATGCCGAGGGCGGCAACGGCGCCGGGCTGTTGTGGTTGCGTGACCAGCTCGAGATCCACCCCGACACCGACTCCCTGCTGGGTGCGGTCCTCGACGCCGCCGAGTGAACCCACCGCAGTGCAGACGGGCAGTGGTGGCACCCGCCACGTTGCCATCAGCTGTCCGATGGGGGCAGACTGTGAGGCCCCGATCGATCACCGATCAACCCGACCGACGTCAGGTAGCTCCATGAAGACAGACATTCATCCCGACTACGTGGTCACGTCCGTGCGGTGTTCGTGCGGGTCGACGTTCACCACCCGTTCCACGCGCCCAGAACTCACCGTCGAGCTGTGCAGCGAGTGCCACCCCTTCTACACCGGGAAGCAGAAGCTGGTGGACACGGGCGGTCGGATCGAGAAGTTCGAGCGCCGCTACGGTCGCCGCAAGGGCCGGCCTGCCGACGAGGAGTGAGGGCGGGCCCACACCCGCCGTGCAGGGTGCCGGTCGCTGCTCCTCGAGGTGGCGACCACGTACGACGGGCGCACCCGCATGGATGACGCACAACGCCGAACGTTGCTCACGGCCAAGTTGCGCGCCTTGGTGGTCGCGCACCTCGGTCGACCGTCGCAGGCCAGTGACATCGAGTCGGTCGACATTCCTCTCGCCGTCGGGGCTGCCCTCGACGACGGGGAAGCGTTGTGGGTTCTCGTCGACGGCGATGCCTCCCGCAGCGTGGGTCCGGTCCTGGCGCTGACCGAGCGCCGCCGCCGCAGTCGCGTCCACTTGGTGGCCGAGGACGGTGCCGGGGTGGCGGCGCGCCGCGCCGCGGGTCTCGGGGCGGCGATCGACGTGTGGTCTGTCGCACAGCGGGCGCTGGTGCCCGCCGCACCTGACCCACTCCCCACGGTGGCGGCACCATCGGAGGAAGCACTGGCTGCCAGTCGTCCGCTGCTGGCCGCAGGGGCCGATGTGGTCATCGAGCACGGGGTGGTCCTCGGCGAGGTCGACGGTCTCGAGATGGCCCGTGTGGTCGACGACGAGCACGGGTTGCGCCTGGCGGTCGGCGTGGGTCGCCACGACCGCCAGGCCACCGACCTGGTGCACGGCACAGAGGTCGACGAGCGCCGGCTCGCCGAGGTGGTCGCCGACCTCCGCCGGCGGCGCCGACCGGGCTCCGACCATCCGTTGGCTCGCCTGGCCGCCGCTCGTCGCCTTCGGTCCTGGCTGGTGGCCGAGCCGTGGCGTGTCGGGCTGGTGTCGATCGAGCCTGTCGAGGGTACGTTGGCACGCTCCTCGGTGCTCGACGAGGCGCCGGCGTTCGCCCTGGGCCGTGATGCCGAGGGTGACGTCGTCCTCGGTTGCTCGTGGGGCATCGATCTCGATCTCGTGCCCGCTGCGGTCGATGCCCGGGCGCGCCACTGTCCCTCCGGCCGGTTGATGGTGGTGGTCCCTCGACGTGACGACCATCCCCACACTCGTCGCCTGGCCGCCCTGGCCTCGCCGCCTGCCGAGGTGCGACCCGTCGAGGTGGACGAAGTGGGCCCGGCGGCCCCCGGCGACAGTGGGCAGCCCAGCGAGGACGAGCACGATCGCCGCGCTCCTGATGGGCGTACGCTGCCATCGTGATGCGTGCCCGACTCGACGACCTCCTCGCCGAGCACGCCCGTCTGGAGGCGGCCCTGGCCGATCCGGCTTTGCTCGCCGATCAGTCGGCGTACACCGACACCGCCCGGCGGTTCAACGAACTCTCGTCGGTGGTGGTGGTGATCGACGAGTTGCGCTCCACCGAAGGCGATCTCGAAGTGGCTCGGGAACTGGTCACGGTCGCCGAGGGCACTGAACGGCCGGCACTCGTCGACGAGATCGCCGAGTTGGAGGCACGCTGCGCTGCCTTGGACGAGCAGTTGCGCGCCGCGCTGCTGCCGACCGACCCGAATGCGGGGCGCAACGTCATCATCGAGATCCGTGGTGCGGAAGGGGGGGAGGAAGCGAACCTGTTCGCTCGTGACCTGTTCGACATGTACCGGGCGTTCGCCTCCCGACGTGGGTGGCGCCTCGAGGTGCTCGATGCCACCGAGTCGGCCATGGGCGGGATCGGGGAGGTGACGTTCACCCTCGCCGGTGACGACGTCTGGACGCTGATGAAGCACGAAGCCGGCCCGCACCGGGTCCAGCGGGTGCCGGTCACCGAGTCGCAGGGTCGGGTCCACACGTCGTCGGCCACGGTGACGGTGCTGCCCGAGGCAGACGAGGTGGACGTGGCCATCGATCCCGCCGACCTGTCGGTCGAGGTGTTCCGCGCTTCGGGACCCGGCGGTCAGTCGGTGAACACCACGGACTCGGCCGTGCGGGTCACCCATCGACCGACCGGCATCACGGTCTCGATGCAGGACCAGAAGAGCCAACTCCAGAACAAGACGAAGGCGCTCACTGTCCTGCGTGCTCGCTTGCTCGCCGCCGAGCAGGAACGGATGAACGCCGAGCGATCGGTCGCCCGGCGCAGCCAGACCGGCGGCGGTGGCCGTTCCGAGAAGGTGCGCACCTACAACTTCAAGGAGAACCGCCTCACCGACCACCGTATCGGTCTCACCATCTATCGACTGGACAAGGTGTTGGCCGGCGATCTCGACGAGGTGGTCGAGGAGTTGGTGCGCCACGAGCGAGCCGAACTGCTCGCCGCGTCGGAGGTCGCGCCAGATGGTGGCACCTGAGGCGGCCGTCCCCGACCCCGACCCCGTCCCCGAGGCCGACGACACCATCCCATGGCGCTCGCTCGTGGCGGAGGTGGAGCATCGCCTGGCCAGTGCCGGGATCGACACCTCCCACAGCGAAGCACGGTGGTTGCTCGAGGAGGCCTCCGGCTACAGCTTCGGCGAGCTGGTGGTGGACGAGCGCCTGCGGGTGACCGTGGGCGGGATGAAGCGGCTGAACGGCATGGTCGAGCGGCGTCTCGGCGGCGAACCGATCCAGTACGTCCTGGGTCACTGGGCCTTCCGATCGCTCGACCTGTTCGTGGATCACCGGGTCCTGATCCCTCGGCCCGAGACGGAGCAGGTTGTCGAGGTCGCCCTCTCGGCCCTGTCGGGGCGCAGCCAGCCGGTGGTGGTGGACCTGGGGACCGGATCGGGGGCCATTGCCCTGGCCATCGCCAGTGAGCACCCGACCGCGCAGGTGTGGGCCACCGATCGCTCACAGGCTGCGCTGGACGTGGCCACGGCCAACCTCCCCGGGATCGGACGGGCGGCGACCAGGGTGCGCTTGGTCCACGGGGACTGGTGTGCTGCGCTGCCGGCCGAGCTGCGGGGTCGGGTGGATCTGGTGGTCAGCAATCCTCCCTACGTGCCCGACGGCGCCCCGCTGCCCGAGTCCGTGGTCCGCTGGGAACCCGCCGAGGCATTGCGTGGAGGGCAACGTGGGCTGGGTCCGATCGGCCTCATCCTCGACAGCGCCCCCGAGTGGCTGGCCCCGGCTGGTGCGCTGGTGGTCGAGTGCTCGCCCGAGCAGGCCCGGGAGGTGGCGTCGATGGCCACCGATGCGGGACTCGAGCGTCCCGAGATCCACTCCGACTTGGCCGACCGTCAGCGAGTGGTGCTGGCTCGGCGACGGGCCGAGGGGGACACGGCGGTCAGTTGAAGCTCAGGCTGCGCAGCACGCGGTCGAACTGGCTGTCGGCGCCGGATCGAGTGGTGACGACGGTGACCGACCAGAACTCGTCGCCGTCGTCCCACACGATGGTGCGGCCGTTGGCACGCTCGCCGTCGAGTTGGAGGTCGGCGAGGGAGAGGTCCAGCCCCCGTTGCCCGTAGACCGTGCGCTCGTCGCGGGTGCGCTCCCGGCCGCCCAGTGAGGCGACCCACGCATCGGCCACGGCGTTGACCCGGAGCACCTCGGAAGGCTCTGCCTCGACGAACGCGGGCTCCAGCGCGCCGTAGGTGATGGTCAGCTCGATCTCGTCGGCCACCCGTCCGGTCCACACCGTTGTCTCGCCGCCCTCGACGAGGGCGAAGCTGTCCGAGGTCTGTGTGGCCGTTCCCGGGAGTTCGGCGGAGAACCCGCCCTCCTCGTCGGTGAACCGCTGCCAGCCGTCGTCGCTGGCCGGCTGAACGAAAGGCAGACTGCGGAGCGCCCCGGTCACCGTCTCGGAGCCGGGTGCACCCATGATCACCGCCACCGTGCCGAGCAGCAGGACGGCGAGGATCCCGATCCCGAACGCTCCGGACAGACCCGACCGAGACTTGGTCGCCGTCCGGGCGCCCTTTTGGGGGAGGATCTCCTGTACGACGCCGGTGAGGTCGTAGCCGCACAGGCGACACTTGGCGGTATCGGCGTCGTTCATGGCGCCGCACTGCGGGCAACGGGTCTTGGCCATCCGGGGTTCGTCTCCTGTCGAGCCGACGTTCGCCGCCGGTGAGGCTACCCCACCGGTCGCCCACGACGGTGGCGTTCGTCACCGCGGGCAGGGGCGTGCCCTGCGGTGGGTGGCGCGGCCCCGACACGCAGCGTGCGACTACGCTGCCCGTGTCGTCGTGAGCGGCTGGTCACCGGGGAGGCCCCATGTTCGGAAAGCGGAAGAAGGCAGCGGTGGACGAGGAGCAGCGGTTCGCGCTGGTCGTCCGTCTGCGGGACGTGTCGTTCTTCGGTGGCTTCAGCCCGAGCGAACTCGAGCGGGTGGCGGACATGGCCGAGGAGGTGGAGGTCACGCCGGGCGCGGTCCTCATCGAGCAGGGCCGGGTCGGACAGGAGTGTTACGTGATCATCGACGGCGAGGCCTCGGTGGTGGTGGGCGACGAGCCGGTGGCCACCATCGGTCCCGGCTCGATGGTGGGCGAGATGGCGCTCGTGGAGCACCGACCGCGCAACGCCTCGGTGATCGCCGACACCCCCATGCTGCTCGTGGCCTTCGACACCAAGGCGTTCAAGACCATGTTGACGGAGATGCCCAAGGTGCACGAGCGAGTGATGGAGACGCTCGGTGCGCGCCTGCGGAGCAACGCAGCGAGGCCCGACGCCGACGGCTGACTCCGGTGGCGCTCAGGTCGGGGTGAACGAACCGTCGTCGTCGAGACGGACCGAACGTCCCACCCACTCCTCGGTCTCCATCGAGGCCATGGCCACTGGGTCCGTGCACCGTCCCCAGGTCCGTCCGTCATCGGGGGTGCGCAGTGCGGCCAGCGCCACCTCCGGCGCACCCGAGCGGTCGTGGACGACCGTGTAGGTCTCGACCATCGCGGCACCCGCATACCCGTGAGCGGCATGCCGCCGCGGCGTGGCGTCGACCGCTCGCTGCAGGTCCTCGGAGCGGTAGCCGTCGGGGGGTGGCTCGGTGGAGTACACCCCGAAGGCGTGCTTGGTGAGGTAGCCCCCGTTGGCCGTCACCAGTCCCGTCGACCCGGGGTCGTCCCTCAACACCGAGGCCATGGTGGCGATGGCGTGGGTGACGTAGTTGTTCCACGGGCCACCGGCAAAGCTCATGCCACCGGTCACGGTCAGTTGACGATCCCGGCCCAGGCCCAGTTCGCGGGCGGCCACCTGCACAGCGGACGGGAAACAGGAGTACAGATCGACGTGGGCGATGTCGTCGGCAGACGTGCCGGCCAACTCCAGTGCCCGGCGGCCGGCGAGACGGATGGCGGGGGAGGAGTCCAGCCGATCCCGCTCGCTGACCCACCAGTGGTCGTGGGCGTCGGTCCCCGAGTGCAGGAACACCCAACGATCCCTGGGGATGCCCAGATCAGCGGCCCGTTCGGCGGAGCACAGCACCACGGCTGCCGCCTGCTCGACATTGTTGTTCGAGCACATCAGCTTCGTGTACGGAAAGCCGATCATCCGGTTGTCGCTCGACGGTGTGCCCACCTCGTCCGCCGTGAAGGCTCGGCGGATCCAGGCGTGCGGGTTGGTCGCTGCCACGCGGCTGAAGCCTGCCCACAGTTCGGCGATCCGTTGGCGGTGGTCATCGATGCCCAGCCCCTCGTCGGCTCGCAGGGCGACGTCGAACATCGGGTAGACGTGCGCCGGCAGGAGCACACCGCGTGCCACCTCCTCGGGTGAGGTGAGTTCGGGATCGTCGACGCCGAGCACCTCGTCGTCACTGTTCCCGCTGCGGGGGGTCCACTCGGGTGCCGCCTCACCGCGTCGAGTCGCAGCACGGGTGCGCCATGTCTCGGCACCGCAGATGGCGACCGACTCGAGGCGCCCGTTGGCGATCTCCTCCGCAGCGCGGTTCACGAGCGTCTGGGGATAGTTGCCTCCCATCACCGTGGACATCGTGAGGTGCGGATCGGCGCCGAGGCGACGTCCCACCTCCGATGCGACGTCGTCGTAGGGCCACGACAAGGTGTGCAGTGCCATCACCGCGGCGATCGACCCGGCGAGTCCCGGAGCACCGCTGTCGACCGCGGCGTCCCTGATGGCCTGCGCCATCAGCTCGGCAGGCTCGAGCGCGTCGGCCGGTTCGGCCCGTTGTTCGACTTGACCGACACCCACCAGTACCGGGGCGAAAGGATCTACGGGCACGGACATGGCGCTCCTCGGGTCGGCGGTCGCAGCGGCAGAGAGTAGCGGCGCCACCGCCCCGGACTCACCGTGGTGCCCGGGCGGGAGTGCGCGGTGACCGGTCATCTATGCTCCTGGCATCGAGATCCTCACCGTGTGCACCGGGAACATGTGTCGCTCACCGGCGGCCGAGGCGCTGCTGTCTGCGGCGCTGGACCAGCGCGGCGTGTCGGCGCACGTCCACTCGGCGGGCACACGGGCGACCCTCGGCCCGGCGGCCCCCGAGGTGGTCGAGCTGGTGGCCACCCACGGCGCCAGTCTCGAGGGTTTCCGAAGCCGCCAGCTCACCCCCGAGATGGTGAGCGACGCCGATCTCGTGCTCTGCATGGCTCGCGATCACCTCCGCGAAGCGGTACTGGCTGCTCCCGACGCGTTCGAGCGCACCTTCACGCTCAAGGAGTTCGTCCGCCGGGCGGCGACGGTGGGCGTACGGCCACCCGACGTGCCGATGGCCGCCTGGTTGGCCGAGATCCATGCCGGTCGCGAGGTGTCGGAACTGCTCGGGAACGATCCACTCGACGACGTGGTCGATCCCATCGGACAGCGGTTCGACGTCCACCGCGAGGTGGTGGCCGAGATTGCCGCACTCGTGGGCGACGTGAGCTGGTTGGTGGCGCCCGATCCGGCGCCGGCACGATGACGCTCGGCGTCTCCTCCTCGGCGGGTCACCTCATCGAACGATCGGCCCGGCACGTGCGCCGGCCCCGACACCTGGAGTTCCACCATGGCTTGGCCCACTGATCCCGACACGGAGATCTTCGGTCTCATCGACCGCGAGGTGCAACGCCAGAACACCGGCCTGCAACTCATCGCGTCGGAGAACTTCACCTCGCCCGCAGTGATGGCCGCCACGGGCTCGGTCCTCACCAACAAGTACTCCGAGGGATATCCGAACAAGCGCTACTACGGCGGGAACCAGGTGATCGACGAGGTCGAGGAACTCGCCCGTGAACGGGTGAAGGCCCTGTTCGGGGCCGATCACGCCAACGTGCAGCCGCATTCGGGTGCCAACGCCAACATGGCCACCTACCTGGCGTTGCTCGAGCCGGGCGACGTGGTCATGGGCATGTCGCTCGACCACGGTGGGCATCTCACCCACGGCTCACCGGTCAACGCCAGCGGTCAGTTCTACCGGTTCGTTCCCTACGGGGTGACCGAGTCGGACCACCG
This sequence comes from Acidimicrobiia bacterium, assembly GCA_020832495.1. GTDB lineage: Bacteria > Actinomycetota > Acidimicrobiia > Acidimicrobiales > Acidimicrobilacustridaceae > JAFIEP01. Next base: position 14,789 of record JAFIEP010000111.1, on the reverse strand, counting down.
CATCGACATGGCGCAGGTGCGGGAGCTCGCGCTCGAGCATCGGCCCCGTCTCATCGTGGCAGGCGCCACCGCCTATCCCCGACGGATCGACCCCGAGCCGTTCCGGGCGGTGGCCGACGAGGTGGGCGCGCTGTTCATGTTCGACGCCGCTCACATCGCCGGGCTGATCGCCGGGGGAGCGCACCCCAGTCCCGTTCCCTACGCTGACGTGGTCACCTTCACCACCCACAAGACCCTTCGGGGTCCGCGCGGTGGGTGCATCCTGTGCCGTTCCGAACACGCCGCGGCCATCGACAAGGCGGTCTTCCCCGGTTCGCAGGGCGGACCGCTCGAGCACGTGATCGCCGCCAAGGCCGTGGCCTTCCGTGAGGCGGCCGATCCCAGCTTCGCCGGCTACGCCGCCGGCGTGGTCGACAACGCCCGAGCCCTGGCCGAGGCGCTGCGCTCGCAGGGCTTCGGGCTCGTCTCGGGTGGGACCGACAACCACCTCGTGCTCGTCGACCTCCGCACCTTCGACGATGACCTCACGGGTAAGGAAGCGCAGTCGGTACTCGACGACGCCGGCATCACCCTCAACAAGAACACGGTGCCCGACGACCCGCGTTCGCCGTTCGTCACCAGTGGTGTGCGCATCGGCACCCCGTCGGTCACCACCCAGGGCATGGGTACCGCCGAGATGGGTCTGATCGCCGAGCTCATGGCGCGTGCGCTGCGTCACCGCCGGGATCCAGCAGAACTGGCTGCTGTCAAGGACGACGTGGCCACACTCTGTTCGAAGTTCACGCCCTATCCGGGCTGAGAGTCCCCGTGCCGACCCTGTCCGCCTACGCGGTGGTGCTGTTGTGCGCCATTGCAACCACTGCGCTGGTGACGCCGCTCGTGCGACGGCTTGCAGTACGGGTGGGCGCCGTGGCCCAGCCCGACGAACGTCGGGTGCACGAACGTCCCACCCCCCAGCTCGGCGGGATCGCCATGTTGGCCGGTGTGGCCGTCGGCATGGCGGTGGCGTGGCAGATGGAGGTGTTCAGCCCTGTCTTCTCGGGTACCACCGAACCGTTGGGGCTCCTGGCGGCGGCCGCCGTCATCCTGGCGGTCGGGGTGATCGACGACGTCATCGAGGTCTCGGCCCCGGCAAAGGTGGCGGGGACGGTGTTGGCGGCCAGCCTCCTGGTCATGGCGGGCATCAGCATCCTGAACTTCCGCATTCCCTTTGCCGGCATCGTGGTGCTGTCGCCCGACTTCTCCTACCTGGTCACCGTGTTGTGGGTGCTCGGCATGACCCAGGCGGTGAACCTCATCGACGGCCTCGACGGGCTGGCCGCAGGCATCGTGGCCATCGCCTCGGGCACCTTCTTCCTCTACAGCATCCGCCTGGCCGACGAAGGACTCCTGTTGCCCAGCACGCTGGCGCCACTCGTCGCCGTGCTGGTGTTGGGGGCCTGCGTCGGCTTCCTGTTCCACAACGTGCACCCGGCGCGCATCTTCATGGGGGACGGCGGCGCCCTGCTCCTCGGCCTCCTCATGGCGGCCTCCACCGCCATGGTCGGAGGTCGCACCGACCAGGAGTTCAGCGGGCAGGCCTACTTCTTCTTCGCTCCGCTGTTCATCCCGGTGCTGATCCTCGGGGTCCCGATCCTCGACACCTTGTGGGCCATCATCCGTCGGGCCACCAAGCGGCAGGGGGTGGCCACCGCCGACAAGGACCACCTGCACCACCGCCTCATGCGTCTTGGGCACGGGCATCGCCGGAGCGTGCTCATCCTGTGGGCCTGGACGGCGTTGCTGTCCGCCTTTGTGCTGTACCCGACCTATTCCGGTCGGGGAGATGCACTGGTGCCCTTCGGGATCGCTGCACTGGGACTGCTGCTCTACACGGTGCTGCACCCGTCGGCCCGAGAACTCCGCAAGGGTGACAACGGCGACAACGGTGACGTCGACGGTGAGCCGATCGATGAGCAGTCCCTCGACGGCCACGCTGACCGCTCCGGCGATCAGTCCGTGTGAACTTGCGGCCGTCGTGGCCACCCGCCTAGTTTGCGAACGGCTTCACAAGCGGTCGGGCACCTGTTGGGGTTGCTCGCCGCTGCCATCACCGAGACACCGCCCGGTCGCTGCCGGGCTCGACCAGGGACAACCGTGGACGTTTCGCAACGGCGCGAGCTGACCGAGGACATGCGACGGGGGAGCAGCTCGTTCGAGCTGGTCTTCGCCCCGTTGCTGTTGGCCCTCATCGGCTTCGGTCTCGATTCGCTCCTCGGGTGGGTGCCGGTGCTCACCGTGACCTTCGCCGTGCTCGGCGCCGCTGGCGCCGGAGTTCGGCTCTACTACGGCTACGCCACCGAGATGGCCGCACACGAGGCAGGTGCCCCATGGGCCAAGCGGTCGTGAGTCGGATCGACGGCCCCGCCGTCGAGACCACCATCGCACGCGACATGGTCCGTCGCGGGCTGTGGGTGGCGCCGGCACTCGTCGCCGTCTTCGGCCTGGTGTGGGGCGTCGACGGGGCCATCTCCACCGCCTACGGCATCGCACTGGTCATGGCCAACTTCCTCCTGGCCGCCGCCCTGCTGAGTTGGACCGCTCGTATCTCGCTCGGGCTCATGATGGGCGCCGCCCTGTTCGGCTACCTGATCCGGCTCGGCCTCATCTTCGCCGCCGTCTGGCTGGTGCGGGATGCGTCGTGGGTGGCCTTCGTCCCGCTCGGTATCACCATCATCGTGACCCATCTGGGTCTGCTGCTGTGGGAGGTCCGCTACGTGTCGGCCTCCCTGGCCTTCCCCGACCTCAAGCCCGAAACCAAGGAGTCCTGAGCACCGTGTCGCTGCTCCCCACGCTCTTGATCGCCGCCGGAGAAGGTGGCGGGTTGCACTACCCGTCGATCGAGGATCTCGTCGAATGGCCGGGCATCCCCGCATGGGAGGGCGCGTTCTACGACTTCAACAAGATCGCCTTCATCAACGTGTTGGCGGTCATCCTGACCTCGATGCTGTTCATCTTCAGCGACACGAAGAGCCTGGTGCCCCGGGGCTTCCGCAACCTGGCCGAGATGGCCGTCGACTTCTTCGACAAGGGCATCATCGGGCAGACCATCGGGCACGGCGGGGAGAAGTACCTGCCCTTCATCGCCTCCATCTTCTTCTTCGTGTTCTTCGCCAACATCTTCGAGGTCATCCCGCTGTTCCACATGCCGGCCAGCGCCCGCATGGCCACCCCGCTGTTCCTCGGTGTCCTCACCCTCGTCTTCTTCGTGGCGGTGGGCCTCAAGCACCAAGGTCCCAAGTACTTCTTCAACGCCTGCTTCCCACCGGGGGTGCCCAAGCCGCTCTACCTGCTGGTGGCGCCCATCGAGTTCCTCTCCACCTTCATCGTGCGGCCCTTCTCCCTCGCCGTTCGTCTCTTCGCCAACCTGCTCGCCGGGCACATCCTCATCGTCACCTTCGGTGTGTTGAGCATCACGCTGTTCACCGCGTCGGCGCTCGTGCTGATCTTGCCCTTTTCCTTCCTCATGCTGTGCGCCATGGTCGGTTTCGAGATCATGGTGTCCTTCCTGCAGGCCTACGTGTTCGCCATCCTGGCGGCCGTGTACATCGGTGGTGCGTTGCACCCCGAACACTGATCCCACCCTCCACATCCCCACAACACAGGAGATTGCGACAACATGAGCGTGACCCAGACGCTTGCCACCATCGCCCAGACCCTTCCGGATGGTGCCGGCGTGGACGATGCGCAGAACATCGCCGCTGCCCAAGGTGCCGGCATGGCCTACGGCCTCGCTGCCATCGGACCGGGCATCGGCATCGGCTACCTGGTCGGCCAGTCCGTGCAGGCCATGGCCCGCCAGCCCGAAGCCGCCGGCATGGTGCGGACCACCATGTTCTTGGGCATCGCCTTCACCGAGGCGCTCGCCCTCATCGGCTTCGTCGTCTTCATTCTGCTGAAGTTCGCCTGATCCGGACGGTCCTCAGGACCGAGAGGAGGACGCGGTGCCGCTCGCTACCGCACTGATCATCGCCGCCGAAGGCGCGGAGGAGGCGTCGGACGTCAATCCGATTCTTCCCGCCACGAACGAGCTGTTCTACGCAGCCGTGACCTTCTTCTTGCTCTGGGCGCTCATGAAGTGGGTGTTCCTTCCGCCGCTGCAGAAGGTCATGGCTGAGCGGGACGACAAGGTTCGTGGCGATCTCGATGCTGCCGATCACGCCCGCGCCGAAGCGGAGCTGGCCCGCGCCCGCTACGACGAGGAGCTGTCGAGTGCTCGCGCCGAGGCGTCGCGCCTTGTCGAGGATGCCCGTGGCCGGGCCGAAGCCAAGCGAGCCGAAATCCTCGCCGCCGCCGAGGCCGAGATCGCCGAGCTGCGGGCCGCCGCCAACGCCGAGATCGCCGAGGCCAAGGCCGCTGCCATCACGGAGCTCCGTCAGAGCGTGGCGAGCATTGCCGTGTCCGCCGCCGAGGCCGTGGTGCAGCACCAGCTCGACGCCGCCGCCCAGCAGCGGGTCATCGAGGACTACGTCAACCGTTCCGCATCGGTGAACTGACACCGGTCGCCAGGAGAAGCCATGACTGCACACATCTTCGCCGCCGGCAACGGCTGGTTGATCCCCCACGACATCAACGAGGTCTGGTGGGCCTCGGCGGCGTTCTTCATCGTCGTCGGTCTCATCTGGTGGAAGGGTGGCCCGGCCATCAAGGCCGGCTGGAACGGCCGCATCGAGCGCATCGAGGGCGAGCTGGCCTCTGCCGAACAGGCTCGCACCGAGGCCGAGGCCGAACTCGGTCGGGTCCGAAGCCAGATCAGCGACGCCGACAGCGCCCGCGAGCGCATCCTGGCCGACGCCAGGGCCACCGCCGAGAACCTCGAGCGCCAGCTCGTCGAGCGGGCGCACACCGAGGCCGCCGAGGCCAAGGCACGGGCCGAGGCCGACCTGGCCTCCGCCCGCCACCAGGTGTTGGGCGATCTCAGCGATGAGATCGGTGCCCTCGCCCTGGGCGCGGCTGAAGCAGTGGTGGCCTCCAACCTCGACGAGACCACCCAGCAGGGCCTCATCGACGCCTACATCAACCAGGTGGGGAGCGCACGATGACCGACCGGGCTGATCTGTATGCCGACGCCTTTGCTGCGGTGATCGCCGCCGAGGGCCTGGCCAACGAGACCACCGACGAGCTGTTCCGCTTCGCTCGGGTGCTCGAGGGCAACGAGGAGCTCCGCACCGCCCTCACCGACCCGCACATCCCCGCCGCCCGTCGGCAGCAGATCGTGGAGGACCTGCTGTCGGGCAAGGCCAGCGACACGACGACGGCGCTCGTCTCCATGGTGGTGGGCACGGGCCGGGCCCGTGACCTCCCCACCATCGTGGATCGCCTGCTGACGCTGGCGGCCAACCGCAGCGATCGGCGCATCGCCGAGGTCCGCTCGGCAGTCGAGCTGAGCGACGAGCAGAAGCGTCGCTTGGCCGAGTCCTTGCGAGCATCGACCGGCCAGGACGTGGACGTGGTGGTCGTGGTCGACCCCACCGTCATGGGTGGCATCGTCACCCAGATCGGCGACACGGTGATCGACGGCAGCGTGCGCAGCCGACTGGCGCAGCTGCGCGAGTCGTTCTGATCCCGAGCTTTCCGGACCGAGTACCACCCGAGAACGAGACGCACCCTTACCAAGGATCCGAGAAGAGGCCCCATGGCAGAGCTCACCATCAACACCGACGACATCACCGCCGCCCTGCGGAAGAACCTGGAGGGCTTCAGCCCCGACCTCGAGGCCAAGCAGGTCGGTCGGGTGCTCGAGGTCGGCGACGGCATCGCCCGTGTCTCTGGCCTGCCCGACGCTGCGGTGAACGAGCTGCTCGAGTTCGAAGGCGGCACGCTGGGTCTGGCGCTGAACCTCGACGAGGAGTCGATCGGCGCCGTGATCCTCGGTGACGCCGAGTCGGCGGCGCACGTGGAGGAAGGCGCTCCGGTGCGGGCCACCGGCCGCATCCTGTCGCTGCCCGTGGGCGATTCGCTGCTGGGACGCGTGGTGAACGCGCTCGGCGAGCCCATCGACGGCAAGGGCGCCATCACTGGTGCCGAACAGCGCCGCATGGAGGTCCAGGCACCGGGCATCACCGGCCGCAAGCCGGTGCACGAGCCACTGCAGACCGGCATCAAGTCCATCGACGCCATGACCCCCATCGGGCGCGGTCAGCGTGAGCTGGTCATCGGCGACCGCAAGACGGGCAAGACCACCGTCTGCGTGGACACGATCCTGGCCCAGAAGGGCCTCGGCGTGAAGTGCATCTACGTGGCCATCGGCCAGAAGGGCTCGACGGTCGCCCAGACGGTGAACGTGCTGCGCGAGGCCGGTGCCCTCGACTACACGGTCGTGGTGGTGGCCCCCGCCTCCGACCCGGCGCCGTTCAAGTACCTGGCCCCCTACGCCGGCTGCGCCATCGGCCAGCACTGGATGGACAACGGCGAGCACGCCCTCATCGTCTACGACGACCTCTCGAAGCAGGCCGAGGCCTACCGCCAGATGTCGCTGCTGCTCCGCCGCCCGCCGGGTCGTGAGGCCTACCCCGGTGACGTCTTCTACCTGCACAGCCGCCTGCTCGAGCGGGCCGCCAAGCTCTCCGACGAGCTCGGTGCCGGTTCGCTCACTGCGCTGCCGGTCATCGAGACCAAGGCCGGTGACGTGTCGGCCTACATCCCCACCAACGTCATCTCCATCACCGACGGCCAGGTCTACCTCCAGGACGACCTGTTCAAGTCGGGTGTGCGACCGGCGGTTGACGTGGGCATCTCGGTGTCCCGTGTGGGCAGCGCCGCGCAGATCAAGGCCATGAAGGAGGTGTCGGGCACCCTGAAGCTCGACCTGGCCCAGTTCCGCGAGCTCGAGGCGTTCGCCACCTTCGGGTCCGAGCTCGACAAGGTGTCCGCCGCCCAGCTCGAGCGTGGCTACCGCCTCACCGAACTGCTGAAGCAGAACCTGAACAGCCCGATGCCCGTCGAGGAGCAGGTGGTGGTCATCTTCGCCGGCACCAAGGGATACCTCGACGACCTCCCCGTGGCCGACGTCAAGCGCTTCGAGGAAGAGCTGCTCGACTTCTTCCGGGCTCGCTACGCCTCGGTGCTCGACGAGATCCGCTCGACCGGCAAGCTCCCGAGCGCCGTCGAGGACGGGGTGAAGGCCTTCAAGGACGAGTTCTCGCCGTCGTCCACCGGCGTCACCGCGCCCGACGCCGAGCACCCGGGCGAAGCCGACGCTCGCAGCGCCGGCGGTCGGGCCGAGGCCACGCTCCCCGAGAAGGAGATCTCCCGCGACGACGAGAACCAGTCCGAGGGGAGCGCCTGAGCCATGGCAGGAGGCCAGGAGCGCATCCTCCGCCGACGGATCAAGTCGGTGGAGTCCACCAAGAAGATCACCCGCGCCATGGAGCTCATCGCGGCCACGCGGGTGGTCAAGGCACAGGACCGGTCGGCGGCGGCACGCCCGTACGCCGAGATGATCACTTCGGTGATCCTGGACCTGGTCAAGGTGGGCGCGGCCAAGGAGCATCCGCTGCTCCAGCGGCACGAGCAGGCGCGCTCGGAGGCCATCGTCTGCATCAGCTCCGACCGGGGTCTGTGCGGGGCCTACAACTCCACGATCATCCGCCTCACCGAGCGCGAGATCGACGCCCGTCGGGCCGAGGGTCGTGACTTCACGCTGTTCGTGGTGGGCAAGAAGGCCCAGTCCTACTTCCGCTTCCGCGGCTTCCCCATGGACCACGTGTTCCTCGATGTCACCGATCAGCCCACCTACGACCAGGCCAAGCAGATCTCCGACGCCCTGCGGCCGCGCTACGAGGCCGGCGAGTTCGAGAACGCCCAGCTCATCTACTGGCGTTTCCTCTCCGCCGGCGCCCAGCAGGCCGTGGTGCGGCGCTTCCTGCCCCTCGAGGTGGAGGAGGACGACCCCACCGCACGGGAACTGAGCGCCGACCTCGAGTACGAGCCGTCACCGACGGGCATCCTCAACGAGTTGCTGCCCCGCTATGTCGAGGCCCGCATCTACTCGGCGCTGCTCGACGCCTCGGCCTCCGAGCACGCCGCCCGTCAGCGGGCCATGAAGTCGGCCACCGACAACGCCGAGGAACTGAAGATCACGCTCACCCGGGTGATGAACCGGGCCCGCCAGGACTCCATCACCACCGAGATCATGGAGATCGTCGGTGGCGCCGAGGCGCTGGCCCAGGGCAAGGGCAGCAAGGAAGACCTCCTTGTCGACCACCTGATGCCGCCCCACGCATTCCCCGAGAACCTGGATCGCACCGACCACACGTCGGCCCACCACTGAACCGCCGAGCCCGTCGAGGGAGACAGCACCAATGACCGTGACCGAACCGACCACCGCAGCAGCACCCGAACTGGCCGACGGCCGCGTCGTGGCCATCGCCGGCCCCGTGGTGGACGTGGAGTTCCCTCGCGGCCACCTGCCCGAGATCAACACCAAGGTCGAGATGACCGTCGAGGTCGACGAGGTCGAGGTGATCATCGCCGCCGAGGTGGCCCAGCAGATCGGCGACAGCCGGGTGCGCGTGGTGTGCATGAAGCCCACCGACGGTCTCACCCGCGGTCAGGTGGTGCGCAACACCGGTCGAGGCATCGCCGTGCCCGTGGGCGACGCCGTGTTGGGCCACGTGTTCAACGTGCTCGGTGAACCCCTCGACACCGGTGGCCAGCCCCTCGAGAACATCGGCGACGTGTGGGACATCCACCGTGAGCCGCCGAGCTTCGACTCGCTCGAGCCCAAGGCGCAGGTCTTCCCCACCGGCATCAAGGTGATCGACCTGCTCACCCCCTACGTGGCCGGCGGCAAGATCGGCCTGTTCGGCGGTGCCGGGGTGGGCAAGACCGTGCTCATCCAGGAGATGATCAACCGTGTGGCCACCCAGCACGGTGGTGTGTCGGTGTTTGCCGGCGTGGGCGAACGCACCCGTGAGGGCACCGACCTGTGGATCGAGATGCAGGAGTCCGGGGTCATCGAGAAGGCGGCACTGGTCTACGGCCAGATGGACGAGCCGCCGGGTGTGCGCCTGCGGGTGGCGCTGAGCGCCCTCACCATGGCCGAGTACTTCCGCGACGTGCAGGGCCAGGACGTGCTGCTGTTCGTGGACAACATCTTCCGCTTCGTGCAGGCCGGCTCCGAGGTGTCCACCCTGCTCGGCCGCATGCCCTCCGCCGTGGGTTACCAGCCCACCCTGGCCGACGAGATGGGTGAGCTGCAGGAGCGCATCACCTCCACCCGGGGACGGTCCATCACCTCGCTGCAGGCCGTGTACGTGCCCGCCGACGACTACACCGACCCGGCGCCGTTCACCACGTTCACGCACCTCGACGCCACCACCGAGCTCTCCCGCCAGATCGCCTCGCTGGGCATCTACCCGGCGGTGGATCCGCTGGCCTCCACCTCCACCATCCTCGCCCCCGAGGTGGTGGGCGAACGCCACTACCAGGTGGCTCGTCGTGTGCAGGAGGTGCTGCAGCGCTACAAGGAACTGCAGGACATCATCGCCATTCTGGGTCTCGACGAACTGTCGGACGAGGATCGCGTGGTCGTCGACCGGGCTCGCAAGGTGCAGCGCTTCTTGTCGCAGCCCTTCTTCGTGGCCGAGGTCTTCACCGGTATGAAGGGTGTGTTCGTGCCCGTCGAGGAGACCATCGACAGCTTCGAACAGCTCGTCGACGGCGAACTCGACGACCTCCCGGAGCAGGCATTCCTCAACGTGGGCAACGCCGATGCCGCCCGGGCCAAGGCTCGGGACCTGGAGAAGGGCTCCTGATGGCCCTCCAGGTCGAGCTGGTCAGCCCCGAGCGGGTGGTGCTCGAGACCGAGGCCGACATGGTCCGGGCGCGCACCATCGGTGGCGGCGACATTGCCTTCCTCAGCGGGCATGCGCCGTTCCTCGGTGCCCTCGACACCGCGACCATAACCATCCGGCCTGCCGGTGGTGGCAACGACATCGTGGCCGCCGTGCACGGTGGCTTCATCTCGGTGAACGAGGACGTGGTCCGGGTCCTGTCCGACCTCGCCGAGTTGGCAGCGGACATCGACACCGAGCGAGCACGCCGGGCCGAGGAGCGAGCGCAGGACGCGGTCCGTCGTGGCGACGACACCGAGGCCGAGGCGGCACTGCGCAGGGCACACGCCCGTCTCACCGCCGTCGGCGGCATCTAGCACTTGTAGGCGCCGTTGGCCGATCGGTCGTGGCACTACTGACGACGGAGGCGGGTCGGGCTTCGTCGAATGCGTCAGCCCGACCCGCCTGCCGCCGTCAGCCCCGCAGCCAGATCTGTGCGACTGGGTGCGTTCCCTGGCTGAACCGCATGCCCGGCTCGCCATCGGGTGTGGTCCAGTTGGCCACGTTGACCACGTCGGTCCGGGCCGTGATGGCGTCACGGGTGTGGTAGAGCCAGATGTAGGGCAGGTATTCGTTGAGGCGCTCGTTGACCTCGCCGAACAGGCGTCGGTGCTCGTCGCGGTCGTCGGTCGACCGGACTTCCAAGAGGAGGTCGCCGATCTGCTCGTCGCGGATGCGGGCGAAGTTCAGCGCGAAGTCGGGCGGTTCGGGCGTGTCGTACTCGAAGGGGTAGAACTCGCCGCCGGATGACCGTGGACTCCACCAGACCTCCTCGTTCGCCGGGTGGGCGAAGTCGAACTGCCGCCACAGCGCAGCCTGGTAGTCGTTGAACAGCACGTCGAAGATGAGGTCCGACTGGGGCTTGGTGTCGAGTGTGGCGTCGATGCCCACCTCCTGCCACGCCTCGATGAGGGCATTGGTGGCCCGGGTGGCACCCGGTGTGGGAGTGGTCCTGAGGACGAAGGAGAAGTCGCCGGTCTCCGCCTTGATCTCCTCGACGAGCTCGGCGGCACGCTCGGGGTCGTAGTCGGGGAAGTCGACGTCGGTGTACCACGGCGAGTTGGGGCCCCACGGACCGTTGGCCACCTCGTAGAGGTCGGTGGCGTCGATCAGTTCCAGGAACTGCTGTCGGTCGGTGGCCAGGGTCAGTGCCAAGCGCGCGTCCTGGTTGTCGAACGGCGGCTGGGAGGTGTTCATCATGATGAGCTGCTCGGGCATCTCCATCTCATGGGAGTCGATGAACTGGTAGGGCCCGGTGCGGGCCGCTTCCCGCCAGGCCCGCAGCTCGGGGGCGTCGGACAGCTGGATGATGGCCACCTCGCCCTGTCGCAGTGCCCGGGACCGCTCGGCGTCGTTGGGGAGTGGTCGGAACTCGATCTCCGAGAGATAGGGCATCCCCTCACGCCAGTAGTTGTCGTTCCGTTCGGCCAGCAGGCGAACGTCCTTCTGCCACGACACGGGCACGAACGGTCCGGTGGCATTGGGGACGTCGTCGGGCCCGTGGTTGGCCAGCCAGTCCGGATGGGCCACATGGCCGATCTGGGTGGACATGGCGTAGGGGAAGGTGGCCCAGGGCTGGTTCATGGTGACGACGACGTCGCCGTCCACTGGCTCGATGCTCTCGACCGGCTCGAGCGTCAACTCGGTGAGCGGCGACTCGCGAATGAAGTTCAGGTGCCCGGCCAGCGCCTCGGCGTCGAGCGGCTGCCCGTCATGGAAGGTGACCCCGTCGCGCAGCGTGATCGTCCAGGTCATGAAGTCGTCGGACGACTCGAGGTCTTGCACCACGTTCGGCTGCCATTCGCCTTCTGCGTCGATGACGGTGATGGTGTCGAACATGGCCTGGGCGGCCTGGAGCGCCGGCGGCGACCAGCGCGACAGGGTGGGATTCCAGCCGTCGGCCTCGGCCATGAGCCCGTAGACCAGTCGGCCGCCGTACTGAGGTTCGTCATCGCTGACCACGACGTTCTCGTCGCCCGCCAGCACTGCGGTCGGCGCGTCGGAGTCGTCGGAGGTCGCATCCTCGGTCCCGCCGTCGTCGCCGCCACAGGCACTGGCCAACAGGGCGAGGGCGGCGAACAGGGCGGCGGGCCGGTGTGCGCGCCGGGAAGAGGCTTTCGTTTCGTGCATTGTGGTCCCCTCGCTTATGTTCCGCCGAGTGCGGTGCTTCTATCGGCAGGTGCGGTGCGTTCTGAAGCGTGCGAGTGGCGGCTCGACCCGCAACCCGGTGGCCTCGTCGGCATGGCACGGCGGCAATGCCGCTGGTCGCGAGTATCGCGCCCCGAGCCGGACCGACGTGGTCACTACCGGCCGGGCCCTCCCGGTCGGCACCTGGCGCCGGCGAGCACTGGTCTGTGCCGCTTGGCTGGCGCAGGCAGCTGACCTATTCGACCTGGATGTCGGGCAGGTCGGCCGGTGGGTCCGGATAGGACATCTCGAGCCGTTCCAGATGTCGTATCAGGACCCGGGACACCACGAGGTTGCGGTACCACTTGCGGTCTGAGGGCACCACGTACCAGGGGGCGGCATCGGTGCTCGTCCGGTTCAGCACGGCCTCGTAGGCCTCCTGGTAGGCGTCCCAGTGGAGGCGCTCGCTGAGGTCACCGTGTTCGAACTTCCAGTTCTTGTCGGGATTGTCGATCCGCTCCTGGAGGCGATCTCGTTGCTCGTCGGACGAGATGTGGAGGAAGAACTTGATCACGGTGGTGCCCTCATCTGCCAGCATCCGTTCGAAGTCGCAGATGTGGGCGTAGCGCTTCTCCCACTGCTCGGTCGGCACCAGTCCGTGCACCCGGACGATGAGGACGTCCTCGTAGTGGCTGCGGTTGAAGATGGCGATGGTGCCCGTGGAGGGGGTGTGTTGGTGGACACGCCACAGGTAGTCGTGGGCCAGTTCCAGCGTGGAGGGCTTGCGGAAGTTGACTGCTCGGACACCGAGCGGGTTCACGGTGCGGAAGACGTGCTTGATGGTGCCGTCCTTGCCGGCGGTGTCCATGCCCTGCAGGACGACGAGCACCTTGTGACGTGCCTCGGCATACAGCATCTGCTGCAGGTCGAGGAGTCGTTCGTTGTAGCGCTCGAGTTCCTCTTTGCCGTCGCTCTTGGCGCCGTTGAAGGTCTCGACGTCGGAGGTGCTCCACTCCGACAGACGAACCTTGTCGCCGGGGCGTACGCGGTAGCGCTCGGTGTCCATCAGCGCAGTCTGTCAGGCTGGGCGAGCCATGACAGGGACGTCGAGCGAGTGCCTCAGTTGCGCAGCCAGATCTGGGCCACTGGGTGGGCGCCCTGGTTGAAGCGGACGCCTGGGGTGCCGTTCGGGGTGGTCCACTCGGCCACGTTGACCACGTTGGAGCGGGCCACCACGGCATCGCGGGTGTGGTACAGCCAGATGTAGGGGAGCTCGTCGTTCAGCCGCTCGGCGATCTCACCGAACAGTCGCCGTTGTTCGCTCTCCTCAGCGGTGGCCACGACGGCATCGACGAGTTCCTCGAGCCGTTGGTCACGGATGCGGGCGAAGTTCAGGGCGAACACCGGGGGCTCCGGGGTGTCGTACTCGAACGGGTAGTGCTCACCGCCCGACGTGCGGGGGTTCCACCAGACGACCTCGTTGGAGGGGTGTGGGTAGTCGAACTGGCGCCAGCTGGCTGCCTGGTAGCTGTTGAAGAGGACGTCGACGATGAGATCGGCTTGCGACCGGGTGTCGAGGGTGACGTCGATGCCCGCTTCTTGCCAGGCCTCGATGAGCGCGTTCGTTGCTCGTTGCGAGCCGGGGGTCGGCGTGGTCGAGAGGGTGAAGGAGAACTCGCCGTGGCGGTCGACGACCTGCTCGACGAGGTCGGCGGCGCGGTCGGGGTCGTGGTCGGGGAAGTCGACGTCGGTGTGCCACGGCGACGAGGGCGCCCATGGGCTGTTGGCGATCTCGAACACCTCGTCGCCACCGATCTGGGTCAGGAACCGTTCCCGATCGGTGGCCAGTGCCAGCGCCAATCTGGCCTCCGGATCGTCGAACGGCGGTTGCGACAGGTTCAACATGATGAAGTGCTCCGACGTCTCGCTGCCGTCGGAGTCGATGTACTGGTAGGTGTCGCCGTCCGCTGCGAGTCGTCGCCACTCGGCGAGCGCCGGCGGATCGGTGAACTGGGCGAGCGACAGCTCTCCCTGGCGCAGGGAGCGGGAACGCTCCGCCTCGTCGGGGATGGGTTGGAACTCGATCTCGGACAGGTGGGGCAGGCCGGGCCGCCAGTAGTCGTCGTTGCGCTCGGCGATCAGCCGACGGTCCTTCTCCCACGACACCGGCACGAACGGACCCGTGGTGTTGGGCACCTCGTCGGGTCCGTGGCTGGCCAGCCAGGCCGGGTCGACCACGAAGCCGATCTGGCTGCTGAAGGAGTAGGGGAGTGTGGCGAAGGGTTGCCGCATGGTCAGCACCACGTCGTCGCCGACCACCTCGACCGACTCGACGGGTTCCAGTGTGAGCTCGGTGAGGGGCGACTCCATGATGAACCGCAGTTGTCCGGCGAGCGCCTCGGCGTCGAAGGGGCGCCCGTCGTGGAAGCGGACCCCGTCGCGCAACGCGATGGTCCACTCCATGTGATCGTCGGTGGACTCGAGGCTCTCGGCGAGGAACGGCTGCCACCCACCGCTGTCGTCCACCACCGTGAGGGGATCGAAGATGGCCTGTGCCACCTGCATGGCTGACGGCGACCAGCGGCTGAGCGTCGGGTTCCACCCGTCGCTCTCGGCGGTCAGGCCGTAGACCAGACGGCCCCCGTCGTTCGGCGTGTCGTCACTGGTGACGACGTTCTCGTCGCCGGCGGGGTCGCGGGCCACTTCGGCCGCTTAGCCATCTACGGCCGTGGCGTGGCGGTGGGCGGCCGCCCCGGCGGCCCGCCCCGGGCCCGCGCGCGCGCTCAC
>JAFIEP010000105.1 GCA_020832495.1 Acidimicrobiia bacterium | reverse complement strand
CCCGGCCGCACCCGACGAGCCACCGTCACCTCCCGGCGACGCCTCAGCCGCCGGCAGCACCGCCGCAATCAGGACACACACCGCCAACCCGGCCAGCCACCATCGTCTCGGCGTCTCGGCGTCTCGGCGTCTCGGCGTCTCGGCGTCTCGGCGTCTCGGCGTCCCACGTGCTTACCCATGCTGCCCCCTGAACGCATATCTAGTGTCCAGAAGGTAGCAGCCACCCGAAACCACCGCCCGAACACGGCTCAACATCCAGCAGTTCTCAGCCCCCACGTCACGCGGTACCGCTCAGCCACGCACCACGCCGCCACCCAGCGGTCGCCCACGGCACCTGGTCGACGACGAAACGTGCTCGCCCGTCGGGGGTGCAAAAGCGACCGTTTGCGAACAGTCGGCGCTCCGGACGGCCGGCGAGGACGCCGTCGCCGTCAGCGCCGGGAGCGTCGCCATCAGCGCCGGGAGCGTCGCCATCGCCCGGTTCCGCTGTCTCGGTGCCGGGGGCCAGGGCCATTGCACCGCCCCGGTCGGTCGAGCGTGCCGAGGTCGGCCAGTTCGGTGAGGAACCAGTTCGGTGAGGAACCGGTGTCCGACCATCCCGTTGCCCACCACCACGAGGCGATGGCGGGCAACAGTCGGGTCGGCGGCGACAGCAGACTCCGAGGGCGGATGGGGGCGTTCGCTGGTCACGGACTCATCGAAGCGCACCGCTGTTGCCGCCGGGTGTCCCGTCAATGAGCGGTCCGGGTCCGGCGGCGCAGCCTCGACAGGCGCCGCTGCGCGTCAGCTCACAGTGGTGGCGGCGCGGTGTGAGGAACGTGTCGGCGGTGTGCGCCCTGTGTCCGCGAGCGCGGTCGTGGGGTGTCGGCGAGTACGTGCGCCGCGTGTCGACGAGCGAACCGTCGGGCAGACTGGGGACATGCGGATCGCTTTCGGGACCGACGAGTCGACCCCGCTCACCGAGGCGGTGAAGGCCCACTTGGCCGACGCCGGACACGAGGTGGTCGTGGTGGGCGAGGACGTGAGCTGGTCGCGTATCGGTCGGGATGTGGCCGAGGAGGTGGCGTCCGGGCGCTCGCAGCGAGGGGTGGTGTGCTGCTGGACCGGCACCGGCGTGTCCATCGCCGCCAACAAGGTCCCTGGTGTGCGTGCTGGGCTGTGTACTGACGGGGCAACGGCCGAAGGCGCGCGTCGATGGAACGACGCCAACGTGTTGGCCATGGGCTTGCGCCTCACGTCAGAGACGGTGGCTAAGGAGATGCTCGACGCCTTCCTCACCGCCGAGCCCGACCCCGACGAGGCGCAGGTCATCGCTGCGGTGGAGCCGGTCGAGCAGGCCGACGGGCTGGATTAGGTTGAGGGCATGCCAAAGTTCCTGATGCTGTCGGTGCTCGGACCGGACGGAGCCGCAACCCTGCGGGACTATCCCCGTCGAATCAAGGAAGTGAATGCCGACGTCGAGGCCATGGGCGCCAAGGTGCTCCAGCAGTACGCGCTGCTCGGCGACTGGGACTTCATGAATATCATCGAAGCCCCCGACGAACTGACCATGGCCCGCGTGGCCACCACCCTGAACGCCCGCGGCACGCTCAAGACGCGCACGTTGCCCGCCATCGAGGTCGACGACCTCATCGGGGTGCTCGAGCAGGACTGAACGCCGTTCCGGAGCGAGGCTCGCTTCGGTTCAGCTCAGTACCACCAGTTGCCGCCGCGACGCTTCTCCTCGCGGACGTCGGTGACGGCGAACCGCACCGGCATCTCCTCGCCGTCGGTGAGACGGCGGAGGCGGTAGCCCTCGGGCGAGGCGTCGATGACCTCGAAGCCCTTGGCCCAACGGTGCGAGTCGAGTCGGGTGCGGACCTCGACCCGCCCTCCGGGCGAGATCAGGTCGGCCAAGCGGACGGCTGTGACGCCATCGCCAGCTTGCTTCGGCTGCTCGTCGGCGTCGTCCACGGTGGTTTGGTCGGTGGTGGATGGTGGGGCGGTGGGATGGGTCACGGTCACAGCAACGTCCTCTCGAGGGTCTGCGACGGGTTCCTTCTCGGATTGTGACATGTCCAGCCTCAGACGCAAGCGGGAACCGGAGGGTTCCCATGGTGGTCGCGCACCGTTCACACGCCTGAACCACATCCGTCAGGTGCGTGCAAGGTTGAGTCTTGTGGGTCAGCGCCGACCTCGCCAGACGGCGGCCCATCGGGCCGGGTCGAACGGGCACCGGACCGCGTCGGCCCATGGGGCCGCTAGGTGAGTTTGTCGGAGCTTCGGAACTGAGCGGGGTTGGTGGGCTGCCGGTCACAGCGGAAGTGGCGGTTCGTGCCATGCGATGCCCTCGGTCGGGTCGTAGCGGAGGTGGCGGTAGCGCTGGTGAGCGGATTGGCGTGTGATCCCGAGCGCGTCGGCGATCTCGGCCCACGTCGCTCCCCAATGCTGGGCGCGGGCGACGTACAGCTCGAGTTCGTCCTGCGCGTTGCGAACGGCGGCGACCTGTCGACGAGTGCTGGCCAACGCGTCGGTCTTGTGGCGTTCCGTCCGGTCCATGCTGTCAGCCTATCCTGACAGACTGGAGCGTGTCAGGACATGCTGACAGCGCCGGTGGGTGTCGTCGGGGTGACGTGAGCGAGCAGATCCCAGTTGGGCTTGCCGGCGTAGAGCAGCACCCGCACCCGGTAGTTGCGGAACCGACGCAGCCCGAACCCGACACGCTTGATCCGCTTGATGAGGTTGTTCATCCCCTCAGTCGGGCCGTTGGACACCTTGGAGCGGTGCCACGCGACGATGTGGTCACGCCAGCGTCGCAGCGTCCCGCCGAGCGAGCGGACCTCGGGTGGCATCTCGGGGTCGGACATGTCGTCGATGAGCTCATCAATGAACGCTTCTGCGTCGGCGGGGTCGTCGATCCCATACAGGCTGCGAACCGTCTCCTTGGCGTGCCATGTCATGCGCACGTCGCCGTTGGGGTCCCCGGCCTCGAGCAGTCCCATCAGCTTCGCGTCGCCGGCTTCGTCGAGACGATCATGGGCCTTGGTGAGCAGCCGGCGGCTCCGATACAGCGGATCAGCCTTGCGGCCCCGGTGGCCGAGCGTCTCGTTCTGCACCCGGCGGCGGCACTCATCGACCTTGGAGTTGGCGTGTTTGTGCACGTGGAACGGGTCCGCGACCTGGGTGACGTGGCGGAGGCTGTCGCTGAACACCTTGCGGTACGGGCCCGACATGTCCAGCACCCCCCACTGGATCGCCTGCCGCCACACGTCGGGTTGTTCGTCGATCCAGTCGCTGACCTTCACCGCTGTGCGGCCCTTGATCACATCGATCAACTTCGGTGGGTGACCGGCACCGCCGACATCGACGATCGACGTGGCCCACTGCTTGCGATGTCGTTCTCCCTTGCGGAAGAACAAGGTCTCGTCCAACCCCAACGCGTCGACGGCGCCGACCCGGTCGCAGTCGGCTTCGAGCAGCGCTTCGCCATAGGCGACCACCGCGTCGTTGACGGTGTGCCAGTCACAACCCAACTCCTCGGCCGCGTCGCTCACCGCTCGACCCAGGCGACCGACCTGCTTCGTGGCCCACCGAGCGGCGCGGTCGGTCAACGCCGCGCGTGGTGGCGCGATCCGACGGTCCACCACCGTCCACGACGTCGCCGGACACAGCGGCTCGCGGCACCGCCACCGCTGCTTGCGCCACACCAACCGAGTCGGCCGACCGAAACAGGGCAGGTCCACCAGCACCACCTCATCGCGGTCCTTGATCGACCCCCGCGTCCCGCACGCCCCGCACCAGCGCTGTTCATCGAGGGTCGACTCGACCTTCACCACGATTGGCTGACCCCGCTGGTCATCGACACCAAGAACGTTCACCTCGGGCAAGCCCACCAGCAGCTCGCACATGCGCGTAGGGTTGGTCTCCACAGGGGCTCTCCAGGATCGACGGCGTCAAGAACCACCGATTCTGTTGGGCCCCTGTGCCGCGCCCGCGGACCCTCGCCTCACCCCCAGACCCCGCTCAGATCCGAAGAGCCAGTTTGTCGTGACCCGGGGGAGCGCCGACCTGCGGGTAGCGTCAGGGCGATGGCTGCGACTCGCATGCGACCGGCGCTCCGCCGTTCGGCTCCCACCCGCCGCGTCGAGCAACGCTGGTGGGACGACGGCCACCGGGTGGTGGTGGGCGTCGACGAGGTGGGGCGCGGCTCGTGGGCCGGTCCGCTCACCGTGGCCGCCGCGGTGGTGCCCCGGACTCGCCGCATCGTGGGCGTGCGCGACTCGAAAGCGCTGACCGAAGCCGAACGCGAACGCCTCTTCGACCGGGTGGCCGGCTGGTGCGAGGCCTGGGCGGTGGGCCACGTCACCCCCGAGGAGTGCGACGAACTGGGCATGTCCGACGCGCAACGCCTGGCGGCGCGACGGGCACTCGAGGGGTTGCCCCACGAACCGGACCGGGTGCTGCTCGACGGGTCGTGGGACTTCGTGGGCGGTGGTCGCACCACCACGGTGGTGAAGGGCGACGCCACCTGCCTGTCGATTGCTGCGGCGTCGGTGCTGGCCAAGGTCACCCGGGATCGTCTGATGCGCCAGTGTGCGGCGGAGCATCCCGCCTACGACTTCGACCGCAACAAGGGCTACCCGTGCCCTCGCCACCGCCTGGCGCTGGCCGGCATGGGGCCGACGGCCATCCACCGCCGATCCTGGGGATTCATGGACGCTCTGCCGTGGACCGGGTTGCGATCGGAACGACCCGAGGCCCAACAGCAGCTGTTCGGCTGAGGCTGGTGGTGTGGCGCTCGAGTCAGCCGCTCAGCGCGACTGGGTGCCGACGGCGAGGTCCTTGAAGGCGGTGGTGGTGTCGATGCCGGGGTCCTTCGGTAGCCCGAGCACGCGCTCGCCCACGATGTTCTTCATGATCTCGTCGGTGCCGCCGGCCACCTTCATGCCGGGTACGCCGCACAGCAGCTTGCTCCACGAGTAGGTGCCCCATTCGCCGGTGTCGGCGGCCAGGCGGGGGCCGAGCACCCCGGCCACGAAGTTGGCCGTGCGCCACAGGTTGTTGGTCAGCGCCAGCTTGGCGATCGACATCTCGGGCCCGGGCAGTTCGCCCTTGCGGATCTTGTCCATGGCCCGCTGGTTCGTGTAGCGGCTCACCTGGAAGTTGATGTAGACGTCCATCAGTTGCTGACGGACGAGCGGGTCGTCGGCCACCCCGAAGTGACGGCACATCTCGGCCAGGCGGGCCACCCCGACGAGGCCCATGCCGCCACCGCCGGCACCGGCGCCGATGGAGGCCCGCTCGTTCATGAGCGTGGTGAGCGCCACCGACCAGCCCTGGTTGACGTCGCCGAGGCGGTGGCTGTCGGGCACCCGTACCTCGTCGAAGAAGACCTCGTTGAACGAGGCGCCGCCGGTCATCTGGCGCAGCGGACGGATGTCGACGCCGGGGGCGCGCATGTCGACCACGAAACCGGTGAGGCCCTTGTGCTTGGGAAGATCGGCGTCGGTGCGGCAGATGATCTCGCCGATGTCGCTGTAGTGCGCGCCGGAGGTCCACACCTTCTGGCCGGTGATGAGCCACTCGTCGCCGTCGCGCTCGGCCTTGGCCTGCAGGCTGGCCAGATCCGAGCCGGCTCCGGGCTCGCTGAACAGCTGACAGCCCACGATGTCGCCGCGGTACATCTTGGCCAGGTACGCCTCGCGCACCTCGTCGGTGGCGTGGGCCGCGATGGTGGGGGCCACCATGCCCAGTCCGATGCCGAAGAAGCCCTGGGCCGGCACTTGGTACTGGCTCTCGAGTTGGGAGTAGGCCCGCTCGTAGCTCGACGGCAGGTCTCGCCCGCCGTAGGCCGAAGGGCCGCTGACCCAGCCCAGCCCGGCGTCGAAGCGCTTGGCCCGCCAGGCCTTGGCCTCGGCCAACTGTCGGGCCTCCACTTCGCGGTCGACTTCTTCGAACAGGGCCACGTCGTCGTCGCCGTCGCCCCACACGAACGGCTTGTCGCGGGTTTCCTTGCGTTCGGTGTTGGCGTCGAGGAAGGTCCGGACCTCGGTGCGGAACTCGTCGATGGTGGGTGTGTCAGCCATGGTGTCCCCCGGCGGTGGGTCTGGTGTGGACGCTCGACGGTCAGTGCGGTTCGGGGGTGTGCACCCCAAACTTGACCGTACGGTCAAGCTACCGGGTCGAGGCCGGTCGCGCCGAGCCGAACCATCACAGATCCCGGACATGGTGCAGGTGCGCGGGCGCCCGTAGGCTCCACCTCGTGGAACGACGGCAGGTGCTGGCGGTGGGTGCGCTCTCGGCGTGGACCCTGTTCGTGTGGGGCCAACGCCTGGTCAACCTGGCCACCGGCGACGAGTCGGGTCCCTCGGCGGTGGTGAGCGTGGTGCTGAGCGGCGTCCTCAGCGGACTGGCCGTGGCCGCTGCGGTGGCGCTGGTGACCTGCTGGCGTGGGGGCGGGTCGATGACCGCCGGATGGCGACGGACGGTCGTGCAGGTCTTCGCCGGGTTGACGGTGGCGGTGTGGGCCGTGCGGGGCACGGCCATCGTGGTGGACTGGCGCTCACCGGGGTTCGTGGCCGTCCACGTGGTGCTGGCCGTGGTGTCGGTGACGCTGGCCGTGGCCGCCTGGCGATCGGTGACGGCGACACGGCAGGTGGCGACGGTCGGATAGGAGCGGCGGTCGGCAGGAGATCAGCACCGGCGCGTCGCTGGGACGGGTCCACATCGGTGGCCGAGGTGGCTCCCCGACGGAGCCCGGCGCTACGCTCTGGCACTCATGGGCCAGCCGGTCACCGTCGTCGAGAAGCCATCCGCCCGCGAGGGGTTCGTCCGCTACGAGACGAACCGCGTCCTGAGCGGCATGGACCACGAGCGCTTCACCGCCCCGCCCGACCCGCTGGCCGACCGCCCGGTCGACGAGGTGGCTCGGCGGCTGTTCGACACCGGTCGGGTGGCGGCCGTGCACGTGAACGGCAACGTCATCACCGTCGAGGTGCCGTCGGGGAACACCATCGGGCTCCGCGACGTCATCGAGGAGCTCTTCACCTACTACCGGCCCGGCGTGCGGGTGCCCACCGCAGCGGACTTCGCCGACCCCGAGGCCGAGGCCGAGGCTGCCGCCAGCTGAGGCGGCAGCGCCGGCGTCACCGCTGGTCGAGGTCGAACACGCCGCGGCGGAACGGGTAGGGCCGGCCGGTGGCGACGCTCCAGGCGTGGCGGCGCTGGTCGTCGACGGCGATCCAGTCGCCCGAGGTCACCTGGTGGCGGGCCAACTCGTCCATGGTGCGGTCGTTGGCCAGGTAGAGAACGGCGTCGACGGTGCCGAGGGGTTGGCCGTCGCCGTCGTACTGCTCGACGGTGCGCACCTCACGCCGGTAGAGACCGCTGGATGGTTGGCGTGAGTCGACCCCTTCGATGCGGTCGAGGGTCTGCAGCGCGGCGGGATGATCGGCCACGTCCACCCAGGTGAGCTCGCACAGCACGCCGGGCGCTGCCGGGTCGTCGGCCACCAGCGGGAAGCCCGGCCCGTCGAACAGCGCCGCGCCACCGACGCGTCCGAACCTGCGGTCGGTGGTGACCGTGGCCAGGGCCGTCTGCCAGAACCGCCCGCCCGGGCGGAGGGTGCCGTAGACAGCGAACGGGGGTGGGGTCACGTGGCGCTCGGCGGGGTGGGACGGGTCGATGGCAAGGTCGGCGGGAAGGGCCGAGTGTGCCACTTGCCGTCGAGGAACAGATGTTCGATGATGGGGTATGGCTCGGGTCTCGGCCACGGCGGCGCAGTTGCGAGAACAGTTCGCCGCGCAGGTGCCGACGTCGCTGCACCACGAGCGCTCGCTGGCGGTCCTCGAGCCGTTGCAGCCGCTCTTCGCCACCGGGGGGTTGCTCCGGGGCCACACCGTGTCGGTGCAGGCGGCGGGCTGCGGAGGGGCCCGCTCGTTGGCCTTGGCCGTCGCCGCGGGGCCGGTGGCTGCCGGCAGTTGGGTGGCGGCGGTGGGGCTCCCCACCCTCGGGCTGTGCGCCGCCGCCGAGTGCGGGGTCGACCTGCGTCGGCTGGTGCTGGTGGACACCCCGCCGGCCGACCGGTGGGCGGAGGTGCTGGCCGCACTCGTCGGCGGGGTCGACCTCATCGTGGCGGCGCCGCCGCCGCTCACCGCGGCTGACGGCCGACGGTTGGCCGCTCGCCTTCGTGAGCGGGGCACGTCGCTGGTGGTGGTGGGCGAGGCACACCGACGCAGCGCCCTCGGGGCCGACGAGACGCTGCGGGTGGAGGCGGTGCGGTGGTCGGGGGTGGGGCGCGGGCACGGCCATCTCCGGGCGCGCCGGTTGGAGGTGGTGGCCAGCGGTCGTGGTCGGGCTGCTCGGGTTCGTCGGATGGCGTTGTGGTTGCCCGACGCCGACGGGCAGATCACCCGAGCGGCACCCGTCCCCGAACCGGCGGTGGTGCTGCGCCACCCCTCCGGCGGTGCAGGGTGACGGGGCGGTCGTCGATGGGCAGCACTGCGTCGGGTACGCCACCCGAGCGCATGCTGGTGGTGCGCTGCGCCGACTGGCCGGTGGTGGCGGCCGGTGTCGCCCCCGACCAGCCGGCTGCGGTGGTGGTGGCCGACCGGGTGGTGGCCGCCAGCCCGGCAGCCCGGGCCGAGGGGGTGGGGGTCGGCCAGCGACGGCGGGCGGCGCAGGGGCAGTGTCCGGCCCTCGAGGTGACCGACCGGGACGAAGGGCGCGAGGCCCGCCAGTTCGACCTCGTGCTCGAGGCTGTGGAGGCCTTCTCCCCCCGGTTGGTGTGTGTGCGGCCTGGCGTGGTGGCGGTGCCCACCCGGGGGCCGTCGCGCTACTTCGGAGGTGACGTGTCGTTGGCCGCCGGGGTGCGCTCGGCGGTCGACACGGTGTTGGGGGACCGAGGATGGGCCGACCACGTCCGGGTGGGGGTGGCCGACGGCCTGTTCGCTGCGTCCGCCGCCGCACGGCTGGCCGCCACCCGCACCGACAGCAGTCGGGTCGGGTCCGGCCGCTCCGCCGGATCAGGTCGGCCGTTGACCGCCGATGTGTCCACCGGTGACGGATGGGTGGTGGTGCCCGACGGAGGCGCCGGGCCGTTCCTGGCGCCGTTGCCGGTGGCGGCCCTGGGGGATCCGTCCCTGGCCGATCTCCTGGGTCGGCTGGGGGTACGCACCCTCGGCGCCTTCGCCGCGCTCCCCGAAGCCGATGTGTTGGCCCGCTTCGGCTCCGACGGGGTCCGTCGATGGCGCCTGGCCGCCGGGCGTGACCCGCTCCCGGTGCACGTCGGCGGCCCGCCGGCCACGTTGTGGACGGCCACCACGTTGGACCCGCCCGCCGAACGGGTCGACGTGGTGGCCTTCGCCGCCCGGGCGTTGGCCGACGACCTGCACCAACGGTTGGCCCGAGCCGGGCTGGTCTGCACCCAGGTGCGTATCACCGCCGAAACCGACCACGGCGAGCGGTGCGATCGGTCGTGGCGGCACGAAGGTTCTCTCGACGCCGCAGCGGTGGTGGATCGGGTGCGCTGGCAACTCGACGGGTGGTTGCACCGTCGCAGTGCCGAGCGTCCCACTGCGGGGGTGGTGCACCTGCGCCTCGACCCCGAGCAGGTGGGGGCCGCCGTCGGTCGCCAGATCGACTTGTGGGGCGCCGCGCAGGAGGTGGAGGACCGCCTGGTGCGGGCGGTGGCCCGGGTGGAGGGACTGGTGGGTGTCGAGGGGGTGTCGGTGGTGTGTGCTCTCGGAGGGCGCGGGCCCGACGAGGGTTTCGAGCGCCGGCCGGTGGGCGCCGTGGGGCTGCGGGCCGACCGGGAGGTGGTCACCGGGGGAGAGTCCGGCGGGGGGGCGCCGGGGGCGGGGGGCCCACCCCCCCCCCGCCCCCCGCCCCGGGTCGACCCCCGGCCCCCGGCGGGGGGGGTCGCCCGCGCCGGGGGGGGGGGGGGGGGGCGTGCGGCGGGGGCGCGG
>JAFIEP010000093.1 GCA_020832495.1 Acidimicrobiia bacterium | reverse complement strand
GGGCCGGTGGGCTGGGCGGTCTGGTGGCCACCGGTGGGGTGGCCACGGTCACTCCGGTAGGATTCGGTCGGCTTCGTCGTCACACCGGCGGCTCCTGGCCCTTCATCGACCCCCGCAGAGGAGGCCCCGTGGCTGATCCCGCAGTGATCCGAACCATCGCCGAGATCATGAGCCACCCGGTGGTGACCGTGACCGAGGAGGCCACCGTCACCGAGGCCACCGCCGCCATGGAGGCAGCATCGGTGGGCGCGGTGGTGGTGGTCGACGGCGTCCGCCCGGTGGGGATCCTCACCGAGCGCGACCTGGTGCGCATCACCGCCGCAGGGTCCGATCCCACCACGGTGAAGGTGGGCGAGGCCATGACGCCTGCGCCCGACACCGCCACGAGCGACGAGCCGGTGCTCAGCGCCTTCCGCCGTCTCGGCGAGAAGGGCTATCGCCACATCCCCGTGGTGGACGATGCCGGCGACCTGACCGGCATTGTGTCACTGCGTGACGTCATGGGGGTGGCGTCGATCGAGCCGGTGCACCAGCCCGGGTCGATGGAAGCACCGAAGGGCCTGGCCGGGGTCATCGTGGCCGAGACCGAGGTGGGTGACGTCCGTGGCCAGGAGGGCTTCTACCACTACCGCCAGTACGACGCCACGGAGCTGGCGCGCACTCGCAGCATCGAGGACGTGTGGTACCTGATGTTCGAGGGCACCCTGCCCGACCGGCGGCAGCGGGCCGAGTTCGTCGAGCGCATCGCTCCCTTGCGGGTGGTACCCACCGAGGTGCAGCCGTTGTTGCCGGCGATCGCGTCGGCGGGCGACCAGTTCATTCCTCTCGACGGGTTGCGGACGGCCGTGTCGCAGGTGGCTGCTGCTGCAGGTTGCCAGCCGTCGCTCGACATCACCCACGAGGAGCTCAAGGCCGACGCCGAACGCATCTGCGCCGTGATCCCGACCCTCATCATGGCGTTGTATCGCCTGCGCCAGGGGCTCGAGCCCATCGACCCGCACCCCGAGCTGGGCTACGCCGCCAACTACCTCTACATGCTGACCGGTGAGGTCCCCGACCCCGACCTGGCGCGAGGGGTCGAGCAGTACCAGATCACCACCATCGATCACGGCTTCAACGCCTCCACCTTCACCGCCCGGGTCATCACCTCCACGGGTGCTGATCTCGGTGCGGCGGTGGTCGGCGGTATCGGCGCGCTGTCGGGTCCGCTCCACGGTGGTGCTCCGAGCCGGGCGCTCGACATGCTCGACGCCATCGGCACCCCGGACAACGCCGACGCCTGGGTGCGCAACGCCGTCACCGGGGGCGGGCGCATCATGGGGTTCGGTCACCGGGTCTACAAGACCGACGACCCACGATCGGTGCTCCTGCGAGAGGTGGCCGAGCGACTCGGTGGTGATTTGGCCGACTTCGCCACCCAGGTGGAGCAGACGGTGGTGGACGTGCTGGCCGAGCTGAAGCCCGGTCGGGAGCTCTACGCCAACGTCGAGTTCTACGCCGGCGTAGTGATGGACCGTTGTGGTCTGCCCCGTGAGCTCTTCACCCCCACCTTCGCCTCCAGCCGGGTCATCGGCTGGTGCGCCAACATCTTGGAGCAGGCCGCCGACAACCGGATCATCCGCCCCTCCGCCCGCTACGTCGGTCCGCCCCCACCTGTGCCCGTGCCACCGCTCGACGGCACCGAGGAGACCCCGTGACCACCATCATCTACCACAACCCGAAGTGCTCGACGTCGCGCAAGGTGCTCGACGCCGCCACCGAGGCCGACGCCGAGATCGACGTGCGTCGCTACCTGGACGATCCGCCCGATCGAGCGACGCTCGAGGCCATCATCGGTGTCCTCGAGGACCCGGTCGCCGACCTGGTGCGCAAGGATCCGTTCTTCAAGGGCCTCGAGCTGGACCCTGCCGACTACACCGAGGCCGACGCCGTGATCGAGTTGCTCCTCGAGCACCCGCGGCTCCTGCAGCGTCCGTTGCTGGTCCGCTCCGACGCCGCCATCATCGGTCGACCTCCCGAGCGGGCCTCGGCGTTCCTGGTCAGCTGACGCCAACGGTCGGTGGGTCGGCGCCCCGCAGCGCTCCATCGGCGTCCGTGCACGGACCCTCCGGGTTCCCACGCACCTCCTGTGTCGACTACGTTCTCGACGTCCAGGGTGTCGGTGCTCCCTGGGGATGTCCACCTTCATGCCGAGGAGCACCATGACCACCATCACTTTCGCCCGACGTCTCGCCCTCTGCGGGGTTGCCGCCACCTTCGCCTTCGGTGCTGCTGCCTGCAGCAGCGACGACGCTGACGAGCCAGCCACCACCAACGGCGGTGCCGACACCGATGCGGGCGATACCGACAGCGATGGAGGCAACGACGGCGACGACGGTGCCACCGGTTCGTTCGACGACCTCGACGACGACACCGTGACCGGCGCCTACATCGCCGGCTTCGAGGCGGCCTTCCCCGATGCGGAGGTGGAAGGCATCGGCGAGCGGACCATCCAGGTCACCTTCGACGAGGGCACCGTCGAGACCGAGGGCGTGATGTCGTGCATCATCGCCAACGGTGCCGCCGGTGACGCTGTCGACGTGGTGGTCGTCTACCCCGACGGCGAGACCGCCTGCGACTGAGCGGTGACTGGGTAGGGTCGGGGTGATGAGCAACGCGAACCCCGACCCCACCACCGCCGTCGAGATCAGCGAGGCCACCGACGCCACACCGGAGGTGCTGAACGCCTTCACCCGGCTGATTCCCCAGCTCTCCTCGTCGAGTCGACCGCCGACGTCCGAGGAGCTGGCTGCCATCTGCAGCTCTCGGGGCTCGGTGCTGCTCATTGCTCGCGACCCTGATGCCGACGGGCGCATTGTCGGGAGTCTCACCTTGGTGTTGTTCCGCATCCCCACCGGAGTGCGGGCCTGGATCGAGGATGTGGTGGTCGACGAAGCAGCTCGGGGCCGCGGGGTGGGCGAGGCGCTCAGCCGTGAGGCACTCGAGCGAGCACGCGTCGCTGGGGCCACGACGGTCGACCTCACGTCACGTCCGAGTCGAGAGTCGGCGAACCGTCTGTACCGCCGCCTCGGATTCGAACAGCGCGAGACCAACGTGTACCGCTACCGACTCGAGGCCTGACCGGGGCGGGGCGGGGCGGGGCGGCGCGGGGCGAGTGTCAGGAGCTGCAGGACAGCATCGAGCAGCCCACCCGGTGGCGAGCCCACTCGGGCCGGCGGGCGGCGAAGCGCTCCTTGCCGGGCTGCTCGTCGTAGGGGCGGCGGAGGACGTCGTGCAGCTCGTGGAGCAACGACGGGTCGCCCGCCGCCACGGCGTCGATGGCCTCCTGTGCCAGGTAGTTCCGCAGCACGAACCGGGGGTTCAGCTCGTTCATCCTGCGCCGTCGATCGTCATCGTCGAGCCCACCGGCGGTGACTCGGGCCCCCCACGCCCGGAGCCAGGTCACGAAGCCCTGGCGGACGTCGCCGGTCAGCTCGTGGGGAGCGTAGAAGGCCTCCTGCAGCGGGTCGAGCAGGTCGTCGTCGCTCACCTGTCTGCCGCGCAGGTCCTGTCCGCTGCCACCCAGATCGCCACCAGTATCGATTGGCACCGCGGCCAGGTCACGGAAGAACAGCACCTGGTCGACCTCGGTGCTGGTGAGCACCTCGAACAGTTGCCCCACGATGTCGCTGTCACCCTCCATCGGTGAACCCCATCCGAGGCGCTCGGCCATCATGGTGGCGAACAACGCGTGGTAGCGGTCGGCGAAGTCCTCGAGGCCGCCCTGAAGGGGCTCGGGATCCTCGGTGAGCATCACCAGGGCATTGGCCAACTGCAGGAGGTTCCACTGGGCGACCTGAGGCTGGGCGCCGTAGCGGTAGCGACGGGTGGCGGCATCGGTGGTGTTCGGCGTCCACGCCGGGTCGAATGTCTCGAGCCACCCGTAGGGGCCGTAGTCGATGGTGAGCCCCGACGTCGACATGTTGTCGGTGTTGAGGACGCCGTGGACGAAGCCGACCCTCATCCAGTCCGCGACGAGGGTGGCGGTGCGTTCGCAGACGAGGTGGAACCAGCGACCCACCGCCTCGGCCGGCACGGGCTCTGACAGGTCGGCGTCCGACCGGTCGGTGTGCGACAGGTCGGCGTCGTCGCGATCGAGCACCTCCGGTGCCTCGGTACGCACGGCGTAGCCGACGAGACGGCCCAGCAGGTCGACGTCACCGCGCGACGCCGGCAATTGGAAGGTGCCGAACCGGAGGAAGGACGGGGCCACCCGGCACACCACCGCCCCTGGTTCGGGGGCAGGGTTGCCGTCGTAGAGGACGTCGCGCACCACCTGATCGCCGGTGAGCACCAGCGACAACGCCCGGGTGGTGGGGATGCCGAGGTGGGCCATTGCCTCGCTGCACAGGTACTCGCGCAACGACGAGCGCAGAACGGCCCGGCCGTCGGCAGTGCGGGCGTAAGGGGTGGGGCCTGCCCCCTTCAGCTGCAGCATCTGGTGGCCGCCGTGGCGGTCTCGCACCTCACCGAGCGCAATCGCACGCCCGTCACCGAGTTGGCCTGCCCAGTTCCCGAACTGGTGACCCCCGTAGACCGCAGCGTGAGGGTCGGCGCCAGCGGGCACACGGCTGCCGGAGAACACGGCGGCGAAGTCCTCGGTCTGCCACAGTTCCTCGGGAATGCCCAAGAGATCGGCGACCTCCGGGGCCACCGCCACGGTGGTGGGTGACGACACGGCGGTGGGGGACACCCGGCTGTAGGCAGCACCCTCCACCTGTCGACGGTGGTTGGTGGTGTCGGGGTCGGCGGGTAGCGCTGCGGTGAAACGGTTGTGGAAGTCCAACACGTCGAGTTCGGTTGCGGTCACGCACCTGACGGTATCGGCGGTGTCGCTCCCTCCCCACCGTCGGTCGGTGGGCTCTCGGCGTCCGCCAGTGGCTACGGTGGCTTGCCATGACCGACCAGGTGACGGCACAGCGACGAATCGGCGCCTCACCCGACGTCGTGTGGGCCATGGTGAGCGACGTGACCCGCATGGGGGAGTGGTCGCCCGAGACCACCGGGTGCCGGTGGATCGGCGGTGCGGACGGACCCCAGGTCGGCGCCCGCTTCCGTGGTGACAACCGCAACGGCTGGCGACGTTGGAGCACGACTGCCACGGTCGTCGAAGTCGAGGCCGGCCGCCGGTTCGTGTTCGACGTGGCGGTCGGCCCTGCTGCGGTGGCGCGTTGGTCCTACACGTTCGAGCCGGATGGCGACGGCTGTGTGGTCACCGAGTCCTGGGAGGACCGTCGAGCGGCGGTGTCGAAGCTGCTGGGCGGAGTGCTCAGCGGGGTCGCCGATCGAGCCGAGCACAACAGGACGTCGATGGAACAGACCCTCGAGCGTCTCGAGCGCGCCGCCACGGCCGACGGCAAGGCCTGAGCCGAGCCACTCAGCTGTCGGGTCGACGGCGGAGTTCGGCGGCCAGGTGGTGGGTGAGCGGCTGGCCAACCGCAGCCATGGCCACCCGGTAGCGGAGGATGTCGCCGTCGAGGTCGATGTCGCGCACCACCTCGGTCACATCCTTCGCCGAGGGTGTGCCGATCACCGCCGTCGAGCGGAAGCGCAGCGTGTCTGCGGTCGACGTTCCCACCTGCACTTCGACGATGCCGGTCGGGTGGGCGAGTACCCACTCGACGACACCGGGGGAGGGTTGCCGCAGATAGCCCGACTCGGCGTGCAGCGGGCGCCCGTCGCCTGAGGCCCGGGTGCGCTGGCCATAGGAGAGGAACGGCTTCCCGACGTGGGCGAACGAGATCGTCTCGTGGTAGTCGAACGCTTCGATGGTGGGGTACTCGCCGCGGCCGGTGCCTTCCCATGTGCCGAGGAGGATGGCGAGGCCCGCAATGTCGGGGTGCAGATCCGGTGGGCTCACGAGCGACAGCTGTGTGGCTCGCCGTCGGCACACTCACACATCAGCACGGGGTCGTCGTCGAGCAGCACCAGGGTGGCGAAGAGCCCCTGGCGTCGGTGTCGGCTGCGATCCCACACCCGCAGGTGCGGGCGTCGTGGCCGTCGGCTCCGGCGGGCGGCACGGTGACCGTTGCCCGGGATGATCGAGGACCGTGCCA
This sequence comes from Acidimicrobiia bacterium, assembly GCA_020832495.1. GTDB lineage: Bacteria > Actinomycetota > Acidimicrobiia > Acidimicrobiales > Acidimicrobilacustridaceae > JAFIEP01. Next base: position 35,567 of record JAFIEP010000093.1, on the reverse strand, counting down.
TCACCTCAGTCTCCCACAGGCACACCGTCGGTGCCCACGATCCGCAGGATTGCACCTTCCCCGCTGAGCACCCACAGCTCCCGCTGGAGGTCCTCGGCGATGTCGACCAGCCCGCCGGGGACGGCGGCTACCTGGTGCTGTTGAAGCACCACGCCCGTCGTGGCCAGCATCGCCTGGACGGTCGGTGCGCAGCCGTCGCCGAACAGGTAGGCCCCTTCGAGGTCGGGGAGCATCTCGCCCCGGTAGACGAGACCGCCCACCACCCCGCAGGCCTCTGCGGTGCGATCGAGCACCACGAGCGATGACGGCACGGCGCCCTCGTCGGCCTCACGGTCGCCGGCCAGTCGCCACCCGAGGTTGGCGCCCTTGCCGGCCGCGCCCTGCAGCGACGGGAGCCAGCTCACCGTGTCCTCCATGCCTCGACGGTCCCCGATCCACAGGTCCCCGGTCGCCCGGTCGAAGCTGAAGCGCCACGGATCGTGGGCGCCGATCATCCACACCTCTGGCGCACCGCCATTGTCGGTGAACGGATTGCTGGAGGGCACGGCGTACGCCTGGCCGTCGCCGGCGCCGTCGGGGTCGATGCGCAGGAGGCTGCCGGACAAGGTCGCTGGATCCTGTGCGGTCGAACGCGGTGCGTCGGCGGTTTCGTCGGCAAGGTCGGTCGTTCGGTCACCGATGCCCACGTAGAGGAACCCGTCCGGACCGATGAGCAGCCCGCCCCCCGCGTTGGTGTGGTCGGTTGCCTCGCCGTTGTTCGGTGGCGGCACCCGGAGGAGTTCACGGCGGCTGTCGGTGACCGCTCGGTCTCCTTCGACGCGGTACTCGTGGACGACGTTGGCTCCGGTGCCGTCGATGAAGTGGACGTAGAGGCGTCGACCGTCGGTGGAGAAGGCGATGTCGAGAACCCGAGGGTCGACCGGCGCCTCCCCGTCGGCCCGCTGCTCGGATCGATTGCCCCGCAGCTCGGAGCGGATGTCGAGCACCGTGCCACGCTCGAGCGCGTACGACACGCTGCGCACGCTGCCGTCGCGGTCGTAGGTGGTACGAGCGGCCACCCGACGGATGCGCCCGTCCCGGTCGACCACGTACATCGATTCCGAGCCGGAGCGGCTGGCGATGGCCACTGGGTCGTCGATCTGGCCGACCTCGTCGAACTCGAGGAAGAGCCCTTCGACGCTGTCGGTCTGCGGGGCGGTGGTGACGACATCGGGGACGATCTCCACCGTGGTCGTGACCGTGGTGTCGGGTCCGGTCATCGACTCGTCGGTGGTGCCCAGGCTGCAGCCGACCATCACGATGGCGACGCCGACGAGGACGAACGCCGAGGCCCCACGCCCCGTTCGCCGCCCCGCCCGCCGCGAGATCCAGTCAGCGACCATGCCCTCGGGAGGGTAGTGGGTGCCCTCGCATGGTCACCAGCCCGCGTGGGACGAGCATCTGGCGTCTTGGCCGGGACACCGCCACGGGTCGACGTCAGACGGTGCCGGTAAGGTGCGGCGCCATGACGACCTCGTTCCCCGACGGCTTCACCTGGGGCACGGCAACCGCCGCGCACCAGGTGGAAGGCAACACCACCAACAACGACTGGTGGGACTGGGAGCACCGGCCGGACACGGTGTGCGCCGAGCCGGCGGGCGACGCCTGCGACCAGTACCACCGCTACGAGGCCGACATTGCGCTCCTGGCCGCCTTGGGGTTCGACAACTACCGCTTCTCGCTCGAGTGGAGTCGCATCGAGCCCGAGGAGGGCCACATCTCCGTGGCCGCCCTCGACCACTACCGTCGAGTGTGCGCTGCGTGTCTGGCCCACGGGGTCACGCCGGTGGTCACCTACCACCACTTCACCACCCCTCGATGGGCGGCGGCAGCGGGGGGCTGGGGCGATCCGGCGATCGTGGACCGCTTCGCCCGCTACTGCGAAGTGGCCACCGAGCACCTCGGCGACCTCATCGGCCGGGCGTGCACCATCAACGAGCCCAACATCGTGGCCTTCATGGGCTTCGTCATGGGGTTGTTCCCCCCAGGTGCCACCGATCTGGCCCAGTTCGAGGTGGCGGCCGAGCACTTCTCGCTGGCCCACACGCGCGCCGTCGAGGCGATACGCAACGTCGAGCCCTCGTTGCCCTGCGGCATCACGATGGCGATGGCCGACTATCAGGCCGACCCTCCCGACGACCCCGCCGCCGTGCGCAATCGGGACGACGCCCTCCGGCTGATGGAGGATCGCTTCCTCGAACGACTCGAGGGCGACGATTTCGTGGGTGTCCAGACGTACTCCCGACACCGGTTCGGCCCCGATGGCATGCTCGGGGCCGAACCGGGGGTCGAGGAAGTGCCCCACATGGGGTACGAGTTCTGGCCCGAGGCCCTCGAGGCCACCATCCGCCATGCGGCCGCCACCACCGGTCTCCCCGTGCTCGTCACCGAGAACGGGCTGTGCACCGACGACGACGCCCGCCGGGTGGAGTACGTGCGCCGCGCCCTCGAGGGGGTGCTCCGCTGCTGCGACGACGGCATCGAGGTGCGCGGGTACACCTACTGGAGCCTGCTCGACAACTTCGAGTGGGCCTTCGGGTACGCGCCCCGTTTCGGCATCGTCGAGGTCGATCGGTCGACACAGCGCCGCACGGTGAAGCCGAGCGGCGAGTGGCTCGGCCGGGTGGCACAGGCCAACGCGCTGGTCGACTGAGCAGTGACCTGCCACCGTGCCCCGCAGTGCTGGTCGACCCCCGGTCGGGTCGAGGTGACGCCTGGCTGCTCGGAATGTCGTCGACCTCGTCCGTGACGGTACGCTTCGAGCAGATGTCGAACGGCACCACTCTCTCCACAGCGTTCGGCAAGGTTCGCTTGCACGGACTCCGCTACTCGGCGGTCTCCGTGGTGAACGTCATCATCGGTCAGTCGCTGCTGTTCCTGTTCCTGAACGTGGCGCACATCGGTGCAGCCACCTCCAACGTGTTGGCCGTCTGTCTCAGTGCGGTACCCGCCTACTACCTCAGTCGGGCCTGGGTGTGGGGTAAGCGGGGCAAGAGCCACCTCACCAAGGAGGTGCTGCCGTTCTGGGGATTCGCCCTCGCCGGCCTGTTGCTCTCGACCGCTGCGGTGTTCGTCACCTCCCGCCTGCTCGACATCACTCCCGGTGAGGTCGAGGGATGGCGCCGTCTGGTGCCCAACGTGGCCAACATCGGCGCCTTCGGCGTGTTGTGGGTGGTGAAGTTCTTCGTGTTGGACTCGATGATCTTCGGTCCGGGCTCCCACCATCCCGACGATGTGGGTGCCGAGGACCTCGGCAAGGGTTTCGGCCTCCTCGGTGAGTCACAGCGGGCCGAGCAGTCGCCGGTGGTCGACCCCGACGCAGCCCGGCAGGCCGACTGAGTCCCGAGTGGATACTCGACTGCAGTCCTTCGCCGAGGCGGCACGTGGTTTCATGCCCGCCGACGAGGGGTTGGCCTTGCACGAGGCGGCCCGCACTGCACCTACCGACCTCGGGCCGATGCTCGAGGTGGGCTCCTACTGCGGCAAGTCGGCGGTGTACCTCGGTGCTGCTGCACGCGAGGGCGGCACGGTGTTGTTCGCCGTCGACCATCATCGGGGCTCGGAGGAGAACCAGGCCGGCTGGGAGTATCACGACGCCGACCTGGTCGACCCCGCCACCGGTCGTCTCGACACCCTTCCCACGTTCCGGCGCACCATCGAGGGCGCCGGACTCGAGGGCGTCGTGGTGGCGGTGGTGGGCGACTCTCCCGTGGTGGCTCGCCTGTGGACCACCCCGCTGTCGTTGCTGTTCATCGACGGCGGCCACGGGGAGGAACCGGCTCACCTCGACTACGACCTGTGGACGCCCCATGTGGCTGTCGGTGGCCGCCTGTGCATCCACGACGTGTTCCCCGACCCGGCCGACGGTGGGCGGCCGCCGTATGAGATCTACCTGCGGGCGCTCGACGACGGCTTCGCCGAGATGTCGGCCACCGGCTCGCTGCGTGTGCTCAGTCGCGTGTCGGGTCCGTGACCGGGTCCGTGTCGATCAACGGCGGGAGCAGGTCGTGGTCCACGAACAGCGCGGCGGCGGCCGTCGAGTTGGCCAGGGCGTCGGCGGCCAGGATCACCGCTGCGTTGGTGTACGTGGTGCGCTCCCCGCCGGGGAAGTTCACCATCTCGGGGTAGACCACGCCGGTGTGGTAGTGCCCGTCGTCGCAGCGCAGGATCTGTGCCCATTCGAACAGTGAGCGGGCGACGTCGTCGGCACCCACCGACAACTCGGCCAGGATGCACTCGCAGGTCTCCGCCGCGGTGATCCACGGTCGATCCGAGACGCAGCGCACGCCGAGGTCCGCAATGATGAACGTGTCGTGCCGTTCGGCCAGGCGCTCGCGAGCGTCGTCGCCGCGCAGCACGCCGGCCAGCACCGGGTAGTACCAGTCCATGGCCCAGCGGTGCTTGGGTGCGAAGGCGTCGGGCTCGTCACCGAGGCAGTGGGCCCGCACCACGTGGTCCAGTCGGGCGGCGGAGAGCTCCCAGTCGGGTCGTTCGTGGCCGAGCAGTTCGGCGGTGGCGATGGCGCAGCGCAGGCTGTGGACCATCGATGATGACCCGGTCAGCAGGGCAAACGACCACGGGGTGCCGTCGGCATGGCGGGCCCAGATGATCTCGCCGCGAGGGGTCTGCAGGTCGAGGACCCAGTCGATGGCTCGCTCGACCATCGGCCACAGGCTCTCGATGTAGGCACGGTCGCCGAAGAGCAGCCAGTGCTGCCACACGCCGACGGCCGCGTAGGCGATGGTGTTGGCGTCGAGCTTGTCCTGCTCCACACCATCGGCCAGGTAGTACTGGTGCCACGAACCGTCGGGTCGCTGTTGGCGGGCGAGCCACTCGTAGGCCAGCTCGGCCTCGGACCGCAGGCCGCACACGGCCATGGCCATGGCTGCCTCTACGTGGTTCCACGGGTCGCAGTGACCACCGGGGAACCACGGGATCATGCCCGACGGCAGCTGCCAGTCGGCGATGCCCTCGGCGGTGGCGCGAACCTGCGCTGTCGACAGGATGCCCGGGACCTCGGGGATCACAGGATCGGGACGGTGCTCAGCTGACGGCAACGGTCAGATCCTCCTCGGGTGACGGCGTGGCCGAGTGGTCGGGAGTGGCCACCTGTCGCGCGGCCACCCGGCGGGCACCGGCCTCTGGGTGGGCTGGCGCAGCGGCCGGCTTGTGGGCGTAGAGCACGAGGCTCTTGCCGAGCAGGGGGTTGGCCAGGCGCTCTGCCCAGCGGGTGACCTTCGGTGCGCGCTCGATGTCCCACACGAGCATCGAATGGTAGGCCCGCACCAGCGTGGCGTCATCGTCGGTGGGACCGACGGCACAGCGCAGCCACCAGTAGGGGGTGTGCAGGGCATGGGCGCGGTGCACCTCGCCGGCATCCAGCCCAGCACCGCGCACCAGCGACCGCAGACGGTTCTCGGTGTAGATGCGCACGTGTCCGCCGACGGCCTTCGGGGCGTAGTACTCGTCGGAGAGGGCCCAGCAGAGTCGCTCGGCCAGCCAGGCCGGCACGGTCACGGCCAGCGTGCCTCCGGGCCGCAGCACACGGGCCAGCTCCGCAATGGCGGCGCTGTCGTCGGGGATGTGCTCGAGGACCTCCGATGCGATCACGCAGTCGAAGGCGGCGTCGTCGAAGGGCAGGCAGGTGGCATCACCGCGGGTGGTCGCCGCCATGGCGCCGGGTGGCACGTCACCCTCGGCGGCCATGGCGCTGAACATGGACGCCACCTGGACCAATTCGTCCTGGCTCATGTCACAGGCCACCACGCTGGCGCCACGGCGCAGGCCTTCGAATGCATGGCGACCGAAGCCACAGCCGAGGTCCAGCAGGCGGTCGCCGGGCCGGAGACCGAGACGGTCGTAGTCGACGGTGAGCATCAGCGACGAGCTCCGCCGGTCCGAGCGGCAGCACCGTGTTGGAAGCGAGGGGCCGTGCCGGCGCCGCCGGCGCGGCGGGCCTGGATGTGGGCGGTGTCGGCCAACAGCGCCCGGTACTGATCGACGGTGCCCTCGGCGGTGTGGCGCCAGGTCCAACGCTCGATCACCCGCTGCCGACCGGCCGCGCCGACACGGGCGCGCAGGTCGGCGTCGTCGAGGGCCAGCCGGATCTTGGCGGCCAAGGCCTCGGAATCGCCCGGCGGGACCACCAGGGCGGTCTCACCGTCGCGTCCCACCACCTCGGGCAGCGCACCACCGGTGGTGGCCACGAGGGGCACGGCGCAGGACATGGCTTCGATGGCGGGCAGCGAGAAGCCCTCGTACAGCGACGGCACCACGGCCACTTGCGCCTCGCTGTACAGCTCGATGATGCGCTCGTCGGGCACACCGCTCACGAAGGTGATGGCGTCGGAGAGGCCCAGGTCGGCAATGGTGCGGGCCGATGGGCCACCCTCCTTGGCCCGGCCGATGACCACCAGTTCCACGTGTCGTTCGGTGCGCAGCTTGGCCAGGGCCTCGAGGAGGTAGCGCAGGCCCTTCATGGTCACGTCGGCGGAGGCGGTGGTGATGATCCGGCCCGGGATCCGCTCGACGTCGGGCAGCGGGCGGAAGAGGTCCTGGTCCACCCCGACGGGGGTGACGTGCAGCCGGTCGCGGGGGACGCCGTGGTCGCGGGAGGTGTCGTTGGCAGAGTTCTCCGACACGGTCAACACGCGGCTCATGCGTTGGGCGACCCGACTCTGCATGCGGGTGAAGGCGTACCAGCGGGCCTTGGAGAAGCGGGACCACAACGAGTCGGCGTGCTCCATCTCGAGGCGGCGGTCCACCGTGATGGGATGGTGGATGGTGGACAGCACCGGGAGGCCGTCGCGTTCCATCAGGAGCAGTCCGTAGCCCAGGCACTGGTTGTCCTGCACCAGGTCGAAGTCGGCCACCCGACGGTGGAGGTGCTTCCAGGCCCGCAGGGAGAAGGCGAGCGGTTCGGGGAACGTGCCGAGCGAGAAGGACGTGACCTCCACGAAGTCCGGCCAGTCCTTCAGCTCCCACAACCCTGGCATCCGCATGGGGAAGTAGTCGTTGTAGATGTCGAGGCTGGGCAGTTCGACGAGCGGCACCCGGTCGTCGAGGATCGGATAGGGCTGTCCACCCAGCACCTCGACGTGGTGGCCCATGTCCGACAGGGCCTTGGTCAGGTGGCGGGTGTAGACGCCCTGGCCACCGACGTGCGGCTTCCCCCGGTAGGCCAGGAAGGCAATGCTCAGTGGCTCGTCGTCGTGCGCGGCGCTCATCTGCCGTCTCCCGTTCGCGGTCCGGAGCGGGCCCGGCTGCACCGCGCGCGACCTCCTCAACCCTCTTGTGAAACCTCAGTTTTCTCGGCACTTGACCGTGCGGTCAAATGCCTGGACCCGAAGTATGGCATCGACCGGGGTTCAGCGGCTGACGTCGCAGGACCGGACTTCGTCGACCGCGTCGTCGTCGGACACGCGACAATGGCCTCGTGGCGTCACCCACGTGGGAACAACTCGAGGAAGTCGGTCTGTACGACCCGTCTGCGCCGACCGCCGACGACCGTCGCCAACTCCTCGAACTGCTCGTCACCCGCGGGGCCACCATGGAGCAGCTGTTGGCCGCTGACCGCATCGGCCGTCTCCCCACGTTGGCCAGCGACCTCTTGCTGACCGATGAGCCCCGCTACACGCTGAAGGAGGTGTCGGCGGAGTTCGGAGGTGACCTGGCGCGGACGGCGTCGGCCATCCGCGCCTCCGGGTTGCCGGTACCCGACCCCGACGAGGTGGCGCTCGGCGAGCAGGACCTGTTCCTGTTGCGGCGGCTGAGCCCGGCGCTCGAGCTGTTCCCCGAGGACACCGCCATGTCGCTCCTGCGGGTCATCTCCTCGTCGCTGGCCCGCATCGCCGATGCCTCGGTCACTGCGTACCTCGACACGGTCGAACGCAACATCGTGGCCGAGGGCGGCACCGAAATGGATCACGTCGAGGCCGTCGACCGGGCCAACAGCGTGTTGGGCGGCACCGTGGAGGCACTCGGTCCGCTCCTGCTCAACCACCTCCGTCAGGCGATCGACCGCTCCCGTCGTGCACGGGAAGGCCTGGCCGGGTTCGACACCGTCCGCATGGGGTTGGGCTTCGTCGACATGGTCGGGTTCACCCCGCTGTCCCAGCAGGTCAGCGCCAGCCGCCTCGGGAGTCTGGTCGAGGACTTCGAGGCCCGCGCCTTCGACCGGGTGGCCGAGCACGACGGCCGGGTGGTGAAGCTCATCGGCGACGAGGTCATGTTCGTCGCCGTCGAACCTCATGACGCGGCGGTCATTGCCCTGGACCTCATCGAGGCGTTCTCCGACAACACCGTGGGTGCCACCCCCCGCGGTGGGCTGGTGTTCGGTGAGGTGATCGTGCGAGGGGGCGACTTCTACGGACCGTTGGTCAACCTGGCCTCCCGCCTGGCCGGCGAAGCCGTGCCGGGGGAGGTGCTGGTCACCGACTCGATCCGAGCACCGCTCGAGTCGAACGACGACGTGGCGCTCGAGCCGGCCGGGCGGCGGATGCTGAAGGGCTTCGCCGAACCGATCCGGGTGTGGACCCTCGAACGACGATGAGGGCGCTCGTTCAGCGGGTCACCGAAGCCAGCGTCGTCGTGGACGGCGAGACGGTGGGCGCCATCGGACCCGGCCTCTGCGTGCTCGTGGGGGTCACCCACACCGACGACGAAACGGTGGCGCGCTCCTTGGCGGCCAAGGTGTGGGGCCTGCGGATCATGGCCGACGATGCCGACGCCATGAACGTGGCCGTGGCCGACGCCGGGGGAGAGGTGCTCGTCGTCAGCCAGTTCACCCTGTACGGCGACACCAGGCGGGGTCGCCGACCCTCGTGGGGGGCGGCGGCGCGCCCCGAGCAGGCCGAACCGTTGGTGGACGAGGTGGTGGCCGAACTGCGGCGCCTGGGCGCCTCGGTGGCCACCGGTCGATTCGGGGCGGACATGGCGGTGTCGTTGGTGAACGACGGGCCGGTCACCCTCCTGTTGGAATTGGACCCTCCCGGGGTGGCTCCGTCGCGCTGATGTCGGTCGTGCCGTCGGTGGTCTCGCGCTTGCCGGACCGGTCACCGGCAGCGGGGTCTGACCCACTGGAGCCTCCGTCGGTGCCCCGGGTGGGCCCGGGATCGGCGGCCGGGTCGTCCTCCCACCGAGGTCGGCGGGAGAGCTGCCAGGCGGCCACGATGGCCACCAGGGCGCCGAACGCCACCGGTGCCGCCCCGAAACGCACGGCGGGGGTGAGCCCTCGGCGGCGTTCCACGGTGGACTCGAGCACCGCCTGTTCCTCGGTGCCGGTTCGTTGCAGCACCTCGCCGTCGGGGGTGACCACGGCGCTGAATCCCGTGGGGGCGGCCTGCACCACCCAGCGGTCGGTCTCCACTGCCCGCAGGATCGACGATGCAACCTGTTGCGACTGGACCTGGGTGAGCCAGTACGAGGAGCCGTTCGTCGGGTTCAGCAGCACCTCGCCGCCGTTACCGATGGCGTCAGCGGCCCGACTCGAGAAGAACACCTCCCACGAGATGCTCAGGCCCATGGTGCCGGCCTGGGTGGCCACCACCGCCGGTTCCTCCCCGATCACCGCGTCGCGGCGCGGGAGGCCGGCGTCGCCGGCCAGGGACTCCACCAACGGGCGGAACGGTACCCACTCGCCGAACGGCACCCGCTGCACCTTGTCGTAGCGTTCCTCCGCCGTGCCGTCGGGGCTGTAGACCACCGAGGCGTTGCGGAAGTTCTCGTCGGAGACCCCTTCGGTGGTGCCGATGATGACCGGTGCGTCGAGGCGCGCTGCCAGCTCGAGAAGCTCCTCGTGCTCGACATTGTCGACCAGCTCGCCGTCCACGCTCACCACGTTCTCGGGCCACAGCACGAGGTCGACAGGGAGAGCGATCTGCTCGCTCGCCTCGAGGTGGCGTTCGAAGACCTCCCGGGCATCGGTGTCACGCGCTCGGGTGCGCTGCTCGCCGCCGCCCTGGACCGCAGCCACGTCGATCTCGTCGATGACCTCGGCACGCGGGAGGGCCATGGCGACCCCCACGGTGCCGACGAGCACGGCGGTGGCCACCAGGGCTGGTTGCCACTGCCGCTCCCAGGCCGCCGAGAGGGCCACCCCGCCCACCACCACCAGTCCCGAGAGCAGGAGCGCTCCACCGATGTGCGCAGCGGGGAGCAGCGGCGTGGTGGCCTGGCTCATGGCCAGGGTGGCGAGGGGGACCCCGCCGAAGGGAAAGCTCCAGCGGGCCAGCTCGGCCAGCACGATCGCTCCGGGGAGCGCCAGGCGACGGCCGCGCCCGGCAGGGATGGCGGCACAGGCCGCGCCGAAATAGGCGGCGTAGGCCGAGCCGGCGATGACGTAGCCCGGCGGCGTGAGGTCCCACATCCACAACATGGTGGGGAACAGCCAGGTGGCGGCCACCAGCCACGATCGGCGGAAGCGCACCAGGGCCCGCTGGTCGGCCAGCAGCCGGTCCCACATGGCGATGCCCACGAAGGCCAGTGGCCACCACCCGTAGGGCGGGATGGACAGGGCCACGAGCGCGCCGGCGCCGAGACAGCGGGCGGCGACGAGGGCGCGTTGGGACCAGGACACGGGTCCCATCATCGGCGGTCCGCCGGGTCAGGGCCAGTCACCCCGGCGCTGGTCCGCCCGGCGAGGTACCCGTTCCCGGAACCGCGCTGGTCATCAGCAGTACAGGGTCAGCATGAATCCACCGTCGGCGAGCTGGCCGTCGAGATTGTGGGCCGTCACGAACACGCCGGCCTGGTCGCCGACGCGTCCGGCGGTGCCCACGACGAGCACTGGAGGGGTACCACCCGTGCCGGGCAGTCCGGGTGAGGCCTGGCGGGCGCAGGTGACCACGCTCGAGGAGAACACCACCTCGTAGAGGCCGGTACCCAACTTGGCGCTGGAGACCACGTTGCTCCCGCTGGCCAGGCTGCCGTTGGCATTCACAATCGCCCACCGCACGCTGGCCGGTGGTCCGGTTGGTCCCTGGGGTCCGGCGGGTCCGGCGGGTCCGGCTGGTCCGGCGGGTCCGATTGCGCCGGCGGGTCCGGCTGGTCCTGGTTCGCCTTGGGCGCCGGCTGGCCCCTCGGGTCCGGCGGGGCCCTGCTGGCCCTGCAGCTCGGCGGCGGTGAACCCGTCGACGGTGGCGGCGTTGACCATAGGGGCGATGCCGTCGGCCTGCCCGGCGAGGCGGCGCATGAAGGCGGCCATGGCCTGTCGGCTGACGTTGTCGCTGGGTCGGAAGGTGCCGTCAGCGAAGCCGCCGGTGATACCGGCGTCGGCCATCCAGTCGATGTCGTCGTGGAAGGGGTTGGTGTCGGGGACGTCGGGGAACGTGTGGGATGCAACGGCGGAGCCGACCGTGGCGGCCAGCACCGCGGTCACGACCACCAGCGCTGCCACCCCGAAAGGGCGTCGGCGAGCGACTCGCCCCTGTTCGGATCGGTCCTGCCGCTGGGTGAGCCCTTGGTGGTCCCGTGGCGTCTCGGTGGCCTGGTCGGGGTTTCGGTCATGGCTCGGCATGGCTACTCCTCGCGTCGGTGGGTGGACTCACCCGCACCGAGCAGTGAGGCGGCAAACCATAGCCGGGTACCTGGTTGCTGTGGTCGACTGGGAGCGGAGAAAGCGGTCCCACCGGGACGCGGTCGAGCGGCCGGTCAGCAGGCCACCAGCAGGTGGTAGGCGAAGGGGGCATCGGTTCCGGCCGCGTTCTGCGTGCTGACGAACACCCCGTTGGGGTTGCCGCTGCGCGGGGCAGCGCCAGCGAACGCAGGCTGGGGGTTGGCATCTGCGCTCGGGAGGCCGGTCTGTACCACGTAGGCGCAGTTCGAGATGTCGCGGTCGAAGGTGACCTCGTAGAAGCCGGCGCTCGCATTCACAGCACTGGCCGACACGACGCCGCTGGCACCGCGCGCCAGCGTGCCGTCGGCGTTCACCACTGCCCACAGATCCAGCGTGGCGGGCGGGCCCTGCGGTCCCTCCGGTCCGGCTGGTCCTGGCTCGCCTTGGGGCCCGGCAGGTCCCTGTTGGCCCTGGAGTTCGGCGGCGGTGAAGCCCTCGACGGTGGCGGCGTCGACCATGGGCGCCACGCCGTCGGCCTGTCCAGCCAGGCGGCGCATGAAGGCGGCCATGGCCTGTCGGCTGACGTTGTCGGTCGGCCGGAACGTGCCGTCAGCGAAGCCGCCGGTGATGCCGGCGTCGGCCATCCAGTCGATGTCGTCGTGGAAGGGGTTGGTGTCGGGGACGTCGGGGAAGGTGTGCGATGCCACCGCCGAGCCGATGGTGGCGGACAGCACGGCGGTGACCACCACGAGCGCGGTGACGCCGAAGGGGCGACGGCGTGCGACTTGCCCCTGGTCGGTGCGATCCTGCCGCTCGGCGAGTCCTTGGTGATCCCGTGGTGTCTCGGTCGCCTGTTCGGCATCTCGGTCGTTGCTCGTCATGGCTGCTCCTCGCGTCACTGGGTGGGGCTCACTCGCACCGACAAGTGAGGCGGAAAAACATAGTGGCCTCGTGAGTGACGTCGGGCACCGTAGGGTGCGGGGCCACGAACATCGTCGAACAGGAGCCGTCCATGAACCCCCAGGGGTCCACCCCACCGTCGGCCGACGCCTCGAATCAGCCGCCCGTCACCGCTGGCACCGCCGGCCCGCCCGCGCCCGGGTTGGCCGATGCGACCACGGTCTTCGCTCCAGGGCTTTTCGCCGGCCAGGTGGCCCTCGTCACCGGAGGTGGCTCGGGCATCGGTCGGCGGACGGCGATCGACTTCGCTCGGCTGGGCGGGGACGTCGTCGTGGCGGGTCGCACCGAGGACGCACTGGCCGAGACCCGGGCCGAGGTCGAGGCCCTGGGCCGCACCTGCGTGACCCAGCCGACCAACATCCGCGAACCGGCCGAGGTGGAGCGCCTGCGTGACGTGGCCTACGAGCAGTTCGGGCGCGTCGACGTGCTGGTCAACAATGCCGGAGGGCAGTTCCCGGCGCTCCCGTCGCAGATCTCCGACAATGGCTGGCGGGCGGTGGTGGACCTGAACCTGAACGGGACCTGGAACATGGTGAACCGCTTCATGGAACCCATGGCGCGGGCCGGCCGCGGGTCCATCGTGAACGTGGTGCACATCTTCTCGTTCACCCGGGGTGCTCCCTGGTTCGTGCACTCCGGCGCGGCGCGGGCCGGGGTGGTGAACCTCACCCACACCATGGCGCCGTACCTGGGGTACCACGGTGTCACCATCAACGCCCTGGCGCCAGGCACCATCGACACCGAAGGCATGCAGGAGAACGAGGTCGGCAAGCTCGGGTTCGACAAGGAGTCCTGGGCGGTCGAGGCCGAGGCGACAGGACCGATGCGTCGGATGGGCACGGTGGCCGAGTGCGTGTCGGTCATCCTGTTCCTGGCCTCGCCCGGTGGACGCTTCGTCAACGGCGCCGCCATCGTGGCCGACGGCAGCGAGTCACAGGCCAACTGGCCACGCTTCTTCGACCGGGGCTCGCTCTAGCTCGCTCGGCGTTTGTGGGCGGCCGGGATCTTGGGGCGGCGGTGGACGACACCGGGTGCCGGGGGCGGGCCCTTGACTAATATATGCAGACATTGCAATATGACGATATGAGCGACCCGGTGGCTGACGCCCATCTTCGGGAAACGGCAGCGCTGTTCAAGGCGCTGGCCAACCCGGTGCGGCTGGCCATCGTCGACGCGCTCCGTACGTCGCCTCGCTGCGTCCACGAGCTGGTGGACGTGCTCGGTGTGGCCCAACCGCTGGTCTCCCAGCACCTCAGGGTGCTGCGGGCCGCACGACTACTCACTGGCGAGCGGCGGGGTCGCGAAGTGGTCTACGCCTTGGCCGACCATCACGTGAGCCACATCGTGGAGGACGCGTTGGACCATGCCGCCGAACTCCACGTGGCAGACCCCCTCGCCAGCGCTCCGACCGACCCCCCGACGACCGACTCCCCAACCACCGACCATCCGCTGACCCATCCCGCCTGAGGAGGCGCCATGTCCACCACCTGTGTCACCCACGCTCCCCACGACCACGTCCACGGTCCCGACTGCGGTCACGTGGCCGTCGACCACGAAGACCACACCGACTACCTCCACGAGGGCCACGTGCACCGTTCCCACGAAGGCCACTGGGACGAGTGCGACGCCGCTCACCACGTGGTCCACGACGGTCACGACCACGTGCACGGTCCCGACTGCGGTCACGAGACGGTCCGCCACGGCGACCACGTCGACTACCTCCACGACGGTCACCTGCACTGCCCCCATGACGGGCACTACGACGAGCGCTGATCGGGGGTCGGTGGTCCGCCGGTGAGTGGCGGGTCACCCGAGCGGGCGGGCGAAGCTGAGTTCGTGTCCGTCGGGGTCGCAGACGTGGAAGTAGCGTTCACCCCACGGCGCGTCGGCCGGTGCGGTGGACGGTGTGGCCCCGGCCCGGGTCACCCGCTCGTAGGTGGCGTCCACGTCGTCCACCCAGATGATGACGCGACCCCAGATGGCAGCGATCGGGGCGTGGGCCGGGTCGAGTTGGAGGTTCAGGTAGCCGTCGTCGCCGGCGCGGAGGCTGGTGAAGGCGGCGTCGGCCCCGCCGGCGGCGACGGTGAAGCCGGCCTGACGGTAGAACGCCACCGAGCGCGCCATGTCCGACACCGCCAGGGTCACCGCCGAGATGGAGTGGATGGGTCCGTCAGGAGTGGCCATCTGGCCAGCCTCGCGCACCCCGCCGCCCGCGAGGGTGACGAGGCGCAGCCTCCGGCGACGATCAGTGGGCCGTCGCGTCGAGGACCCGTACCGTGCCGTCGGCGCACCCGGTGACCAGCGCGCCACCGTCGGGGTGCCACTGCAGCGACACCACCTCGGCGTCGTGATCGAACGCCGCCACCGGTCCGCTCCGCTTCGGGGGTTGCCACACCGCCACCAGGCCGTCGGCGCCGCCGGAGGCCAGCAGACCGGTCCTGGGGCAGTAGGCCAGGCAGTGGATGGACCCCTCGTGGCCGGCCAAGGTCAGTGGCGTGGTGCCCTGCGGTCCCTTCCCGGCGAAGTCCCACAGGGTGATCTCGTCGGGGTTGGCCACCGCCAGGTAGCGCCCGGTCGGGTCCCAGGCCAGCTCGGTGATCTTCGTCGGGTAGCCGGCCATCTGGAGGTCCTCCCCGCTCCACAGCCGCCAGACGTGCACACTGGCGTCCTGGCAGCCCGATGCCACCCAGCGCCCGCCCGGCGCGACGTCGAGACTCAACATCGAGCCCTTCCAGGCGAACACACGGCCGGTGGCCTCGGGCTCGGCCGGTTGGTACCAGTGGAGCCCGCCGTAGCAGGCGGCCCCGACCCGGGTTCCGTCGATGGACCAGCCGACCGCCTCCACGGTGGAGGGATGGTCGTCGAAACTCAGCGCTGACGACCCGTCGACTCGGGCGACGCCCAGGGAGCGTCCGTAGGCCACCGCCACCTGCGGCGCGCTCGGCGACCACGCCACAGAGGTCACCCACCGGTCCAGCTCGAGGGTGACCGGTTGCAACGAGCCCGCGGCGTAGAGACGCACGGTGTTGTCCTGGCCACCCACGGCCAGATGTCCGTCGCCGGACCACGAAAGGTCGAGCACGCCCATCTCGTGGGGTGCCAGGGCGCTGCGGTGACCGGTCTCGGCGTCGAGCAGCGCGGCCTCGCCGCTCAGTGACCCGGCGGCCAGTCGGCTGCCATCGGGACCGAAGCGGGCCACGGTCAGGTAGTCCTCGAAGGCGGTCGACCAGCGAGGGGTCAGCTCCAACGAGCGCGTGGTGCTCACGCCAGGCACGCCTGCAACGAGGTGGTGAGTTCGTGGCGGTCGAGGTTGCGGCCGATGAAGACCATGCGGCTGGTTCGTTGCTCCTCTGGAGCCCACGGCTGCCCCGGTTCGCTGTCGAAGAGCATGTGGACGCCCTGGAAGACGTGGCGCACGTCCTCGCCGGCGATGGCCAGGATGCCCTTGCTGCGGAAGATGTCGACACCCTTGGTGGACAACAGGTGGCCGAGCCACTCGTTGAGCTTGGGTCCGTCGAGTTCGCCGGTGACCTCGATCCCCACCGAGGTGACCGTCTCGTCGTGCTGGTGATCGGTGTCGGTGAGGAAGGCCGGGTCGAGATCAATGGCTCGCTCGAGGTCGAACGCCCCCACGTCGAGCACGGCGTCGAGGTCGACGACACCCTTGGTGGCGGTGGTGATGTCGGCCACGGCGTTGATGGACCGCAGCCGTTCCACCACCGAGCGCACGGTGTCGTCGTCGACGAGATCGGTCTTGGTGAGCACCAGACGGTCGGCGAAGGCCACCTGCTCGACCGCCTCGTTCTCGACGCCGTCGGGCTTGACCTCGTCGAGGTGTGCCACCACGTGCTTGGCGTCGACCAGGGTCACGATGGCGTCGAGACGAACCCGGGCGGCCAGTTCGTCGTCGACGAAAAAGGTCTGGGCCACCGGTGCCGGATCGGCCAACCCGGTGGTCTCGATGAGGATGTGGTCGAAGCGATCGCGGCGGCGCAACAGGTTGCCGAGGATGCGGATGAGATCACCGCGCACCGTGCAGCAGATGCAGCCGTTGTTCATCTCGAAGATCTCTTCCTCGGCGTCGAGCACCAAGGCGTCATCGATGCCGATCTCCCCGAACTCGTTCTCGATCACGGCGATCCGCTTGCCGTGCTGCTCGCGGAGCACGTAGTTGACCATGGTGGTCTTGCCCGAGCCCAGGAACCCGGTGAGCACGGTCACCGGGACGCGATCGTCGGTGGTGGCTTCGGGGTCGATCGTCCCGGTCGTCACGATGCGGTTCCGTCAGCGGTCGCGGTGCCGGCCCGCCGGCGTCGGCCGTAGCGCTTCTCGAAGCGCTCGACCCGTCCGGCGGTGTCGACGATCTTCATCTGGCCGGTGAAGAACGGGTGGCTCGCCGAGGAGATCTCAACCTTCACCAGCGGATAGGTGCATCCGTCCTCCCACTCGATGGTGTCGGTGGTGTGGACCGTGGAGCGCGTGAGGAACGAGGTGCCGCTGCTGGTGTCGGTGAAGACCACTCGGCGGTACTCAGGGTGAATGCCGGAACGCATGGGTGCCTCCGTCGGCGGGGTGAGTATCAGAACAGGAATGAGAACAACTCTTACTAGACTGGCACAGGGTCGAGTGGCCGACCAGCCCAACGGGTGCGAGGCCGGCTCGGCTCGGGCAGACTTCGCCTGGCGGTGGGTGACCACCGCCGTCATCACCCCGGAGGGCCGCAATGGAGCTCGATCAGTACCTGCGACGAACGGACCTGTTGGACTGCACGGGCCAGGTGAGCCACGTCCTGGTCCTCGACCTCGACGGCACCGTCCGCATCGAGTTCTCGAACGGCCGGCGGGCTCGCATCGATCCATGCCACCGGGTGAACCTGACACCTGGTGTGGCCGTGGGGGCGGCGCTCATGGACGCGGCGGTGGGCTTCGCATCGGTCGGCTGAGGTGCCGGGTGGCCTATGAGGCCGGGACCACCTGGGCCCGCACCGGCTGTGGGCCGGCACGTTCGAAGACCAACACCAGGTCGACCTCGTCGCCCGGTGAGAGGGTCGGATCGAGATCGGCCAGCATCACGTGGGCACCGTCGGCGCGCAGCACCACGGTCGATTCCGACGGGACCGGGTGGGCGTCGTGGTTCGCCATGACGACGAGCCCTCCGTCGGTCACGGCGAACCCGTGCAGGTGGGTGGTGCCTGCGGCGGGGGAGCGGGCACCGAGGAGCCGGTCGGGCCCCCCGCCGTTGATGATCGTGACCGTGGCCACGGCGTGAGTGGATTGTTGGGCCAGTTCCACCGCAGCGCTGCCGATGGCCAGGGTGGGGGGAGGCTCGGAGCGGCTGAGCCCGGCGTTGACCACACTGGCGAGCAGCCCGACGAGCACGAGAGCGGCCGCTCCGGCAAGCGCGGTCCGGACGCTCCGACGTGCCGTGCGGCGGTCGGGGCTCGGGTCTCGACGGTGTTCGCCCGTCACCCGGACCACGATCGTGTCGGCCAGGTCGGGGACGGGTGGGGTCAAGCTGACCCGGAGGCCCCGGTGGTGCGTCTCGGCCGCGGCCTGCCACTGGGCGCAACGATCACAGTGCCCGAGGTGGCGCTCGAGCTCGGCTTGCTCGGCCGGGTCGGCCTCACCGTCGAGCATGGCGGACACGAGTTCCCGGGCATCGGCACAGGCCAGCGGTGCTGCACCTGCTCGGATGGTCCGCGGCCGGCGGGGGGGCCGGCGATCGTCACTCACACCTCCATGGTCGCTCAGCGGGGCGCTGTGGTTCCCGTCAGAGGCGTGCCGAGCAACACCGACCCGTCAGCCACCCCGGCGGCCAGGGTGCGGCCATCGGCCGACCAGGCCACGGCGGTGATCGGATCGCGCCCGCTGAGGACGGCCAGTGGCACGTGTCCGACCAGGTCCCACACAACGACGTCGCCGTGGGCGTGACCTACGGCGAGCACCTGGCGGCGGGGATGAACGGCCAGGCAGTCAATGCGTCCAGATCCTCCCAGCAGCGACGTCGGTTGGTCATCCGGTGGTTCGATGCCGTGCCCGACCCGCCAGATGCCGACCTCGTCGTCCGCCACGACCACGACGGCGGTCCCGTCGGGTTGCCAGGCCACGTGGCGCAAACGGTCGGGGTAGCCCAGCAGCCCGACCTCTGCGCCAGTCCGCAGGTCGCCGATGCGTAGCTCACCACTGAGGTCGCCGACTGCCAGCCGATCGCCCTCTGGCGACAGCGACATCGAGGTCACGGCGCCAGGTGCCGGGTAGAGCGCAACCGGGTCGGCCAGGCTGGCCACGTCGTACCAGCGGACGCCCCCGACGTTGCCCACGGCCAGCTCGCCCGGTCCGACGGCCCACACGAGCGCCCCGATGCTGCCCACCCCGAACGGGGCCTCGGCCACCGGACACTGGTCGCGGTAGATCAGGAGATCGTTGCCGGCCCCGACGGCCAGCAACTCCTCGGTTGGGTGCCACCGTGCCGCCGTCACCCACTGGCGGTGGGCGATGTGGTGGACCGAGTCCCGCGCTGCCTGCCACCACACCAGCGAACCGTCGCCGCCGCCGGCGACCAGTTCGCGACGCCGTGGATGCCAGGCCAGCACGGTGGTGGCCACGCCGAGGTGGCGGCTGGTGCAGAGGGCCCCCAGCGGTGTGCCGTCGCCAGCGACGACCTCCAGCTCACCATGGGCCGAGCCGACAGCCAGGAGGTGTCCGTCGCCCGACCAGGACAGGGCAGTGATCGCTTCGCGCAACCGTCGGACGCGGCGCCACGGTGGTGCCGGAGCCACGGGGGCGATCACGAGCAGCAGGCGGCCAGGGCGTCGCGCAAGTGGCGCTGGTCCACGTTCCGGCCGATGACGAGCAACTGGCTGCTCGGGCTCTCGTCGTCCCAGGGCGCGCCGTCGGCCAACTCGAGGGTCGTCCGTACCCCCTGGACCAACCACCGGTTGGCCTGGCCCCTCACGGCCAGGATCCCCTGGAGGCGGACCAGGTCCGCACCCAAGGTGTGGTGCAGGTCCTCTACCCAGCGGTCCAGCCCGTCGGGGTCGAGCCAGCCGTCGCAGCTGACGAGGACCGGGAGGTAGGGCGATCCGCAGGCCACCCTGGCGGTGCGGCGGGCGCGACCCAGACGGTCGGGGACGCGGTCGAGGTTGTAGGCGCCCAACTGCACGGTGGATGCGAGCGGTCCGGTCGCCTGCTGCCAGGCGATGGTGGCCAGCGGGTTGAGGCCCCGCATCGTCCAGGCGGCGACGTCGATCCCTCGCTCGCTCAGGAGGTGACTGCCACTCAGCCAGATCAGGTCCGCGTGGGCCACCTGTTCGAAGGCGCGACGATCGGGGAGCGCAGCCGCCTGCTCGCTCGCCCGAGTGGCCACCGCCAGGGCGTCCACCGCCACGACCACGGCGTCGAGCACGGCCAGCTCGCGCAGCACCGGATCACCCAGCATGGTCTGGCAGATCACCGACACGTCTGCTCCGTCGCCGGTCAGCAGCACGACGCGCCGCGGCGGTCGACGGCGACGCCCCAGCAACTCGAGGACGCGGATCAGGTCGGTGCGGACGGCGCAGCAGTCGCAGTCGTCACGCAGGTGGACGACCTCTTCCTCCACGAGCAGGTGCGTCGTGTCGCCGAAGTCGGTGACCCCGAATCCGTTCTCGACGACGACCACCTCGCCGTGACACCGTCGTTCGGTCGTCGATCGGCGCTGCGGGTCCCGCGTGGGCGTGGTCGCTTCGAGCGCGGCCAGCAGGTGGGTGACCGGCTCGGTCCGGTCCACCCCGTGCCATCCGGCGACCACCGTCACCGGGAGGCGGTGCGCAGCGGTCATGTGGGGTTCCGAGCACGCACTAGCGGTCCTCCCGGAAGGTGACGTGGCGCCGGACCCGTGGGTCGTACTTGCGCAGCTCCAGGCGCTCGCGGGTGTTGGTGCGGTTCTTGCGTGTCGTGTAGGTGGAGCCCGTACCCGCCGTCGAGCGGAGGGTGATGATGGGACGCTTGGCGTCGCGTTTGGCCATCAGAGCTTCTCCCCACGTCGACGGAGCTCGGCCACCACCGAGTCGATGCCGCGCCGGTCGATCACCTTGATGCCCTTGGCGCTGACCTTCAGCGTCACCCATCGCTGCTCGCTCGGCACCCAGTAGCGCTTCGACTGGATGTTGGGGTTCCATCGACGGTTCGTTCGGCGATGCGAGTGCGACACGTTCTTGCCGAACGCCGGCCGTCGGCCGGTCACCTGGCAGACCCTGGACATGGCAGCTCCTCGGGGGGGTTCAGAGGTTCGGGGGTTGGGTGTCCCGGTCGTCCGGTTGGTGTCGGCCGAAATCGGGAACCCGAGATGCCGGAGTCTATAGGAATGATTCTCACTTGCCCACACGAGCCGAACCGTGCTGGGACGCCGCCTGTGCTAAGAATAACTCTCGTTCCGAGTACGCGTTCCGATGGCGCGTTCCGATCACGCTGGGGGTCTCGCTGTGCTCTCGTCCTCGTCCTTCTCGTTGCCGCCGCTACCGGTGGTGGCCTTCGGTGTGGGTTCGTCCTCTCAGGTCGCCGACCAGGTGCGGATGATCGGGGAGGAGCGGGCGTTCCTCGTGGCCGACCCCGGTGTCGTCGCCGCCGGTCTGGTGGGTCCCCTGGTGGACGCGCTGCGCGCCGCTGAGGTCGTCGTCGAGGTCTTCGACGGCGTGGAGCCCAACCCCACTGACGAGAACGTGGACGCCGGCACCGAGCGTCTGCGCGCCTTCGGCCGCGCGGCCGTGATCGTGGTGGGCGGCGGATCGGCCATGGATGCGGGCAAGTGCATGGCGTTGGCGGCCCCCAATGCCGGCCGCGGGGTCGACTTCGCCTACCACACCCGTCTCGACGGCGACACCATCGACTTCTCCTCGCTGGTACCTCCTGCGTTTCCCGAGCACGACGGCTATCCGGTCATCGCCGTCCCCACCACCGCCGGCACGGCATCGGAGACCAACGGCGCGGGCGTCATCACCGACGTGGCCGAGGGCCGGAAGGTCACGTTCATGGCCGACTCGGTCAAGCCCAAGGTGGTGCTGCTCGATCCGGCGCTCACCGTCGGCCTGCCCCCGGTGCCAACCGCCACCTGTGGCATGGACGCGTTGACCCACGCCATCGAGGCCTTCACCTCACAGATGGCCAACCCCTACTGCGATGCGGTGGCCCTCGGCGCCATCGAGATGGTGGCAGAGTGGCTGCCGATGGTCATCGACGACCCGAGCAACCTCGAGGGTCGCAGTCAGATGTTGCTGGCGTCACACATGGCCGGCATTGCTTTCTCGTCGGGCCCGCTGCTCGGGTTGGTGCACGCCTGCGGCCACCCGCTGTCGGGTCGTCTACACCAGCCGCACGGGCAGACCCTGGCCACTATGCTGCCCCACGTGATGGCCTTCAACGCCGAGGTCTGTGGTCCGAAGTACGCCCGGGTGGCTCGGGCCATGGGCGCGGGCACCGAGGGGGGCGACGCCGCTGGTGGCACCGAGGCAGCCATCGAGGCGGTTCGCCGGCTGTCCGAGCGGGTCGGCACGGCGCGCAGCGTGGCCGACCTCGGCGGCGACGAATCGTTGGTGGAGGTGCTCGTCGAGGACGCACTCGCCGATCCGGTCATCCTCACCACGCCGCGACCTCCGAGTCGACAGGACGTGCGGGACCTCTACCTCGCTGCCATGGGCTGAGGGCGCCGCAGGGGTAGCGGTCAGTCGATGGTCAGCGACCCGAACGGGTCGTGCACCACCAGGGGTTCGTCGGTGTCACGCACGTAGAGCACGTCGTCGCCCTCGCGGAGCCCGAGGTCGACCGGGGGGAGGGCGGCGTCGTCATCGACGGGCACCCCGTCGTCGTCGAGAAGCTGTGCCTTGGCCACGATGCGATGCGTGGCCGAGCCTTTCGGGTGGCAGGCGAACAGGGTGGCGGTGTGGGCCTCGGTCTGCGTGGCGATACCCAGGGCGGCCTCGGGCACCACGATCACGTCTCGTACCCGATACGTGGCCGAGGAGCCATCGGCCAGCTCGAAGTGGATGAGGTCGCCTTCCTCGAGTTCGTCGAGCCGCTCGAAGGGGCGGGAGAACGTGGTGCGGTGCGCGGCCACCACCACGTTGCCGAAGCGTCCGGGCAGGGCCGTGCCCGGCCAGTGCGACGGCCCTCGGTTGATGGCGGTGAGCGTCATGCCCTCGTGCAACGGTTCGGAGAGGCCCAGCCGAGGAATCTCCATGTGCCCGAGCACCACCTCGGGGGTCTCGGCGAAGGCGAAGGAGGGCAGCGGTTCGGGGACGGGCAGCGTGCTCCCGCGATCGACGGTGGTGGGCGGCGTGGTGGTCGTCGTGGTCGGTGTGGCCTCGACGCCGGCGGCGGCCACGCCGACCGCTCGCACGTCAGTCTGTTCGGTGGCGCACGCAGCGATGGTGGCCAGCAGTGCGATCGTCAGGGCTGTGGCGGTCGCAACGGCCCGCCGCCGTGGTCCGTGGCGCCCACGTGGTGGGGCCACCCTCAGTCGCCCCTGTGCAGGTGTTGCGCCCCAGTTGCCCACGGCCACCAGTGTGCCCTATCCCCGGCACACGTGTCGGGTCGGTCACTGCTGGCGTTCGGGGGTGGTGCTACCACGACGAGGCCTGTCCAGGGCGCGGCGTGCCGGTCGGATGGGCCTCAGGCGGGCATGGGAGCGGGACGTCGATGGTTCCGCAGCGCCTCGGTGGCCTCCTTCGCGCCGAGGGCCACGAAGAACAGCCCCACCGTGCAGGCGGCGATGCTGGCCCCACCGGCCGTACCGGCGTGGAACGACAGCAGCAGACCGGCGAGCGCGGCCACCCACCCGGCCACGACACCTCCGACGAGCACCGTGGTGACCCGTCGGGCGAACAGCGCGGCGGTGGCCGGCGGGGCCACGATGAGAGCGAACACCATGAGGGTGCCCACGGCCTGGAACGAGGTGACCACGGCGATGGTCACCATCACCATCAGCGCTGCGTGGGTCAATCCGGGTCGCATGCCCAAGGCGGCTGCCTTCTCGGCGTTGAAGGCCAGGGCCAACAGCGGTCGGTGCAGGACCAACGAAGCGACCCCGATCACGACGGTGGCGGCGACCAGCAACACCACGTCGGACGAGGACACGGCCAGGATCGACCCGAACAGCACAGTGGTGAGGTCGCGGCTCGATGACCCCGAGATGATGATGACGCCGACCGCCAGCATGCCGACGAACAGCAATCCGATGGCGGCGTCCTCGCCGACGCGGGACCGCCGGTTGACCAGCGTGACCCCAGCCGCCATCACCAGCGCGCTGCCCACGGCACCGAGCACGAGGCTGAAGCCCAGGAGTTGCGCCAGCGCAACCCCGGGGATGACGCCGTGCGCCAAGGCGTCGCCGATGAAGGCGAGGCCTCGCAGCACCACCCAGGTGCCCACCATCGAGCACACGACCACCGCCAGCAGGCTGGCCTTGAGGGCCTCCTGCATGAACCCGAGACGGAACGGGTCGGTCAACCACTCCACGGCGTCATCCTCTCAGCTGGGGAGTCGCCGATCAGGAACGCCTGGTGTGGGAACACCCGCCACGCGCACGCACCGGCGGCATCGGTCAGCTGAGTGCCTGGGCCACGAGCTCAGCATTCGAGCGCATCATGCCGATGTACGTGTCCGCCGGCGTACCCGGCTCGCCGAGGGAGTCGGTGGTCAGCTCGACCACCACGACCTCGTGGTCGACCTCGGCGGCCAGCATCTCGGCCAGGTCGGTCGAGCTGATGTTCTCGGCGAAGATGGCCCTGATGTCGAGCTCTTCGATGAGTTCGACCAGGGCGACGATGTCGGCAGCGCCCGGCTCGGCCAGGGTCGAACCACTCGGGATGACCGTGCCCACCACCTCGAAGCCGTAGCGGTCGGCGAAGTAGCCGAGGGCGTCGTGGTTGGTGACCAACAGTCGACGGTCGGAGGGGATCGGCTCGAGCAGTGCTTGGATCTCCTCGTCGAGTTCGGCCAGCTCGGCGGCGTATGCCTCGGCGTTCTCCTCGAGCACCTCGGCGTCGAGGTCGGTGTACTCGGCCACCTCCTCGGCGATCAGCTGTGCAGCGGCCGCCATCCGGTCGACGTCCATCCACACGTGAGGATCCTCGTCGCCGTGGTCGTGATCGTGCTCCTCGTCCCGGGTGGCGTCGTCCTGGCTGACGCTGGCCAGCACACCGCTCGGTGCGGCCTGCTCGTCGTCGTGGCTGTGGCCGTCGTCGTGGCTGTGGCCGTCGTCATCCTCGTGGGCGTGGCCGTCATCGTCCTCGTGGGCGTGGTCTTCGTCGTCGTGTCCGTGCCCGTCGTCGTCGTGATCGTGGCTGTGGCCCATCCCTCCGGCGAAGGGGATCGGTGCGAGTGCCGGTGCGATCTCGACGACGGGAATGCCGTCGTCCGCCGCGTTCTCCAGTGGACCGATCAGACCCTCCTCGAGGAGGAGCCCGTTGGCGATCACCAGGTCGGCCTCGCCGAGCAGGGCGATCTGCTGGGCGGACGGTTCGAAGTCGTGGGGATCGCTCCCGGGCGGCATGATGACCTCGACGTCGGCCAGGTCCTGCACGACGTTCTCGGTGATGTCGCCGAGGATGCTGGTGGTCACCACGATCCGCGGGACGTCGAAGGACTCTTCGGGCGTGGGATCGGTGCCGGGTGCCCCCGTCTCCTCGGTGGTGCCGCTGTCGTCGGAACCGCAGGCACTCAGCAGAAGTGCGATGGCGGCGAGGGGAGCGAGGAATCGGATCGTGTGACGCATGTCGACCTCCGAGGCGTGTTCGGTGGACTCACCGATGACGTTACGGTAAACGGGAGCTGTTCCCATTCGCAAGGCAGGCCGCTCCCGGTGTGCCTGCGCCCGGTCGGTGGGCGCTCGGAGTCCTCCGAGGCGACAGGTCGCCGATAGGCATTAGAACAAGAACGATTCTCACCCTGTGGCCCGAGCACAGTAGCCTCGCAGCGTGGAGCATCGCATCGTCATCGTGGGTGCTGGCCCGGCGGCGCTGGCCACCGTGGCCATGTTGGCCCACCGCTCGCCCGACGCCCTGGCCGACACGACGGTGATCGACCCGACGGGTACCTGGCTGGCTCGGTGGCGCCATCAGCTCGCCGCACAGGAGGTGGACCATCTCCGCTCACCCGTCGTGCACCACCCCCATCCGGAGCCCTACGAGCTGCTCCGCTTTGCGCGTGACCGCCACGACGAGCTGGTCCGCTCGGCCGGTGTGGAACTTCCCGCCGTCGGGTTGTTCGACGACTTCTGCACTTCGCTGATCGAACAGTGTGGTGTCGAGCGCATGGTCGAGCCGACAGGGGTCGTGGCCGTGGACGTCGGTGTGCCCCGTGGCGCCCGGCTCACCCTCGACACCGGCGAGCAGCGGGCTGCCGAGCACGTGGTGCTGTGCACCAACCCGCGACGAGCGGTCCTGCCTGCCTGGTCACGAGGGGGACACGAGCGCCGACACGTGGACGCTTCACCTGAGGTGCATCGACGTCGTTCGGAGCGACGACTCGCCACGGCTGGCCCGCTCGACGACGACCCTCGCGTGCGACACGCCACGACCATCGATCTCCGCACCGATCCGGTGCCGGCGCGGGTGGTGGTGGTCGGCGGCGGCCTCACGGCGGCACAGCTGGCGCTGGCTGCCCTTCGCAGAGGTGCCCTGACCACCTTGGTCACCCGACGGCCCCTCGTGCGACGCAGCTTCGATGTCGAGCCAGGGTGGATCGGACCGCGCCAGCTACGGGCCTTCGAGCAGATCTGCGACCCCGTCGAACGCCACCGTCGAGTGCTCGAGGCCCGTGGTGGTGGATCGGTGCCCGATCGGATCGCCGGTGCGGTCGTCGAGGCGGCCACCGACGGTCTCGAGTTGGCCGAGGACGAAGGTCCCGAAAGCGTGGAGGCGGCCGGTGACCGTCTCCTGGTGTGCCTTCGCAGCGGACGCATCATCGAGACCGACGAGCTGTGGTGTGCCACCGGGACCGTGCCCGCCGGCACCGGCGATCCGTTGCTCGGTGGGCTCGCTGCGCAGCACCCGATCCCCGTGGTGGGTGGCCTGCCGGAGCTCGCCCGGGACCTGCGGTGGGGACAGACCGCCGTGCACCTCGTTGGTTCACCGACGGCACTCAGCCTCGGACCGGCGGCGGGGATCCTGCACGGCCAACGTCGAGGCGCCCACCAGGTGGTCGAGTCGATCTGCGGCTGATCTCACCGGACACCGTCCACGCTCGGCCAGACTGTGGGGGTGGGTGACCATCCCGACGAGGCCCTCCCGGGCGCCGATGCCGACGCGCACCAGCCCGTGGGTGAGCTGACCGCCGAGTCGGACGCGACCTCAGACGGCGGACTCGGTGGATCCGAACTGCCGGTCGGGCGCCGGTCGTGGCCGATCATCAGCATCGTGCTCGGGGTGTGCATCGCCGCCACGCTGGTGGGGATGGTGCTGTTGTGGCCCGACGCCGAGCGTGAGCGGCGCGACAGCCTGGTCAGCGCCGGTTCCCTGGTGCGGGCCACCGTCACCGACGTGCGGACGGTCCCCTGTGCTGGGACCGAGGAACTGGCCACCCCCGTGCTGTGCGACGGGTTGGTGGTGCGCATCGACACCGGTGACCAGGCCGGCAGCGTGGTGGAGATACGCACCATTGGCGAGGGCTCGTTGCCGCCGGGGGTCGACGTCGGTGTCGGCGTGGTGCTCGGGGAGAGTCCCACGGCACCGCCGGCGTTCCGCTACGCCTACGTCGACCGGCAGCGGGACGCACCGCTGCTGGCCCTGGTGGCGCTGTTCGT
Organism: Acidimicrobiia bacterium; assembly: GCA_020832495.1. Lineage (GTDB taxonomy): Bacteria > Actinomycetota > Acidimicrobiia > Acidimicrobiales > Acidimicrobilacustridaceae > JAFIEP01. Next base: position 8,239 of record JAFIEP010000093.1, on the reverse strand, counting down.
GGTCGTGTCGGTCCTCCTCGGTCGATGGCAGGGGGCGCGGGCCATCGTGGGCCTGGTGTTGAGCCTGGCGGTGGTGATCGGCTTCGTGTTGCCGGCCATCTCCTCGGGTCACGACCCGGTGGCGGTGGCCATCGTGGGTGGCGCCGCGGTGGCCATCCCGGCGCTCTATCTGGCCCACGGCGTGAGCTGGGCCACCAGCGTGGCGCTCCTGGGTACGTTCGCCAGCCTGGCACTGACCGGCATCCTGGGATGGATCGCCGTGCGGGCCACCGGCTTCACCGGGCTGGCCGGGGAGGAGGCGCTGTCCATCGCGGCGGTCACCGGGGTCGGGGAGCTTCGTGGGCTGCTGCTCGCCGGCATCGTTATCGGGGCCATCGGCGTGCTCGACGACGTCACGGTGACCCAGGTCGCAGCGGTGCGCGAGGTGCGCCGCGCTGCGCCGCACTCGAGCGTCGGTGATCTCTACTCGGCCGGCATCCGTGTCGGTCGCGACCACATCGCGGCCACCGTCAACACCTTGGTCCTGGCGTACACCGGTGCGTCCCTCCCGCTGCTCGTGCTGCTGAGCGAGGCGACGCTGCCGCTCGGAGCACTGGTGACCACCGAGGTGGTGGCCAGCGAGGTGGTGCGGGCCCTGGTGGGGGCGGTGGGCCTCATGGCCGCTGTTCCCATCACCACCGCCATGGCGGCGGCGGTCCTGGCCCGTGACTGAGCCGACGTCCCCCACGGACCGCGTGGGGGCGGCCGCCGACGCTGCCGAAGCAGCACTGGCGGCGTCGGGCCTGCCGACGGAGGCGCCGGAGGTGGTGCGGGTGGGGACGTCGGTGCTGCTCCGGTACCGCACCCCCGGGGTGCTGGCTCGGGTGGACGATCGGGTGCCCTTCGAGCGGGCCTGCCGACAGGTGGACGTGGCGCGACTGCTCGAGGCCCGGGACGTGCCGGCCATCAGGGTGGTCGCCGGGGACGACGGCGTCGTCGGTTCGCCCCACCGCTTCGAGTGGTGGGACGGCGCGGTGCGTCGCGTGGCGGCGGTCAGCCTCTGGCGGTGGGAGGACGCCTCGGGCGAGCCGGTCGAGGCCGAGGCGCTCGGCCGCCTGGTCCGGCGGCTGCACGACGCCACCGCGGGCGTGGATGCGAGCGACCTCGAGTGGGAGCTCGATCCCCTCGCTGCGGTGGACGAACAGCTCGACGCGCTGGCCTCGGCCGACCAGACCGCAGACGTTGCGGTGATGCACTCGGCGGTAGCGGCCCTGCGGCCCCGGTGGACGGCGCTCGCCGCTCGCTTGCCCCAGGTGGTGGTGCACGGCGACCTCCACGTCGACAACGTGCTCCGGACACCGGCCGGGCCGGTGCTGGTCGATCTCGAGCTCGCCGGCCGCGGCCCGGGTGCCTACGACCTCGCACCGCAGGTGGTGGCCGTGCGTCGCTACGGTGCGCCTCCCTCGGCGCTCGAGTCGTTCCTCGAGGGTTACGGCGCGCCGCTGCCCGACGGCGGCGACCTCGAGGTGCTCGTCGCCTGCTACGAGCTGTGGGTGACGGTGTGGGCGGTGGCCAACCGGACGCTCGACGAGGCGCACGAGGCCGAGGCCGAACGCCGCCTGCGACGCTGGCGCACGCCATCGACCGCAGCCGACGAGCGCTGGACGCTGCGCTGACCGCCGAGCCCGGTTGGTGGGGGCTGGTGCGGGGGTGCCCGGCGATTGCGCGGGGGCCCGGTGACTGCGCGCAGTGGCCCACCGTTGTGGTGGCTGGCTGCGCGCAGTGGAAGCGGGTCCGGGCGCCCGGTCAGGTGAGTGGGTGCCCGGGTCGTCGACCGGAGCGCACCTCGGCCAGCCAGGCGGTGACCACTTCGGCGGCGTCGGGTCCCAGGTGGTGTCCTTCGCCGGGGACCTCGTGCCACACCACGGCGGCACCCTTGCGAGACAGGAGGCGGGCTGCTGCCCGTCCCGCCATCGGGTCGACCACCTCGTCGTCGGTGCCGTGGACCACCAGGATCGGGAGATCGAGCGTCGGCACCGCGTGGGTCGGGTCGAGTTCTGCGGGGAGCCAGCCGTTGGCGATGACGGCCGCGGAGGGCCGTGGAGCGGTTCCGCTGAGCAGATAGGCGACGGTGAGAGCCGCGCCCTGTGAGTAGCCAGCCAGTAGGACCTCGTCGCCGGCAGCGGTCGCCGTGTGCATGGCAGCGACGACCGTGTCCCGCCCGGCAGCCAGCGGCGCGGAGGCCGGGTCGCCCGGTTCGTACCAGGCGGCGCCCCCGGCGGCCTCGAGCGGCCCTCGAGGGGTGGCCACGGCGTCGCCGGCGAACAGGACCAGTCCAGGGGACCGGCCGGGTTCGTCACCGTGCCCGTGGAGATGGACGATCCTCATCGCCGGTGCCAGCGCATGGCTCGGACCGCGCCGGGACCGGTGGCCAGTCTCAGACCCGTGCTGCTCCCCGCATGGCGCCCGGCCAGTAGTTGAGCGAGTCGTAGCGCACCACGCTGTTGCGGTTCGGGGCGTGGATGATCGAACCGCCACCGACGTACAAGGCGACGTGGTGGGTATGGGTGCGGCCGTAGAACACGAGGTCACCGGGCTGGAGCTCGCTGATGGCGATGCTGCGCAGGCCGGCCTGCTGGGACTCGGCCGTGCGGGGGATGCTGCGGCCCGCCTGTGCCCATGCCCACGAGGTCAGCCCGGAGCAGTCGAAGCCGGTGGCCGGGCTGGACCCGCCCCAGGTGTAGCGGACGCCGAGCTGGCTCTGCGCCGCAGCGATGGCGGCACTCGCCCCACCCGACGGGCTGGGTGCGGGAGCAGGTGCGGGAGCGGGGGTCGGAGGCGCGGCGGCGATGACGCTCGGTGCGCCTTCGGTGGTCGACGGCGCCGCACTCGAGGTGCTGGTGTCGGCGGCAGGCGCCGACCCGTTGGTCGAGCCCGACGCCGAGGTCGAGGTCGACCCGTTGCGTTGTGCTTCGGTGGTGGGAGTGGCGGCTCGCTCCTGTGCAGCTCGCCGCTCCTGCTCGGCGGCTGCCTGCCGGGCGGCTTCCTCGGCGCGGCGCTGGGCCTCGCGAGCCTGCCGTTCCTCTTCCTCGCGCACGAGTTGGGCCAGTTCGCCCTGCACACGGTCCTGCAGTTCCTGCTGGCGGTTGGCGGCGCGGTTGGCTTCCTGGCGGGAAGCGTCGATTCGCTCCGCAGCCTCGTCGGCCTCGGCCCGGGAGGCCTCCAACTGTGCGATCTCGGCGTCGGCGCGCTGGCGGCTGGCCTCGATCTGCTCCATCACCGAGCGGCGTGAACCGCTGGTGGCTTCGGCGTAGGTGCGTCGAGCGGGGAACTGGTCCTGCTCGGTGGCGAGCAGGGTCTCGAGTTCGTCGGCGGCGCCGCCGGACATGTAGGCCGTCACCGCGATGTCACGCAGTGCCAGCTGTGCTTCTGCCAGGTCGCCCTCGGCGACCGCCACTCGGGCCTCGCCATCGGCGATCTCGTGGTCGAGCTCCTCGAGGCGCACGGTGGCCTGGTTGAAGTCCTCGTTCAGTTCGCTCAGGCGGAACTCGAGCTCCTGGAGTTCCGCAGCGATCTGTGCGGCTTCGGCGCGCTTGGACTCGATGGTCTGCGCGGTTGCCGGACTGGCCAGGGGCACCAGGAGGCTGATGGCCAGCGCAGCGGCGACGGCAGTGGCGACCGTGCGGGACCGGCGCCGGAGGGTGGCGTCAGCAGGGTGGGCCGGGACCGAGGAGCGAACGGTGTCGTCCGTCTGCTCGAGCTGTCCGGACGATGAGGGGGGGTGTACATCTCGCATTGTTGCGAAAGCATTGCAGAACTCGGCCTGCAATGCAACGTTCGCAACGAATCGGTCACGGTTGTGGTGACGACCGTCACGAACGACATCGCCTCGGAAGGGATCCCCTCGGAATGGTTCGGCGGACCGGGCCGGTGTCGTCGGTTCAGACTGCGGCAGCCGCCTCGGTGGCGGCCTGGGTTCCTTGGCGGATGCACGCAGGGAGGCCCAGGCCTTCGAACGACGCGCCGGTCAGCCACACCCCGGGGAGGGTGGCCGCCACTGTCTGCTGCCAACTGCGACATCGCTCGAGGTGCCCGGGGCGGTACTGGGGAAGGCTGGTCGGCCAGCGAGTGATCCGCACGGCGGTCGGCGCGACCTCGAGTCCGATGTGGGTGCGCAGGTCGGCGCACACCGCTGCCACGATGTCCTCGTCGCTGCGCTGCACGGCGTCATCGCCGTCGCCGGCGTGACCGGCGGACACTCGTAGCAGTGCCGTCCCGTCGCGGCGCAGGTGTGCCCACTTCGACGAGGCGAACGAGCAGGCGGTGACGAAGGCGCGTTCGGGTGCGGGAACCAGGTAGCCCGAGCCGTCGAGCGGATGGGTGAGCCCGTCGGTCGGCACGGCCAGGGACACCATGGCCACCGAGGCCCACTCCAGCGAGGCGAGGCCGTCGACCACCGCGTCGAGTTCGGCGGCACCGAGATCGCCGAGCAGGCGGGCAGCCACGAACGAGGGGACGGCCATCACCACGGCGTCTGCCTCGAGGAGGTCGCCGTCGGGTCCGTCGAGGCGGAAGCCGCCGCCGGCGAGTGGCGTCAGCCGTTGCACCGGCCATCCCAGGCGGACCGTTCCCGCCGGCAGCGCTCGCACCAGTGCGGTGATCAACGTGGTCGTCCCCTGCGGCAGGCCGAAGAAGACCGGGGCGTCCGGATCCGAGCGCTCCGCGAGTTGCCGCCGGAGCCCACGGATCAGGCTGGCCTGGTCGGAGGCGGCCGCCGCGGCCAATTGCGGTGCGCCCGCGGCGACGCTCAGGTCGTCGGCATCGCCGGCGTTCACCCCACCGAGCAGCGGGGCGACCAGCCGTTCGGTCACCTCGTCACCGAGGTGACGGCGCACGAGTGCGCCCACCGACTCGTCGGCGCCGCCGTGCGTGCCCTCCCCGGACGGCGAACCGGAGGGCGAACCGGCATCGTCGGGCGACACGTGGTGGCGGGCGGGAGGCGTCGTCCGTTCCAGGTCCTCGGCCGCTCGGGCCACGCCGGCGGACGAGACGATGCCCGAGGCCTCCAGCGCGTCGAGGTCGGTGGGAACGCCGAGCACCAGGCCCTCGGGCAGGCGCCGGAGACGGCCGTGGCTCCAGACGAACGCACTCCGCTGTGCGGGGCTCACCAACTGCTCGGCGAGGCCGAGGCGGCGACACAGTTCGAGGCCTTCGGGGACGCGGGCCAGGAACGCATCGGCGGCACAGTCGAGCGGGATGCCGTTGAAGGTAGTGGTCAGGATCTTCCCGCCTGCCCGGTCGGCGGCATCCACCACCACCACGTCGAGGTCGGGTCGATCAGCGCAGAGTCGCTCGGCGGCGGTCAGACCGCTCAGCCCTGCACCCACCACCACGACCCGGGGTCGCCCACCCTCGGCCGAGGCTCGGCCGGCCATGGTCGTCCGACGCCCGGTCATCCGGCGGCGGCGTGGACCCGCTGTGCCAGGGCGGCCATGACGTCGTCGTCGTCGTTGAGCGATCGGGTGCGGGCGAAGGCGAGCCCTGCCTCACGGGCGGCGGCCGAGGTCTCGATGTCGAGGTCGTAGAGCACCTCGAGGTGGTCGGCCACGAAGCCCTGGGCGCACACCAGCACCCCGTCTGCCCGACCGGTGGCACCCAGGTCGGCCACGATCTCCAAGATGTCGGGTCCGCGCCACGGCTCGGGTGTGCGCCCGGCGGACTGCCAACCGAGCGACCAGCCGGCCCAGCGGTCGAGCCCGATCGCCTCGGCCACCGCGGCCGCACTCTCGCGCAGTTGGTCGGGGTAGGGATCGTCGACGAGGACCCGCTCGGGCAGCGAGTGGGCGGTGAACACCACCTTGGTGCGCTCGGGGAGCGTGGCCAGGGCCTCGGTGACGGCATCGGTGAGGAACGAGACGTAGGCGGGATCGGTGTGCCACGACTCGATGCCGACGTGGGTCAGCCCGTGTTCGGCGGCGGCGGTGGCGGCGCGCTCCTGGTACTGCCCGACGCTGAAGCGGCTGAAGTGCGGGGCCAACACCAGCCCGACCGTGCGTTCGACGCCGTCGGCTGCCACGGCGGCCACCGCGTCCTCGATGAAGGGCTCGGCGTGCTTCTGGCCCAACACCACCTCGTAGCGGCCCGGGGCCAGCGCCTCGAGGTGTCGGGCGACGGCTGCTCGCTGTGCCTCGGTGCGTTCCGCCAAGGGCGAGATGCCCCCGATGGCCTCGTAGCGGGCCGTCAGCTCGGCCAAGAGTTCCGGGGTGGGCGGCCGGCCTCTTCGGATGTGGGTGTAGTAGGACTCGATCTCCTCGGGGGAACGAGGGGTGCCGTAGGCCATCACCACCACACCGACGGATGCGTTCGTCGCCATGGTCGGCACCCTACCGTCGCCCCCAGCGGCCTGGTCATCCGGCGGCGGCGGTATGGCAACCGTTCGACGACTGTCCGACGTCGGGCCGTCCGTTGTGGGGTCATCCGTTGTCGGGTCATCTGTTGTCGGGCCATCTGTTGTCGGGTCATCCGGCACGGCGTCGGCAACGAACCAGTGACGATGCCGCTCGTCGAAGATCCCCTTCCGGTGTCGCCGACACCCCCTGCGTCGACGTCCCCGCTGACCGTTCGTCGCGGCTACGTCTCGGTGATCGTCGGCGTGGTGGCCGCTGCGGTGGGGTTGGCCACAGCCGAAGTGGTGGCAGGTCTGGTCGATGCGTGGCGCTCCCCGGTGCTCGACGTCGGCGACCGGGTGATCGATGCCACGCCTGCGTGGCTCAAGGACCTGGCCATTGCCTGGTTCGACACGAACGACAAGGCGGCCCTGCTCGTGGGCATCGGTGTGCTGCTGGTCCTCTACGCCGCCGGTGTCGGTGTGGTGGCCGTGCGCTTCGGTCTTCGGTGGGGGATCGTGGCCGTGGTGCCCTTCGCCGCCGCCGGCTCACTGTCGGTCCTGGCCGACCGCGTCGAGCGTTCGTGGACAGGCGTGCTCCCCACCGTCGTTGGTGCCGGTGCTGCCTGCGGGGCACTGGCGCTCCTGCGGTGGTCGCTGACTCGTGGCCAGGCTGTCACCGGTTCGGGCGGGGCTGACCACCACAGCGATGCGTCGGAGTCTCCCCGCGATGAGGTGGCCGTGGGCGCCATCGACGGCCGTCGCTCCTTCCTGCTCTTGGCCGGGACGCTCACCGTGGCCGCCACCGCCGCCGCCGGTGCGGGTCGTTGGCTCGAAGGTCGTTTCAGCGCTGCTGCATCCCGAGCCGGCCTGAGCCTTCGACCAGCCGACCGTCCGCTGCCGCCACCGCCGACGGCGGCAGCACTCGACATCGATGGCGTGAGCCCACTGTTCACCCCCAACAGTGACTTCTACCGGATCGACACGGCGCTGGTCGTGCCCCAGGTGGTGGCGGAGGACTGGTCCCTGCGGGTGACCGGCATGGTCGACCAACCCTTGGAGTTGAGCTACGACGAGTTGCTCGCACGGGAACTGGTGGAAGCGGACATCACCCTCACCTGTGTCTCGAACGAGGTCGGCGGCAACCTGGTGGGCACCGCCCGCTGGCTCGGCGTCCGCCTCGACGACCTCCTCGCCGACGCCGGCATCGACCCGGCCGCCGACCAGATCGTCGGCCGATCCACCGACGGCTACACGTGCGGGTTCCCGGTCGACACCCTCGACGGACGCGACGCCCTGGTGGCGGTGGCCATGAACGGGGAGCCGCTGCCACTTCGGCACGGCTTCCCGGCTCGACTCATCGTGCCTGGCCTCTACGGATACGTCTCGGCCACCAAGTGGCTGACCGAGATCGAGCTGACCCGATTCGACCAGTTCGACCAGTACTGGGTACCTCGAGGCTGGGACGCCGAAGCACCCATCAAGATCCAGACGCGCGTCGACACCCCGCGAGGTCTGGCCAACCTTTCACCGGGTCTGGTGCCCGTGGCCGGCGTGGCCTGGGCCCAGACTCGCGGCATCGAGTCGGTGCAGGTGCGCATCGACGACGGCGACTGGCAGGAGGCCGACCTGGCCGAGGCCGTGAACGTCGACACCTGGCGGCAGTGGTCGATGCCGTGGGAGGCCACACCAGGTCGCCACACCATCGCGGCGCGTGCGGTCGACGGAGACGGCGTCATCCAGACCGAGGAGCGCTCCGAACAAATGCCGAACGGCGCGTCGGGGTGGCACCAGATCGTGGTGCTGGTCGGCGACAACTGACCGACGAGACCCGACGCCTCGCCGTTCGACCGGCCACCCGCACGTGTGTCGGCC
>JAFIEP010000080.1 GCA_020832495.1 Acidimicrobiia bacterium | reverse complement strand
GGCCGCAGCCGGCCCCGGCTGTGGCCGCGTAGCCAACACCTCCCCGACAGCGGGAGCCCATGGGGCTCCCTATGTCGGCGTTGTCCCCGGCTACGGTGCGGGACGTGTCCAGCCCTTCTTCTCCGGCGTCGCTCCCCGGTTTCGGCACGGACGGCGTGCGTGGCCCTGCGGACGTCTTCACCGACGAGTTCGTGGTGGCGCTCGGCCGTGCTGCCGCACGGGTGCTCGAGGGTGTCGACGTCGTCATCGGGCGCGACACCCGGGCATCGGGTAGCGCCATCGCCGACGCGCTGGCCAAGGGGTTCGCCCGAGAGGGGTGCGCGGCGCACCTGCTCGGGGTGGCGCCCACCCCGGCGGTGGCCCACGCTGCCGCGGCCCGGCGCTGCCCCGCAGCGGTGATCTCTGCGTCACACAACCCGTGGACCGACAACGGCATCAAGTTCTTCGCCGCCGGGGGCAAGAAGCTCCCCGATGCCACCGAGGCGCGCATCGCCGCCACCACCGGCGAGTTGCTGGCCGAGACGGGAGCGGAGGACGACTTCCTGCTCCCGCCGACCAGTCGGGCGGACGGCTTGCTGGCCGACTACCGCCAGCATGTGGTGGGTGCACTCGGGGGTCGTTCCCTCGAGGGTCTGTCGGTCGTGGTGGACTGTGCCAACGGGGCAGCCAGCATCGTCGCGCCAGAGGTGTTCGAGGCGCTCGGCGCCCAGGTGGGCGTCATCCACGCCGCACCTGACGGGCAGAACATCAACGCCGGCTGTGGGTCGACTCACCCCGAGGACCTCTGCCGCGCCGTGACCGCTGCCGGCGCCGCGCTGGGCCTGGCCTTCGACGGCGACGCCGACCGGGTGATCGCTGTGGACGAGACCGGCGCCGTGGTCGACGGTGACCACTTGTTGGCCCTGTTCGCCCTGGACCGCCATCGGCGAGGACTGCTGGTCGACGACACCGTCGTCGTGACGGTGATGACCAACCTGGGCTTCCACCAGGCCATGGAACGCAGCGGGATCGCCGTCCACCAGACCGCGGTGGGTGACCGCTACGTGCTCGAGGCGCTCCACGCCAACGGTTGGTCCCTCGGGGGTGAACAATCGGGGCACATCATCTTCGCTGAGGTGGCCACCACCGGCGACGGCGTGCTCAGCGGTGCGTTGCTGGCCGACCTGCTGGTCCGCTCGGGCGAGCGGATGTCGACGCTGGCCGCAGGGGCCATGACGCGCCTGCCGCAGGTGCTGCAGAACGTGGCGGTGGCCGAGCGTCCGGCGGACGTGGCCTCGCTCCTGGCCGGGCCGATCGCGGTTGCGGAGGCCGAGCTCGAGGGTGTGGGTCGGGTGTTGCTGCGGGCGAGCGGGACCGAGCCGCTGGTGCGGGTCATGGTCGAGGCGCCGACCATCGAGCAAGCGCACGGGGTCGCAGAGCGGCTCGTGGGCGAGGTGCGCACGGCGTGCGGCGCAGCCGACCGCTGAGTTGGCTCCCCTACACTTCAGGCCATGTGTGGCATCGTCGCCGTGGTCCGGCGCCCCAGCACCCGTTCCGCGCCCACCACCGACGAGGTGCTGGCACCGCTCGACGCCGCCGTGGCCGCCATGGAGGGGCCCGGCGACGAACTGACCCGACTGGGCCGGGTGGCGCCGCTGGTCGAGTCGTGCGATCGCCTGCTGCGGGGGCAGGCCGGCCTGGAGGCGCTCCTCGCTGACCGCACCCTCTCCAGTGAGATTGCCGAGCGGGCCCGAGGTCTGCTGGCCGAGGTCGAGTCCATCGAGCGCAGCCTCGATGAGGGCACGGCCGGGGCGGGCTCGTCGCTCGAGGCGATGAACGCCGCCATCGTCCGGTGCAAGGACGCGCTGTGGTCACTGTGCCGCGACCGTCTGCGCACGGCCGATGCCGTGGCCGATCTGGCCGGCCCCGACGTCGGGCGGGCGGGCGTGGCCGCCTACCTGTCGGTGCAGCAGACGCTCAGTGCCCTCGATCGCCTCGAGGTGCGGGGGCGCGACTCGGCTGGTCTGCACCTCCTCGTCGTCGACCACGGACTGGACCTCGAGTCGCCGTCGGTGGCCGCCGAGGTGATCGCTCGCTCGATCGACCCGGTCTTCGGTTCGGGCTCGGTGCGCGTGGTGGACGGCATGGTGTCGTTCGTCTACAAGGCGGCGGCCGAGATCGGTGAGTTGGGCGACAACACCCGGGTGCTGCGCGACGCCGTCCGAGCCGACGAGTTGCTCCGGCGAGCCCTGTTGGGTCCCGACGTGCGGGTGGTGGTGCTGTCCCACACCCGCTGGGCCAGTATCGGCATCATCTCCCAGGCCAACGCCCATCCGCTGAACTCCGAAGAGATCGAGGGTGACCAGGGCACCGAAGGGACCGATCGCCCCTATGCCGTCGGGGTGCTGAACGGCGACGTGGACAACTTCGCCGACCTGAAGGCCTCCGAAGGCCTTCGCATCGCCGACGACATCACCACCGACGCCAAGGTCATCCCCACACTGACCTCGCGACGTGCCGGGGCCGGGGTCGAGGTGGTGGACGCCTTCCGGCGCACCGCCAACCTGCTGGAAGGGTCGGTGGCGGTGGCGCTGAGTTCCACCGCCGAGCCCGACGACCTCCTGCTCGCATTGCGGGGCAGCGGACAGGCCCTGTACGTCGGTGTGGCCGAGGACACCTTCGTGGTGGCCAGCGAGCCCTATGGCGTGGTGGAGGAGACCGACCGTTACCTCCGGATGGACGGCGAGACCCCGGCCGACCCCACCAACCCGGCGTCGGCCGGGCAGATCGTGCGCCTACGTGGCGCACTGGCCGGCACGGTGGACGGCATCGAACGCCAGAGCTACGACGGCTCGGCGCTGGCGGTCACCGAGGACGAGCTGGCCACCGCACAGATCACCACCCGCGACATCGATCGGGGCGACAACCCCCACTACCTCCTGAAGGAGATCGCCGAGGCTCCGGGCTCGTTCCGCAAGACCCTGCGCGGGAAGCTGGTCGAGGTCGACGGCTCGATGACGGTGGCGTTGGGCGACGACGTGCTGCCGGCCGAACTACGTCAGCGTCTGTCCTCGGGAGAGGTGCGACGGGTCATCGGCATCGGTCAGGGCACGGCCGCGGTCGCCGCCCAGAGCTTTGCCTCCGCACTCGACGTCATGGTCGGCGGTGCCCCGTTGCGCTGCGACGTCATGCCGGCAACCGAACTGAGCGGGTTCGGACTCCTCGACGACATGTCCGACACGGTGGTGGTGGCCATCAGCCAGTCAGGGACCACCACCGACACCAACCGCACGGTCGACTTGGTGCGCGCTCGTGGCGGCACGGTGGTGGCCATCGTGAACCGGCGGAACTCCGACCTCACTGACAAGGCCGACGGTGTCCTCTACACCTCCGACGGGCGCGACGTGGAGATGAGCGTTGCCTCGACCAAGGCCTTCTACAGCCAGATCGCCGCCGGCTTCCTGTTGGCGGCGGCCATGGCCGATGCCGTCGGTGTGGCCGACGACGCCGATCGTCAGGACCTGCTGCAGTCGCTGCGAGAGCTCCCCACCCTCATGGAGCGCACGCTCGAGGTGCGGCCCAGCGTGGCCGAGGCCGCCAGGCGCTTCGCTCCGTCCCGTCGCTACTGGGCGTTGGTGGGCAACGGCCCCAACCGCATCGCCGCCAACGAGGTGCGCATCAAGCTCTCCGAGCTCTGCTACAAGTCCATGGCCTGCGACGCCACCGAGGACAAGAAGCACATCGACCTGTCCTCGGAGCCGCTCATCTTGGTGTGCGCTGCGGGCCTGGTGGGTTCCACCGCCGATGACGTGGCCAAGGAGGTGGCCATCTACCGGGCGCACAAGGCGGCCCCGATCGTCATCGCCAGCGAGGGCGACGAGCGTTTCACCGCGGCGGTGCACGCCATCGTGGTGCCGGCCACCCATCCCCGGTTGGCGTTCGTGCTCTCGGCCATGGCTGGCCACCTTTTCGGTTACGAGGCGGCACTGGCCATCGATGCCCAGGCGCATCCGTTGCGTGAGGCACGGGCGGCCGTGGAGCGGGTGGTGGCATCGGGGGCCGACGAGGTCGACGCCGGCGACCACCTGTTGACCGAGCTGCGACCCGATCTCGAACCAGCGGCTGTTCGCTTCTTCGACGGGCTGCGCTCCGGCGAGTACGACGGTCACCTCGAGGCCAGTACCGCCAGTCGGTTGGCCTCGCTGCTGCGCTACGCGCTGGGCGTTGCCGGCCTCGACGCCTATCAGATGGAGTACGGCAAGGTGGGCACCCCGAGTGTGGTGGTGGAGGACCTCACCGACGGACTGACCCGGGCCATCGAGGAACTCACCCGTCCCGTCGATGCCATCAAGCACCAGGCCAAGACGGTCACCGTTGGGATCTCCCGTTCCGACGAGACGCTGCTGCAGGTGCCGCTGGTCCGCTCGGTGCTCGACGCCGGTGTGGCTCGCGACCGACTCACCTACGAATCGCTGCGCAGCCTGGCCAACCTCGAGCCGGTGGTGGCCGAGGTGCTCGGCTACACGCGCTACCGGATCGACGGCCGCCTCGACGGCCCCGACGAGCCCCACGCCGTGGTGGTCGACCGAGGCGGGCTGGGACGCGAGCTGCGCAGCCGGACCGAGCACAATCCGGTCTTGCGAGGCACGAAGCGCCGCGTGGCCGTGGAGCGACGTCCGGTGTTGGCCCGTGGTGCGGCCGACGGCCGCACGGTGCTCATCGTGCCCGAGATCAAGGACAACCAGCCGACGGGCATCACCCTGTTGCACGTCGAGTTGGCCAGCGACCTCAACGCCACCGTCCTGCGCTCGGTGCTCGAGGGCTACCGCGACCGGTACAGCTCGCTGGTCGACGCTGTGGTGGAGACCGAGCCCTCGTTCCGCAACGACCTGCTGGCGTCGGTGCCGGTGGTAGAGCTCATGACCGCCCCCATCGCCGACCTGGCTGCTCACTGGCGCTCGTCGTGACCACGGTGGTGGGTGGTGATGCGGCGCACGGCGTCGTGGCGGCCATCGGTCGACCCGTGCTGTCGGTCGGCGTCGACCTGGTCGACGTGGCTCGCATCAAGGCCGCCATCGACCGAACGGCTGGCTTCACCCGGCGGGTGTTCACCGATGGGGAACGGGCGCGGGCCGAACAAGGTGGGCGGCCCGAGCAACGCTACGCCGTTCGGTGGGCGGCCAAGGAGGCCACGCTCAAGGCCCTGGGGGTGGGCCTGGGAGCCGCCGCGTTCACCGACATCGAGGTCACCAACGACCCGAGTGGCCGGCCGCACCTGACGCTCGCCGGCCGTGCAGCGACCCTGGCGGCTGCCCAGGGGGTCGACGGCTGGCTGGTGAGTCTCACGCACACCGACCACCTGGCCCAGGCCACCGTGGTGGCCCTGGCCGCCCCAGCCGGCCCGGCGGTGGGGCCAGGCGTGGGCAGAGTGGGAGCCTCGGTGGGGGAACAGCCGTCGTGATCCCCGTCGTCACGCCCGAGGAGATGGGGGCAATCGATCGCGCCGCTCCAGAACCCACCGAGGTGCTCATCGGCCGGGCGGCGGCAGCCGTGGCTCGCCAGGCGGTCGAGCTGCTCGGTGGGACCTACGGCCGACGGGTGGTGGTGCTCGCCGGGAAGGGCAACAACGGCAACGACGGCCGGGTGGCGGGGGAGTTGCTCGAGCGTCGCGGGGTGCGGGTGCAGGTGCAGGCGGCGGACGACCCGACGCCGCTGCCCGAGTGTGATCTGGTGCTCGACGCCGCCTTCGGGACCGGCTTCCGTGGCAAGTGGTCCGCACCGGAGATCCCCTCTGGCGTGGCGGTGCTGGCCGTGGACATTCCCTCCGCCGTCGACGGCCTCACCGGTCGGGTGGCTGCCGACAGCCGGGCTCTTCGTGCGGTGCACACCGTCACCTTCGCGGCGGTCAAGCCGGGACTGCTCTTCGCCGACGGCGCAGCGCTGAGCGGATCGGTGCACGTGGCCGACATCGGGCTGGACGTCAGCGGGGCACGAACCCACCTGGTCACCGACGCCGACGTGGCGCAGTGGCTCCCGAGGCGTCCGGCTGAGACCCACAAGTGGCGCAGCGCCGTGTGGGTGGTGGCCGGCAGCCCGGGGATGGCCGGCGCAGCCGCGCTCACCTGTGCCGGCGCGCAGCGCACCGGTGCCGGCTACGTGCGGTGCTCCACACCTGGTGCCGATCTGGCAGCGGACGCTGGGTTACCAGTGGAGGTGGTACGCCACCCCTTGGCCGACGGCGACTGGGCCGCAGACGTCATGGCCGACCTGGACCGCTTCGGTGCGTTGGCGCTCGGCAACGGGATCGGACGAGCAGCGTCCACGGCCGAGGCGGTGCGCACCGTGGTGCGCAACGCAACCTGTCCGGTCGTGCTCGACGCCGACGGACTGCGACTTCTCGGCGAGCAGCCCCAGGACGTGCTCGGGCCCCACGTGGTGCTCACACCGCACGATGGCGAGTTCGAGGCGCTGGTCGGCGCCCCACCGGGTGAGGACCGCATCGAGGCGGCACGCAGCGCAGCGCAACGATTCGGTGCGGTGCTGCTCCTGAAGGGACCGACGACGGTGGTGGCCGCTCCCGACGGTGCCGTGGCCGTGGTGACCTCTGGTGACAGCCGCCTGGCCACGGCGGGCACCGGGGACGTGCTGGCCGGCATGGTGGCCGCGCTCGTTGCCCGGGGTCTCGATCCGTGGCGAGCGGCGGCAGCGGCAGCGCACCTGCACGGACGGGCGGCCGCTCTAGGCTGGGCCGATGGCTTCGTGGCCGGCGATCTGCCCGACCTCGTGCCCCGTGTTCTTCCCTGATTTCGCTTCCCTGATCGTCCCGTCCCGCTCGTGGTGTCCTGACCGTTCTGCCCTGCGGCCGGGCGACCAGCGTCACCCCATCTGTTCCTGGAGTTCCCATGTTGCTGCGAGACACCCCGGTTGCCTCGGTCATGACGTCCGACGTGGTGGCGTTCTCCCCCGATGACAACGTCGGCGATGCCACCCGCCGCCTGGTCGAGCGTGCGATCGACGCCGGGCCGGTGACCGATGACGAGGGCCGGGTGGTGGGCATGCTGTCCACTGGCGACCTCATCGTGCAGGAGAGCCGGCTGCACGTCCCCACCGTCATCTCCATCCTGGGGGCCACCATCGAGTTGCCGGGCGAGGCCCGTCGTTTCGAGCGCGACCTCGAACAGGCGCTGGGAGCCACGGTCGGGAAGGTCATGACTCCCGATCCCATCACCTGTGGGCCCGACGACACGGTGGAGACGGCGGCCACGGCCATGCACACCCACAACGTGTCCCGGCTGCCGGTGGTGGACGCCGACGGTCGCCTCGTGGGCCTCATTGCCCGGGGGGACGTCGTGCGCGCCATCGTCGACGCCGGCGACGGCCCGCTCGACGGACCATCCACCGCCGCACCCAGTGCCGGCGACGCCGCTGCCGACTCGACGAACGGCTGATCGGCAGCCACGCGTGCGCCCCACGCGAGCGGAGGTCGATCTCGCTGCAGTCACCCACAACGTGGGCCTGTTGCACCACCACGTCGCGCCCGCCGGGGTCTGTGCGGTGGTCAAGGCCAACGGTTACGGCCACGGTGCGGTTCCGGTGGCCGAGGCAGCACTCGCCGGTGGTGCGGGGTGGCTGGCGGTGGCGCTCGTGTCAGAGGCCGCCGAACTGCGCGACGCCGGTATCGACGTGCCCGTGTTGGTGTTGGCCGAGCCCACCGACGAGGACTGGGCGGCGGCGCTCGCTGCCGAGGTGGCCGTCGGGCTCTACCAACGGTCGAGCATCGAGGCGTTCGCAACTGCCGCAGCCCGGCGGGGCGTTGCGGGGCGAGTGCACCTGAAGGTCGACACCGGTATGCGGCGCGTCGGAGCCGAGCCGACCGACATCGTGGGTCTGGCCCAGCTCGTCGACCAGTCGCCGTGGCTCGAGCTGGAAGCGATCTGGACGCACTGCGCGGTGGCCGACGAACCGGGCAACCCGACCACCGACCGTCAGCTCGACGCGCTCGACGCCGTACTCGACGACCTCGACCGTGCGGGGTTGCGCCCGCCGCTCGTCCACGCAGCCAACTCCGCAGCCGCCATCGATCACCCCCGGAGTCGCCGGGATCTGGTCCGGTGTGGGATCGCGGTGTACGGCATCGCTCCGGCACCGGCTCTGGCCGACCGGCTGCCACTCCGCCCGGCGATGCACCTGCGGTCCGAGGTGTCGATGGTCAAGCGTGTCCCGGCCGGCGAAGGTGTGTCCTACGGCCATCGCTACGTGACACCGTGCGACACGGTGTTGGCCACCGTGCCGGTGGGGTACGCCGATGGGGTGCCGCGCCGGCTGGGGATGGTTGGCGGCAAGGCGCTCGTAGGTGGCCGACGGGTGCCCATCGCCGGGATGGTGACGATGGACCAGCTCGTGGTCGACTGTGGACCGGACGCTGCGGTCCAACGCGGCGACGAGGTTGTGCTGCTCGGCGCGCAGGGCGACGAGCGGATCGGTCCCGACGAGTGGGCAGCGCTGACCGACACGATCGCCTACGAGATCGTGTGTGGCATCAGTCCTCGGGTGCCTCGGGTGTACGGCGGCGCGTGAGGTGGCGGGTGTCCGAACCCCGGCTCGTCGGTCGTCTCAACCCCGCAGCACGGCGCCGATGCGGTCGCGAGGCGCCTTGGGGCCCGCCGCCGGCACCAACCGGTAGCCGGCACCGGTGGTGAATGCCGCCCACAGTGCGGCGTCGACCAGGCGAGCAGGTCGTGGCTCGAGGCCGAGCTCCCGCAGCGTCGATTCCTCGGTGGCGACTTGTCGCGCGTCGCGGGCGACGTACGCCTGGCGGTCGTCGTCGGGGTCGTCGTGGATGACCACGTTGGCGGCGCGCCCTTCCGAGAGGGCCCGCAGGGCAGCCTCGGGTCCGTCGGCGGCGTGGCCGGTCTGGCGGGCCTCGTGGAAGGCATCGAGGGTGGCCACCGTGTCGCTGGCAGCCACGTCGGCCACCAGCCGCTCGAGTTCGGGTTCGAGTTCCCCGAACGGGTCGGCATCGCTTCGGCCGGCACCTTCGATGTGACGCAGCACCGCGGCCAGCTCGGACGAGGCGTGCTCGGTGAGGAACTGCACGGCGCGTGGATCCCCGGCTACGGCCACCAGGCGGGCCCCCACCTTGCGTCGGGCGGCGTCGACCTCTTCGGCCACGCCCTTTGCGTTGTGCTCCCAGGTGTTCTCGGCGCGCTGTTGGAAGCGTCGCTGGGACCATCCACCGGGCTTGCCCCGGTGAATGTGCAACTCGGCGCCGTCGACGTGCTCGGTCTCCTCCTCGCCCAGGCCGACCAGATGGATGTCGGCACCCACCCGGTCGGTCACCACCACGACGTGGGGCACGAACTCCTGCACGGCGCGCAGGATCGGGCCGAGGTGAGGCAGCTCGTCACAGCTGGCTCGGGCCGAGTCGGGGCCGTCGCGCAGCGGGGCGCCGGCCACTGCGCCGTCGGCATCGGCAACCAGGAAGAGGCTGTGGAACTCGACGTGGTGGCGCTCGGCATCCACCAAGGCGTCGATGGCCGAGATGGCGGCCGCCGGCGCATCCGGCACCTGTTCCCGGGCGTGCTTCCACTCGAGTCGCAACCGCTCGCGAGGGTCGGCATTGGCCTCGGGGGCCGGGATCCACACGGTGAGGATCGGGCCCGGTCGGGCGTACCACTCGTCGGCGTGCAGCTCGGGCAGTTCCATGGGGATCCTCCTGGATGTCGGTGTCACAATGCGTACCACGATCGCTACCCGCAAGGAGAGCTGACATGTCGAACGGACTCGACGCCGTGTGTGTCGGTCACTGGAGCGACCACGAGGCCCTCACTGGCTGCACCGTGGTGCTGCCCCCACCGGGCACGGTGGCATCCGGCGAGGTGCGAGGGGGAGCGCCGGCCACCCGCGAGTTCGCTCTGCTCGAGCCCACGAAGTTCGTGACCTGTGTCGACGCCGTGGTACTCAGCGGCGGATCAGCCTTCGGTCTGGCTGCGGGGGATGGTGTGATGGCCCACCTGGAAGCGGCCGGACGGGGCGTGCCCACCATCGGTGGTGCCGTGCCGATCGTCGTGGGCATGAGCCTGTTCGACCTCGCCGTTGGCGACCCGACGGTGCGACCCGGCGCCGCGGAGGGTCGCCACGCAGCCGAGGAGGCCACACCGTTCTTCGCCGACGGCGTGTCCGAGGAAGGCGTGGCGCGGGTGGGAGCGGGGACGGGGGCCACCTTCGGAGAGTGGCGTGGTGAGGCGGCGCGTCAGCCAGCCGGCTTGGGATGGGCCCGGGTCCGCTACCAGTCGGTCAGCGTGGCCGCCTGGATCGCCGTGAACGCCTACGGCGGGGCCGCCCGACCCGATGATCCGGTGATGCCCGACGGTGCCCGGTTCGTGGGTGGCCTCGACGAGTCACTCGAGAACACCACCATCGGGGTGGTGGCCACCGACGCGGCACTCGACAAGGTGGGCTGTCACCTGATGGCCCAAGCCGGTCACGACGGGCTGGCCCGGGCGTTGCGGCCGGCGCACGCCATGGTGGACGGCGACGCGCTGGTGGCTCTGGCCACCGGGGCGGTGAGCGGCGTGTCGCTCGACCTGGTCCGGCACCTGTCTGCGGCCGCCGTCGAGCGGGCGATCCGGGCCGCCACCGGTGTGAACTGACGGTACCCTTGCTCTGTGCCGGTGACCCTCGATGCCCTACGGGAGGACGCGCTGACGTGTATCCGCTGCCCCCTGGCTCACGAGGGGCGCACCCAGGTGGTGTTCGGCGTGGGCGACCCTCGGGCGGCACTCATGTTCGTCGGTGAGGGCCCCGGAGCCGAAGAGGACCGCTTGGGAGAGCCGTTCGTCGGTCGATCCGGCCAACTCCTCGACCGCCTCATTGCCGAGGAACTGGGGTCGTCTCGCCAACAGTGCTACATCGCCAACGTGGTGAAGTGCCGTCCGCCGGGCAACCGCGACCCCCGGCCGGACGAAGTGGCCACCTGCCGGTCGTGGCTCGAGCAGCAGATCGGCCTCATCGACCCCGACGTCATCGTCACCCTCGGCAAGTTCGCCGGGCAACTGCTCACCGACCGCACCGACCCCATCAGCCGACTGCGGGGCCGCACCTACTCCTACGGTCGGGCCACCGTCGTGCCCACGTTCCACCCGGCGTATGCCCTGCGCGGTGGTGCGGAGCCACTGGCCAAGCTCCGAGCCGACCTCGTGCGCGCCGGTCAACTGGTCGAGGGGCACGCGTGATCGCCGCCACGTCCTCCGTGGATGCCACACGAGAACTGGCCGCTGCGGTGGCCGAACTCGTCCGGCCGGGCGACGTCATCGTGCTCGCCGGCGACCTGGGTGCGGGTAAGACTGCGTTCGCCCAGGGCTTCGGTGCCTGCCTGGGGGTGGAGGAACCCATCACCAGTCCCACCTTCACCCTGGTCAGCCAGTACCGGGGCGGGCGACTTCCGCTCTACCACCTCGACGTCTACCGACTCGAGGCGCTCGACGAGGTGGCTGACCTCGGGCTGGTGGAGTTGCTCGACGAAGGCGCGGTCACGCTCATCGAGTGGGGTGACACCATCGCGGCGGCCCTGCCCACCGACTTCCTCGAGATCAGCTTGACGCTCGGCGACGGCGACGACGACCGGGTGCTGACCTTCGCCTCGGTGGGGCCACGGTGGGGGGCTCGACGCCGGGCGCTGGCCACCGTGTTGGGCCCGTGGTTGGTGACCGACGGTGCCGAGGAGGGAACGTGCTGATTCTCGGGATCGACACCGCCACCGCGCAGGTGTCGTGCGCTGTCGGCGGCCACGAGGGGGTGCTGGCCTCGACGCACTCCATCAGGGCGCGCCAGCACGCCGAGACCCTTACCCCCGCGATCGAGTTCACCTGCCGACAGGCTCGCATCGACCTGAACGAGATCAGCGTGGTGGCGGTGGACCTCGGACCGGGGCTTTTCACCGGCCTGCGCGTCGGCGTGGCCGCCGCCAAGGCGATGGCCCATGCCCTGCGGGTCCCCATGATCGGTGCCTCGTCGCTCGACCTGCTGGCGTTCGCCGTGCGCTTCAGTCCGAAGCTGATCGCCGCCGTGGTGGACGCCCGCCGTTCGGAAGTCTTCTCGGCGCTGTATCGCCAGGTGCCCGGCGGTGTGCAGCGGGTGAGCGAGCCACAGGTCGGCTCCCCCGAGGACCTGGCCTCGGAGATCCTGGCCATCGGCGAGGAGTGCCTGATGGTTGGCGATGGCTCGCTGCGCTATCGCGAGGTGTTCGACGGCTTGGCCAAGGTGGAGGTCACCGAGGCCGGCTGGGCCTACCCGTCGGCAGCGTCGCTGGTGATGCTGGCCCACGCCCAGGCACTGCGCGAGCAGTGGGTGAAGCCGTGGGACCTGCAACCGCTCTACCTGCGCAAGCCGGATGCCGAGAGCAACTGGACCGTGCGGGAGGGCCGGTGAGCGCGGCCGAGGTGCGCGTCGCACGGGGTGGTGCTGTGGTGTCGACTCCTCCCGTGGTGATCGGACCGATGCGTCGGCGGCACCTGCGCCAGGTGTTGCGCATCGACGGCCAACGTGACGGCGACGGCTGGTCGCTCGGGTTGTTCATGGCCGAACTCGAGCGCGGCGACGAGCGCGACTACCTGGTGGCTCGGCGTGGCGCTCGCGTCCTCGGCTTTGCCGGCATGTTGTATGTGGTGGACGAGGGCCACCTGACCACGCTGGCCGTCGACGACGTGGCGAGGCGGCAGGGTGTCGGCTCCCGGTTGCTTGCCGTGGTGGTCCGTCGCGCCATCGACCGCGGTGCGACGGCACTGACCCTCGAGGTGCGTGCCTCGAACGAGGCCGCCATCGGGCTCTACCGGCGCTTCGGGTTCGCACCCGCCGGGGTGCGAGGCGGGTACTACGCCGACAACGGCGAGGACGCGCTCATCATGTGGGCCAACGGCGTCGACACGCTGGAATACGCCGATCGACTGGCTCGGATCGAGGCGGCCTTGCAGCCGCCCATCGTGGTGGAGGAACGACGCTGATGCGCATTCTGGGGATCGAGACCTCCTGTGACGAGACGGCTGCGGCCGTGGTCACCGACGCACGCGACGTGCTCAGTTCGGTCGTGTCCTCGCAGGTCGACCTGCACGCTCGCTACGGCGGTGTCGTGCCCGAGATCGCCAGTCGGGCCCACGTCGAGTTGCTCACGCCGGTGGTGGCGCAGGCGCTGGTGGAGGCGGGACTCGACGACGACCACGTGGACGCGGTCGGCGCCACCGTCGGGCCGGGTCTGGTGGGTGCGCTGCTCGTCGGGGTGAGTGCGGCAAAGGCCCTCTCGCTCGTGTGGGACGTGCCGTTCGTGGCGGTCAACCACCTCGAGGCGCACCTGTACGCCGCCTTTCTCGAAGAGCCCGAGCTGGAACTCCCGGTGGTGGTGCTGTTGGTGTCGGGGGGCCACACCATGTTGGTGCTCATGGAGGACCACGGCCGCTACCGACTGCTGGGGTCCACCATCGACGACGCCGCCGGCGAGGCGTTCGACAAGGTCGCCCGCTATCTGGGCCTGGGGTACCCGGGTGGCCCGGCTATCGACCACCTGGCCATGTCCGGTGATCCCGAGGCCATTGCGTTCCCCCGTGCCATGCTCGACGACGAGTACCGCTTCTCCTTCTCGGGGCTGAAGACCGCCGTGGTGAACCACGTGCGGCGCAATCCCGATGTGTCCACTGCCGACGTCGCTGCGTCGTTCCAGCAGGCGGTGGTGGACGTGCTGGTGCTCAAGACCCGCCGTGCCGTGGCCGAGCACGGTGCCAAGGGTCTGGTGCTCGCCGGCGGGGTGGCAGCCAACTCCCAGTTGCGCGAGGCAGCCCTCGATGCGGCCATGGCCGATGGAGTGCACCCGTTCCTGCCCAGTCGGTCGATGTGCACCGACAACGCCGCCATGGTGGCCGCCGCTGCGTGGTGGAACCTGCAACGGTACGGGCCGTCGCCGCTCGACACGGGTGCCGACCCCAACCTGCGGTTGACCCTCGTCGACTAGGCCAGCGCGCCGGTCAACCGGCCAACCGGTCGGCCCGCCGGGCAGAGGTGCCGTCCGCCGGTCACCGGAATGTCAACCGACGTTCGTTCCCGGCGGGTTGCTCGCGTCCGTGCGATGTGGCATCGTTAGCACTCGAAGAAAGAGAGTGCTAAGCACTCGACGACATCGAGTGCCAGCACCGTCGACCACCAAGGACACCCCAACGGAGGGCGTGCACATGAATCTCCAGCCTCTTGAGGACCGCATCGTCGTCAAGCCGAGCGACGCCGAAGAGACCACGGCGTCGGGTCTCGTCATTCCCGACACCGCCAAAGAGAAGCCCCAGCAGGGCGAGGTCCTGGCGGTCGGCCCCGGTCGCCGCTCCGAGCAGACGGGCGAGGTCATCCCCCTCGACGTCAAGGTGGGCGACAAGGTCGTCTACTCGAAGTACGGCGGCACCGAGATCACCGTTGACGGCGACGATCTCCTGATCCTGAACGGCCGCGACGTGCTGGCCGTGATGTCCTGAGCCGAGGAGGCCCAACAATGCCCAAGATCCTGCGTTTCGATGACGAGGCCCGCCGTGGTCTCGAGACGGGCGTGAACAAGTTGGCCGATGCGGTCAAGGTCACGCTTGGCCCGAAGGGCCGCAACGTCGTGCTCGACAAGAAGTTCGGCGCCCCGACCATCACCAACGACGGCGTGTCCATCGCCCGTGAGGTGGAGCTCGAGGATCCCTTCGAGAACATGGGTGCCCAGCTCGTGAAGGAGGTGGCCACCAAGACCAACGACATCGCGGGTGACGGCACCACCACCGCCACCGTGCTGGCCCAGGCGCTGGTCCGTGAAGGCCTGCGCAACGTGGCCGCCGGCGCCAACCCGATGAGCCTCAAGCGGGGCATCGAGGCGGCCGTCCGCTCGGCGGTCGACGCCATTGCCGACCAGGCCAAGGAGATCGACGAGAAGTCCGAGATCGCCCAGGTCGCCGCCATCTCCGCTGCCGACCCGGCCATCGGCGAGGTCATCGCCGACGCCATCGACAAGGTCGGCAAGGACGGTGTGGTCACCGTCGAGGAGTCCCAGACCTTCGGCATGGAGCTCGAGTTCACCGAGGGCATGCAGTTCGACAAGGGCTACCTGTCGCCCTACTTCGTGACCGACGCCGAGCGTCAGGAAGCGGTCCTCGAGAACCCCTACATCCTCCTCGTCAACGGCAAGATCTCCAACGTCCAGGAGATGGTGCCGGTGCTCGAGAAGGTGATGCAGTCGGGCAAGCCGCTCGTCATCATCGCCGAGGACGTGGAGGGCGAGGCCCTGGCCACGCTCGTGGTCAACAAGATCCGCGGCACGTTCTCGTCGGTGGCCGTCAAGGCTCCCGGGTTCGGCGAGCGCCGCAAGGCGATGCTGCAGGACATGGCCGTCCTCACCGGTGGCCAGGTCATCAGCGAAGAGGTCGGGCTCAAGCTCGACAACACCACGCTCGACCTGCTGGGTCAGGCCCGCAAGGTGGTCATCGTCAAGGACACGACCACCATCGTGGAGGGTGACGGCACGGAAGAGGACGTGAAGGGCCGCATCGCCCAGATCCGTCGTGAGATCGACGAAACCGATTCCGACTGGGACCGCGAGAAGCTCCAGGAGCGCCTGGCCAAGCTGGCCGGTGGCGTGGCCGTCATCAAGGTCGGCGCCGCCACCGAGGTGGAGCTCAAGGAGAAGAAGCACCGCATCGAGGACGCCCTCTCGGCGACCCGTGCGGCCATCGAGGAAGGCGTGGTCGCCGGCGGCGGCACCGCCCTGCTCCGCTCCCGGGCCGCGGTGGCCGCTGCTGCCGACGGGCTCGAGGGTGACGAGGCCACCGGCGCCCGCATCGTGCACGCTGCGCTGCAGGCACCGGCCCGGCTCATCGCCGACAATGCCGGCCTCGAAGGCGCCGTCATCGTGCGTCAGGCCGAGTCGGAGTCCGGCACCACCGGGTTCAACGCCGCAACCGGCGAGTTCGTCGACCTGCTCAAGGCCGGCGTCATCGATCCGGCCAAGGTGACCCGCGCGGCGCTGCAGAACGCAGCCTCGATCGCGGCCCTGCTGCTCACCACCGAGTGCCTCGTGGCCGACAAGCCCGAGGAAGGTGGCGACGCCGCTGCTGCGGCCGCCGCCGGCATGGGTGGCATGGGCGGCATGGGTGGCATGATGTGACCCAGCCCCCGGGCTGAACGAACAACGGCAGGAGCCCGCCCTTCGGGGCGGGCTCTGTCGTTGTCGGCGGCGCGCTGGGTGTGCCGGCGTGGCGGGGTGTCGCATCGAATCGGTCGATGGCGAGTCGGTCGGATGGCACGTCCGCTGAGGGTCGCTCGGCGGTAGTCTGTGGACATGGACGGACGCCCACTCTCTGACCTCGAGACGCTCCGCGACCCCCGCCGAGCGGGGGAGTACCGGTGCGCTCCGACCGGCGAGGTGACGTCCTGCCCCGCCATCGGTAGGGCTCCCGGCTTGCTCGGAGCACTTGTCGATCAGCGGCGAGCCGCTACCCGCTGATGCCCCGCGGGGGTGACCAGGTCATCCCACGGCCGCCATCGGCGCGCGCCGGCGCACCGGCCCCGTGGGCCGACCGCCCACCGACGTCGCTCGGTCTCGACCATGTGCGCCACAGGCTGGCTCAGGCCGGACCTGCGGCGCGCTGGGAGCTGGCTGGCCCCGATGCTCGTGCCGCTGCGGTGTTGGCCCCGCTGTACGAGCACGCCGGGGAGGCTCACGTGGTGCTCACTCGTCGAGCTGACCACCTGCGGAGCCATCGCAGCGAGGTGAGCTTCCCGGGAGGCACCTCAGAGCCGGATGACCCTGACCTGGTGGCCACGGCGTTGCGCGAGGCGCACGAGGAGACGGCACTCGACCCCCGGTCGGTCGAGATCATCGGCGAACTCGATCACCGCGGGACGGTGACCAGCCGATCGTTCATCGTGCCCTACGTAGGGACGACGGCCAGCCGTCCCGAGCTGGTGGCCAACCCCGACGAGGTGGCTCGCATCCTGCACGTGCCACTCGCAGAGCTGTTCGATCCCCGCGCCTACCGCGAGGAGTTGTGGCAGCTCCCGATCGGCGAGCGTCCGATCTGGTTCTTCGAGCTCGAGGGCGAGACCGTCTGGGGGGCGACCGCTGCCATGCTGCGCAACCTGTGCTGTCTGATCGCAGGTGTCGCCGAGCCCCACTGACACGACGGCGTGGTTGGCATGGTGCGGTTGGTGGCCGCGGTGGGGCGGGGTTGTTGTCGTACCCCTTTGGCAGACTACGAACGTATGTACGCCACGGGTGCTGAGCACCACACCGACACAAACGCCACCGACGGTGACGCTGCGGGCGCCGCCGGTGCTGCCGGCGCTGGTGGTGGTGGGCGGTCGGGGCGGGAGACGGCGGAGGAGCGGTTGGCCCGCAAGCGTGCGTCGGTTGATCGGGAGCAGCCAGCGCGTATGGCCGGCACCGCTGCGGGGGTGGCCGACGGGTCAATCGACCCTGCGGGCTGTGCCCGGCTGTTGGTCGACGCCGAGCGGCTGGGTGCCGCCAGTGCGGTGGCGGGTGTGCTCGATCACGCCCGAGAAGCCCTGTCGGATGAGGATCTGTGCGACGCCGTGCTGGGCGCACAGCGTGTCATGGACCTGGCCATGGTCAACGATGCTCGCCTCCTCACAGAGTTGGACCGCCGCGGCATCACCGACATCGCCGAGGGGCGTCGCACGGCGCAGTGGGTGGGCTGGTGGTCGAACCGGCCCACCACAGCAGTCACCGCACGACTGAACGTCGCCCGAGTGTTGGTCAACGACCTGCCCGACGTGCTCACCGCCGTCGAGTCGGGACGCATCTCGTTCGATCACGCCCGGGCGCTCGCCAACGCAGCCAACCCCCGCATCCGCCGCGACATCGCCGCGTTGGCACCCCGACTGGTGGACATGGCGGCGGGACGGACGTTTCGGGCGTGGCAAGACATGGTGGCCGACATGGTGGCGATCCTCGACGACGACGGCGCGTTCCAACCCGGCGGACTGGACCCCAAGATGCGCGCCACGGTCGAACGCGACCTCAACGGCGGGATACGCCTCGCAGCCACGCTCACCGGCGCCTGGGGTGTCGAATTCGCCGCCGCAGTCGAAGCAGAAGCCCGTCGGCTGCGCCGCCGCTGGCAACGCGACGCCCGCCATTGCCCCGACATCGAAGTTCCGTCCCACCGCCAACTCTACGCACAAGCCATGTGCGAACTCGTCGCCCGCGGCGCCGCCACCCACCCCGCCGACACCACCAACCACCACGACGACGACACCGACAACGACGGCGACGGCGACGGCGACGGCGACGGCGACGGCGACGGCGACGATTCACACGGCGACACCGACAACGACGACGACACCACCGAAAGCGACGGCGACGGTTCACACAGCGACAGCGGGCCCGGCGGCGGCGGACCCGGCGGCGGCGGACCCGGCGGCGACGAGCCCAACAGCGACGGTGACGAGCACGGCAGCGGCGAGGCCACTGGACCCAGCGACGGTGACGAGCACGGCAGCGGGGGGCCAGCGAGAACGGCGGCGGCGACCGCCGCTACGACCACCTCGACTACGACCCCCGCTACGGCCACCCCGACGAGGACGACGACCGCACCCCACCACAGAAGCCACGGTTCCTGCCACCAGTCCAGCTCAAGGCCCGCGCCACCTCCGACGTCGTCGTGATCATCGACGCCACCGACCCCACCCACCCCGCCGCCACCCTCGACGGCCACCCCATCGACGCCACCACAGCCGCCGTGCTGTGCTGCGACCCCCGCATCCACCCCCTCCACACCGACGCCGACCGCCACCCCCTCGACCTCGGACGCGCCGTCCGCTACGCAACAGAACACCAACGCCGCGCCGCAGCCGTCCGCGACGGCGGCTGCTGCTTCCCCGGCTGCGACCAACCCATCACCTGGTGCGACCTCCACCACATCCACCACTGGCACGCAGGCGGCCCCACCGACCTTGCGAACCTCATCCACCTCTGCCGCCACCACCACACCATCACCCACCGCCCCGACTGGCACCTCCACACCACCACCAAGCCCCACACCAGCCACACCCACCACCGGTGGACCACCCCCACCGGCACAACCCTGTGGGCCCAACGCCACCACACCCCCAACCCCAACCCCCGAGCCGGACCCGACGGGGAGGGCAACCCCACTAATGGTGACGGCGACAGCGTCAGCGACCCCCGAGCCGGACCCGACCCACCCTGAGTGCGGCCGTCGGCTCGCACCATCACCGTGAACCTCTGCCTCTCGACCCCCCCGACGAACTGCCGCGCCCGAGGACACTGGGGTGTCGCGGTTGCGGTGGCCCGCGCCGGTCCGACTGCGTGCAGCTGGCGACCTCCGAGGCGCCGGTTGGGGCCCACCGCCCCGAACGGTCACCGGACCGGGTCGGGCGGCGCACGTCGGACGCCGTTGGGTCGGGTCCCGTCGGGTCCCGTCGGGTCTACCGGAACTGGCCGTCGTCGTCTGGCCCCATCATCTGCCGATGGGTTGACCGTGGGTCACCTGGCCGCACCCAGGGTCGGGATCAGACCCAGCCGTCAGCCAGGCGGTACATGAAAGCGGCCATGGCTTGGCGGCTGACTGCGGCGGTTGCGCCGTAGGTGCCGTCGGGGAATCCGCCGGCGATGCCGGCGTCGGCGAGCCATTCGATCTCGGTGTGGAAGGGGTGGGTGGGGTCGACGTCGGTGAAGGTGGGCTCGGCCGGTGCGGCGAACATCGGGGAGCCGGCCAGGCGGTACATGAAGGCCGCCATGGCCTGACGGGTCACCGCCGACGCCGGTCGGTACGTGCCGTCGCCGAAGCCGGTGGTCACCTCGGCATCGAGCAACCATCCGACTTCCCAGCAGAAGGGATGATCCGCAGCGACGTCGTCCAACCGACCGCCACACGGTTCCACCTCCACCGAGCCGATGTCGACGGCGCTGCCCTGCGGGCGATCCACACCACGCTGGTCGGTGGTCCCGCAGGCCACAGCGATCGGACTGGCGTCGAGCAGTGGACTGGTGACGGCGGGGTACATGGTGGGGGTGCGGCCCCCGTTGCGGAATGGCACCCGCAACCTGGGCTCTGCCCCGTTCGTCGCGTCTTCGTCGCCGGCGGCGCACGAGGCGTCGGTGCTGTAGTTGCCCCCGAGCGAGGACTTCGAGGAGCCGCCACAGCCAATTGCGGTGGAGGGGACGGCGACCACCGCGTTCTCGAAGGTGAGCGACGTTGCGTTCACATGTGTGCCCGACGGCAGGGTGCCCACCACGGTGGTCGAGCGGAGGTCGACGGGTCCGAAACCGCTGATCTCGTGTGAGTTGTGGGCGGTGTTGTCGGCGAAGGTGCTGTCGCGCACCATCCCACCACTGTCGAGCAGCGCACCGCCGCCCGAGCTGTCGCTGTGATTGCCCAGGACCGACGAGCGTTCGATGGAGGCGCTCGCGGTGACTCGCAGGCCACCGCCTCCACCTTTCGAGCGGTTGTCGGCGATGAGCGAGTCGACCACCGTGGCGTCCCCATCGATGAACAGACCGCCGCCGCCGCTGTCGTTGTCGGTCTGGTTGCCGATGACCTGGATTCGCTGGCCGACGAACGTGCCGGTCACGCCGATCCCACCGCCGCAGCAGGAAGCCCCTTGCCGGCCCCCGGTGATGGTGACGTCGCGCACGTTCAGTGTCTCGCCGCCGGTGTAGCGCAGCACGGCGCCACCGTCACACGTCTGCTGCACAGTGGCACCGTTGCCCTCAATGGTCAGGGCCGGGCCGTCGATCGCCCACAGCAGGCCGCTGTGGAGCGAGCAGTCGGTGAGGCCGTAGGTGGCGCCCGCTGCGAGCACGATGGTGGACGGGCTGGGGTGGGCGTCTGCGGCGACGATCGCTTCCCGCAGCGACAGCAGGCCGTCGCCCGGATCGGTGATGTCATCGGTGGTGGTGACCACCAAGGTCTGTTCTGAGCGAGGCTGGCTGGCCCCGGCCCGTGTCTCCGCCCCGGCTACGGCGTTGTGGGCCGCTGCTGGGGCCATCACCGCAATCCACACGGCCATCACGGCGAGCGCGACGGCGCGCGCCCGTCTGACCCGCTGTCGCTCGCATCGCCCGGCGTCGTGCCCTGTTGATCGAGGAATGCGGTGAG
Organism: Acidimicrobiia bacterium; assembly: GCA_020832495.1. Lineage (GTDB taxonomy): Bacteria > Actinomycetota > Acidimicrobiia > Acidimicrobiales > Acidimicrobilacustridaceae > JAFIEP01. The sequence goes on along the minus strand of JAFIEP010000080.1, from coordinate 17,827 downwards.
CCATGGGGTCTCCTGAGGATCGTCTCCGAGCGCCCGAGCATGTGTCGGCTATCTATTCTCCGGTGCTCCCCGGGTGCTCCCCGGGTGCTCTGCGGTGCCTTTGTGGGTGCTCCTCACTGCTCGGTCCGACGCGTCGCTGCATCCTGCCGCTCTCGGATTTCGTCGATTGTGCGCCCGTTCACTAGATTCACCAGACGATGCCTCCGACCCTCACGGTGCTCATCGCAGCCGCCACCGCGGGCCAGGACTACTCCGATTTCCTTCGTCAGTACCTCACGGTCGTCATCATGGCCGGGTTGGCGATGGCGCTCGTCGGTACCCTGCTCGGTGTGGGCGCACTCCTGCGCCCGTCGCGGCGCCAGGGCGACAAGCACGTCACGTACGAATCAGGTGTGGATCCCGTCGGGGAGCACTGGTCCCAGAGCCATGTCCGCTATTACGTGTTCGCTCTGCTGTTCGTGATCTTCGACGTGGAAGCCGTCTTCATCTTTCCCTGGGCCACCCGGCTCGACGCCGACACCGAGCTGATCGGCAGCGGGGGAGAGGTGCTCGGGGTCCTCGGTCCCTACGGGACCATCGGGCTCATCAAGATGTTCCTGTTCATCGCGGTGCTGGCCCTCGGGCTGGTTTACGCCTGGCGTAAGGGAGTGCTGCGGTGGATGTGACCTGGAACGAGCCGAGTCGGCCTGTGCAGAAGGAGGTGTGCGATGGGACTCGTTGAGAGTGGCAAGATGCCCAAGCCGCTCACCTCGCTGCTGAACCTCAGCCGCAAGTACTCGCTGTGGGTGTTCCAGTGGGGCCTGGCCTGCTGCGCCATCGAGATGGGCTCGGCCTTCGCGTCGCCTCGCTACGACGTGATGCGCCTGGGCGTCATCCCCTTCCCTGCCAGCCCTCGCCAGGCCGACCTGGTGGTTATCTCCGGCACCGTCACCGACAAGATGGCTCCTTCGGTGTTGAGGCTCTACGAACAGATGCCCGACCCGAAGTACGTGATCTCCATGGGATCCTGCGCCAACTGCGGCGGCCCCTACTGGGACTCCTACTCGGTGACCAAGGGCGTCGATCAGCTCATTCCCGTGGACGTCTACGTGCCCGGCTGTCCGCCGCGGCCCGAGGCACTGCTCGAGGGCATCGTGCTGCTGCAGGAGCGCATCGCCCACGAGGACATGGGCGAACGATGGAGGGGTGATCCCATTGTCGTCCAGTGAGGCCCCCACCACCGACGCCGCAGCAGACGGTGCGGAAGAGGCCGAGGAAGCCCCGCGCGACGAGGTGCGCGAGGAACTCCTGGCCGCCATCACCGCCGAGTTGGGCGACGCCGTCGTGGGCTCGCACATCCGAGTGGACGACGATCTGTGGGTCCGTGTGGATCGCAGCGCGTGGCGCACCGCAGCGGAGCTGCTGGCGCGCCGCATGTCGTTCGACTTCTTCGATTTCCTGTCGGTCATCGACTGGCTGCCGTCGCCCTTCGGTCGGGACATGGATGCCCAAGAGGACATCCTGGCCGGCGCTGCGGAGGCTGGTGCGCCCGATGCCAGTGCCGTCGACGCCACCGAGAGCGACGCCGACCCCGAAGCCAGCGCGCTCGTCACCGGCTACGCCGGGGGCGACACCCGCTTCCAGCTCCTGGCCCGGCTGTATTCCATCTCCCGTGGGTTGGGCGTGACACTCAAGTGCGACCTTCCCGACGACGACCTGTCGGCCCCCACCTGGGTGCCGGTGTTCATGGGGGCCAACTGGCACGAGCGTGAGGCTCACGAGATGTTCGGCATCTCCTTCACCGACCACCCGGATCTGCGCAAGCTCTACCTTCCGGCCGACTTCGAGGGCTTCCCGCTGCGCAAGGACTTCCCGTTGCTCGCTCGCCGGGTGAAGCCGTGGCCGGGCATCGTCGACACCGAGCCCATGCCGGGCGAGGACGAGGAGGAGGGCGCATGACCCTCACCGAATCGCAACAGCTCGCCTACGTGGCCGCCCAGGCCGCCGACGCCCGGGTGAACCTGCAGTTCGAGACCGACGACGGCATGACGCTGAACATCGGCCCGCAGCACCCGGCCACCCACGGCACGCTACGCATCATCGTGCGGCTCGACGGCGAGCAGGTCGTGCGCGCCGAGCCGTACCCCGGCTACATGCACCGGGGCTACGAGAAGCTGTGCGAGGTCCGCACCTACCCGCAGGTCACCACCCTGGTGAACCGCATCGACTGGCTGGGCAGCTTCGCCAACGAGGTGCCGTTCATCCTCGCCGCCGAGAAGCTGATGGACATCGAGGCACCGCCCCGTGCCCAGGTGATCCGCACCATCCTCTTCGAGCTGTCCCGCATGGCCAACGTGTCGCTCTTCCTCGGCGACCTCGGTATCCAGCTCGGCGGCATCACCATCGGCTTCTACGCCTTCCGCGACCGCGAGTTCGTGCTCAACCAGATCGAGTCGGCCACCGGCGGGCGGTTCCACCCCAACTTCGACCGTATCGGCGGCCTGAAGGATGACCTGCCCAAGGGGTGGATCGCCGAGACGAAGCGCTGCATGGAACGCATGCGCACGTTCTGCGACCAGTTCGAGACGCTCGTGCTCGGCAACGAGATCTTCCAGGCCCGCACCCGGGGCATCGGCGTCATCCCGCCCGACGTCGCTCGCAGCTACGGCCTCACCGGGGCCAACATCCGGGGCTCGGGTGTCGACTGGGACCTCCGTCGCGACTCGGTGCCGCCTGGGCTGTCCTACGACAAGGCCGACTGGAAGGTGCACACCCACCCCGACGGCGACTCCTTCGCCCGCACCTGGGTGCGCCTGCAGGAGGTGCGCGAGTCCACGCTGATCGTGGACCAACTCCTCGATGCCATCCCCTCGGGTCCGGTCATGGCCAAGGTGCCGCGCATCATCAAGGTGCCCGAGGGTGAGGCCTACGTGGCCACCGAGAACCCCCTCGGCGAGATGGGCTACTACGTGGTCTCCAAGGGCGACCTGGTGCCGTTCCGGGTGAAGATCCGCTCGGCGTCGTTCAACAACATCTCGATCGTGCCCTGGGTGACCCGCGGGGTGTTCGTCCCCGACATGGTCACCATCCTGGCGTCGCTCTACTTCATCCTGGGAGACATCGACCGGTGATGCCGATGCTGCTCGCCATCGAGCTTGCCTACTGGCAGGAGACGGCCATCAAGGTCGCCGTCATGGCGGTCCTGGTGCCCACCACCGCGCTCATTCTGGGCATCGTCTTCCTGTTCAAGATGATGTCGTGGATGCAGAGCCGCATGGGCCCCCAGGAGGCCGGTCCCCGCGGTCTGCTCCAGTTGCTCGCTGACGGCGTGAAATTCCTCCAGAAGGAGGACATCATCCCCGACGCCGCCGACCGCTTCGTGTTCAAGGCGGCCCCCATCGTGGTGCTGGTCAGCACCTTCCTCACCTACGTGGTGGTACCGGCCGGTCCCGACCTGGTCATCGAGAACCTGCCCACCGGCATCTTCTTCGCCATGGCGGTGTCTTCGCTGTCGGTCATCGGCGTGCTCATGGCCGGCTGGGCGTCGTCCAACAAGTACGCCCTCATGGGCGGTCTGCGTGCGGCCGGCCAGCTCATCGCCTACGAGTTGCCGCTGGTGCTGGCCGTGACCGGCGTGGTCATCCAGGTCGGTTCGCTGTCGATGCAGGACATCGTGTGGGCCCAGGCCACCGGTGAGATCTTCGGCTGGGGCGGGATCGGCCTGCCGCTCATCCTCACCCAGATCCTGGCCTTCTTCGTGTTCATGGCCGCCGTGCAGGCCGAGCTGGCCCAGCCGCCGTTCGACATGCCCATCGCCGAGACCGAGGTGGTCGGCGGCTACCACATCGAGTACACCGGCTTCCGGTTCCTTTTCTTCTTCCTGGGCGAGTTCGCCACCGCCTTCGCCTTTGCGGCCATCGCGGCCACGCTCTTCCTCGGTGGCTGGTACGTGCCGGGCATCCCGCCCGACAGCGTGTGGGCCAACGTGGTCGGCCCCATCGCGCTGTTCGTCAAGATCATGTTCGTGTCGTTCCTCATCTTCTGGTTCCGCTTCACGTACCCGCGGTTCCGTGAGGACCAACTCCAGACCTTTGCCTGGAAGTACCTGATCCCGCTCTCGCTGGTGAACATCACCGTCACCGGCATCGTGGTGGTGGCGTTCTGATGGCTGCGAACCTGCGTCCGTTCTCGCTGCTCGCCAGCGCAACCGTTCCCGAGGAGGTGCGCTGATGCCCAAAGTGCCCGGCATGGTGAAGGGTTTGGGGGTCACCTTCAAGACGATGGTGGACACGCTCAAGCCGAGCGGTGGTCCCGTCACGGTGCCCTACCCGCACGTCAAGGAAGAACCCACCGCCCGCGCCCGTGGGGTCATTGCCCTGCACGAGGACAACTGCACGGCTTGCATGTTGTGCTCGCGCGAGTGCCCCGACTGGTGCATCTACATCGAGGCCCACAAGACGCTGGCCCCGCCACGTCGTGCCGGCGGCAAGCCCCGCCAGGTGAACGCCCTCGACCGCTTCGCCATCGACTACTCCCTGTGCATGTACTGCGGGATCTGCGTCGAGGTGTGCCCCTTCGACGCCCTGTTCTGGAGCCCCGAGTACGAGTTCTCCGAGGTGCGCATCGCCGATCTGCTCCACGAGAAGGAGCGTCTCGGCGAGTGGATGCAGACCGTGCCCGAGTTCGAGCCCTACGAGGCCGGCTCGGAAGCCAAGCCGAAGAAGGTGCCAGCGTATGATCCTCGCTGACTCCGGACTCATGGTCGCCCAGAACATCGGCTTCGCCGTGATCGCCTTCATGATCGTCGGCGCCGCCATTCGGGTGGTGACCACCGACAACGTCATGCACGCCGCGCTCTACCTGGTGATGGTGCTCGCCGGCGTGGCCGCCCAGTACATCCTGCTGGCGGCGGAGTTCATCGCCATCGTGCAGGTCATCGTCTACATCGGGGCCATCGTGGTGCTGTTCTTGTTCGGCATCATGTTGACCGAGGCCAAGCTCGGCAAGTCCGACGACCTCGACAACAAACCGATGCGTCCGGTGGCCATTGCGGTGGCGGTGGCGCTCCTCGGGCTGTTGGCCTACAGCCTGGTCGACTACTACGGCGACGATCAGTTGGCGCTCGCCGGCCAGACCACTGCCGAGTTGGGCCAGACCACCGCCCAGGTGGCCGACTCGGTGTTCATCACCTACCTGATCCCATTCGAGGTGGTCGGTGTGCTCCTGCTCGTGGCGCTGACCGGCGCCATCGTCCTGGCGAGGCGCGACTGATGCTGCTGAACCAGTTCCTCCTTCTCGGCGCGGTGCTCTTCTGCATCGGGGTCTATGGCGTGCTCGTGCGCCGCAACGGCGTGATGGTGCTCATGAGCATCGAGCTCATCCTCAACGCCGTGAACATCAACCTGGTGGCCTTCGGTACGCACCTGCAGCAGGCCACCGGGCAGGCCTTTGCGCTGTTCGTCATCCCCATCGCTGCCGCCGAGGTGGCGGTCGGGTTGGCCATCGTGCTCATGATCTACCGGAACCGTCGAAGTATCGACGTGGACTCGCTCGACGAGATGAAGGGCTAGCGCCGCACCGCCATGGACCTTCCTACGACCTTGATGACCAACGTCTGGATCATCCCGGCCATCATGGCCGGGTCGTTCCTGGCCATCCTGGCAGTCGGCAAGCGCCTCCCCGAGATGGGCAGGGCGGCCATCGGCATTGCCGCGGTGGCGGTCTGCTTCGTGCTCTCGTGCATCGTGGCCTTCGGCTGGGTCGAGCGGGTCAACGACCACAGCGACGGGCGCGAGGTGGTGGCCTGCGGCAACGAGCAGTTCCAGGAGCCGCTGTACGTGGGGCTCGAGATGTCCCCCGAGCTCGAGGCCGAGACCGAGGCCTCGCTCGAGGAGTCGCTCGAGGAGCAGTCACTCGAGGGTGCCGCGCCGTTGTCGGTGGGCGAGAACGCCGCCTCGGCACCGGCAACCAGCCCGGCGGCCTTCGCCGCCGACTACGACGACGGCCCGACGCCGCCCATCGTGTGCTCGCTCACCTGGTTCGAGAGCGGGATGGGCGCCGACGGCAACGCCATCAGCTTCGAGATCGGCACCTACGTCGACGGTCTGTCGGTGATGATGCTCTTCACCGTCACCCTCATCTCGCTCTTGGTGCACGTCTTCTCCACCGCCTACCTGCACGGCGACCGGCGCCACACCCACTACTTCGCCTTCCTCAGCCTGTTCACCGCCGCCATGCTGTTCTACGTCCTGTCGTCGAACACGCTGCAGATGCTGGTGGGCTGGGAGTTGGTGGGCGTGTGTTCGTTCGGCCTCATCGGCCACTGGTGGGAGGAACGCAAGAACTCCGACGCCGCGCTGAAGGCCTTCATGACCAACCGCGTGGGCGACATGGGTCTGCTCATCGGCATCATCCTGTTGTTCTTCGCGGCGGGCAGCACCAGCTTCAGCGTGCTGCACCTCAACGAGTACGCCCTCTCCGGTGAGGCCAACACCACGCTGCTGCTCATCGGCTCGCTGTGCCTGTTCGCCGGCGTCACCTCGAAGTCGGGCCAGTTCCCGCTGCACACCTGGTTGCCCGACGCCATGGCCGGCCCCACCCCGGTGTCCGCTCTCATCCACGCCGCCACCATGGTGGTGGCCGGCGTGTACCTCATTGCGCGCCTCTACCCGGTGTTCTGGTCGGGCCTCGAGATCGGGGGCAGCCAGATCCACTACGTGGCCCTCATCGGCGGTCTCACCACCTTGGTGGGTGCGTCGCTGGCCTTCGTGCAGACCGACCTCAAGAAGGTGCTGGCCTACTCGACCATCTCGCAGTTGGGCTTCATGGTCATGGCGCTCGGCGTCGGTGCGTGGACCGCGGGCGTGTTCCATCTCTTCACCCATGCCTTCTTCAAGGCAGCACTGTTCCTCGGGGCCGGCTCGGTCAGCCATGCCTGCCACCACACCTTCGACATGCGCGAGATGGGTGGGCTGCGCAAGAAGATGCCCATCACCCACGGCACGTTCCTCATCTGCACCTTCGCCCTGGCCGGCATCGTGCCGTTCGCCGGGTTCTGGTCGAAGGACGAGATCCTGGCCGGCGCCGCTGCGGGGCAGGGTGCGGGGGCGTACCACCTCATGTTGGGCATGGGGCTCATCACTGCCTTCCTCACCGCTGCGTACATGGGCCGGGCCTACTGGATGACCTTCTGGGGCGAGTACCGAGGCCACGCCCATCCCCACGAGTCGCCCAAGGTGATGACGGTGCCGCTCATCATCCTGTCGGTGTTCGCCACGTTCGCAGGGATCATCAACTTCCCCTTCTACTGGTTCAACGGGGTGGGCATCGGGGCCCACTGGTTCGAGGACATGGTGCAACCCACCTTCCTGTTCCCGCCCGAACTGGTGGTGGCCGACTTCAACTACTGGATCGCCGGCCTGTCGGTCCTCTTGGCGGTCGGAGGCATCGCGCTGTCCTTCTCCTACTACCAGTACGACCTGGGCAAGGGGTTACGTGGGCTGACCCAGCGCAACGCCGTGGCCGGGGCCGGCTACCGGCTGCTCGAGAACAAGTACTACCTCGACGCCATCTACGACGGTCTCGGCGAGGCCATGCGCGGCGGCATCGCCCGCGGCTCCTACTGGGTCAACCAGAACATCATCGACAAGATCGTCGACGGTGCCGGCGTGGGCGCACGCGAGGTCGGCAAGGTCACCTACCGCTACGTCGACCAGGGCGTGGTCGACACCATCGTCAACAGCACCGGTACCGCCTCGAACGAGTCAGGCGACGCATTCCGCAAGGTCCAGACGGGCAAGGTCCAGCACTACGGCGCACTCCTGTTCGGGAGTGCCGTGTTGCTCGGCATCGTGTTCGTGATCGTCCAGGCGATCGTCAACAGCTAGTCCACCCACGGGAAGCATGATGAGATTCGAACTTCTCCAACTCGCAGCGCAGCTCCAACCTCCGGTCGAGGTCGACGCCGCCGGCGTGCCCGTCGTGGAGAGCACGGGCTCGTTCTGGAATCCGCTCACCTACACGGTGTTCCTGCCACTGGCGGGAGCCCTGCTGCTCCTGCTGGTGCCCAAGGGCAACGAGGCGCTGGTCAAGCTGGGGGCGCTCATCACGTCGCTCCTCACCTTCGGCATGGGCCTCTACCTGCTCCTCGAGTTCGACTACAGCGAGTCGGGCAAGCAGTTCTTCGCCAACATCCCCTGGATCGAGGTGATCAACAGCCGCTACATCGTGGGCATCGACGGCATCTCGCTGCCGCTGTTGGCCCTCACCGTGTTCGTGGTGCCGCTGTGCATCATCTACTCGTGGAACCACATCCCCAGCCCGGGCAACCCGAAGGCCTTCTTCGTGCTGCTCCTGGTGCTCGAGACCGGCATGATCGGGTCGTTCATCGCCCTCGACCTCATCTTGTTCTTCGTGTTCTTCGAGGTCGTGTTGCTGCCCATGTACTTCCTCATCGGCGTGTGGGGCGGTCCGGACCGCAAGTACGCCTCGCTGAAGTTCTTCCTCTACACGCTGTTCGGTTCGGCGCTGATGATCGTGGCCTTCCTGGCCCTCTACTTCCTGTCCGACCCGGTGATGGTGGACGGTGCCCTCATCGGCTCGTTCGACATGACGTTGCTGCCCGACCTGGCCGCTGCGGGAGTGGGGACCACCGCTGCGCTGTGGATCTTCGGCGGCATGTTCATCGGTTTCGGCGTGAAGGTGCCGATGTTCCCCTTCCACACCTGGCTGCCCGACGCCCACACCCAGGCCCCCACGGTGGGCTCGGTGATCCTGGCCGCCGTGCTGCTGAAGCTCGGCACCTACGGCTTCGTGCGCATCGCCATCCCCATCCTGCCCGAAGCGGCCAAGACCTGGGCGCCGGTGATCGCGCTGTTGGCCGTCATCGGCATCATCTACGGCGCCCTGTGTTGTCTGGCCCAGACCGACATGAAGCGGCTCATCGCCTTCTCGTCGGTGGCTCACATGGGCTTCACCATGCTGGCTATCTCCAGCCTCACCGACTTCGGCATCAACGCTGCCATCTTCGGCATGGTGGCCCACGGTCTCATCACCGGCATGCTCTTCTTCATCGCCGGGTCCACCAAGGAGCGCTACCACACCCTCGAGATCGCCCGCCTCGGCGGCATGCTCAAGCAGGCACCCCGCATGGGGTGGATCCTGGGCCTGTGCACCATGGCCTCGCTGGGCCTGCCCGGCCTGGCCGGCTTCTGGGGTGAGTTCCCGGCCATCCTGTCGGTGTACCAGCCCGCTGAAGGGCTGAACCTGGCCTTCTTCCGCACGATGATGGTCATCGCCGCTATCGGCACAGTCTTCGCTGCCGGCTACCTGCTGTGGCTCTACCAGCGGGTGGCCTTCGGTGTGCCGTCGGAGGAGTTCGAGAACGATCCCGAGATCACCGACGTGCAGCCCCTCGAGTGGGTGGCCTGGCTGCCCATGCTGGTGCTCATCGTCGTGCTCGGGTTCCTGCCCGGCCTGCTGTTCAACACCACCAACCCTGCCGTCGTCGAGTCGCTCGCCGCACTCGGGGGCTGATCCACCATGACCTTCGCCGCCAGCATGCTCGCCAGCGTGGACCATCCGCCGATCGACTGGCATGCCCTCGCGCCCGAGCTGATCGTGCTCGGGGTGCTGGCCATCATCATCCTCGTCGACGCCTTCGGCGGGGAGGATCGCAAGTGGGCCATCTCGTCGATCACCAGCATCGGCCTGCTGGTGGCCATCGTCCCGGTGGTGACCATGGCGGTCGACGGGGCGGTGCGTTCGATGTTCGACGCCGCCTACGTGGTGGACAACTACGCCCTGCTGTTCAAGGCGTTGTTCCTGGTGGCCGGCTACATCGTGGTGCTGTTGAGCACCAACTACATCGCCGAGGGCGACTACTGGGAGGGTGAGTACTACCAGCTGTTGTTGGCCTCGATCCTGGGCATGATGATCATGGCCTCGGCCCGTGACCTCATCGGCATCTTCGTGGCCCTCGAGACCATCTCCATCCCGGCCTACATGCTGGCGGCGTGGCGCAAGCGCGAGTCCCGCTCCGATGAGGCCGGTCTCAAGTACTACCTGATGGGTGTGTTCGCCTCGGGCGTGCTGCTCTACGGCATGTCGCTGCTCTACGGGCTCACCGGCTCCACCCGCCTGGTGGACATCGCCGCTGCCGTGTCGGGCGAGGCGCCGGCGCTGGTCATCGTGGCCATCGTCTTCACCATCGTGGGCTTCGGGTTCAAGGTGTCGGCCGTGCCCTTCCACACGTGGGCCCCCGACGTCTACGAGGGGGCGCCCACGCCGGTCACCGCCTTCGTGGCCGTGGCCTCCAAGGCCGCCGGTTTCGTGGCCCTCATCACCGTCGTACTGGTGGCCTTCCCCACCCAGCCCGAGATCTTCGAGCCGCTCATCTGGGCCCTCGCCGCCGCCACCATGACCGTGGGCAACGTCATCGCTCTGCGTCAGACCAACATGGTTCGGCTCTTGGCCTACTCCGGTGTGGCCCAAGCCGGCTACATGCTGGCGCCGTTGGCCATCGCCGGACACTCGGCCACCAGCGCCGAGTTGGCCACCTCGGCCATCGCCACCTATCTGGTCATCTACATGGCCATGAACCTCGGGGCGTTCGGCATCGTCATCGCCATGGCCCGCAAGACAGGCTCGGCCGAGCTGTCGAGCTACGGCGGGATGCTGAACTACGCCCCAGCCCTCACGGTGGCCATGACCATCTTCGTGTTCTCCCTGGCCGGCATCCCGTTCCTGGCTGGCTGGTACGGCAAGCTGGCCGTGGTCCTGGCGCTGGTGCAACCGGGCACGTGGTTCGGCTACTCGATGGCCATCATCGTCGGTGTGAACTCGGTGATCGCCCTCGGCTACTACGCCAAGATCGCCCGCATCATGTGGATCGATCCGGCGCCCGACGGTGACACCACCCGGGTGCGGGTGCCGGTGTCGGTGGCCTCGGCGCTGGTCATCACTGCGGTGCTGACCGTGGCCATCGGCGTCTACCCGCCGCTGGTCGACCAGTTCACCGGCGCCGAGAGCTTCCTCACCCTCGGCTTCTGACCGGCAGAAGCCAGGACTTCGACCGGTGGATCCCGACGCACGAGCCACCGACGACACGCCCACCGACCACACGCCTGTCTCCGAGGTCGTGGCGGCGCTCATCCGGCGTCAGGGCCCGTTGCGCTTCGACCGCTTCTGTGAGATCGCGCTCTACCACGAGCCGACCGGCTTCTACGCAGCAGGTGGTCGGGCGGGCACCGCCGGCGGGGACTTCATCACCAGCGTCGAGGTGGGGCCGCTGTTCGCCCGGGTGCTGGGCCGGGCCCTCGACGCCTGGTGGGACGAGCTGGGCCGCCCGGACCCGTTCGTGGTGGTCGACGCCGGTGCCGGCCCAGGGACCTTGGCTCGGAGCATGCGGGCAGTGGCGCCGGCGTGCGCCCCGGCGTTGACCTGGGTGCTGGTCGAGCGCAGCGAGGCACAGCGGGCGTTGCACGCCGATCGACTCCCGCTCCACCAGCCGTGGCTGGCCCTCCCGCCGCAGGGGGCAGCGGGCGAGCAGGAACCAGCAGTCGACGACACCGTGCCGGCGGTGACCCGCGGCGACGGTCCGCGCTTCGTCTCGCTGGCCGCCATGCCACCCGGTCGCTTCACCGGGGTGGTGCTGGCCAATGAACTGCTCGACAACCTGCCCACACGCATCGTGGAGCGCACCCACCAGGGCTGGGCCGAACTGTACGTGGCCCTCGACGAGCCCCATACCGCGACCCGGGCGGCCGCCAACCAGCCCGCCAACCAGCCCGCCGACCCGCCGACCGTGCGCTTCGTCGAGCAACTGGTACCGCTCGGCGATGCCGCGGTGGCCCAGCAGGCCGATGCAGCGGCGCCCGAGGCGCCGGTCGGTGCCCGGGTGCCCTTGCAGGAGGAGAGCGCGCGGTGGCTCCGCCGCGCCATCGACAGCCTCGACGGTGGGCGGGTGGTGGTGGTCGACTACACGGCGACCACCGCTGACCTGGCGACGCGCCCGTGGCGAGAGTGGCTGCGCACCTATCGGGTGCACGAGCGCGGCACCCACCCGCTCGACCACCCCGGCACCCAGGACATCACCTGCGAGGTGGCCGTCGACCAACTGGGGCGGGTGCGCCCTCCCGACACCCAGGAGACCCAGGCTGCGTTCCTGGGCCGTCACGGCATCGACGCGCTGGTGGAGGAGGGTCGCGCTCGATGGATCGAGCGGGCGCACATCGGGGACCTGGCGGCCATCGAGGGCCGCAGCCGCATTCGGGAAGCCGAGGCGCTCTGCGAGGTGGGTGGCCTGGGTGACTTCGGCGTGCTCACCTGGGAGTGCTGAACGAGCGGCGGCGAGTTCAGGAAGGGGAGTGAGCAGCGGGCCGCCGTCAGGGCGCCGGCAGTCAGGCGTCCGGCACGCGGGGCGGCGGCACTGGGGCTGTGGCTGGACTCGGCGAGGGTGTCGAGGGCGTCGAGGGCGTCGAGGTGGTCCTGGTGGTGGGCGCCGGCGAGGGCGTCGGCGGCACTGCTCGGCCCGGTCGGGCTGGCCGCGTCACCGTCGTCGGCTGGGCCACAGGAGCCGGCTGGGCCACAGGAGCCGGCTGGGTCACAGGAGCCGGCGGGGGTGGCGGAGGCGGCGGGGGAGCGGCAGTGTGGTCCCCGTCGCCCGTAGGACGCGACGGTGCCGGTCGGGTCGGCGTGGCCGGTCGTCCTGCTGCGGCGTGGCGGGCGGCTGCCTCCCCGTCCACCACGAGGCAGTTGCGACCGTTGGCCTTGGCCTCGTACAGCGCCAGGTCCGCCACGCGGAGGGCGTCCTCGAAGCTGTCGGCGGTGTCGGAGGCAGTGAGCCCCCAGCTGGCGGTGAAGGGCACGCTGTTGCGTTCGCTGATCATCTCGGCCAGTCCCACCTGGACCCGCTCGATGGCCGTGACGGCTTGCGCAATGGGTGTGTCGGGTAGGACGACCACGAACTCCTCGCCCCCGTAGCGGGCCACGATGTCCTCGGGGCGGAGCGTGCGGCGCAGGCAGTCGGAGAAGAGCTGCAGCGCCCGGTCACCGGTCTCGTGGCCGTAGGTGTCGTTGAGGTCCTTGAAGTGGTCGAGGTCGGCGATGGCCACGGCGAAGGGCACGTGGCGAGCGTTCAACTCACCCACCCGCTCCATGAGCGTGCGCCGGTTGTCGAGGTCGGTGAGCACGTCGCTGCGAGCCAGGCGTTCGGTGGCCTTGGTGATGCGGATGGTGCCGATCCGGCTTGCGCCTTCGGCTCCGAGGGCCTTCAGACGCTCGGTCTGCATGTGGGAGATGCCGCCGTTCTCCGGACCGGTGGCGTGGAGCACCCCCATGGCGCGTCCGTTGAACACCAGCGGCACGCACACCGCCGAACACGGGGCGTCATGGTGTTGTGGCAGCTTCGGGCAGACGTTGAGCATGCGGCTGCTCTCGTAGACCATGGTCTGCCCGGCGCGCAGCGCGGCGCAGGACTCGGTGTGCTCCACGGGACACCGGGCGGCGCCCGCCAGCGGGTGCTCCACGAGCCGACGGAGTGCGTGCTCGTCCTCAGTGGCCATGAGCAACTCCGTTGGGCGATCCTCGGTCACCTCGGCCATGGCACGGCCCACAGCGGCGAGCACCTCGATCTCCTCGTCGCAGTGTTCGAGCGCTCGCGACAAGTCGTTGCGGAAGCGCTGGCGTTCGCTGTTGTCTCGTTGCAGCCGTTCCGCTGCCTCGAGCTGTGTCGTCTCGCTGCGGATGGCCTGCGCCATCGGGCGGAACAAGGCGAAGATGACGACGGCCACAGCGGAGAGTGCGGCCATCACCACCAGCAGGTTCAGATCTCGCCGCTGGGTGATGCTGTCGTTGACTGCGCTGGCGTAGGCGGCGGTGGCCTGCTCGAGGTCTTCGGACAACTGCAGCGAGTTGTTGGCGATCTCCCTGGCCACCTGGGCGCGACGGTCGGTGTCGGCCGCGGTGATGAGGTTGGTCATGCGCGTCGCCTCGGAGGCGTAGACGTCCACCCGGTTGAGGAGACGACCGCTGCCGAGGTGGAGCTCCTCGAGTTGGGCGTTCAGCTCGACGGGAGGAAGCCCCAACTGTGGGTCGCCGTTGACCAGGCCCTCTTGCACCTGGCGGAGCCGGGTGGCTTCTTGGCGGAGCATGCCGCCGATCTCCGAGGCGCGCGGATCTGCGTCGGCCACGGCGCGGTCGAAGCTGGTGGCCAAGTCTGCGATCCGGTGCACCCGCCCCGGCTGGTCTGCTGCGGCAGTGAGCTGGGTCGTGTGCACCTCGAGGTCACCGAGGGTGCGCTCGGACCCACCGACCGCCCAGGCGACCACGACGGCGAGGAGTGCCACCGCCAAGGTGCAACGCACGACGAATCGACGAGCGAGGGGGACGCGCTTTTTCTTGGTGCGCCGGGTACGTCGCGGTCGCTCCGAGCGAGCCTCCATCGTCCTCCCTCACCTGTCATCAGATCATCGGCAGCGCGGACTCGGGCGTTGAGACTCGGCTGACGAATGGTCCGATCGACTCATATCATGCTCTCTGCAGGGCTGTCGTGTACGGACGTGCCACCACGTGCGGACACCTGCCCCGGCGATGCGGTGGCCCGGTAGTGTCTGGCTCGAGGCGGCCAGGCGACCGAGCACCCAGCCGACCACGATCCAGCCGACCACGAGCAGGGGGAACGACATGGCCGAGCCGACCATCGAGGACTATTTCACCGAGGATCGCAGTTTCGCCCCTCCCGAAGAGTTCGCCGAAACGGCGCTGGTGACGGACCGGTCGCTCTACGAGGAAGCCGCCGCAGATCCCGAAGCGTTCTGGGCCCGTCAGGCGCGCGAGCTGCTCAGCTGGTACCGCGACTTCGACACCGTGCTGGAATGGGATCTCCCGTTCGCCCGTTGGTTCGACGGCGGCACGCTGAACGTGTCGTACAACTGCTTGGACCGTCACGTCGAGGCCGGTCGAGGGGACAAGGTGGCCTTCTGGTGGGAAGGCGAGCCTGGCGACACCCGCACCGTCACCTACGCCGACCTCCTGGCCGAGGTGCAGCGCTTCGCCAACGTCCTGCGCTCGCTCGGGGTGCAGCGCGGCGACCGGGTGGCCATCTACATGCCCATGATCCCCGAGCTGCCCGTCGCCATGCTGGCCTGCACCCGCGTCGGTGCTGCCCACTCGGTCATCTTCGGCGGCTTCTCCCCGGACTCGATCACCGACCGCGTGAACGACGCCGAGGCGACGGTGGTCGTCACCGCCGACGGCGGGTTCCGCAAGGGTGCCGCATCGGCGCTGAAGCCCAACGTGGACGCGGCCCTCGAGGCGTGCCCGTCGGTGAACCACGTGGTGGTGGTGCGTCGTACCGGCGAGGACGTCGCCATGGTGGAGGGCCGTGACCTCTGGTACCACGACCTGATGGCCGAGGCCGCCGAGGTCTGCGAACCCGAGCACATGGCGGCCGAGGACCTGCTTTACCTCCTCTACACCTCGGGCACCACTGCCAAGCCGAAGGGCATCATGCACACCACTGGGGGCTACCTCACCCAGGTGGCGTTCACCCACCGCTACGTGTTCGACCTGCGCCCTGACACCGACGTCTACTGGTGCGCGGCGGACATCGGTTGGGTGACCGGTCACAGCTACATCGTCTACGGCCCTCTCACGAACGGTGCGAGCTCCGTGCTCTACGAAGGCACACCGGACACGCCCGGGCGTGACCGGTTGTGGGACATGGTCGAGCGCTACCGGGTCACGCAGCTCTACACCGCCCCGACCGCCATCCGGATGTTCATGAAGTGGGGCGACCACGAACCCGGAGGCCACGACCTTGCCAGCCTGCGCCTCTTGGGCACCGTGGGTGAGCCGATCAATCCCGAGGCCTGGATGTGGTACCACACCCACATCGGCGGCGGCCGCTGCCCGATCGTCGACACCTGGTGGCAGACCGAGACCGGGGCGCAGATGGTGGCGCCGCTCCCCGGAGTGGTGGCCACCAAGCCCGGCTCGGCGACGATCCCGCTGCCGGGGGTGTTCGGTGAGGTGGTCGACGACGAGGGTAACCCCGTCGAGCGAGGGGGTGGCTACTGGACCCTGACGAAGCCGTGGCCGGCCATGCTGCGCGGGGTGTGGGGAGATCCCGAGCGCTATCGGGACACCTACTGGAGTCGATTCGAAGGGCGCTACTTCGCCGGCGACGGGGCCAAGATCGACGAGGACGGCTACATCTGGTTCCTCGGCCGGGTGGACGACGTGATGAACGTCTCGGGTCACCGCATCTCCACCACGGAGGTCGAGTCGGCGCTGGTCGACCATCCGGCCGTGGCCGAGGCGGCGGTGGTGGGGGCCACCGACGACGTCACCGGTCAGGCCATCGTGGGCTATGTCATCGTCCGCGGGGGCGTGGAGGCCACGGCCGACCTCGTCGACGAACTTCGTGCCCACGTGGCCACCAAGATCGGGCCCACCGCCCGTCCGAAGCAGGTTCTCGTGGTGCCCGACCTCCCCAAGACCCGCTCGGGCAAGATCATGCGGCGACTGCTGCGCGACGTGGCCGAGGGGCGTGAGTTGGGGGACACGACCACGCTCGCCGACCCGGGCATCGTCGAGCAGATCCGCGACGCCGCCCGCTGAGCGACCCCGTCCGGCGGCGGTAGGGTTCAGCGTCGTGAGCGAGCCCGGACCACCCGATGACGGCCCCACCGACGCCGTCGAGTTGATCGACGCACCGGTCCCCGAGCACTGGTGGTGGCGGACCGGCCCAGTGGCGCCGGGACCGTGCGTGGTGTTCGACATGGACGGTGTGCTGTCCGACGCGGCAGGCCGCCAGCACTACCTCGAGTGGCCCCAGCGCGACTGGGACACCTTCTTCGAGGCGTGCGGCGACGACGAACTCATCGATGAGGTCGCCACCTTGCTGTCGCTGCTCGACGACGACCTGCGGGTGGTCCTGCTCACCGCCCGACCGCTGCGGGTTCGGCCGCACACCCTGGGGTGGCTCGAGCGGTACCGGCTCCGCTGGGACCTGCTCATCATGCGGGACTGGGGTGACTACAGCGCGTCCCGCCGGTTCAAGCAGGGGGTGGTGGCCCACCTGCGCAGCGTGGGTCTCGAGCCGAAGCTGGCCTTCGAGGACGACCGCCGCAACGTCGAGATGTTCCACGCCGAAGGGGTTCCTTGCATCTACATCCACTCCGGGTACTACGACTGACCGGCATCGACTGACCGGCATCGTCGCATCGAGCGGCTCGGTCCCGCCGCTCGTGTGGTCTCGTGTGGTTCAGTCCCGGAAGTTGTTGAACTGCAGCGGGATGCCGTAGTCGCCCTCTTTCAGGTTGGCGATGACCGCTTGGAGGTCGTCGCGCTTCTTGGCCGACACGCGCAGCTGCTCCCCTTGGGTCTGCGAGTTCACCCCCTTGAGCCCCATGGCCTTGATGGCCTTGTTCAGCTCCTTTGCCTTGTCCGAGGAGATGCCGGCCACCAGCCGGGCCTGTTGCCGAGCGGTGGCGCCGGCGGCTTCCTCCATGTCGCCCCAGTCCACCGACTTCAGCGACACCTTGCGCTTGACCAGCTTCTCCTCGAGCACCTGTCGGGCGGCTTTGCAACGATCCTCCGTGGAGGAGTGCAGCTCGATGCGTTGTTCCTTCTCGTGGAGGGTGACCGAGGTGTCGGTCCCCTTGAAGTCGAAGCGGGTGGCCACTTCGCGCGACGCCTGGTCCACGGCGTTGCGCACCTCTTGCAGGTCGATCTCGGAGACGATGTCGAAGCTGGGCATGGTCGTCCACCGTAGCGAGTCCACGCTGGTGGCGAGACGCGGACGTGGGGCCCGCGGGGGGGGCGGGGGGGGGGGGGGGGGGGGGGG
>JAFIEP010000071.1 GCA_020832495.1 Acidimicrobiia bacterium | reverse complement strand
CCACGCCCAACTCCGCGCGGCGCGGGCCGATCAGGGCGCGGCCGCCGCAGCTGCTTTGGGGCCCGACCCCCCCGACGCGCGGGCGGTGGCCGCGGTGGCGGCCAGCGACGAGGTGGTGGCGGTGGCTGCGCTCCGCCGCTGGCTGCGGAGCGCATCTGCGCTCGACTATCCGCCGGACGCGGCCGGGGTGAGGCGCGTCCTCTCGGTGGCGCGAGGTGAGCACAAGGCGACGGAGTTGGCCGGGGGGTGGCGCGTGGCGCGTCGTGACGGCCGCTTGAGGATGGAGCCGCCGATGACGGACGATGCGGGCTGGTGAACCCGGCCTTCGCTGGCCGGAGCCTCAGGTGGCGTCGTCGGTCAGGTACTGGCGGACGTCGCGCAGGTTGCGGTGCCGTTCGGCCACATCGAGGCCGTACCCCACCACGAACTCGTCGGGGATGTCGAAACCCACGTAGCGGACCTCGTCGTCGACGTCGTGCTCTGTCTGCTTGGCCAGCAGTGCGCACACCTCGAGCGATGCCGGGCCCCGGGCCATCAAGTTCTTGCGCAGGTACGAGAGCGTCAGGCCAGAGTCGACGATGTCCTCCACGAGCAGGACGTGTCGATCGGTCAGATCCACGTCCAGATCTTTCACGATGCGCACCACCCCGGAGGTCTTGGTGGCACTGCCGTACGACGACACGGCCATGAAGTCGACCTCGACGGGCAGGTCGATGCAACGGACCAGGTCCGCCATGAACACGAAGGCGCCCTTGAGCACCCCCACCATCAGCGGTGGTCGACCTTGGTAGTCCGCGGTGATCTGGGCGCCGAGTGCACCGATACGCGAGTGCAGGTCGTCGTGGCTGATCAGGATCGGACCCAGGTGTGGGTCCCCGCCGTTCGATTGCATGGTGGACTCCATCGGCGCCGAACCCTACCGGGTGCGGGTGGGTGGTGTCGGCAGCCCGGCGATCAGTCCTCGAGCGCCTGATCGCACGGACGGCGGGGCACCCCGGTAGCCTCAGGTCTTGGTGGAACACCGAGCTTCGAGCCGACAGCGGCGCCGGCGCCTCCTGTGGTGGGCCGGCGGGGGGATCGTCGTGGTTGCCGTGCTCGCCGCCACGTTGGCGCTGCGAAGCGGCGACACCCCCGAGACGATCGACCTGAGCGAACTCGAGGCCCTCCTCGCCGACGGCGAGGTGGAGACCGCTGAGATCCGCAGCGGCGAGAGCGTGGTCGAGGTCGAGGTCGTCGACGGTGCCACCTACCTCGTCGACTACCCCGGCGAGTTCATCGACACGCTGACCACGTCGCTGCTCGACAGCGGTGTAGCGGTCACTGTCGACAACTCCGAGCCGCCCATCTGGCAGCGCATGCTGATCGAGCTGGCGCCGATCGTCGTCCTGGTCGGTGTGCTGGCCTGGATCATCCTCAGTATGCAGGGCGGCCGGGGTATGGGCTTCGGCCGCAACCGGGCCCGCCAGCACCGACGGGACCAGCCGAACGTCACCTTCGACGACGTCGCCGGCTGCCCCGAAGCGGTCGACGAGCTACGGGAGGTCACCGAGTTCCTGAAGACCCCCGAGCGCTTCGCCGCCATGGGGGCAAGGGTGCCCCGCGGGGTGCTGCTCGTCGGGCCGCCCGGCACCGGCAAGACGCTGCTGGCCCGAGCGGTGGCGGGCGAGGCCGGCGTGCCCTTCTTCTCCATCTCCGGGTCCGACTTCGTCGAGATGTTCGTTGGTGTCGGTGCCAGCCGCGTGCGTGGGCTCTTCGAGCAGGCCAAGGCCGAGGCGCCCTGCATCGTGTTCGTGGACGAGATCGACGCCGTTGGTCGGCACCGCGGGTCGGGTCATGGCGGCGGTCACGACGAGCGGGAGCAGACGCTCAACCAGTTGCTCGTGGAACTCGACGGGTTCGACGAGGGATCCGGGGTCATCCTGGTGGCCGCCACCAACCGGCCCGACGTGCTCGACCCGGCGCTGCTGCGCCCCGGTCGCTTCGACCGTCAGGTCGTGGTCGACGCCCCCGATCTCGCCGGTCGGACCGCCATTCTCGAGGTGCACGGTCGAGGCACCCCACTCGACGACGCGGTGGACCTCGAGCTGGTCGCTCGACGCACCCCCGGCTTCACTGGCGCCGACCTGGCCAACCTGGTCAACGAGGCGGCGCTCCTCGCCACTCGACGAAACCTCGAACGCATCGGCCCCAGTGAGATCGGTGACGCCGTCGACCGGGTGATGGCCGGACCCGAACGGCGATCGAAGGTGATGTCGCGTTCCGAGACCCATCGGGTGGCCGTGCACGAGTCGGGCCACGCCCTCGTCGGCCACCTCCTCGAGCACACCCATCCGGTGCACAAGGTGTCGATCGTGGCGCGCGGTCGGGCGCTCGGGTGGACCCTGGCCCTGCCCATCGAGGACCGCTACCTCACGACCAGCGCCGAATTGCGGGACCAGTTGGCCATGCTGCTCGCCGGCCGAGCGGCCGAGCAGCTCGTGTTGGGTGACACGTCCACCGGCGCTGCCGACGACCTCGAGCGAGCCAGCGAACTGGCCCGGGCGATGGTCACGGTCTACGGGATGTCCGACGTCGTCGGGCCGCGTCACCTGGGAGCGACTGAACAAGGGTCGTACCTCGGTCGCGACGCCGCCGCGGTTTCCCATGTCTCCGACCAGCTGGCCGCCACCGTCGATGCCGAGGTCCGGAGCCTGCTCGACACGGCGTCGGCCGCAGCCACCGAACTGCTCTCCGTCCACCGTGAGCGTCTCGACGCCCTGAGCACAGCCCTCGTGAGGGACGAGACCATCGAGGACCCCGACCTGGCCCTCCTCCTCGACGGCTCGGTGCCGGCCGGCTCGAGCCATGACTCGCCTGGCATGGTCGGCGACGTGGCCGGGCGGAGCGGTGCGCTCGGGGCACGTGAGGCGTCGTCCAACGAATCGTTGTCCGGTGTGGCCCACATCGTCGAGCACCCGCCTGCTCGACCACCTCGAGGAGTCTCATGAGCACTGATCGCATGGCTGACCAGCCCACTGACCCGCCGGCATCCGAGCCGACGGCGTCCTCGAACGGTTCGTCCGACGACGGCCGGCCTCGCTACGGCGGGGCGGTCACCGACCCGCTCCGCCAGCCGGTGGACCTCGACCGCGTGGCCCGGGCAGTGCGCGAGATCCTCGAGGCCATCGGCGAGGATCCCGATCGCGACGGACTCCAGGCCACCCCCGGCCGGGTGGCGCGGATGTACGCCGAGGTCTTCTCGGGGTTGCGGGACGACCCCACCGCCCACCTCAAGGTCATGTTCGAAGCCGACCACGACGAGATGGTGATGGTGCGCGACATCTCCCTCACCTCGATGTGTGAGCACCACCTGGTGCCGTTCATCGGCACGGCCCACGTGGCCTACATCCCCAACGACGACGGTCGCATCACCGGGCTGTCGAAGTTGGCTCGCCTGGTCGACGCCTACGCCAAACGACCACAGGTGCAGGAGCGGCTGACCAGCCAGGTGGCCGACGAGATCGAACGCACCCTCCGACCGAAGGGGGTACTCGTGGTGGTCGAGGCAGAGCACCTGTGTATGTCGATGCGCGGGGTGCGCAAGCCGGGCGCCACCACGGTGACCTCGGCGGTGCGGGGGCTGTTCCGTGAGAACGCCGCCACCCGTTACGAGGCCATGCGCTTCATCAACGGACGCCACTGAGAGCCTGGCTCACGATACCGACGCAGCCCTCGGTGGGGAGTGATCACCGGCCACGGCGGTGGCGCCCCACCGCAGCGGCGGGAGCGGTGACGCTTTGGCTCACTGCTGGGCGTCCCGGTACCGTCGGTCCGTGACGGATCCGTCTTCTCTGACCTCAGGTACCCACGTTTCCACCGGTGTGGCCCCGTCCGGCACCGGTCGGGCACCGCTCGACCTGCCCGTGGTGCCGGGTCTGCCGCTCTCGGAACCGCCGCTGGTCATGGGGGTGGTCAACGTCACCCCCGACTCGTTCTCCGACGGCGGCCGATTCGCCTCTGTCGACGCGGCCATCGCCCACGGTCGGACCCTGATCACCGAGGGAGCCGACATCGTGGACATCGGTGGGGAGTCCACCCGCCCCGGTGCCGATCCGGTGGATCCCGATGACGAGATCCGGCGGGTGGTGCCGGTGGTGGAAGCACTCGCCGGGGAGGTGCGGGTGTCGATCGACACCC
>JAFIEP010000065.1 GCA_020832495.1 Acidimicrobiia bacterium | reverse complement strand
GCGGGGGATGACCACCCCGACGAGCACGGGGGCGTCTAGCGCCGGGGCACCGACTCGTGCGGCTATCCCGGCGATCGACCCGGGCCCGTCGGCGGGACGACCCGCGTCCGCGCCCGGGTGCCGTGGCGGCGGAACGTAGGGCGGCGGTCGGTGGGGCTGGTGAGGTGGCTGAGGTGGCTGAGGTGGGACAGACATGGGAGAAGGGACTCGCTATCACGGAAGTCGGCGAGCGTAGCTGTCGGGACGTCCTGCTCGACCCGCCAAGGCGTCCGTGGGAGGTACGTCTCCTGTGTCGTCGGGCGCTGTGACATCACCGGCCCACGCTCGGCCTCAGCCGTGTGCAACCCCGCACACAGCACAGCTCCAGCACCTCGCCCTGACACCCTCCCCGACGGCCCGGCCACCGAATACGATGACTGTTGGTCGCGCAGGTTCGATGGCGACGCCCGACAGGCAGGGGAGCATCGTGGACAAGTCTTCGCGAGTGCCAGGCGAGCGATCAAGACCCGATCCGGAGGCCACCGGGAAGACTCCACCGTCGTCCGAAGGCACAGCAGGTCCGCCCATCCAACCGGGCCATCAGTCCAGCCCGTACATCGGCGAGACCGAGAAGAACCTCGCCAGCCAGTTGCAGGGCGCCGATGCGTTGGACGAGCACCTGCTGTTCGACGAAGCGGACGCCCTGTTCGGCACGCGCACCCAGGTCACCGACTCCCACGACCGGTACGCGAATCAAGAAGTCAGCTATGCATTCCAGCAGCCGGCCCAGGGGTTCCGTCCTGAGATCGGCGACGAGGTCATCGTCGGCCACGTGGCAGCACCCCAGCAGGAGTCTGCTGACGGTCCGTCCGCCTTCTACCAGGACCGCATCGCCAACGAGTCGTTCGTGGTCGAAACTCCTTCCGCTCCGCCAGGCGCGCCGACCCCAGATCTCACCTCGCAGGTCGCCGGAGGGTCTGGCGCTGGCTTCGAGGGCGTCGCCGGGTCGGCACCGGAGACGACGCTCGGCGCAGCGTTCGACACCGCCTTCGGAACCGGGGCGGGGTCACGCCAACCGGACCAAGTCGAGTCTCCATTGCGTGACGCGAATCCCGGGACTCACGAGGGTGTCGGCGTACAGCACGTCATGGCCGGCATGGGGCAGAAGGACGCCGAGCTTGGTGAGCCGGCCGGTGCGGTGCCGTTGCCGGTCGAGGACAGCATCGATGAGCTTCGTCGACCCCTCGACAGCGACGGCGACGTGGTGACGGACGTGGAACACGGTGTCGGCGGCGACGACCCTCCGCTGGAGGGCATGTAGGTCCCCCACACAGCAGCGCAGCCCCGGACGATGATCCGCGGAAGTGGTTGCTGCGCCCCCCGGCGGACCAACACGGTCAGGCCTCCTACGCTGCGGAGGTGACCGATCTGGGCCAGCTCATCCCGATGCCACCCGATTCCGATGCGGTCATGGACGCGTTCCTCGGCTGGGTCGAGGCCAGCGGGTTGACGATGTACCAGCACCAGGAGGAAGCCCTCCTCGAGATCGTCGCCGGGTCCCATGTCATCGTCGACACACCCACCGGGTCGGGCAAGAGCCTCATCGCGGTGGCCGCCCACTTCGCTGCCATGGCCGATCGGCGCCGCAGCTACTACACCGCACCCATCAAGGCCCTGGTGTCGGAGAAGTTCTTCGACCTGTCAGCCACGTTCGGGCCCGACAACGTCGGCATGCTGACCGGCGACGCCTCGATCAACCCCGACGCCCCGATCATCTGCTGCACCGCTGAGATCCTGGCGAACATCGCGCTGCGCGAGGGCCGCCACGCGGAGGTCGGCCAGGTCGTCATGGACGAGTTCCACTACTTTGCGGACCCTGACCGCGGCTGGGCATGGCAGGTGCCGCTGCTCGAACTGCCCGACGCACAGTTCGTCTTGATGTCCGCCACGCTCGGCGATGTGAGCCGGTTCTGCGACACGCTCCCCGAGCGCACCGGCCGGCCCGTCGCCGTGGTCCGCTCGGCCACCCGTCCCATCCCCCTCATCCACCAGTTCGAGATGCGACCGCTCACCGAGGTGCTCGAGGAACTGCTGTCCACGCACCAGGCCCCCGTGTACGTCGTGCACTTCACCCAGGCATCGGCCGTCGAGCGGGCGCAGTCACTGATGAGCGTCAACCTGCTCAGCCGACCCGAAAAGGACGAGATCGCCGAACTCATCGGCGGGTTCCGCTTCGCCCCCGGGTTCGGCAAGTCGCTGTCGCGATTCGTGCGCCACGGCATCGGTGTCCACCACGCGGGGATGCTGCCCAAGTACCGGCGTCTGGTGGAGCAGCTGGCCCAGGCCGGGCTGCTCAAAGTCATCTGCGGGACCGACACCCTCGGCGTCGGCATCAACGTGCCCATCCGCACCGTGGTCTTCACCGCCCTCGCCAAGTACGACGGCACCTCCACCCGCCTCCTCAGCGCGCGGGAGTTCCACCAGATCGGCGGCCGCGCCGGGCGGGCCGGTTTCGACACCATGGGCACCGTCGTCGCCCTCGCCCCCGACCACGTCATCGAGAACCACAAGGCGGCTGCCAAGGCTGCAGCGAGGACCGAGAAAGACAAGAAAGTCCGCAAGGTCCAGAAGAAGAAGCCGCCTCCCGGGCAGGTGTCGTGGGGCCAGCCCACGTTCGACCGCCTGGTGAACGCTCCACCCGAACCGCTCACCTCGTCCTTCACGGTGAGCCACTCGATGCTGCTCAACGTCCTCGACCGGCCCGGCGACGGGCGGGCTGCGCTCCACCGCCTGCTGACCGACAGCTACGAAACCGAGGCCAGACAGGCCGAGCACCTGACCCGTGCCGAGGAGCTGTTCGCCTCGCTCCTCGACGCCGAGGTGGTGGAGGAACTCGACGAGCCCGACGACTTCGGCCGCACCGTGCGCGTCACCATCGACCTCCAGAAGACCTTCTCCCTGAACCAACCGCTGGCGCCGTTCGCCCTCGCCGCGCTGGACCTGCTCGACCCCGAGTCCGACACCTACGTGCTCGATGTCGTGTCGGTGATCGAGGCCGTGCTCGACGACCCCCGCCCGATCCTGCGCGCCCAGTTGTTCAAGGCCAAGGGTGACGCAGTGGCCGCAATGAAGGCCGAGGGCATGGAGTACGACGAGCGGATGGCAGCACTCGACGAGATCACGTGGCCCACGCCGCTCGCCGAGCTGCTCGAGCCGATGTTCGGCGTCTACCGCGAGCGCAACCCCTGGGTGGACGAGCACCCGCTGTCGCCCAAGTCCGTCGCCCGGGACCTGTGGGAGCGGGCCATGGACTTCGGTGACTACGTCCGCTTCTACAACCTGGCCCGTTCCGAGGGCACCGTCCTGCGTTACCTGTCCGACGTCTACAAGACCCTCGTGCGCACGATCCCCGAGGACACCAAGACCGACGAGCTCATCGACGTCACCGAGTGGCTGGGCGAGCTGGTCCGCCAGGTGGACTCCAGCCTGCTCGACGAGTGGGAAGCGCTGCGCAACCCGAGCGTCGACACCGCGAGCGACGTCGAGGGCCCGTCCATCGACCAGCCCCCGCCGGCCCTCACGTCCAACCCACGGGCGTTCAGAGTGCTGGTGCGCAACGCCCTGTTCCAACGGGTGGAGTTCATCGGCACCCGCCAATGGCAGGAGCTCGAGGCGCTCGACGCCGACGACGGGTGGAGCGCCCAGCGGTGGTTCGACGCCATGGCGCCGTACTTCGAGGAGCACAGCACCGTCGGCATCGACTCCGACGCCCGCAACCCCGCACTGCTCCTGATCGACGAACACCCGGCCGACCACCCCGGCTGCTGGTCGGTCCGCCAGATCCTCCACGACCCCGCCGAGGACCACGACTGGCGCATCCTGGCGCTCGTCGACCTCGCCGCCAGCGACGAAACCGGGCGAGCCGTCGTCCACATCACCGACGTCGGCTGCGCCTGACGAGGTTGCAGTCCCTGAAACGAGCGGTGTGAGCGAGTCGACGCGTGGCGGTGCCGGGGGCCAACCGGAGCGTTGCGCGAGGTAGCCTTGCGGTATGGCTGAGCGTGCTGCTGGATGGCGACAGGGTCCTGATGGGCAGTGGTATCCGCCGATCAACAGTCGGTCTGAGCCTCTGCGCGCTGACAGCGATCGACTCGCCGAGCTCGCCGAGCTGGTGAACTCCGGTGCGCTCACCACCGAGATCGACGAGATCGTCGACGATCCCGAACTCGCCGTGTGAGCAGGCCCCTGGTCGAGCCCGGCGAGTGAGGCTGTCGGCGAGCCCCCGTGTGTTGCCGTCGGACAGGATGGCAGGATGGGTGGATGGCACCGGTCGTCCGCAATCGACGTCAGCCGTGGGAGCTCACCGAGGACGACGTGACCGCCGCGCTCGCTCGGATCGGCGACCGCGACGAGGACCTCGCCCGTGAGGCCGGGCACGTCTACAACACGTTGACCTGGAACGAAGGGCCGGGCCGGCTCCGTCGGGCGGGGGTGCAGGACTGGCTCTGGTATCAGGTGCCAACGAAGTACATGACCGACGAGGTCGGCTACATGGGACGCCTCGCGGAGGCAGCGGCGACGCTGTTCGACGAGCTCGGCCTCGACGCCTACGCCGCAGTGTGTCGGGACGAGCGGACCGCTGCGGTCCACGCCGCGTTCGAGCGATCCGACACCGACGGTTTCAAGGCCCTCCGCAAGGCGCGGGACGCGTCGGGCATCGCACCCCCCGACCTCGACGACTTCGCGTGGGGCCAGACCATGGGGATGGAGGAGTTCTCCGCACACGCGACGGTGGAGAACGCGTTGGAAGCCGCCGTCGACGCGGGCGACCTCGCCGTGGGTGGTCGCGGGTGGAGGATCCGCCAGCAGGAGATCACTGCCGCCACGTTGGACGGGGATCATCCGGACCAACCTGGCCAGTCGTGGCGCACCGTGGTGGTCACCGAGCGGATCGGCGAGTGGGTCCGCACGGCGTCGAGGCGCTGCGAACGGGTTGGCCGGCGTCGAGCCGACATCGCCAACCGCCTCCTGCACCCCGTCACCCCACCAGAGGACCTCGCCGACCACATGGAGCCGGTCACGTGGCTGCTGGAGCGCTTCGGCAACGAACAGACGCTCACCCAGTCGGGCTACCTGAACCGGGCGTTCGTGGTGCAGGTCCACGAACAGCACCCGTGGGACGACCCGTTCCGCCCACGCGGGAGGCCGCGTTCGGAAATCGACGTGACCGTGCTGCGCCACCTGCGCGAGTGGCTGGAGTCGGCCGGCGCGCTGCGCAAGCGGGCCAAGGTGCTGCGCCGCACCGAACGCGGCGCCGCAATGGCGGACGATCCGCAGCTGGCGTGGGAGGTGTTCACCCGCAACGTCGCGGCACAGGCCTGGGACCGGTTCGTGATCGAGGACGCGGCGCTCATCCTGCTGGAGCGGCGCGGACCGGTGGCGCCCAACGACCTGTTCGGCGAGATCGCCGGCGATGCCGCCGAGTTGGGCTGGCAAACCAGCGACGGCGGGCTGCAGCGCTCACCGAGCGAGCAAGACGTCCTCTTCGCGTTCCACGAGTCGTGGCCGCTGCTCGAGCTGTTCGGGTTCGCCGCCGAACAGGGCGACTGGCGCAACCGAGCCGTGTCGATCCCGCCGGCGGGCGAGGCGACACTGCTGGCGATGCTGCGCTCCGTGGCCACCGGACCTAGATCCAGGCCGTGGTGACCGACGACAAGGCGAAGCGGGTCCAGCGGTTCGGCCCCGAGGTCTGGGAACGGCGTGCCGGTGTCGACTGGTCGCTGTGGGACCTGTGGTTCTGCGTCGTGGCGGTGCGTGACCACGACGGCGACCTCGACGCCCTCGCGGAGGTGTTCGTGCAGGCCATCCGAACGCCGTCGTTCGGCAACAGCGAAGCGAGCGAGGCGAAGCTCAGCCACCTCCACGACCTGCACGCCCGACTCGACGCCGCCGGCCTGACGACGTCGGACCTCGCTGACACCGACGTGCTCGCCGACAAGCGGATCGCCAGGCGAGCCCGTGACAAGGTGACGGGCCGCAGCTCGCTCGAAGAGCGGGCATGTACGTCGGCCATGTTCGACACGCCTCGACGACGACTCGAACATCGGGCCCGCTACGGGCACTGGTCGTCGTTCCCATCGGACCCGATGCCGTTCTTCGAGAAGTTCCGCCCGACCGTCGAGCGGCGCGGCTTCGTCTCGAAGAGCAAGGGCCCTTCCATCGCGGCGCGACTGGAGAAGCGGCTGCGCGAGCTCGACGGACCCCGACGCACCCTCCCCGACCGCCTCGCCCTCTACCGCGCCTTCCACACCGCCGCCCTCGAACTCGCCGACGCGGCCGACGACAGCTACGGCTCCATCGGCGAGGTCCGATCTGCGGCGTGGGACACCTACCTCCGCATCGACTGGCCGGCCACGGGGATCGACCCCGCCGCCTACTGGCAGGATCTGTGCGAACTGCGCCTGTGGGAGCCCTACGGCCTCGACTCCAAGGCCGAGGCTGCGTGGTTCCGCTCCGCCCGCAAGGAGGACGTGGCGATCATCGAGGCGATCCTCCTGACCCTCGAAGCCGAGCACCGCACGGCCGTGCTCGACCACCCCGCCGATGAGGCGCTCGCAGCCCTCGCCGACCTCTTCGTGGCCACCCGATCCCGGGACCGTTACGCCACAGCGGCCCAACGGCTCGGCTCCCGCGCCTGGCGACCCATCGACGCGATGGTTCGATCCCAGCTCGCCGCCAACGACCGAGCCGGCGCTGTTGCCGTGTTCAAGGCCGCCGACCAGCCCGGACGCCAGCAGGACCGTCTCCGTACATTGTGCCTCTCGCTCACCGGCATCGATCTCGCCGACGGCGTGGACGACCGATGAGGCACACGGTCGGCATTGACCTCGTGAGACAGGCCCTCGCGTGATCCTTCCCTCCTGGCAGGAGACCCTCCTCGACCTCCACGCAGCCCAGACCCCCGGAGAGCTCTGGATCGTGCTGCTCATCCCCCACAGCATCCGCAGCTCGTGGGACCACAGGGAGCCGTACCGCCTGTTCAGGGGCTTCCATCGCGAGGACCCGACCGACGCAGCGACCACGGCGCTCCTGCTCTGCACCGACCACCGCTGGCGCAAGGCGACGCACCACCTCATCCACGAGCTCGACGAGTCGGGCCTCCTCGACGACCACGCCCTCGACCAGCTCGCCGAGTGGTTCCTGGCTGCCGGGGTTCACGTGAAGGTGCCACGACGCCTGTTCGCCGGAGCGCCCGTCGCCTTCACCCCGTCGGGTTCCGGCGACGCCACGGTGACCGTCGATCCCCCACGACGAGAGGGGGTTCCTTCCCGTTCCGGCCGACGACGCGAAGCCGACCTCGTGAGTATCCCTCGGTCGGTGTGGCCGCCGCTGCGCCGGTGGGCTGCTGCCCGCCAGCTGCGATCCGCCGAGGCGAGTTGGCGCGACCTCGTGGCCATCGCCGACGAGCTACCCAGCCGGGACGCGGCGATGATCGTGGCCGGCGTGATGGACGCGGCCGACACGATCCCCGACGGCGAACGCACCACTGCCGTCGA
This sequence comes from Acidimicrobiia bacterium, assembly GCA_020832495.1. Taxonomy (GTDB): domain Bacteria; phylum Actinomycetota; class Acidimicrobiia; order Acidimicrobiales; family Acidimicrobilacustridaceae; genus JAFIEP01. Next base: position 11,297 of record JAFIEP010000065.1, on the reverse strand, counting down.
GGTCGGCCTCACCTCGAGCTCTGGCATCGTCCGTCTCGCTGCGCTCCCCGCCCTCGCCGCCATCGAAGGCATCGACGCAGCGCGCCGACGCGCGGCGGCTGACCCTGCCGAGAAGGTCCGCGCCTGGGCCACGAAGGCGCCTCGACCGAGGCCGTTCTCTGTCGGGGAGCACCCGGAATCCGACGCCGACCAGCTGCCGGGCGACGCCCGACAACCACCTCCTGGAGATCAACCCTCCTTGTTCTGAGCAGCGATCGAGTACGCGTTCCGCTTGCCTCCGCTCGATCTCGCACACGGTCGGGGCCGTGGCGGCGAGGTCCGCCCCGAGCTGGTGATCGGGAGCAGGTTCGAGTGACCTGTCTCCGGTACCGCCGATCGGTTTCGACGCGTCGTCGCGAGCGATCAGTCGACGGGGCGCAGCGGCAAGCAGCGGTCGCCGCCCACTTTGCCGCCCTGGCCGATCGACGCCGCAGCTACTACACCACACCCATCAAGTCCCTCTGGTGAACGCTCCTCCCGAACCGCTCACCTCCTCGTTCACGGTGAGCCACTCGATGCTGCTCAACGTGCTCGACGGCCCGGAGACGGACGGGCCGACCACCCCGGCTGCTGGTCGGTCCGCCAGATTCTCCACGACCCCGCCGACGCCCACGACTGGCGCATCCTCGCCCTCGTCGACCTCGCCGCCAGCGACGAAGCCAGGCGAGCCGTCGTCCACATCACCGACGTCGGTTGTGGTTGACGACGTTGCGGTCGCCGGTGATGTCCATGAGTGCCATCGGTGATCGGCGGCGCTTCCGATCACACGATCTCGAGCAGTGCTTCGGCCACCAGCGCGCCGGCAACGTCAGGGTCGTAGCCCACGGGAAGATCGCCAACGAGTGGAAGCAGGTCCCCTCGGAAGCGGTCATCGGCGAGGTGCTCCTCGAGACCATGGCGGGCGCGCTCGGACGTGTAGCCATCGGGTCGGTACGGGTCGAAGCACGCCACGATCTGGGCGGGATCGAGCCCGAGCACGGTAAGTGCCAACCACAGGTCGAAGAGGTCACGCCCCTTCTTGCGCTGGAACAGTGCCCGCAGCTTCGTGGCAACCAACTCCTCGGGCTGGAACGTGAGCACGTCGGCGCCTCCGGACCACCATGACGAGTCGAGGCGGTAGGGAGTGCGGTGATGGGGGCGCGCCGGCGAGGTCTCGTAGGTGTTGATCTCGACCTTGACCCGCATGGGCCCCGACCCGGACTCGAACGGAGCACGCAGGCGCGCCTTGGGGAAGGAGCGAACATCGGTGTTGATCTCCATCTCGAGGCCGTCGGCGATCTCGCGGATGGCATCGAGGATCGGACCGATCGGCCCGTGGGATGCGCGGACGTAGTCGAGATCCTCGCTGTAGCGCAGCGGAGTCGGCAGCACGACCTTGTGCAGGCAGGTACCACCCCGGAACACCAGCTCGTCCCCGAGCAGTGGATGGCTGGCAACCTCGATGATCAGCCGCGACAGCACCAAGTCCTGTTCGACCTGATCTTCGGCGGGCCATGGCACCTCTCGAGCCCACTCGGTGATCGCCGGGCGCGGGATCACAGGTCCGGCTCCGGCGTTGCGTTCACGATCACGTGCCAGCGGTCGTTCCGCTCGCCTTCGCTGCCGGCCCACGGTTCGAGCCGGACAGCCCGGCGACCGGCGACCCAGTCGGCCAAGGGCTCGGTGTCGAGGTCCAGCTCCATCCGCTCAGCCATGAAGTCGAGCAGCCACCCACATCGCTGAACGACCGACGATGGATAGCCGACTGCTACATCGGAGAGGCGCTCGACGTCGATCCGGTTCTCCTCGGCCATCTCCCCCAAGATGGTCGCCACGTTCGACAACCCGCCGCTGAGACGCGGATGAGCGACCAGGTCGAGGACCGTGACCTCGATCGACGACACCCGCATCGTTCCCGTTGGCGTGTTGACCGCCTTGGCCGGACGCCCACCCATCGACGCATCGGTGGTGAAGCGAATCCGAACCCGCCCAAAGCTCCGGTCCCGCAACCGCGCCGGGGTCATGACCTGGAAGACCTGAGGTCGCTGGTGCGCGAACCCGTGCACTTCCGCCGCCGAGAGGAGCGCGACGTAGTAGTCGTGCCCGAGATGGTGCATCAACGCATCGATGAAGTGCGATGCGGGAACCGCTCCCCACGACCGGTACTCAGGTGGAACGACGACATAGAGGCCCTTCGTCGGGCTGAACAGGTGCCCGCGGCGGCGCCACCGTGCCAACGTCGGAGCGACGTGAGTCGCTGGGATGCCCAGCAGCGCCGCCGCGTCGGAGGTCGTGACCCAGTTGCGGCCGCGAGCCAGAAGCCAGTCAGTGAGTTCACGCGGCTCAATCGCTCCGTCGATCTGCTCGGTCACGCCCCCATACTAACCACCACGATTAGTATTGGCGCTTGGTCACGCTGTGATGTCGGCCAGTTCGTTGAGACGACGCGCACCACCACGGCACCACACCACGCACACCACGCACGCACACACCGGTTCGACCGCAGCTGAAAGCTCTTCGCCGCCGCATCTCCTACTCGGAGCGCTGCTTTGCGCGGTGAACGTCCCAGCGAGTGGTGGACGCAGGGCCGACGGCCCACCGATGACCACCACTCGGCGACAGGTTCTGGTCGAGGAGCAGTCTCACGCCGGGCGCAGGAGTGGGAGCTCTCGCTCTTGAACGGCTAGCGACGCGTACCGCAGCGACTCGGTGATGTCCTCGGCCTCGAGATCGGGGTGCTCAGCGAGGATCTCATCGACCGACATGCCGTCAGCCACCATGGCCACCACCGATGCCACCGGGAAACGGAGGTCGCGTACGCATGGAACGCCACCCATGCGATCCGGCTCCACGGTCACCCGGTGAAACTCCATCTGCTCACGATACCTGCTGGCTGTGTCGTGGGCGGGTTGGCATCTGGCCCCTCGCGGATGGTGTCGGAGGCGCGCCGCCGACGGAGGCCGGTGAGGGCGGACGCTCGGACGGGCGGGCCGATCGAAGACCGGTGATCGCAGGTGTTCTGATGCAGCTCAGAGACCGAGGACGGCTCGAAGGCCCTCGTCAATGGCATCGACGAGTGCTTCGGGCAACCTCCCCGAGCGCTCCACCAGCAGCGAGCGATCCACGAGTTCGAGTCCGAGTGGCACTGCGACCGAGTCCTGGGGCAACCCGGTGACCACCCGGTCGAGCAGCACATTGCCGGCGATACCTGCTCGCTCGATCCTCGAGGTCAAGGGCACGACGTGGGTCTGCCACACGTCGACGGTGAGCACTTCCTCGGACGACACGACCACACACGGCCGGCGCTTGTCGAGATCGACCCAGTACACCCCGCCTCGCACTACCACGGGGCGGATCGCTCCATGCGCCTGCCGGCTTCACGAGCTTGCTCGCAGGTCGGGGGCTCGGATGCGGCGAGTGCCGCATCAGCGAGGACCTGCTGCCCGAAGCTCATCGATGTCTGAGCTGCATGACGGCGCAGCTGATCGGCCACCCACCGCGAGAACGGGACGTCGAGCGTGTCGATGATCGCAACCACGTCATCGGGCAGACTGATCGTCTTGTTCGGCATGTACGTAGTCTACGTACGTACTAGCCACGGCCGCGCCGCGACGGAACCAACGGCGGGGTTGCGGAGGGCGAGGGGTCACACTCGCGTGCCGCTGGACCGAGTGCTACCCTCACGACACTCGGCGCGCAGGTGGGAACCACGAGAAATCGCTACCGGCTTTGCCGCGTCCGACACTGAATCGCCACTCACGTCGGGGGGGGTCCGATGAGCCGTCGACAGCGCATTCAACGAGCATGCCGACCGGCTGTCCTCGTGGTGATGGCTGCGCTTCTCGTCCCCGTGCTCGCCGCTGTCCCGGACTCGCTCGCCGCTCCGAGCGAACCCGCCATCGAGATCACCGACTACCCAGCTGACATCGCCCGACCGCGAGGGATCGTGGCGGGGTCTGACGGGAACCTGTGGGTCACCAACCCCGGAAACCATTCGATCGGGCGCATCACCCCCGACGGGGTCGTCTCGAACTTCACCGACCCCAGCATCGCCGCGCCACAAGAGATCCTTGACGGCCCGGACGGCAACCTGTGGTTCACGAACTACGGGAACGATTCGATCGGGCGGATCACCCCCGACGGAGTGGTGTCGAACTTCACCGACTCGAGCATCTCCCGGCCGTCCGGCATCACGGTCGGCCCCGACGACAACCTGTGGTTCACCAACTACGGCAACCATTCCATCGGGCGGATCACCCCCGACGGCGTCGTCTCGAACTTCACCGACCCCAGTATCTCCCAGCCGTACGGGATCACGGTCGGCCCCGACGACAACCTGTGGTTCACCAACTACGGCAACCATTCCATCGGCCGGATCACCCCCGACGGCGTCGTCTCCAACTTCACCGACCCCAAGATCGCCGGGCCGTCGGGGATCGTTGCGGGGCCCGATGGGAACCTGTGGTTCACCAATCCGGGGGACGGATCGATCAACCAGTGGAACGATTCGATCGGGCGGATCACCCCCGACGGAGTCGTCTCGGCCTTCACCGACTCGAGCATCTCCAGGCCGTCCGGCATCACGGTCGGCTCCGACGACAACCTGTGGTTCACCAACTACGGAAACCACTCGATCGGCCAGCTCACCTCCGACGGAGTCGTCTCGAACGTCACCGACCCCAGCATCTCCTCGCCACGCGAGATCGCTGGGGGCCCCGATGGGAGCCTGTGGTTCACGAACACCGGGAACGATTCGATCGGGCAGATCACCTCCGACGGCGTCGTCTCCAACGTCACCGACCCCAGCACCTCCCAGCCGTACGGGATCGCTGCAGGCCCCGACGGGAACCTGTGGTTCACCAACTACGGGAACCATTCCATCGGCCGGATCACCCCCGACGGCGTCGTGTCGAACTTCACCGACCCCAGCATCCACGGGCCGTCGGGGATCGTTGCGGGGCCCGACGGCAACCTGTGGTTCACCAACAACGGGAACGACTCGATCGGACGCATCACCCCCGACGGCGTGGTGTCGAACTTCACCGACCCCAGCATCGCCGGTCCGTACGGGATCGCGGTGGGCCCCGACGACAACCTCTGGTTCACCAACAACGGGAACGACTCGATCGGACGCATCACCCCCGACGGCGTCGTCTCCAACTTCACCGACCCCAGCATCTCCAAGCCGTACGGGATCACCCCGGGACCGGACGGCAACCTGTGGCATACGAACACACGAGATCTGTTCAACCAAACCGGCAACGATTCGATCGGACGTATCACCCCCGACGGCGTCGTCTCCGCCTTCACCGACCCCAGCATCCACAGGCCGTCGGGGATCGCTGCGGGACCCGACGGCAACCTCTGGTTCACCAACCCGTGGAGCAACTCGATCGGACGCATCACCCCCGACGGGGTCGTGTCGGACTTCACCGACCCCAGCATCCACAGGCCGTCGGGGATCGCTGCGGGGCCGGACGGCAACCTCTGGTTCACCCATCACGGCTCGTCGCAGTTCCACGCGGTCGGCTCGTGGTTCAACAGCCATGGGAACGACTCGATCGGGCGGATCACCCCCGACGGCGAGGTGTCCGCCTTCACCGACCCCAGCATCGCCGATCCGTACGGGATCACCCCGGGGCCGGACGGCAACCTCTGGTTCACCAACCGGTGGAGCAGTTCGATCGGGCAGGTGGACCTCTCGGCGCCGCCAGCGCCGAGCCAGTGCGGTACAGGCGAGCCGGGACCGTTCACCGACGTGCCGGGTGAGCACACGTTCTGTTCCGAGATCGAGTGGATGGCCGACATCGGAGTCTCCAGCGGGTTTCCCGATGGAACGTTCCGCCCGAGCCGCGCTGTATCACGCCAAGCGATGGCCGCGTTCCTCCACCGCTCCGCCGGCCAGCCGGAGGTGACCCTCGACGCGCCGCATTTCGCCGACGTACCCGAGTCGCATCCGTTCTACGAAGCGATCCAGTGGATGGCCCAGAGCGAGCTGTCCACGGGCACCCCCGAGGCGGGCGGCAAGCCGCGCTACGAGCCCACCGATCCGGTGTCACGCCAAGCGATGGCCGCCTTCCTCCATCGGTTCGCCGACGAACCCGACGTAGCGCTCGGCGACGCGTTCTTCGCCGACGTACCCGCAGCACATCCGTTCTTCGAGGCGATCCAGTGGATGGCCGACACCGAGTTGTCCACTGGCACCGCCCAGCCCGGCGAGAAGCCCGACTACCTGCCGGTCGACCCAGTGTCACGCCAAGCCACGGCCGCGTTCTTGGAGCGGTTCGATGAGCACGTCGGGGTACCGGTCGGGTAGAGGTCGCGGCACCGCTGCTCCAGGACGGCACAAGGAACATCGATGGGGTACACATGCGCGGGCATCACTGACCTCGTTACCGCACCGCCTTCAGTGTTTCGCCAGCGATACCTGCCCTACATCGTCGAAGATCTGGCCGTGGCTGACGAGCGGCAGGCCCAACCACTTCGCGGTGGCGGCGACCCAGCGATCTGCCTCATGCTCCTTCTGGGGAGCATGTTTCCACGACGCAGGAACCCGCGCCGTGCTCAACAACGGCGGTGCGCTCAGCCACCACCGCAGTATCGGAGCGATCGTCGGCATGGCGCTCCTCACCGTGCTCAGCACCTTGTTCGGCCTGCTCGGCCCGTGACGGGCAGGCAATCGACGCGGCGTTCGTCGTCGGAAGCAGCGATGGCACCCCCACGTCGGTGCTGATCGAATCAGCCGGCGGCACACGCGGCACCGACACCGTCGCCGATCATCGGCTCGACCCGGCCGGCGAGAGCTACCCGCTCGACCTCGGCGATGTCGCCGACCTCGAGGGGCTCCGCAAGGCGCTGCTCCGGTCGATGGCGCAGGCAGGCCGCTCGGTCGACAGCGCCGGCGGCGGCGACGCCCGCAAGCGCACCCGCTTCGTCATCTCCGTCGACGGTGCCTGGACGAGTGTTGCGCTCGGGGAACAGTGGTGTCGGAGAGCGGAGACGTCCGACACCTCGCCCCTGTCATCACTTGTCCTCAGCCACCGCCAGGAGTCACCGCGCCTGGCTGGGTCTGGGTGAAAAATCGTCGCGTGATCACCCCGCTCCGACGCGACGATCTTGCGATGGTCGACGACATGTCCCGGGCTGATGCTCAGCTCCTTGCCAACATCAAACGCGACCTCGAATCGCTCTCCTCCCTCGCCGACGGGGTCAAGGACGAGTGGTGCGAGGGCGATCTCGTCTACCGCTTCTGGCACCAGAGCTGGAAGGTCTACGGCATCCAAGATCGCACGCTCCAGATCGTCAGCGCGCTCGAAGCGATCGCACCGGAAGCATGCGAGCTGGACGAGCGGTTCCAGCAGATCATCGCCGAGGGAACGGGCAAGACCTTCAAGTACGAGCACAACGAACGGTGGCTCGCCGAGACCCGCCCGATGCTGGAGGCGTTCTGGCATGCCGACTTCATGCTGCGTATGGCCGTCCGCCACGGAGGAGAGCTTGAGCAGGCCCCCAACCTCATCCCTTCGGGGTGGGCGGCCCTGCTGTACCTCTATGGCCTTCGCTGACCGCCCCCGGTCGGCCATGGCCACCTGCAGGAGCGCAACACCCCGGGTCTTCGTGTCAACATCTTGTTGACGATCCTGGATGTCAGCACTATGTTGACAGCATGCAGACCCAACGCCGAGAGTTCGCCTCCGTGGCACACACCCTGCTCACCAACGTCCGCGACCTGTTGGACTCCCCCGATGCGAAGACTCGCGTCCGCGCCATCCATCACCTCGCCGCGGGAGTCGACACGCTCGAGCGACAAGTCCTGCTCGACGCACAGTCAGCAGGGATGACCTGGGCCCAGATCGGCGAGATCTACGGCGTGTCGCGGCAAGCGGCGCACCGACGCTTCTCAGGCGAGACCGTCGTGCCGTCGGACTTCTTCGATCAGCTGCTGGAGGACCTGGACGAGGACCTCGAAGTCGACCCCAACTTGGCGAAGGCAGCCGAGCGCGTTCGCCGAGCGAAGCGCGCATGACCGTCGAGCGGCTCAACGCCGCTCACGGCATCGACACCTTCAGCTGCGGGAACGAAGAGCTCGACCTGTGGCTTCGCCACGCAGCCTTGACGGCTGACCGGGCTGGGACGGCGCGCGTCTACGTCGTCCTCGGAGGCACGAAGGTCCTGGGGTACTTCGCGCTCCTCCCCCACCAGGTGCGACGAGCGGACATCCCGCCAGGGATCGGCCGGGGCGCTCCGGACACGATCCCCAGCTACCTGCTGGCCCGACTCGCCGTGGCCGAGGATCTGCACGGCACAGGACTGGGTGGGGAGCTGCTGGCGCTCGCCTTGGTGAAGATCCTCGACGCGATCACCATTGCCGGTGGCCGGCTCATTGTCGTCGACGCGATCGACGAGCCCGCAACGGACTTCTATCGGCACCATGGCTTCCGACCGACGCAGGCGGACCCGGGCAGGTTGGTGATGAAGGCGAGCACGGCCGCCGCCTCACTCGGGGTCGACTGGCCCTGAGCGGTGTCAGTCGACCGGGAGCGATGAGATTCACCCCATCGAGAAGTGCCGAAGACCCGTGGCGCTGCCCGGAGGTCACCGCCGCCGAAGGGTCGACCCTGCCACCTCCATGCTGGAGCAGAGCCGCCTCATCGGCGGGTGAGCTCACTGCTTCCGGAAGACGGGGCCCTTCGGCGTGAAGGGAAGCCGGTGTCCGTTCGGGATGAGGTAGGCGTGTTCCCGCTTGATACGGACGTGGTCGCAGTACCCGTCGGTGATGACGAGGATCGGTCCGGTCTTGGGGAAGTCGTCGGCTCGCTCGAGTAGCTCGATCCCGGGTGAAATCAACCGCTCGCACCGACCTGCGCGTCGTAGCCTGGCCCGGTGCTGATCGCCACTGGTCCCGCTCGCACACTGGGTACCGATGCTCCGCGCCTCGTGTTCGGCGAGGAGGCCAAGCCGGAAGGAGCGTGGGCTGGTCGTCGGCTCCTGCAGCTCGATGGCTCGCCTGCTTTCGAGCTGAGCTACTGGTGCGGCACCTGCCAGTTCCTGTTCCGAAGGCTCGAGGGCGCCAACCAGACCGTGTCGCTGGTTGACGCCGAAGGCACCCTGCGCGACGGCGTCGACGCGATCGACGACGAGTTGGTCGACAGGTTCGGGTCGCTCCTCGCCACGGGTACCTACATCCCGGTCCTGCTCGAAGTGCAGCCCGACCTCGTTCTTCCTGCAGCGTCCGACGACTACTACTCGGTCGAGCAGGTCGCCACGTGGGGTGTCGAGGCGTTCTGGGGACTGCCGGAGCATCCGAGGACCCCCTACTACCGAACCTTCCAGACCAGCCTCGATGCCGAGGCGCACATGTTCGAGTTCGTCGTCCCGATGGTTCCGCCAACCTGGAACGACCCACAGCGCGTCGCCCTCTACAAGAGCCGCCTGGGTGAAGGCACCCGACCCACCGCCGTCGCCGTGTCCACGCTGGACGTCTGCGAGCCGGCAACCAACCTCGGCGACGACATGTACGCACACTGGGGGCTCACGCACTTCCTGCTCGATGGACACCACAAGCTGCACGCCGCGTCGGAGGCAGGATTGCCGCTGACCGTGCTCTCGCTTCTCTCCGTCGATGGATCACTGGCGAACCAGCGTCAGATCGACACGGCGATCCGTGCACGAGGTCGGCCAGCGAGCAATCGGCAGACGGTGTGAGGGCGCACACGGCCTTCGGGAGCCGGAGAGCAACACAGCGGCGGGCTCAGGGATTCGACGACGGCGTGACACCCCTCGAGGCGTCGCCGAAGTCGATCCCCACTGTCATTGGGACCACCTGGTGCGTTCGCAGCACAGGGAGGCCTGACTCGACGTCACAGCCCGCCACTACCTGCGGGCATGACCAACCTGTCACCCGTCGTGGCGGAGCGTTCCGTCGACGAGACCACCCGGCTAGCCCACATCGGTCGCAAAGCAGAGATCACGAGGGGCTACGTCGAGGGCACCCCGGTCCGCGCCCTGTGCGGCAAGGTCACCGTCCCCACCAGAGATCCCGAGCGGCTGCCAGACTGCCCGGAGTGCCGCCGCCTCTTCGGCATGAGGCTCGATCGCATGCTGCACCCCGGCGGGAGGCCTCGATAGCAGCGGCACCCGACACCCGCCAGAAGCTCGTCAGCTACCTTCAGCGGCACATGTCGGTCTTCCACTCCATCGATCCTGCCGACTGGATCGCCAGCAACGACTTGGCCTTCGCCGTCCGCGACCGGTACCCGGTGAGCGACGGCCACTCGCTGGTGGTGGCGAAGCGGGACGTTGCGGAGTGGTGGGACGCGAGCGTCGCCGAACAGCACGCCATCCTCGAACTCATCGATGTGGTGAAGCGCCGGCTCGACGTGGAGCACTCCCCCAGCGGCTACAACGTCGGATTCAACAGCGGGATCGCCGCAGGCCAGACCGTCGACCACCTCCACGTCCACGTCATCCCCCGCTACGCCGGCGACGTCGCCGACCCCACCGGCGGCGTGCGCCACGTGATCCCCGGTCGCGGCAACTACCTCGTCGGTGGCCTGTCGGCAGGCTCCGCTCCCCCAGCGCTCGTCACTCCCTTCGATGGGCGCCTCAAGCTCGAGCTGCTGCGCTGCCTGCTGCGACCGGATCTCGACCGGATCGACCTCATCGTCAGCTTCGTCATGCGCTCCGGTGTGAGCCTCTTGGCCCGCCACCTCGATGAGGCGCTCGACCGCGGTGCGAGGGTTCGCCTGCTCACCACCGACTACCTGCACATCACCGACACCAGCGCCCTCGGGTTCTTCCTCGACCGGGTGGGCGTCGACGAGGTCGGCAACCTCGAGGTGCGGGTGTTCAGCGACCCGTCGACCAGCTTCCACCCGAAGGCCTACATCTTCTCGTCGTCGGCTACCGGCGACGGCGTGGCGTTCGTCGGGAGCAGCAACCTCAGCAGGTCCGGCATCACCAGCGGGGTCGAGTGGAATATCGAAACCCGCCACCTGGCCGGGCTCACCGCAGAGTTCGAGTCCGTATGGTCCGACCCCCGGGCCATCCCGCTCAGCTCGGAGTGGCTGGCACGCTACGACGAGGTGCGCCGGGAGCGCGCCGCGCTTACCGCACAGGCCGACTCGTCGGACACCGAGGCCGCCACGACCGAGGGCGAGCTCATCGCCGAGGGCGGAGCCGCCGAGGCCGAGGTTGCCCCGCAGCCGTGGAGTGTGCAGGCCGACGCCCTCGCTGCCCTCGAAGCAACGCGTGTCGACGGGCACGACGCCGGCCTCGTC
>JAFIEP010000061.1 GCA_020832495.1 Acidimicrobiia bacterium | reverse complement strand
CCCGGGGGGGGGGGGCGCCCCCCCGGCGGGGGCGCCCGCCCCCCCCCCCCCCCCACGGGGGTACAGGGGAGCATCAGCCGTAGGTGATCCCGATCGTCACCGGCACCGAGAGCGCCGGGACCCCGCCGTACCCGCCGGGCAGGGCGTCACCCCCGGCCGGCGTCTGCAGGGTGCGGTGCATCGTGTGGCCCGTCTGCCACGTGGCACCGCCGCTCAGCGCATCGAGGTCGATGCCGTGACGGAACGCAGCCGCCCAGGCGTGGCACGAGTTGGCGCCGTTGAGTGGCATGTCGGTCCACGCCGGCGAGTTGTTCGGGGTGCCCGTGCCGCAGCTCCAGGCCTGGCTCGACTGGGGCACGACGACCCAGACCTCGAGGTCGAGGAACCGCTCGGCGCCGTCGATCGGGGCGAGGCCGGCGATCCAGGCAGCCTCGCTGTAGAACTGACCGTTCACCCGGACGTAGATGCGGGCGTTCGTGGCGTCGAGGTGAGTGGGCCAGCTGGCCACCTCGACGGGTGAGAACCCGATCTGCACGGTCCGCGCGAACGCTGCGGTCTCGAACGTGCCGAAGGCGTGGGAGACGGCACCGGGCTTTTCCTCGGCCGCGGCCATGGCGTGGTAGGTGGTCTCGGGCTCGAGGTCGTCGAACAGCGCCGAGAACGACGTCTCCCCGTGGAAGCTCATCTCCTGGCGGTGGTAGCCGTCGTCGCCGGTGACGACGATCCAGATGCGCGCCGGCGTGTCGGTGGTGACCACCAGCTCGGCGCCGGTGCCCTTGGCGTAGGCGACGCCGCTGGTAATGCACTGGAATGCACAGCCGGCACCACCCTTGAGGTGGGTGCCGTGGCCGTGGCCTGCGGGGGTGCCGGCGCTCGGAGGTCCGGGCACGGTGGTGAAGCCACCCCCCTCGTGGGTCTCCACGGTGAGGTGGCCGATGACTACGCCGGTCTCGGGCTCCAACGGATCGGAGGACCCGGCCGGTCCGGGCAGCGGTAGCTCGATGGCGCCGTCGGCCGTGGTGATGATCGGTGACGCAGGGGCGGTGGGGGAGGACGAGGCGTCGTCGCGCCCAGATCCGCCGGCGGCGGGCTCGTCGGCCGGCCGCTCGGTGGTGGTCGAGGTGGCGTCGCGGTCCTCCACCGTCGGCTCGTCCGCTGTGGTGGCACGGTCGGCGACCACGGTGGTCGAGGCACCGGCGCCTGTCGGCTCGTCGGCGGACGAGCCAGTGACGTCGGGCGACTGGCCACACGCCCCGAGGACGATGGCTGCGGCCACGACGATGGCGGTGGGGTGAACTCGCGGTCGGAACATGGTGACACCTCCGGTCGCACGGCCCCGGTGGGCCGTTGCGTTGTCACCCGTCCTGACCATCGAGGCACCTCGGCCTTACGCGCCCGTTGACTGCGCGCAACGGGCCACCACATCGGTGGGTGGTTGCGCGCAGTCGGGCGGGGTGGCGATGTGGGGGTGGGACTGCGCGCAGTGGGCCACCGGATGGGTGGGTGGTTGCGCGCAGTCGAGCGGGGTGCCGCGGGGTCGAGCGGTCGAGCGGCCTACCGGGCGCCGGTGCGCACTCGTTCGCAGTGGGCCGAGCGCTCTTCGCCACGTAGACCCACCGGCAGCACGGCGTCGGCGTTGAGGGCCATGGTGGCCACCGCCACTGCTGAGCGTTCGATCTCCGCCTCGACCTCGGCACGTTCCTCTGGTGTTCGTGCGGCGGCGAGGTGCTCGGCCATCTCGAAGGCGTGGGCGCGCCACAGGACGAACAATTCGGTGGAGTCGATGTCGTCGACTGCCGATGCGGCGTCGAGGTCGGCGAAGGGGGTGTCGGCCAGTGCCAGGTCGACATCGGCAATGGCGGGGTCGAACCGCTCGGCCGAGCCCTCGAGCATGGGCCCGGTCACCTCGTCGATCACCAGGTTCACCCGATCGAAATCGCGACGATCCACGTCACGTGCCGCCGGCCCCTCCGGCTGGGCGTCGAGGAGTTGCGCAACGGCGTAGGGCAGGTCTCTCGTGATGTGGGCGTTCATGCCGAGCAGGAGGTCGGCCATGGCACTGGTGGACCCCGATTCGGCGGCGGCGAATGCCATCTGCCACGCCGGCGGTACCTCGTCGATGCGTCCTGCCTCCCAGTTGTCGAAGGCGTCGAAGTACAAGATGGCGAACAACGCGTCGAGTTGGTTCACCACCGCAGGGTCCTCGAAGAAGTCCGGCTCGGTGGTGCGTCGCTCCACCCCGATGGTGGTCTCGAGGTAGGTGAAGGCGAACACGGCGCGGGGGGAGCAGCCCAGTGCCTCGAAGCGCGTCTGCATCTCCTCGACCACCGCAGCGATGCAGGCGTCGTCCCCGCGCTGGCAGGGCACGTCCGAGTCGGGGTCGACGCCAGGTTCGAGTCCGATGACCGCGGCCTCCCACGCCACCGTGCGTGGCTCGGCGGGCGTCACCGGACCGCCGCCGAACCCCGGCGGGACGGGGGACAGGTCGTCCGCCGGGCGCGCCGCTGCGCCGAGGCCGACGGCGGCGACCAGCAACGAGGCGCCCACCACCAACCCGACGGTCCGAGCGGTGCGCGTCATCGGCCGGGGTCGTAGCGCCGCAGCGCCAGGGTGGTGGCCACGGTGGCGGTCAGACTGAGCAGCACCAGCATGCCGATGGCCGTCAGCCAGGTGGACGGATCGTGAGCGAACCGCCCCTCGGTCGGGCTCGCAGTGGTCAGCGCGTCCACCGCTGGCAGGGGATCCGACGCGTCGACCGAGCGCAGGTCACGGAGTCGCTCGTCGAAGACCTGCAGTTCACCGAGGTCGACGGTCGACGCCGCCGCTGCCACTCCCCACTGGGCGCTCGAGAGGTAGGAGACCTCTCGGAGTACGGGTCGATCGGCGATCTCGGGCAGCACCACCCCGGCGGAGAGCACGAGCTGCAAGATGAGCAGCATCGGCAGGATGCCGGTGGCCCGCTCGGCTGTGCCCGCCAGCGCAGACACGAGTAGCGCCAGGGTCATCGACGCCACGCCGGCCAAGGCCACGGCCACCATGAGCTCGCCGGTGGACCACCCGAGCAGCACCGCCTCGGTCGGGCCGCCCTGACGTGCGGTGGCCACGGCGACGAGCACGACCGCCTGCACCACCGTCAGCGTGCCGAGGACGAGCACCTTCGACGTCACATAGGCCGACAGCGAGAGCCCGACGGAGCGTTCGCGCCGCAGGACCGGGAGCTCCCGTGCGATCTCCCGCACGGCGTTGTTGGCCCCCATCCAGGTGGCGCCCAGGAGGAGGACGAACAGCACCAGCCCTGCCGTGGAGACGAGGCGGACCTCGGGCGGGTCGGGTGGTGCGAGTTCGCCGGCGGGCAGCGCCACCAGCATCAACACGCCCAACACCGGTGCCTGCAGCGCCAGCACGGCCGCGTTGCGTCGGTCGGCGGCCAGCACGGCCAGGTAGCGGGCGCTCAGCGTGCGCAGCTGCGACCACCAGCCCTGTTGACGGGGCGGGGTGGACGACGAGGCCGGCCGGTCGGCGGTGGGATGCACCGGAGGGTGCTGCGTTGCCGGCTCGCGCCAGTCCTCCTCGGGCCGTGAGGAGAGATCGCCGAACACGTCGGTGAGGTCGTCGCGTCCGAATCGGACGGCTGCTCCCGCCGGCGGGCCGCTGTACGCCGGCACGCCACCGGGGGCGAGCACCAGCACCCGGTCGCACAGGTGGAGGTTCTCGAGTTCGTGCGTGACCACGATGATCGTCCGTCCGCCGTCGGCCAACTGGCGCAGCAGCCGCATGAGAACTCTGGTGAGTCCCGGATCCAGCCCCGACGCCGGCTCGTCGAGGAACAGCAGCGACGGCGTCGTCAGCAGTTCGAGGGCCACACTCGTGCGCTTGCGTTCCCCGCCGGAGAGGTCGCCGATGGGGACGTCCCCGCGGTGGGCGATGCCCAACTCCGCAGTCACCTCGGCCACCCGCGAGGCGCGCTCCGACGCTGTGACCTCGGAAGGGAACCGCAGCCGTCCGGCGTACTCGAGCGCCGCCAGCATGGTGAGTTCACGGTGCAGGATGTCGTCCTGGGGGACGAAGCCGATGCGGTTCCGCAGCTCTTCGTAGTCGCGGTAGAGATCGCGCCCGCCGTAGCGAACCTCGCCCGTCGCTGCGGGCCGCAGGCCGGCGAGTGCGGCCAACAACGTCGACTTGCCCGAGCCCGACGGACCGACCACCGCACACAGCGAGCAGGCGTCGAGCGAGAGGCTGACGTCGTCGAGCAGCGGGCGCCCGTGGGGCCCTGGCACGGTGAGACCGACCGCCTCGAAACTGACCTCGCCGGTGTCGACGTACTGCTCGAGCATGCCGGCCACCACCCGGAAGGTGGTGTGGCCGATGGCCACGAGGTCGTTGTCGTCGAGGCTGGCCTCGGTCACCCGCCGGCCGTTCACGAACGTGCCGTTGCGGCTCCCGACGTCGACGAGCGTGAGTTGTCCGGCCGGGTTGCGGTGCAGTTCGGCGTGGTGACGGGAGACGAGCAGGTCCTCGATCACGACGTCGTTGTCCACCTCGCGTCCGATGCGGGTGTGCTGGCGCGAGATGAACGTGCCCGTCAGGCCACCGACCGGTGTGCGCGCCAGCGCAGGCTCCGATGGCGGGTGGTCGGTCACGTCGATCCCGTCGGCCTGGGCGGGCACGTCGAGCGGGCCCGGCGGGAGGGGGTGTGCACCGCGGCGATGGTACCGACATGGCCGACGGCTGGGAAACGACGCAGGAGATGGCGGGACCCGGCGGCCCCGACCCCGTGACCCGGCGTCGGCGCCGGCTCCCCCGGCTGGGTGTGGGCAAGTGGTGCCGGTTTCCGCCCTGCACAGGACCTTCGGCCCTTCGGGTGGCGCCGGCAGCTGGGTAGGTTGCCCGGACAACTCGGTGGAGGTGTGCACGCGAGGCCTCGCGTGGACCACACCGTCCACCATGACCAGCTCGCTTGCGGAGGACCCCGGTGAACGTGACGATCGAAGAACTGATGACGACCCAGGTGATGACGATCACCAAGCACGTGACCGCCGGTCACGTGGCCGACCTGATGCGTGAGCACAAGGTTTCCGCCCTGCCTGTCGTCGGTCCCGACGACGAACCGCTCGGCATGGTCACGTCGTCGGACCTGCTCGCCGGTCACCCCGATGCCGCGCCGGTGAGTTCGTTCATGTCCGCACCGGCCTACACGGTCCCGTTGAACGAGGGCCCCCACGTTGCGGCGCGGATCATGCGGAACCATCGCCTGCATCACGTCGTGGTGGTCGACGACCACAAGGTGGTGGGCATCGTGAGCGCCTACGACCTGCTCCGGCTCGTGGAGGACCACCGTTACGTGGCCAAGCAGGCCCCGACGCCGTCCCGAAAGCAGCCGAACCGCCGATAGAGGGGCGGGCAGGGGCAACGACAGCGGGCTCCGTCACCCGTGGCGGTCGCGGCGCACGCTGACCTTGCGGCACCTCCCACCCAGGCGGCGTGCTGGTCGAGCCTGTCGAGTGCCCGGGTGGCACCGAAGGTCGTCGTGAGGCCTTCGACCACGACCCCGTCCTGGGGTCTCCGTGCTGGGATCCTCTCGGCGGTGGCAGCAGCTGGTGCGGAGCCTGCCCGGTGCGCCGTTCCGGCTGGACGTCGCCCCCGTGGCTCAGCCCACAGCTTCGAGTACCCCCGCTGTCTGGTCGGAGGCATCGCCGGCGTCTCGGTCGGTGGGCACTCGCCACCTCTGCACGCTGAGGGGCTGGCGCGCGTTCTCGGCCAGCGAGGTCCCCTCGACGAATTGCCAACCGGTGACCTCGAGTGTCCCGTCGCTGATCGAGAGGCCCGTTATGCCGTGGAAGGGTGAGCTCACCTCGACGAGGTCGCCGGCGATGCCGGAGCCGACGAACGGCAGACCATCGGCGGAGTAGATCCAGACACTGTGGAACACGAACCCTCTGGGAGAGGGATGCGTGCCGTGGACCACGGCGATGGCGCCGTCGTTGCGGCCGTCGCCGGTCAGGTCGCCCACCACAGCCAGCAGCGAGGTGCTGCACGACGGAACTCGTCCGAACGGCTCGTTCGTGTCGTCGCCTTGCTCGGGAACGCACTGTGCGGAGCCTGAGCCGAGCACGGGCCACCAGTCGGTGAGCTCGCCTTCGAAGGAATCCTCGTAGACACACGAGTACTCGCCATTGGCCAGGCGCTCCCCACTGCCGGGGGCACAGCCGTGCGGGACCGGCAGCGGCATGGCGAGGAGGTCCTCGATGGTCAAACCGGCCGCCACCTGGTCGACGTCGTCGGTCTCGCTGGCGCCGTCCGAACCATGGGTCGTGCCCGGGCCGATGGAGTACAGCTCGCCGTCGCCGATGTGGGCCACCTCGAAGGCGGCCTGGGGCTGACCCGCGGGTGTCACGGTCACCAGGCGGCGCGCGTCGAACCCGGGCCATGGGTCGCCCAGGTACGAGACCCCGTTCGGGCGACGCTCCGCCGACAGCAGCGGGTTGCCACAGGCGCAGCGAACCCGGGGCACACCGAACTCGTCGATCAGCACGGCGGTTCCAGCCTGCAAGACGGCTTGGTGAGGGGTTGCCACCCCGGCGACGAAGCCGTGATTGGTGACCCGGGTGTCCTCGCGCAGCAGCACCGGCGTCAGCGCGGCCACATAGTTGGCGACTGACTCCGGCTCGACGCCGAGCACGGCAGCGAACGCGGTTGCCTTCGCCGGGTCGCCTTCGAGGAACTCGGCCAACGAGCTCTGGTCACAGGCGGTGTCGTCGCCGGTTCCGCCGTAGAGCCCAGGTGTCGCTCCGCTCAGCGACTCGACGGCTCGGGTGCCACCGGCGAGGTCGTCGACCGCACCGGGTTCGATCTCGACCGACACCAGTGCGACTGATGTGAAGAACGGATCGGGGCCAGCGTCGTCGACTGGCTCGAGGATCACCTCGGCGGCAACTGACTCGCTGGTGCCGACCAGCGTGAGCCCGCCAGCAGCGAGTGCGAGGGCCACCATGGCCACGAGCCCGACCACCACGTACCTGCGCCGAGCGGTGCGGGCTCGGCGAACATCGCCCGGGCGGGTGCCATCTGGTCGAGGGTCGTCGGGCCGTTGGTCATCGACGCGGTCGCCGGGGGTGGTCGAGGGTGCTGCGCCCGGGTCCGGGAGGATGCGATGGGTCCACGCCGCACCATCCCAGTACCTGACCTGCGACGGGTCGTCGGGATTCGGGTACCAGCCTGGATCGGCCATCAGGGGTTGCTCCTGTCTCGAGCGCTGACGCAGTACCGGATCGCCCGTCGCGCCGGGCCTCGTCCGGTTCAGCCGTGGCGGTCGCGGCGGATGCTCGCCTTGCGCCCCCGGATGGCCGAGCGGCGCATGGCGTCGATGACCTCGTCAGCGGCGTCGGACGGCACGCCGACAGTGGAGAAGCGCTCGTTGATGCGGATCGGTCCGATCTGGCGGCCGCTGAGCCGGGTCTCGTTGGCGATGGCCCCGACGAGGTCCTTGGGTCTCAGCCCATCGGCGCTACCAAGGCCGACGAACAGTTTCGTCACCGTGCCGTCGCCACCGTCCTCGCTGCGCCCCTGACTGCTGCCGCTGTGCCCACCCGTGCGACCGCGCCCAGCGCTCCCGGGCCCCTTTCCGGGACCCTTCCCACCCGGCCCCTTGCGGTTCGGGGGCGCAGCCTCGGGAATCTCGATCTCGTCGGCAGCGGTGCCGCTGGCATCGGCGAGCAGTCGTACGGCGGCAACGGCGATGTCGGTGATCCCGATCTCGTCGGTGAGTGCGTCGACCACCGCTCGGGGCTCACCGAGGTCGTCGCGGTCGGCGGCCGAGCGCAGTGCCGCCGCCAGTTGTTCGTGTTGGCGGGCGCGCAGTTCGGCGACGGAGGGGACCGCCTCGACGGGGATGCTCTGGCGGGTCAGTCGCTCGATGTTGCCGAGGAGCCGTCGTTCGCGCGGTTCGGCGAGCGTGATGGCGACCCCTTCCCGTCCGGCGCGCCCCACCCGTCCGATGCGGTGGACGTAGGACTCGGGGGCGGACGGCACGTCGTAGTTCACGACATGGGTGAGCTGATCGACATCGAGCCCGCGGGCGGCCACGTCGGTTGCCACCAGCAGCTCCGCAGTACCCGAGCGAAGACGACCCATGACCCGGTCCCGCTGCTGCTGGTCCATCCCTCCGTGCAGCGCCTCGGCCCGGAAGCCTCGGGCATTCAGCGCTTCGGTGACCTGATCCACCTCGAGGCGAGTCCGACAGAAGACGATGGTGGCCGTGGGGTCGTCGACGTCGAGGACGCGCGCCAGAGCGGCGGTCTTGTGATGCCGGGCAACGAAGTGCACCCGTTGACGGACGAGCGGCGTCTCGTCGCTACCCCCTCGGGGCGCGGCGATGCGGATGCGCTCGGGGTTCCGCTGGTGGGATCGAGCCAACTGGTCGATGCGCTTGGGGAGCGTGGCGGAGAACAGCACCGTCTGCCGCTCCGCCGGGGTTGCCTCGAGGATGGCCTCGAGGTCGTCGGCGAAGCCCATGTCGAGCATCTCGTCAGCTTCGTCGAGTACCACCATGCGGACCCGGTCGAGGCGCAGCGAACCCCGGTTGACGTGGTCCACGGCCCGGCCCGGCGTGGCCACCACCACGTCGACACCCTTGCGGAGTGCCGACAGCTGTCGGCCGATGGGTTGGCCCCCGAAGACAGGGAGCACGCGGACGCGCAGTTGACGGCCGTAGCGGTACACGGCTTCGGAGACCTGCACGGCCAGTTCCCGTGTCGGCACCAACACGAGCGCGAACGGCTCGGTGGAGGCGGTGTCCGCCGCGCTCAGCTGTTCGAGGATGGGCAGGGCGAACGCTGCGGTCTTCCCGGTGCCGGTGGCGGCCTGGCCGAGGAGGTCACGGCCGGCGATCAACACCGGCACGGCCTCACGTTGGATGGGAGTCGGCTCCTCGTACCCGAGGTGGCTCACTGCCTCGAGTACCTCGTGCCGCAGCCCGAGGGAGGCGAACCCGCTGTCGGGTTCGTCGGCGTCATCGGGGGTGTCGGTGGGGGAGTGGTCGGAGGTCGTCATGGGATTGGTCGAGGCTACCGGTGAACGGCGTGGCGGTCGCAGCCCGCTCCCGAACGACCGGGCCTTCACGGGCGGTGACGGAGGGGTAGCGTCGTCGTCGATGATCGAGCCATTCGATGAATTCGGCGTCGATGCGGTGGCGGTCCCTGTGGTGCGGTGCAGAGGTGAACTGGCCGAGCTCAACGCGGCGGCGACAGAACTGCTCGGGGTGGCGCGACGGGTGAGCGCTGCAGAGCTGGCCCGTTGCGTCGCGCCACCGGATCGAGCCCGTTGGGCGGCCGTGGTGGCGGGTGCAGCCGGCCAGCCGACGGTGGTCGGGCTCGACGGGCCACCACCCTGTCGGCAGATCGAGTGCTGGGTTCGACCGGCAGACCCAGGTTCCGACGCCGCGGCGGACGTGGTGGTGACCCTGGTCGACGTCACCGAGAGGGAGCGGCTGCGCGCCTGCATCGAGCCGTTCACCCTGGGGGTCGGCTTCTTCGACGCCGAGCACCGCACCCTGTGGCGGGCTCCACTGCACGGCGAAGCACCCGAGGAGTTGGCGGTCACCGAAGGGACCGTGAGCCTGGACTTCGTGCATCCCGACGATCGGGCCCATGCCGAACGCACCCTGGCGGACCTCCTGCGCCGACCCGGCGAGCAACGCCGCATGGTCCTGCGGGTTCGTCCGGAGGGCGCCGAAGGGTGGTTCCCCGTGGAATGTCACTCCGTTGCCCGACCGGACAGCCAGGTGGTCGGCGGGGTGATCACCCGTTGGGAGCCGGGGTCGCTCGACGGGGAGGACGAGACGTCACCACGGAACCTGGCCGAGGTGTCGAGCGAGGGACTGCTGCTGTTCGATGCCGGCGGCACGTTGCGGTACCGCAACCAGCGCATGGCGGTGCTGCTCGGCGAGCGTGCGGGCACCGCCGGACCGGCGAGCCTGGTGGATGCGGTGGCGCCCGACCACCGGCCGGCACTGCTCGAGGTTGTCGAGGCGGGGTTGGTCGGTGAACGTCGCCACGTCGTGGTGGCGGCCGCCGGCGACGCCACGAGGTGGATCCGGGTCACGTGTGTGCCTGTCGACGCCGGTCGAGGGGGCCACGGGGTGTCCCTGGCCGTGGCGGTTGCCGACGTCACCGAGGAGACCGAGGCGACCGCCGCGCTGGAGCGGGCGCGCGACGAACTGTGGCACCGGGCGCACCACGACCAGCTCACGGGCCTGGCCAACCGGGCCTACCTGTCCCAGCAGCTGGCCACCGCCGTCGCTCGCCACCGCGCCGAGCCCCTCGCTGTGGCGTTGCTGTCGGTCGACCTCGACGGGTTCAAGGCGGTCAATGACGAGCTGGGTCACCGGGCCGGCGACCAGGTGCTCGTCGAGGTGGCGGCGCGTCTGGCCGACGTGGCCGGGGACGGCCGGGTCGTGAGCCGGTGGGGTGGCGACGAGTTCCTGGTGCTGTGGACCGACGAGGACCCCACGACACTGGTGGCCGAGGTGGACCGCTTGGTCGGGGAGATCCCGGCGGCCATCCGCCGACCGGTGGCGACCGATGCCGGTCGCGCCGTGGTGGGGGCCAGCGTTGGGTCGATCATCGCCAACGGGGAGGAGCCCGACGAGTTGCTCGTGGCGGTGGACGCCGCCATGTACGCCGCCAAGCGTGCCCGCACCGGTGGCGCTCGACCCTGATCTGCGGTCGTCGACGGCGCCCGGCTGCCGGCGACCGGCGGGTGACCGTTCTCAACCGGTGTAGGTGGGGACGGCGCGTACCGGCACCGCCGGCCGGGCCGGGCGGGCGGGCCCCGCCGGTGCCACGGTGGCCGGGCCGGCCGGGGAGGCCGTCGTGGTCGTCGGATCCAACGGGTCGACCGTGGTCGGGCAGTCCTGCGGGGCGTCACCGTCGAGCAAGTGTGCGGCGTCGGCCACGGTGCGCGGCACCGAGCCGTAGGGGCCGACGCAGGCGAGGAGCACCTCGTTGCTGCCGCCCTCGTCGTTGCCGGTCGTGTCGCACCGCCACGCCACGAAGAACTCGGCGGCGGTCGTGGCCGTCGGATCGGCCGCACCCACCATCACGTACACCCCGACGACGGTGCCCGCTGTGGGCACCGGTGGGGCGGCGTCCAACAGGATGTGCTCGGTCCCGCTGTAGTCCGCGGCGAACGGCACCTCGTCGTAGCCGTCGAGCACCCGACCGGCGTCGTCGGTGAACGATGCCACCGTCCGCTCCGCGCCGACGGCGGTGTACGTGATGTCGATGTCGCCTTGCAGACACGAGGCGGAGACGGCGATGTCGGCACCGTCGGGGGTCACCGACGTGGCGTCCTGGGCGCCGACCGGTGGACCGACGGCGAGCGCGATCAGCACACCGACGAGGGCGACGGCGCGACGTCGGCGGCCGGAGCGATCAGTCATGGTGGACAGCTCCAGTCGACGGACCAGCAGTCCCGTAGGCCCCAGTCGAACATGACCGTGGACTTGTCGAGCCCGAGATTGCAGCCGGAGGTGAACTCGGTCCGGCAGCTGTCCGACACGCTGCCGAACAGGCGCTCGTTGATCGTGTCGTCGACGTTGTCGGCGCCGAGCAGCTTGAACTGGATGAGCCACAGCGCGCCAGGCCCGTAGTCCAGCTGGTAGGCCCCAGCGGGCGGGTTCCACTCGTAGTCGGAGCAGCTGTTGTGGTACGGGTCGTCGTCGCCGCAGCCGGCCACACCGTAGGTGGGGGCGTGACCGTCCCGCTCGGCGTTGGCCGCGACCTGGTAGGCGAACGCTGTCCAGGCCCGCAGGTGCGCGGCGCGCATGGCCTGCTGCTGGGGCGTGGGGATCGGGTCGGCGTCGAGCATGCTGCCCACCGGCAGCAGGAGGCCGTAGTTGGTGGTCTGGGCGCTGAGTGCCGTCTGCATCCCGCTGAGGGCGTCCTGGAAGTCGTTGGCCAGGATGGTCTCGAGTTCGGACACCGTGCCCGACGTGTCACTGTCGAACATGTCGTCCACGCTCAGCGACCATGCGGTGGCCACCATGGCGCCGGCGAGGGCGCCGACGGGACCACCGGCGGTGGTGAGCGCTGCCTCGATGACTGCGTCGGTGATGGCGGCGGCCATGGTGCCGACCACCACGTCGATGACGTGATCGCTCGAGGGGTTGGCGTCGATGGCCGTGACGATGGAGTGCAGTCCCAGGTCGTCGGCCATGGTGGTGTGGTCGAGCACAGCCGCCAGCGTCTGGTAGTGGTCGATGGCCCGGATGGCCCAGGTCAGCTCGTCGGTGAGCTGGTCCTTGAGGGCGTTCCATTCGGCACGGGTGAGGTTCTTGGCGTTCGGCGAACTCATGGTGCGCAGGATGGTGAGCGAGGTCGACAGGTCACCGGTCTCGGTCGTGTCGTAGGTGCTGCGCAGGTCCGGCACCCCAATGGTGGCGTTCACAACCGCGTAGGCCCGTTGCTGCGCGGCGTCGAACGCCGGGAAGCCGATGTCGTCGGCCAGGCTCCACGCGCCGGCGTCGTAGAACCAGGTTCGCAGGCCCACCCCGTCGCGTGCCACCAGTGGCACCGGGAAGCCGGGGTTGTAGTCGGTACTCGGGGTGATGGTGAGGTAACGCGAGGGGTGATCCCACCCGGCGTCGTTGCTCATCGCTGGTGAGCCGGTGGCGAGTTCGGTCCAGGTGCCGGTGGTGGGGTCGAGCCGGTAGGTGTTGAGCCCGAGGTGGTCGCGAGCCAGCAGTTCGGCCGCCCCGTCGCCGGTGACGTCGGCGGTCTGGATGGTCTCGTAGAACTCGGCGTGGTCCCAGCCGTTGGCGTCGGAGAAGTTGGTGTCGACCGACACCTGCGTCAGTGTGGAGCTGTTCCAGTCCCAGCTCATGACGATCAGCCCCTCTGCGCCGCGGGCCAGCAACTCGGCGCTGCCGTCGCCGGTGACGTCGCCGGTCTGGATCGTCTCGTAGTACTGCGGCTCGTCCCAGCCGTGAGCATCGGCGAAACTGGCGTCGGAGTACAGCTGGAACCACCCTGAGTTCGCCCCGTCCCAGGAGTAGATCTCGAGGCCCTCTGGTCCCCGCCCGATCAGTTCGGCCGTGCCGTCGCCGGTGATGTCGCCGGTCTGGATCGTGCTGTAGGCCGAGACGTAGTCCCAACCAGCGTCGTCACTCCATGCAGGGGAGTAGACCGACAGCGTCTGCCAGGTGTTGGAGGTGTTGTCCCACTGCCGGGTGACGATGCCTCCACCACCTCGGGCGACGAGCATGGCCGGTCGCTCGCTGGTGTCGGCGTCGGTGGTCTGGATGGTCTCGTAGAACTGGGGGTCGTCCCAGCCGAAGTGGTCGGAGTAGTCGTCGTCGGTGGCGAGGTGCACCCAGGTGTTCCCCTCGGGGGTCCACTCCCACGTCTCGAGGCCCACATCGGAGCGGGCCAGCAGGTGCTTGGTGCCGCTGCCGGTGATGTCGGCCGTCTGGATGGTCTCGTAGTACTTCGGTGCGTCCCAGCCGTTGGCGTTCGAGAAGTTGGGATTGCTGTCGAGGGGATGCCAGTAGCCGGTCAGAGGGGAGTAGTCGGGGTAGCGGGTGAACTGCCAGGTCTCGAGGCCCGCCGGTGACCGGCCGAGCAGCACGCCGACCCCGGCGCCCGCAATGGTGGAGAACTGGATGGTCGAGTAGGACGACTCGTCGCTCCAACTCGAGCCGTCGCCCCACGACGGGAGGGTGAAGGCCGGGCCGAGCAGGTCGTCGGCGGTACGCGCTGTGGGGTCGGCCACGGCGGCTGGTCCGGGTGTCGCGGACGCAGGGGACGCGACCGGCGCGGCGCCGAGCACAGTGCCGTCGGCCCCCACCGACCACGTCAGGAGTGCCACGGCGAGCAAGACGGGTAGCGCCGTCTGCGCTCGGCGAGCGCGACGTCTTCTGGCTTGCGCTGTCGTCGATCGCACCGCTGCGCTCCGAACTGCCGCCGAGATCCGCCGGCCCCTCGACCGTAGCAACGTGCTTCGCTCCTGTCATGGCGACCGACGACACGCGGCGAGCGGCGAGCGGCGCTGGTGGGATGCTGGGCCCGGCGGTCGCTCGGGGACCTCGCAGAGGCGCTCGCCTCAGGACCGGGCCGAACTCATTGCACGGCATCTGCAATAATGTCGCCATGACGACGACGGAACCGATCGACCGCGAAGCGTTGCGTCGCAAGTACCGCGAAGAGCGGGACAAGCGCCTCCGGCCTGAGGGCAACGAGCAGTACATCGAACCGAAGGGTCGTTACGCCCACTTCCTCGACGACCCCTACGTCGAACGGGTCGAGCGCGAGCCCCTCACCGACGAGGTCACCGTGGCCGTCATCGGCGCGGGGTTCGCCGGTCTGGTCACCGGTGCGCGCCTACGCCAGGCCGGCATCGAGAGCATCCGTCTCATCGAAGGCGGCGGTGACGTGGGCGGGGCCTGGTACTGGAACCGCTACCCGGGCGCCATGTGTGACACCGCGGCCATGATCTACCTCCCGCTGCTCGAGGAGACCGGGCACATGCCGAGCGCCAAGTACGTGCCGGCGCCGGAGATCTTCGCCCACGCCCGTCGCATCGCCACCACTTTCGACCTGTACCGAGACGCCCTGTTCTCCACCCAGGTCACCGAGTTGAGCTGGGACGACACCATCTCCCGGTGGATCATCCGCACCGATCGTGGCGACGTGATGCGCGCCAAGTACGTGTCGATGGGCACCGGACCGCTCCATCGACCGAAGTTGCCCGGCATCCCCGGGATCGAGACCTTCGCCGGCCATGCCTTTCACACCAGCCGTTGGGACTACGACTACACCGGTGGCGACCCCGCAGGGGCACCGCTCGATCGGCTGGGGGACAAGCGGGTGGGCATCATCGGCACCGGCGCCACGGCTGTGCAGGCCATCCCGCACCTGGCCAGCGCGGCGGCGGAGCTGTTCGTGTTCCAGCGCACACCCTCGTCGATCGACGTCCGCAACAACCACCCCATCGACCCGGACTGGTTCGCCACCCTCGAGCCCGGCTGGCAACGCGAGTGGCTCCTCAACTTCGCCACCCTGCAGACCGGTGGCTTCGCCGAGGAGGACCTGGTGAAGGACGGCTGGACCGACATCGCCCAGCGCATCCGTGACCGCGTCGTCGAGGAGATCTCGAACGGTGCCGAGTTCACCCCCGAGACCATCGCTGCGGCGTTCGAGGCCAGCGACGACGAGAAGATGTGTGAGATCCGGGCACGGGTCGATCAGATTGTCGCGGATCCCGCCACGGCCGAGGCGCTCAAGCCGTGGTACCGCCAGCTGTGCAAGCGCCCCTGCTTCCACGACGAGTACCTGCAGGCCTACAACGAGCCCGGCGTCCAGCTCGTGGACACCGACGGCAAGGGGGTCGAACGCATCGACGAGACCGGCGTGTGGGTGGCCGGACGCCACTACGAGTTGGACTGTCTCGTCTTCGCCTCGGGTTTCGAGGTGGGTACCTCCTACTCGCGGCGCGCCGGTTACGAGACCGTGGGGCGTGACGGGGTGGCACTGTCGGACCGATGGGCCGAGGGCATGCACACGCTGCACGGCATCCACGTCCACGGGTTCCCCAACCTGTTCATCGTCAGTCTCACCCAGGCGGCCAACCTCATCTCGAACGTGACTCACAACCTGGTCGAGGCCGGCACCACCATCGCTGCGGTGGTGGCCCACGCCGAGGCGACCGGCGCCGAGGAGGTGGAGGTCACCGCCGAAGCTGAGCAGGTCTGGGTCGAACTGGTGAGCAGCGGCGGCGGGATGGGCATCCTCGGCAACCCCGACTGCACCCCCGGCTACTACAACAACGAGGGCAAGCCCATGGGCAGGCGGGAGCGCCTCAACTCGGCGGCGTACCCGGCCGGTCCGGTGGCCTACTTCCACTACATCGACGGCTGGCGCACGTCGGGGGACTTCGACGGACTCGAGTTCCGCTCGGACCGGACGGAGCCGGCACGGAGCCCGGCCTCCTGAGCGCATCGTCAGCGGGGGCCCGATCGATACTGGATCGCGGCGCTCACCTCCCGTATCGTGACGCAAGTCACATGCCGGTGGCGCGACGTGCATCACCGGAGGGAGCTGTGGGTTGACCGTGGAACTGCACACCGAATCTCGCCGAGCCGTGTCCCGACGAGCCGTGCCGCTGCGGATCGTGGTGATCGCCGCCGCCCTGCTGCTCATCGGCACGGCGTGCGACTGGCGGGGGCCCGCGCCCACCGACGCCAGCATCGAGGCCTCGCTGGGGCCGTTCGAGTACGCCTCGATCCCCGTCGGCAGCGGCCACGGGTTCGGTGGTGGCACCATCTGGTACCCGATCGCCGACGAGGGCGTCGACTTCGGCGGCGTGGCCGTCGTGCCCGGGTTCCTTTCGGCCGAGTCGAGTATCTCCTGGTACGGCCCCAAGCTGGCCTCGAACGGCTTCGTGGTCATCACCATCGCCACCAACTCCGGCTTCGATCAGCCCACCAGCCGTGGTAACCAGTTGCTGGCGGCGCTCGACTACCTCACCGGACCGAGCCCGGTCGCCGATCTGGTCGATGCCGACCGCTTGGCGGTGATGGGCTGGTCCATGGGTGGCGGTGGCGCGCTCCACGCCGCCAACGTGCGTCCGTCGCTGCGGGCGGCGGTCCCCTTGGCCGGGTGGCACGGCACGAAGGACTGGTCGTCGGTCACCGTGCCCACGCTGGTGGTGGCCTGCCAGAACGATGCCGTCGCCGGCAACTCGAGCCATTCGATCCCGTTCTACGAGAGCCTGCCGGACATGGAAATCACCGTCCACCGGGACGGAGGACCGACGACGGTGCCGCTCGCCGGCACCCGTGCGTACATGGAGGTGGCGGGCGGGAGCCACAACTGCGTGACCGAACCGAACGTCACCGTGGCCCGCTCCGTGCTGCCCTGGCTGAAGCGCTGGGTCGATCACGACACCCGCTACCTGCCGTGGATCTGCCCCGCTCCGGTGGCTGCCGAACTGCCGGCCATCTCCGACTACCGCTCGAACTGCGACCTCTGAGTCGCCCTCGCGCCGGCGACGAGCGGAGGGTGCACCTCCGTCGATCACCGCATGTGGTGCTGAGCAGGTCCGGGCCGAGGAGTAGCCTCGAGCGATGAGGACCTTGGCCGGGCGGACCGCCGTCGTCACCGGAGCGGGGAGTGGCATCGGCCGGGCGACCTGCGAGCTGTTGTCCAGTCGTGGTGTCCACCTTGCCGCCGTCGATGTCTCAGCCGACGCACTGGTGGCGCTGGCCGCCGACCTCCGGTCAACCGGGGTGCGGGTGTCGACGCACGTGGTCGATGTCTCCGTCCGCGACCAGATGCTGGCGCTGGCGGACGATGTGCTCGACCGCCACCACAGCTGTCATGTCGTGGTCAACAATGCCGGTGTCACCACTGCTGGCCGGTTCGCGGCCGAGTCGCACGACGACCGGGCATGGCTCGTCGGCATCAACCTGTGGGGCGTGGTGCACGGCTGTGAGGCCTTCCTGCCGATCCTGCTCGCCCAAGAGGAGGCCCACATCGTCAACCTCTCGAGCATGGTCGGGCTGGTCGGACTTCCTCAGAACGCCAGCTACTCGCTGACCAAGGGCGGCGTCCGCTCGTTCAGCGAGGCACTCCGTGCCGAGTTGGTGACCACCTCGGTCGGCGTCACCGCCGTGTTCCCCGGCGCGGTGCGCACCTCGATCATGCACGCTGCCCGCGGCGCCGAAGCCGATCGCCTGGCCCGCCTGGCGGCGTCGCCGTTGGCACCTGTGCTGCTGCGCTCCCCCGACGCCGTGGCCCGGGCCATCGTGCGGTCCGTCGAGCGGAACCGGGCCCGTGCGGTGGTGGGGCTCGACGCTCGTGCCCTCGACCTGGCCGCCCGCATCCTCCCGGGTCGATCCGGGGTGGTGGGACGCGCCGTCGACCGACTGACGCGCTGAGCCGAGCGGGGCGGTTCAGGGGGCGTTGCCCGACTCGCCGTCGTCGTCGCCCATGTCCTCGAACTGTTCACGGAGCCGGGCCACCGTGCGGGAGATCAGCCGCGACACATAGCTCTGGCTCAGCCCCAGGCGCTCGGCGATCTGCGGCTGTCCAAGCTGCGCGCCGAAGCGCAGCGTCAACACCTCCCGCTCCCGCTCGTCGAGGTTCGCCATGAGCGCAGTCAGGATCTCGCGTTGCTCGACACGCTCGTAGGATGCGTCCTCGCTGCCGAGGGTGTCGACCACCGACAGGCCATCCTCGCGAGTCGGCGAGTCGATGCTCGACGAGGACCGCGAGCCGGTTGCCTCACGAGCGGCGAGGACGTCCTCCACCGAGGCGTCGAGGGCCTCGGCGAGCTCCACCACAGTGGGGGCGCGACCGAATCCGTGGGTCAGCTCCTCCTCGACCTTGCGGAGCTCGAGGCTGAGCTCTTGCAGTCGGCGCGGGGGCCGCACCGCCCAGGCGCGATCTCGGAGGTGGCGCTTCAGCTCCCCGTCGATGGTGCGGCTGGCGAAGGTGCTGAAGGCCACGCCCATCTCGGGGTCGAAGCGCTCGACGGCCAACACGAGCGCCAACAGGGCCTGCTGTTGCACGTCGTCGCGGCTGGGACCTCGGCCGCTGTAGCGGCGCACGAACGTGTTCGTGAGTTGGAGGTTGGCCTCCACGAGGTCGTTGCGCAGTCGCCGATCACCGGAGGCGCGGTAGCGGCGGAAGAGCTCCAGGCGGTCCTGGGACGCGTTGCTCACGGGCCGGGCTCAGCGTCGGTCGGCGGTCCGGCGGACGGCGCCGACGGTGAGGGTGTGGCCGTCGTGCTCGACGATGACGTCGTCGGTGGTGGCGGCCAGCAGGCTCCGCGAGACCGGGTGGAGGTCGGGTTGGACCGTCATGCCGCTGCGCCGCACGTCGACCCTGAGCTCACCGGGGTTCAGACGGAACGTCAGGTGCACGGACGGATCGCCGTCACCGTCGAGTGCCAGGGACAGCAACTCGTCGACGGCGACCCGCAGGTCGTCGACCACGTCGACGCCGGTTCCGTCGTCGGCCAGCAGCCCGGCCACCACCAAGCGGGCAACCCGCACGAACGTCGCCTCGGCCGGGAGGGTCAGTTCGATGGTGGAGCCCGGATCGTCGGGACGGTGGGCCACATCGACCGCCGCCGTCATCGGACGCCGAGCGTGTCGAGAGCGCCCGCCGGGGGTCGCATGCCGTCGGGACAGGTCATCTCCCGAACCTAGCGGTGCCCGACGGCCCGGCGGGGGAGCCGACCGGGCGCGAGATGGGTCCCGCCCCGGATCCGGGAGGAGAATCCGGGGCGGGACGACAGGCCGGTCCGTCGAGCGGGCTCTCATGGAGCCTGCTAGGTGACCGGAGGATCATCAGTCCAACTTTTCGCGGGCGCTGTCGATCACGCTGTCGACCTTGTCCTTGGCCGAGTCGACCTTGTCCTTGACGTTGGCCTTGGCCTTGTCGAGCTTGCCCTCGCGTTCGAGGTCGTCGTTGCCGGTGAGGTCACCGGCGGCTTCCTTGGCGTGGCCCTTGGCCTTGTCAGCGGTGGATACCATGGGAGTTCTCCTTGTGGCAGGGGGGTTCGGGTGTTGGGTGCGCTGTGGGGGGTGGTGTGGGGGGGGGGGGGGGGGGG
>JAFIEP010000055.1 GCA_020832495.1 Acidimicrobiia bacterium | reverse complement strand
GGGTGCCGCGCCCCCGTGCCGGCGCCCCCCCCCCCCCCCGCGGGCCACCCCCCCCCCCCCCCGCCCCGTGGCGGGGCGCCTCGAACCCACGCATCTGTCGAACGGCCACGTCGACGCCCCGGGCGTTGGCCGCTCCCTGATCCACGGCTCGGATCTCACCGGTGACGTAGTTCAGCGGGTCGATGGTGCATGTGGAACACACCGACGCCCGCTGCGCAGTGTGCTCGTACTTCGCTCGGAGCACATCGGCGAAGGACCAGTCGAAGATGCTGCCGAGCGGGACCTCCTTCTTCCAGTCCGAACAGCACAGGTAGTGGTTGCCGTCGTAGCCGACGAACATCGACAGGAACGGAAATCCGCAGACGACCGGCTCACCTTCGGATCCGCCCAACAACGCAGCCGCCTGGGCCTGCTCGGGATAGCTGGCGTAGTTCATGGAGTCCACCTCGAGCGCCCCACCCCGGTTGATCAAGGGGAAGGGGAGGAAGTGCTCGACACCGCGTTCCATCCAGTACCGCCGCATCTCGCCCATGTGCACGCCGTCGCCCCGGTGGTCGACCAACACCACCTGGACCTTGCATCGACCTGCGGCCATCTGGACGAACCGTACGACGTTGTCGTGTGTCCGCTGATAGGGAAGCTTGTAGACGTCCTCGTAGTCCTCGTCGGCTTCACCGACGTTGATGGCGACCTCGTCGAGACCTGCATCGAGCAGGGCTGCGGCTCTGCGTTCGTCGAGCAGCGCCGCGTTGGTCGACACCGAGACGTAGTACCCGCGCTCGGCCACCGCCGCCACCATCTCGACCAGCCGGGGGTTGAGCAACGGCTCACCGAGGCCGCACAGCGCGACGTGCACCGGCAGGCGAACCGTGCGCTGCGACAGCTCGTGCAGCTCGTCGACGCGGTCCAGGGTACGTGCGAAGACGTCGGCCGACATGAGGCCTTGGTGTGGGGTCTT
Source organism: Acidimicrobiia bacterium (assembly GCA_020832495.1). Taxonomy (GTDB): domain Bacteria; phylum Actinomycetota; class Acidimicrobiia; order Acidimicrobiales; family Acidimicrobilacustridaceae; genus JAFIEP01. The sequence continues at coordinate 25,697 of JAFIEP010000055.1, read as the reverse complement.
GTCGCGCGGACAGAAGTAGCAGCGGGCATTGCAGCGATTGGTCGCCTCGACGTCCACCTGCAGAAAGCTCGGTACCGCCATGTCGCCTCTTCCCCCCGCCCTCGGTTCCCCGCGCCGAACCCGATCGTTAATCTAGTCCACGGTGACTGGAATGAGCCGCCGTCCGATCGGCGCCGTCCGACGCCCCGAGGCAGCGGCGGTGATCTGGTCGACCACAGTGACGATGCGGTCGTCCACCTCGGTCCACTCCTCGACGTAGCCGTCGGTGTCGAAGTCCTCACCTCGTTCCGCCGCACCCCGCAACTCGTCGGTCAGACGATTCACGGGGTCGACGTTGCAGGTCGCGCAGATCGAACGGCGTTCGCTGACATGGGCCCACTTCTCGGCGAAGATGTCCATCAGCGAGCGCTCGTACACGCTGCCCAGGGGCACCTGCTTCTCCCAGTCGGAACAGCACAGGTAGTAGTTGCCGTCGTAGCCGATGAACTGGAAGACGAACGGCGCAACGCAGCGAGGGGGGCCGTCGTCGCCCGCCATGGCCGCCTCGGCCACTGCCCGTTCGGAGTAGCCCTCGTACTGCATGTGGTCGACGAAGAGGGTGCCGCCTCGATTCATGATCTCGAAGGGCAGGAAGCGCCGGATGCCGAACTGACCCCAGTAGTCACGCATGGCCGCCAGGTGCTCGGGATCCTGACGATGGTTCACCAGGACGATGGTCACATCGCAGGCGTCACCCGCCATCTCGGCGAACCGCACGATGTTCTCCCGCGTGCGCTCCCACGGGAGCTTGTAGACGTCCTCGTAGGCCTCACCGGTCTCACCGGCGTTGATGAGGATCTCGCCGAGCCCCGCATCGAGCAACGCACGCCCGTGGGCCTCGTCGAGAATCCCACCGTTCGAGGAGATGGTCGTGTGGAAGCCGGCTGCGGTTGCCTGACGGACATAATCGGGTGCACGCCGATTCAGCAGCGGCTCACCGAGTCCGCACAGGCTGACCTTCACCTTCGAGATGTCGCTCGATGCGGCTGCGTCACGGAACTCCACAGCGCGGCTCAATGCCTGGGCATACACCTGAGGTGACATCAGACCCTGGTGCGGCGTGGCCTCGCGCGGGCAGAAATAGCACTTGGCGTTGCATCGGTTCGTGATCTCGATGTCGATCGTGAACCCGATCGCGGCGAGGTTGACCATCATCGCCCGCCAGCAGTGATCTGAGACATACCAGAACCCTACCGCCTGGATCTACCGCACACCACGACTCATCTCCCGAAATGGCACGGCGCCGTGCGATGGCGCTGGCAGCACCAGCGCCACCGTGCGCCGATTCCCTCGATGGTACCCTGACCACCTGAGCACCCCGGAGGCAACGTTGAGCACCGACACCCAGCCCACCACCGGCGACGCCACCTCGCCACCCGCCGGCGAGCAAGGCGAGCAGGGCGAGCAGTCCGATGCCGCGGCCGAGGCCCACCGCCTGACGCCCCAGCAACTCGCCTACTTCACGACCTTCGGCTACCTGCGCATCCCCGGGTTGTTCGCCGAGGACATCGACGCGATCGCGGCTGGCTTCGACGAGGTCATGGCCACCAACGAGACCTGGGACTCGAACGAGTGGCTCCACTTCGAGCAGAAGCGGTCGATCGTCCCCCGCTTCATCGACCGCCACCCCACCCTCGACGCCCTGCGGTCCGACCCGCGCATCCTGGGGGTCGTGACCAGCATCATCGGACCGACCTACGAGTACGCAGAGAGCGACGGCAGCCTGTTCTTCTGCGACACGTCATGGCACCCGGACTTCTACGGTGCGCCGATCGACCAGTTCCACCTGAAGCTGTCCTTCTACCTCGATCCGCTGACTGCAGCCACCGGGGCGATCCGCATGATCCCGGGCACGAACCACCATCCGTCCCCCTACGCCCGCACCTTGTACCGCACCCTGCAGAAGCCCGACGAGATCCGCGACGCCTTCGGGGTCGACTACGACCAGATCCCCTCCGTGGCCGTGGAGAGCAAGCCCGGCGATCTGCTCCTGTGGAACTACCGCACCATCCACGCCAGCTTCGGCGGCAGCGACGGCCGGCGCCTGTTCTCCGTCAGCTTCCGCCAGCCTCGCGACGAGCAGGGGACGGGCGACCAGAAGGCGGCGAAGCGGCGTCAGCGGAGGGCACAGCCGACATCGACGGACGCCTGACCAGCGCGGTCACGGCACCGAGCAGGTCGTCGGCGACGAGCGCCGGCAGCGGATCTCCCGGCGGATCGTCGGCCGAGGCCACGCCGCTGAGGACCAGGACGAACTCGTAGCCCAGCACGGTGGCGAAGGCACCATCTGTGTCGAGACGGTCACCGACCACGATGCCGGTGTTCCCCAGGCGACGCCGCACCTCCTCGGCGATCGGTTCGTGCGGTTTGCCCGCCACGACGTCGGGGGGACGACCAGCCGCTGTGGTCACCGCGGCCACGATGGCGCCGGCCCCCGGGGCCAGGCCCTTCGGCGTCGGGTAGGTGGCGTCGGTGTTCGTGGCCACGTAGCGGGCACCGGCCCGCACCGCCGCGGCGGCGGCTCGCAAGAGCGGGTAGTCGACGGCGGTGGTCAGCCCCACGAGGACCACGTCAGCCACGGCACCCCGCTCGAGGTCATCGATGCGCAGGACCTCGTTGTCCATCTCGGCGACCACCTCCTCCACCCCCGGTCCGGCGCAGAGGAACACACGCTGTCCGGGTTCGAGCAGCGCCCCCGCCGCCATGGCCGAACTCAGCACCGCCCCGTCCGCCGGGATGCCGATGGCAGCCAAGGCGTCCTCGGTGTCGGCGCAGGTGCGGAAGGCGTTGTTCGTGACGAACAGCACCTCCTCGCCGGCCCGTCGGAGTCGGTCGACCGCCTCGGCTGCGCCGGGCACGGCGCGGTGGTCCAACCACACCACACCGTCGAGATCGAGCACCCAGGCCATCGACGCAGCTTCGCGTGCTCGGTGCGTCGTGTGCACACCCGAGCTGCCGGCCTGCTAGCAAAGGGCCATGCCGCCCCTGCTGCCGTTCGCCGGCGTCCGCTTCGACCCCGATCGGATCGACCTGACCCGAGCGACGGCACCGCCGTACGACGTGATCGGTCCCGAGGCCCGGGCGGCCTTGGCCGCCGATCCCCACAACATCGTTCACGCCGACCTCCCCGTCGGTGACGACGCCTACGTGGGAGCCGCCGGCCAGCTGCGCGTCTGGGCCGACCAGGGGCTGGTGGTGGTCGACGACCCGAGCCTCTACGTCTACGCCACCACCGACCCACCCTGCGCCGATGGAGCTCCTGCCAGGACGACCACAGGCGTGCTCGGCGCGCTGGAGCTCTCCCCACCCGAGGACGGCCGCATCCTGCCCCACGAGCTGACCACGCCGAAGGCTCGCAGCGACCGGCTCGACCTCCTGCGAGCCACCCGGACCAATCTGTCGGCGATCTGGGTGCTCTCCCCCGCCGAGGGTCTCAGCGAGCTGGCCAGCCCCGAGGGCCCACCCCTCGCCGAGGTCACCGACGACGAAGGCGTACACCATCGGCTCTGGCGACTCGACGGCGATCGCGCTGGCGCCGTGGCGGCCGCGGTGGCCGCCCACCCCGTGGTAGTGGCCGACGGGCACCACCGCCTCGAGACATCACTCACCTACCGCCGCGAGTGCCACGAGTCCGGGTCCGGCCCCGGTGGTCACGATCAGCTGCTGAGCTGGGTGGTGGAGCTGAGCGACGACCAACTCGACGTGCAGCCCATCCACCGGGTGCTGCGGTCGTCGGCCGACGCCCCAGCGGTCGCCGATGTTCTCGATGCGGTCTTCGACCGCACACCGATCGATCTGCCGTCGGGCACCAGCGGCGCCGAGGTGGCCGCCATGGCCGTGGCAGACGGTGCGCCGATCGCCTGCACCGGCGACGGAACCTGGCGCCTGCAGCGACGTGACCATCCGGCGACCCTCGACACCGCCGCCCTTGCCGAGGCCCTGGCGCTCGCCGACGACGACGGCGGGCTGGCACTGTCCTACGACCACGACCCCGATGCCTGCCTCGCGGCGGTGGGACCGGGCACAGCGGCGGTCTTCATGCGACCAGCGACGGTGGAACAGATCCTGGCCATCGCTCACGGCGGGGAGCGGATGCCCCCCAAGACCACCTTCTTCCGACCGAAACCGCGCACCGGGCTGGTCTGGCGCGATCTGGACCTCTGAGCGGGACCGGTTCAGCCCACCGTCCAGGTGGCTCCCGAGCGGAGCAGAGCATCCAGATCACCGGGTCCGCGCCGCTCGGTGGCCTCGGCCACCTGCTCGGCCATCTGCGAGCCGTAGTCGGGTCGGGTCTCCGAACGGAAGACCCCGACCGGCGTGGGTTCGTGCGGCGACGAGGCCAGACGGGAGAGCGAGAAGGCCAGGGCCACGTCCGTCTCGTCGTGCACCACGATCCGATCGGGTGCGACGTCGTCGACGGCGGCCACCGCGAGGCGACCGGCGTCGTCGCGCGCCACACACCGATCGCTGTCCGCTCCGAACACAACGGGCTGCCCGTGGGTGAGCTGGATGAGCATGTCGGCCCGGTTGGCCTTGGCGGTGAGCGACTCGAAGGCCCCGTCGTTGAAGACGTTGCAGTTCTGGTAGATCTCGACGAAGGCCGCCCCGCGATGGGCATGTGCCCTGCGGAACGTCTCCATCATGTGCTTACGATCCATGTCGTGGGGCCGGGCCACGAAGGGGGCCTCGGCCCCGATGGCCAGGCTGACGGGGTTGAAGGGCCTGTCGAGCGACCCCAGCGGACTCGACTTGGTCACCTTGCCCACCTCGCTGGTGGGGGAGAACTGGCCCTTGGTGAGACCGTAGATCTGGTTGTTGAACATCAAGATGGTCAGGTTCACATTGCGTCGGAGGGCGTGGATCAGGTGGTTGCCGCCGATCGACAGCATGTCCCCGTCACCGCCGACCACCCACACGTCGAGATCGGGCCGCGCCGTGGCGATGCCGGTGGCGATGGCCGGTGCCCTCCCGTGGATGCCGTGGAACCCGTAGGTGTCCATGTAGTAGGGGAAACGGGCGGCACAACCGATGCCCGACACGAACACCGTCTCCTCCCGGCGCACGTCCAACTCGGGCATGAGCAACTGCACGGCCGTGAGGATCGAGTAGTCACCGCACCCGGGGCACCACCGCACCTCCTGGTCCGACGACCAGTCCTTCTTCGTCGTCTCGGGGACGGGCACTTCCGCCGTCAGTTCCCAAGGTCGCGGCGGTGCACCGCCGTTGCGAGCCACTGTGTCAGTCATCGAGCACCTCCAAGATCGCCTGCTCCAGTTCGCCGGCGGTGAACGGGGCCCCGCGCACCTTGGTCACCGATCGCGCATCGACGAGGAACTCGGCTCGGAGCAGCTTGGAGAGCTGTCCGAGGTTGAGCTCGGGCACGACCACCTTCGGGTAGCGGGCCAGCACCTCCCCGAGATTGGCCGGGAACGGGTTGAGGTGGGTGACCTGCAGCTGGGCCACCCGCCGTCCCCGAGCCCGCACCCGATCGGCAGCGCCGTTGATCGCGCCCCACGTCGATCCCCACCCGACGATCAACACCTCGGCGTCGTCCACGTCGCCTTCGACCCGCTGCTCGGGGATGGTGTTGGCGATGCCCGCCACCTTCGCAGCGCGCAACTCGGTCATCTTCCCGTGGTTGTCGGGTTCGTACGAGATGTTGCCCGTTCCGTCAGCCTTCTCGAGCCCGCCGATGCGATGCATGAGCCCCGGTGTCCCCGGCACTGCCCAGGGACGGGCCAGCGTGTCGGGGTCGCGCAGGTAGGGCCAGAAGTCGGCCACACCGTCGGGACCCTCGTGGTTGGTGCCGGTGGCGAAGTTCGGGTCGATCGGCTCGAGATCAGCGGTGTCGGGCAACCGCCACGGTTCCGCCCCGTTGGCCAGGTAGCCGTCCGAGAGCAGCATCACGGGCGTTCGGTAGGTGATGGCGATGCGGGCCGCCTCGATGGCGGCGAAGAAGCAGTCGGAGGGGCTGTGGGCAGCCACGATGGGTAACGGCGACTCGCCGTGGTGCCCGTACATGGCGAGCAGCAGGTCGGACTGTTCGGTCTTGGTGGGCAGGCCGGTGGAAGGTCCACCCCGCTGGATGTTCACGATGATGAGCGGCAGCTCCAGGCTCACGGCCAGGCCGATCGTCTCGGACTTCAGCGCCACGCCAGGTCCGCTGGTCGTGGTGACCCCGAGGTGCCCGGCGTAGGCCGCTCCCAGCGCGGCGCCGATGCCGGCGATCTCGTCCTCTGCCTGCAGGGTGCGCACCCCGAACTGCTTGTGACGGCTGAGCTCATGGAGGATGTCCGACGCCGGGGTGATCGGATAGGACCCGAGGAACACCGGGAGGCCGGACAGCTGACCGGCAGCGACCAGACCCCATGACAGGGCGGTGTTGCCGTTCACGTTGGTGTAGGTGCCCGGTTCCTGCACCGAGGGCGGCACCGAGTACGGGGTGTCGAACAGCTCAGCGGTCTCGCCGAAGGCATGCCCGGCCTTGAAGGCCGCCACGTTGGCATCCCGCACAGCAGGTTTGGCGGCGAACTTCTGCTCGATCCACGTCAGCGTCGGTTCCACCGGACGGGTGTACATCCAGCTCACCAGCCCGAGGGCGAAGAAGTTCTTCGAGCGCTCGGCATCGCGCGGCTTCACCCCGAGCGGCTCACACACCTTGCGCGTGAGCGAGGTCATGGGCACCTCGTAGACCGAGTAGCCGGCCAAGGACCCATCCTCGAGTGGGTTGGTGACGTAGCCCGCCTTGGCCAGGTTGCGTTCCTCGAACGTGTCGACGTTCACGATGAGGGTGCCCCCGGACTCCAGGCCGCCGAGCTCCTTGCGCAGCGCGGCCGGGTTCATGGCCACCAGCACGTTGGGGGCGTCACCGGGGGTGGTGATGTCGTGATCGCTGATGTGGATCTGGAACGCAGAAACGCCCGCCAGCGTGCCGGCGGGCGCCCTGATCTCTGCGGGAAACTCCGGGAGTGTCACCAGGTCGTTGCCGACCACGGCACTCACGCTCGTGAAGCGGTCACCGGTGAGCTGCATCCCGTCGCCGGAGTCGCCGGCGAATCGGATCACCACCCGGTCCAGTTCGGTGGGTTCCACTCGTTGTGCGGTGTCGGTCACCGCCACCCCCTTGGTCGCGCGGTTGATACCCCGTTGGCAGCGGTTGCGGCGCCGCCAATGATCAGGGTACCCGCCCCACGGCCGGGGTCACGCCACCGAGATGCTGTCGTCGAGGTAGACGTCCTGGATGGCGTTGAGCAACTCGACACCTTCGGCCCGTGGCCGCTGGAACGACTTGCGTCCGGAGATGAGGCCACATCCACCGGCACGCTTGTTGATGACCGCGGTGCGCACGGCGTCGGCGAGGTCACTCTCGCCCTTGGACTCGCCGCCGCTGTTGATGAGCCCGATTCGACCCATGTAGTTGTTGACCACCTGCCAGCGGCACCAGTCGATGGGGTTGTCCTCCACCAGGCTGTCGTAGACCAGGGGGCTGGTCTTGGCGAAGTTGATCGCCGGGAAGCCACCGTTCTTGGTGGGCTGCTTCTGCTTGATGATGTCGGCCTCGATGGTCACGCCGATGTGGTTGGCCTGACCGGTCAGGTCGGCGGAGTCCTCGTAGTTGGTGCCGTCCACCTTGAAGTCACTGTTGCGCAGGTAGCACCACAGCACGGTGAACATGCCGAGCTCGTGAGCCTGGGCGAAGGCCTCGGACACCTCCATGATCTGCCGACGCGAGTCGGTCGATCCGAAGTAGATGGTGGCGCCCACGCCGGCAGCGCCGAGGTTCCAGGCCTGCTCCACGTCGCCGAACATGGTCTGGTCGTAGATGGTGGGATAGGTGAGGAGCTCGTTGTGGTTGAGCTTGACGATGAAGGGGATGCGGTGGGCGTAGCGCCGCGACATCAGCCCCAGGACCCCGAAGGTGGTGGCCACGGCGTTGCACCCGCCTTCGATGGCCAGGCGGATGATGTTCTCGGGGTCGAAGTAGTCGGGGTTCGGAGCGAACGACGCCGCCGCCGTGTGCTCGAGCCCCTGGTCCACGGGCAGGATCGAGAGGTAGCCCGTCCCGCCGAGGCGACCGTGGTCGAACATGGACTGCAGCGAGCGGAGCACCTGAGGTGAGCGATCGCTGACGCTGTAGACGCGCTCGACGATGTCACTTCCCGGCAGGGTGAGGCTTGCCTTGGGGATCCCCTTGACCTCGTGGGACAGCAGCGATTCGGCCTCGTCGCCGAGCAGGCTCTGGATGTCGGTCATCTGCGTTCCTTGTGTCAGGTGCGCGTGCACCGCCGATGGGTTCGGACCGAGCCTAGTGCGACCCCGAGAACCCCTCGACGTCCGCCCTCCGGCGGGGTGCCCGCGTCGCCGCGCCGGTCGTCCGGGCGGGGGCTCAGCCCAGCGACTCGAGCCGCTCCGCGGCGTCGGTCGACTGGTCGCTCACCGCCGCCACCGCACCGAAGAGCCGTCGAGCCTGGGGAAGGTCGCCAGCCCGCTCGTACAGATCCGCCAGCGCGTACGCCCGACGCACGTGGTGTTCCTTTGGTCGCTTCGGCCACTTCCACCCGTCGTCGAGCAACGCGATGGCAGCGCGCAGCTCACCTCGGTCGGCCAACGACCCAGCGGCGACGATCCGTCCCTCGGTGGCCACCGGCGCCGGCAGTGACGGGGTGCTCAGCAGCGCATCGCACACGTCGTCGACGTCGGCCCAGCGCCCGAGGGCGCGATAACAGTCGGCCAGCACCGGCTGGCGGTCGAGTGTCGAGGTCATGTCGCGGTAGGCCTCGAGCTCGCGGGCGGCCTGCTGCCAGCGACCGAGGCGGTACAGCGTGAGGCCGTGCAACTCTCGCACCTCGGGTACACCGGGCGCCTCCTTGCTCATGGGTCGCACCACCCGGAGGACATCGTCGAAGTGCCCCTCGGCGAAGTCGTCGGTCGCCTCCTCGAAACGACCAGCCAAGCGGGCCCCACGAGCAGCGCCGACGGCCGCCACGAAGGCAGCCTTCAGGTCGCGGTCGGCGCCCTGGCTTCCGCCCGACCGCTCCGAGCTCTTCCCGGTCGCGCCTCGCGTCCCGCGCTGGCGACCTGCGCCCCGGTCCGGACGGGCGGTCCCGCTGCGTCGTCCGTCGGAGCCGGCCCGCCCGTCACTGCTGCGTCGCCCCGTCGCCCCACGTCCCGGGTCTCCGCTCCGTGCACGGTCGCCGGCTCCTCGTCCACGTCGACCGGCCGGGCTACGCCCCCGCCGGACGGCGTCACGGGCCTGACCGGTGACGCCGGCCTCGTCCTCGATCCACACTTCTCCGTCCGCGGCAATCGGCGGTGCACCCTTGGTGGGCCGACTCGGCGACCAGGTGCGCGGCTCCACGTCGTCGCGGCGCGGCGGTGCGTCCGGGCCACTGGGTGAGTCCAGTCGGGCTGCGCCCTTGCGGGTCAACGAGCCCCAGCCCCGGCCGGCGGTCCGGTCCCCCCGGGCACCGCCGCGCTGGCGCGGGGCACCGCTGGCGGAAGAGCGCGCGCCGCCACGAGCGTCCGAACCACGACCATGGTCCGCACCGCCACGCTCGGTTCGGCCGCCGCTCGAGCGTCGGGCGGCTCCCTGCCCCGACCGGCTACCCCGGGCCGTGTCCCGCGCCCCACTGCCGCTGCGGTCGCGACCAGCACTGCCACCCGACCGTTGTCCGGGCCCTCCGCCACGCCGGGCCGACAGACCGCCTCGGTCGGTCGCGTTGTCCCGGCGCTGCGATCCCGCGCCGTCACGTCGCTGGGAGCTGCCCCCCTGCACCCCCCGACGAGGGGGCGGTCCACCGGAGCCTCCTCGACGGGTGGTTGGATTCGACTCGTCGGGATCATGGTCGGGAACAGGCACAGCGGGCCACCCTATACGGTCGGCCACGCCACCCCACATCCCCGCGGTGGTCTCTGTCGAGGCCGATCGAGGTCAGCGCCACACTTCGCCGGCAGACCGCCGGCACGCTTCACCGCGGCGTCACCGGACCCGCGGGAAAACGGCGAAGGGAGGCCCCGGGGGGCCTCCCTTCAAGAAATCGGCGGCGTCCTACTCTCCCAGGGGGTCTCCCCCCAAGTACCATCGGCGCTGGTGGGCTTAACTGCCGTGTTCGGAATGGGAACGGGTGTTTCCCCACCGCTATGGCCACCGAAACCTGTTGTCACGAGGGGTCGCACGGCTGAGCCGGCGCCCGAGGTGGTCCTCACCCTCGAGTACTCCATAGCGAGCACGAACTGCAATCGTTCTTCCAAGCCCTCGGCCTATTAGTACCGGTCGGCTGAACACGTTGCCGTGCTTACACCTCCGGCCTATCAACGTGGTCGTCTGGCCACGGGCCTTACCTGGTTAACCCAGTGGGAGATCTCATCTTGGAACAAGCTTCGCACTTAGATGCTTTCAGCGCTTATCTCTTCCGCAGGTGGCAAACCAGCCGTGCCCTTGGCAGGACAACTGGCACACCAGAGCTGCGTCCGTCCCGGTCCTCTCGTACTAGGGACAGCCTTCCTCAAATCTCCTACGGCTGCAGAGGATAGGGACCGAACTGTCTCACGACGTTCTAAACCCAGCTCGCGTACCGCTTTAATGGGCGAACAGCCCAACCCTTGGGACCTGCTTCAGCCCCAGGATGCGATGAGCCGACATCGAGGTGCCAAACCTTCCCGTCGATATGGACTCTTGGGGAAGATGAGCCTGTTATCCCCGGGGTACCTTTTATCCGTTGAGCGACGGCGCTTCCACACGCAACCGCCGGATCACTATGCCCTGCTTTCGCACCTGCTCGACTTGTAGGTCTCGCAGTCAAGCTCCCTTGTGCCATTGCACTCGCCGCCTGATTGCCAACCAGGCTGAGGGAACCTTTGGGCGCCTCCGTTACTCTTTAGGAGGCGACCGCCCCAGTCAAACTACCCACCTGTCACTGTCCCCCACCCGGATAACGGGCGTGGGTTAGAGATCCAGCATGAGCAGGGTGGTATTTCAAGGGTGACTCCACACTGGCTGGCGCCAATGCTTCCTAGTCTCCCACCTATCCTACACAACTCATACCAAAGCCCAATACCAGGCTGTAGTAAAGGTCCACGGGGTCTTTCCGTCCTTCTGCAGCTAACGAGCATCTTTACTCGTACTTCAATTTCGCCGGGTCTGTGGTTGAGACAGTAGGGAAGTCGTTACGCCATTCGTGCAGGTCGGAACTTACCCGACAAGGAATTTCGCTACCTTAGGACCGTTATAGTTACGGCCGCCGTTTACCGGGGCTTAGGTTCAGAGCTTCGCCCGAAGGCTAACCCTTCCCCGTAACCTTCCGGCACCGGGCAGGCGTCACAGCGTATACATCGCCTTGCGGCTTCGCACGCTGCTGTGTTTTTAGTAAACAGTCGCTTCCCTCAATTTTGTGCCACCTCTTCGAGCTCCGGGGGCAAGCCCCTTCACCCTAACGAGGTCCTCCTTCTCCCGAAGTTACGGAGGAATTTTGCCGAGTTCCTTAACCACAGTTCTCCCGATCGCCTTGGTATTTTCTACCTGCCCACCTGTGTTGGTTTGGGGTACGGGCGCCGTGCCAACTCACTGCTGGGATTTTCTTGGCAGCATGGGATCAGTGACTTCACCTGAAACGGTTCGGCATCGCGTCTCGACGTTGAGGGCCCAAATTTCTTCGGACCCCGTCTACTCGCTTACCCCAGGACAACCATCGCCTGGGATCACCTACCCTCCTGCGTCCCCCATCAGTTACCCTCCATCGGTTGGTCGGTTCGTCCACCCGAAGGTGAACAGCCCCTTAGTACCCGACTTCGGGCTGGGCGCGGACACGGCGGTACCGGAATATCAACCGGTTGTGCATCGACTACGCCTTTCGGCCTCGCCTTAGCTCCCGACTCACCCTGGGAGGATTAGCCTTCCCCAGGAACCCTTGGGCTTTCGGCGGAGGGGTTTCTCACCCCTCTCTCGCTACTCATGCCAACATTCGCACTCGACCACGCTCCATGACGGATCACTCCGCCACTTCACTGCGAGATCGACGCTCCGCTACCATCCGCAATGCGGATCCGCAGCTTCGGCTCCGAACTTGAGCCCCGTTACATTGTCCGCGCAGGACCACTCGACCAGTGAGCTGTTACGCACTCTTTCAAGGGTGGCTGCTTCTAAGCCAACCTCCTGGCTGTCTATGCAGTCCCACATCGTTTACCACTTAGTTCGGAATTAGGGGCCTTAGCTGGCGGTCTGGGCTGTTTCCCTTTCGACCATGAAGCTCATCCCCCATGGTCTCACTGCCAGGCTATGGAGCAACGGCATTCGGAGTTTGGTTGGGGTCGGTAAGCTTGTAGGCCCCCTAACCCATCCAGTGCTCTACCTCCGCTGCTGAACACCTGACGCTGCACCTAAATGCATTTCGCGGAGAACCAGCTATCACCGAGTTTGCTTGGCCTTTCACCCCTATCCACAGGTCATCCCCCAAGTTTTCAACCTTGGTGGGTTCGGCCCTCCACGAGGTCTTACCCTCGCTTCAGCCTGCCCATGGATAGATCACTCGGCTTCGGGTCTACGGCATGCGACTGAACGCCCTGTTCAGACTCGCTTTCGCTCCGGCTTCCCCTCACGGGTTAACCTCGCCACACACCGTAACTCGTTGGCTCATTCTTCAAAAGGCACGCCATCGCGGCCACAACCGAAGTTGTGACGACGCTTTGACTGATTGTAAACCAACGGTTTCAGGTACTATTTCACTCCCCTCCCGGGGTGCTTTTCACCTTTCCCTCACGGTACTAGTTCACTATCGGTCGCCTACGTATACTTAGCCTTACGAGGTGGTCCTCGCAGATTCACGCCGGCTTTCCCGGATCCGGCGCTACTTGGGAGACTGAGCGGAGTCCAGTCAGATTTCGCATACGGGGTTCTTACCCTCTATGACGCGACGTTCCAGAGCGCTTCTGCTATCTGCTGGATTGATAACTCCGTGAAGGGTCTGATGCCCCTTCCCTCAGGTCCCACGACCCCGCACCGGCAACGCCATCAGGCTTTACCACCGGCACGGTTTAGGCTGATCCCATTTCGCTCGCCGCTACTCAGGGAGTCGCTGTTGCTTTTCTTTCCTCGGGGTACTGAGATGTTTCAATTCCCCCGGTTCCCTCTACCGGTGCTATGTGTTCACACCGGAGTGACACCCCATGACGGGTGCCGGGTTTCCCCATTCGGACATCCACGGGTCAAAGCTTGGTCGGCAGCTCACCGTGGCTTTTCGCAGCCACCCACGTCCTTCATCGGTAGTAGGCGCCAAGGCATCCACCGTTGGCTCTTTGTAGCTTGGAAGAACAAATTGATGCTCGTGCTCGCTATGCAGTTCTCAAGGTTCGAGGAGGCGGACCAGGCTGCGAAAGCATGACCTGGTGGCCGCTCGAGAGGGTGCGCGACACCGACCCGGTCGGAACCGGGCCGGTGGGACACTCCCTCAAAGCGGAAGAGAGAACGATGCCCGAAGGCATCTTGTCAGTGCATCAACTGGGTTGAGCTCCCCCTCGCTGGTCCGATCACTTTGACCGGGTGCGAGAGGCATGAACTCCTTAGAAAGGAGGTGATCCAGCCGCACCTTCCGGTACGGCTACCTTGTTACGACTTCACCCCAATCGCCGACCCCACCTTCGACGGCTCCTTCCCAGAGGGTTAGGCCACCGGCTTCGGGTGTTGCCAACTTTCGTGGTGTGACGGGCGGTGTGTACAAGGCCCGGGAACGTATTCACCCCGGCGTTGCTGATCCGGGATTACTAGCGACTCCAGCTTCATGGAGTCGAGTTGCAGACTCCAATCCGAACTGAGACTGGCTTTATGGGATTCGCTCGACCTCGCGGTTTCGCAGCCCGTTGTACCAGCCATTGTAGCATGTTTGCAGCCCTAGGCATAAGGGGCATGATGACTTGACGTCATCCCCCCCTTCCTCCGAGTTGACCCCGGCAGTCTACTACGAGTCCCCGGCTTTACCCGCTGGCAACATAGGATAAGGGTTGCGCTCGTTGCGGGACTTAACCCAACATCTCACGACACGAGCTGACGACAGCCATGCACCACCTATCGCAGGCCCGTAAGGACACCACATCTCTGTGGCTTTTCCTGCGTAGTTCAACCTAGGTAAGGTTCTTCGCGTTGCCTCGAATTAAGCAACATGCTCCGCCGCTTGTGCGGGCCCCCGTCAATTCCTTTGAGTTTTAGCCTTGCGGCCGTACTCCCCAGGCGGGGCACTTAATGCGTTAGCTACGGCGCGGAATCCGTTGATAGAACCCCACACCTAGTGCCCAACGTTTACGGCATGGACTACCAGGGTATCTAATCCTGTTTGCTACCCATGCTTTCGCTCCTCAGCGTCAGTTCCGGCCCAGAGCGCCGCCTTCGCCACTGGTGTTCCTCCCGATATCTGCGCATTCCACCGCTACACCGGGAATTCCACGCTCCCCTACCGGACTCTAGCCACAGCAGTATCAACTGGCCTCTCCAGGTTGAGCCTGGAGCTTTCACAGTTGACTTACCGAGCCGCCTACGAGCTCTTTACGCCCAATAAATCCGGACAACGCTCGCCCCCTACGTGTTACCGCGGCTGCTGGCACGTAGTTGGCCGGGGCTTCTTCTGCAGGTACCGTCAGTTTCGTCCCTGCCGAAAGCGGTTTACAACCCGAAGGCCGTCATCCCGCACGCGGCGTTGCTGCGTCAGGCTTTCGCCCATTGCGCAAGATTCCCCACTGCTGCCTCCCGTAGGAGTCTGGGCCGTGTCTCAGTCCCAGTGTGGCTGATCGTCCTCTCAGACCAGCTACCCGTCGATGCCTTGGTGGGCCGTTACCCCGCCAACTAGCTGATAGGCCGCGAGCCCCTCCCGAACCGAAATTCTTTCCTCTCCGGAACATGAGATCCAAAGGGGGTATCCGGTATTAGCACGAGTTTCCTCGGGTTATCCCGGAGTTCGGGGCAGGTTGCTCACGTGTTACTCACCCGTTCGCCGCTAGGTCTTCACCAGTGTTGCCACTGGATGGACCCCGCTCGACTTGCATGTGTTAGGCACGCCGCCAGCGTTCGTCCTGAGCCAGGATCAAACTCTCCGTCGAAGATCGTTGCCGGTGATGCCTTGCGGCTTCACCGACGGTGATCAGGAGAGCCGGGATTGGGCCTGGCTGGCCCGTACCCGACTGGCATCATCTGGACATGTTGTCAATTTATTGATGATGCGGAAATTGCATACGAGGGGAGATCAACGCACCGCCGTTCCAACGATCGGCTTTCACCGACCGTCGAGCCGACAGCTCGAAGGGTCTCCACGCTCGCCCGCACTGGCGTGTTCTCTCTTCCGTTTTCAAGGAGCGTCCTGCCGACTGGCTCCGTGGAGCCTCGATCGACATCTGCTGGTCGTTCCGGCGACCTTGCGAGAGCGAGGTGGCTCGGTGACCGTTGTTCCGACTCGGTGGTCGGTGCCTGGGTGGAGGATGGAAGCGAGCTTCCGATCCGAGCCACCGTTGCGGCGGGTGTGCAACCTAGACGGCTGGTTTGGCTGCCTGCAAATCGGCTGCCTCGCCGAGCCCTTGGGCTGACGGCTCCGGCGGCTGGTTCCCTTCCTCGCAAGCGACCAACGTCGTCTGCGGTGGAGAGGGCCTCTGCCGTGCGGGGCGAATAGCCATGATACGGAGATCCCGCGGACATTGCAACCCCGGTGAGAAGAATCTTCGAGGCACCGCTCACATGGTGCAGCGGGGTCCTGGACTGGCAGAGTGGAAGGGTGACCACCGATGCCCCGCCGCGTGCGCCGCTCCCGCCAGACGGCGCCGACCCCACGACCTCGGGCGGAGGGGTGCGCCGCTGGGTGGGACGCGGCGTCGCCGCCGTGGTCGCCATCTCCATGCTGGGCATGTGGGGCTGGGTCTTCCTCTACCACCTAGGTGGTGAGTGGCAGCAGGAGACGCCGGGCCGACTCAGCGACACCCAGTTCGGCCTCGGCGCCGAAGCGGTGTGCATTGACGCCAAGCGGGAGCTCGGCCGTCTGCCCGCAGCGCACGTCACTCGCACTCCCGACGCCCGAGCCGACGCGGTCGACGAGTCGAACCGGATCCTGGCCGCCATGGTCGACGAGTTGGCGACCCTCACCACCACCGACCCATCCGACGCCGCTCGCGTCGACGAGTGGCTGAGCGATTGGCAGATCTTCATCGAGGATCGGCGGAGCTACACGGCACGGCTGCGAGAGGATCCCGCCGCCAGGTTCTACGTCACCCAGTCCGACCGCGACCGGCGACAGGTCACCCTGGCCATCGACCGCTTCGCTGCGGTCAACGGGATGCCCTCCTGCGTGGTGCCCTCGGACCTGTCCTGACGACGCGGCCCACCGTCGGCCGACCCACCGTCGACCGGCCGGAGTCGAGCGATCGGTCACCTACCGGTCGTGTCCCGGACGGCGTCCAACGCCCGTGCCGCTGCCACGAGTAGACCCGGATCGGCGCCGAGCGCCACCAACTCCGGTGGTGTCACCCAACGCTGCGCCGTGCTCTCGTGATTGGCCCGGAGCGCCGTCGACGGCGCCACGGCGGCGAAGCGCACGTCGAAGTGGAGGTGAGGGTCCTCCCGGGGCGGGCGCACCTCGTGCACGTCGAGGTGGATGGCCGGCACCAGCACCTCGGCGCCGACCAGCCCGGTCTCCTCCACCATCTCCCGCGTTGCGACGGCCACGAGATCGGTGTCCCCGTCGGCGTGACCTCCCGGCTGTAGCCAACGGGCCAGTTTCGTGTGGTGCAGCACCAGCAGGCGCAGCTCGTGCTGGTCGACCACCACCACCGAGGCTGTGAGGTGCGCCGGGCGGGTGCTGCGATCCAGCGCCGCCGGCCCCAGGGCCGCCAGCGCAGCGAACTCGGCGCGCAGGCGCTCCTGCTCGGCGCCTCCCAGCCGGGCCTCGGCGATGACCTGCTCGGCGGTGGAGGGCGACGTCACGATGGCCGCACCGCGCTCACGTGGGGGTCATCGGATATCCAGAAGCGCCACGGCCGTTCGGCAGCCCGGCGCACCCCGATCCGCGGCCCGGTCGCCACCGCCTGCGGTGGCGGCCACCCGTCGTCGACCAGCACCACGGGCGATGACGGGTCGCACAGGTCGGCGCCGTCGAACGTCCCGTCGATCCCCAGTGCTGCACACAGGCGCGCCGGCCCACGGCACAGGTCACGGTCCACCCGGGCTGCAGGACGAGCGAGTCGCATGGTGTCGAGATCGCCCAGCGGCTGCCCGCCGCGCAGGAGCACGGCGCCGGCGGTGCCGTCGGGACCGCAGACGACGTTGGCGCACCAGTGCATGCCGTAGACGAAGTAGACGTACAACGTCCCCGGCCCGGCGAACATCGACCGGTTGCGGTCGGTGCGACGCCGATGGGCGTGGCTGGCCGGGTCGTCGGCGCCGCCGTAGGCCTCGACCTCGCAGATGCGCACCGCACGGTCGTCGTGGCGGAGCACCGTGCCCAGCAGCCGTGGCGCCACCTCCACCGGGGTGGCGTCGAGCTCGGGCCGACCCAGCGGACGCTCGGGCACCGACGCTCGTCACCCCTCCGACAACGTGGCGACCATCGCCTCGAGGCGTGCCCGTTCGGCGTCGAGGTGCGCCTCGAACCGCTGGAGTTGTTCGGCCACAGCCACCGGCCCGGCCCCGCCGTGGGTGCGTCGACGCTCGACGGCCGCCCCCCGAACGAAGAGGTCGCCGGCATCGGCAGCGAAGTGCTCCGAGTCCGCCACCAGGTCCGCCAGCGAGCCGTCGCCTTCTTCCAGCGAACGCCGCACCAACGCGCCCACCACGGCGTGGGCGTCCCGGAAGGGCACGCCTCGTTCCACCAGGTGCTCGGCCAGGTCGGTGGCCGCCGTGGTCTCCCCCGAGGCCGCGTCGGCCATGCGATCGGTGTCGAAGGTGGCGGTGGCCAAGAGGCCCGACAACGCCGGGAGCACGGCCAGCACCTGATCGACCGAGTCGAACAGCGGCTCCTTGTCCTCCTGTAGGTCGCGGTTGTACGCCAGGGGCAGCCCCTTGAGCGTCACCAACAGGCCCGTGAGATTGCCGATCAGGCGCCCGGCCTTGCCCCGAGCGAGTTCGGCCACGTCGGGGTTCTTCTTCTGGGGCAGCATCGACGACCCGGTGGCCCACGAGTCGTGCAGCCGGACGAAGCCGAACTCCTCACTGCAGAACAGCACCAGTTCCTCACCCAAGCGGGACAGGTGGACACCGAGCAGCGAGAGCGCGAACAGCGCCTCGGCCACGAAGTCCCGGTCGCTCACTGCGTCGAGGCTGTTGTCGAACACGGCGCTGAAACCGAGGTCGGCGGCCGTGGCCACCGGGTCCAGCGGCAGGGAGCTCCCGGCCAGCGCACCCGCACCCAACGGGCACACATCGGCTCGTTCCCCAGCGGCCAACAGGCGCTCCACGTCGCGCCCCAGCGCCCAGGCGTGCGCCAGCAGGTGGTGGGCCAGCAGCACCGGCTGGGCCCGCTGCAGGTGCGTGTACCCCGGCAGGTAAGCATCTCCGACGTCGCGGGCCCGGGCGGCGAGCACGGTCTGGAGATCGGCGACAGCGCTGCCCACCTCGACCATCGCCCGTCGTGTCCAACGGCGGAGGTCGGTGGCCACCTGGTCATTGCGCGACCGACCGGTGTGGAGCTTGGCGCCCGCCGGCCCGGCCAACTCGGTGACCCGCCGCTCCACTGCGGTGTGGATGTCCTCGTCGGATGGTTCGAAGACGAACGCACCCGACGCCAGTTCCTCGGCCACCTGGTCGAGGGCGGCCACCACAGCGTCCGTCTCGTCGGCGTCGAGCAACCCGGCCCGGGCCAGGCCACGGACGTGCGCCTTCGAGCCGGCCACGTCGTCAGTCGCCAGCCGGCGGTCGAAGGGCAGGCTGACCGACATGGCCATCAGCTCCGGTGCCGGCCCGTCGTCGAACCGGCCGTGCCACAGCGTGCTCACGAGGCGGATCCGCCCCGACCCTGTCGGGCTGCCCAGGTCTGCAGGCCGAGCCCCCACAACCGCACGAAGCCTTCGGCGTCGGCGTGGTTGAAGGAGTCCTCGGCGTCGTAGGTGGCCAGACCGTAGTCGTAGAGACTGGCGTCGCTGCGGCGACCGACCACGTGGCAGCGTCCCGGCTCGAGCAGCAGTCGGACCTCACCGCTCACGTGCACCTGCGATGCGGTCACGAAGGCGTCGAGCGCGTCCTTCAGGGGCGAGAACCACAGACCGTCGTAGACCAGCTCGGCGTAGCGCGGCTCGAGACGCAACTTCTCGTGGTGCAGGTCCCGCTCGAGCGTGAGTCCCTCGAGGTCACGATGGGCCTCGAGGAGCACGGTGGCGGCCGGGGCCTCGTACGTCTCGCGGCTCTTGATGCCCACCCGCCGGTTCTCGACCATGTCGAGCCGCCCGACGCCGTAGCTGCCCACGATGCCGTTCAGCTCACCGATGAGTTCGTAGAGCGGGAGCGAACGTCCGTCGAGGCTGACCGGTGTTCCGGCGACGAAGCCGACGGTGATCTCACGAGGGTCGGTGGCCGTGGGCACCGTCATGGCCCACACGCCCTCCGGAGGCTGCGCCCACGGGTCCTCCATCTCGCCGCACTCGATGGCCCGGCCCCACAGGTTCTCGTCGATCGAGTAGAGCTTCTCGCGCGTGGCGGAGATGGGGATACCCCGCTGTTCGGCGTAGGCGATGGAATCCTCTCGGGTGAAGCCCCACTCGCGCACCGGGGCCAGCACCTCGAGATCCGGTCCCAACGAGCGGATGCCCACCTCGAAGCGCACCTGGTCGTTGCCCTTGCCAGTGCACCCGTGGGCCACGGCGGTGGCGTCGAAGCGTCGGGCCTGCTCCACCAGGTGCCGGGTGATGACCGGCCGACTGAGTGCGCTCACCAGCGGGTACCGGTTCTCGTAGAGGGCGTTGGCCCGTAGGGCCGGCCCGACGAAGTCGCGGGCGAACTCCTCACGCACGTCGAGCACGACGGCTTCCACCGCCCCGGCACCGATGGCCCGATCGGCCAACGGTGCCAGATCCTCCCCCTGGCCCACGTCGCAGGCCACGGCGATCACCTCGACGCCCCATTCCTCGGTCATCCACCTGACCGCCACGGAGGTGTCGAGTCCTCCGCTGTAGGCCAGCACCACTCGCTTCGCCATCGATGCTCGCTTTCGTCGTTGCAGGAATCGAACCCTGTCACGGATGTGGGATGTGCTCAACACGGCGGCGCCTCGCAGGTCGCCGGCGCCGCCCGCCGGGTCAGCCGTCGCGCAGTTCGTCGAGTCGGTCGGCCACGGCCGCGCCCGACGAGGTCTCCTCGGCCACCACCAGGATCGTGTCGTCGCCCGCCACCGTGCCGGCCACACCGTCGAGCCGCACGCGGTCGAGCGCCGCAGCCACCACGTGGGCCGAGCCGGGTGGGGTACGTAGTACCACCAGGTTGCCCGACACGACCGACGACACCACCCACTCACGGCAGACCTTGCGCAACTGCTCGCTGGGAGCAGCCTGCGTACCCGGCACCTCGGCGATGGCATACACGCTCTCGCCTCCGGGCCGACGCACCTTCAACGCGCCCAGTTCCTCGAGATCACGTGACACCGTGGCCTGGGTGGCCGACACGCCCCGTTCGGCCAGGGCGTCGACCAGCTCACGCTGGTTGTGGACGTCGCCGCCTTCGATGAGCTCGCACACCAGGTGCTGCCGCTCGGCCTTGGCCACCCGACGGGCCACTCAACGGCTCCCGCGCTCTTCCGCCAGCCACCACAGGAGGCCTCGGGCGGCATGCATCCGGTTGGTGGCCTGGGGCCACACCCGACTGCGCGGCCCGTCGAGGACGGGATCGTCCACCTCTTCACCCCGGTGAGCCGGCAGGCAGTGCAAGAAGATGGCATCCGGGCCGGCGTGCGCCATGAGCGCTTCGTCGACCGTGTAGCCGGCGAACGCCCGTCGACGCTCGGCGGCTTCGTCTTCTTGGCCCATCGAGGTCCACACGTCGGTGTACACGGCGTCGACGCCCGCCACTGCCTCGGCTGGGTCCTCGACCACCAGCGGCCTCGCCCCGGCGGCATCGAGCACCGCACGGTCGGCCTCGCTGAACCCGTAACCCGCTGGCGCAGCGACCCGGACGTCCATCCCCACCGCCACGGTGGCCAGCACCAGTGAACGAGCGACGTTGTTTGCGTCGCCGACGTAGGCGATGCTCCGCCCCTCGAGCGGACCGAACTCGTCCGCCAGGGTGCGCAGATCGGCCAGTGCTTGCAAGGGATGAGCGGCGTCGCTCAGCATGTTGACGATCGGGACCGCGTCCACGGCGGCCATGCGCACCAGCTTGTCGTGTTCGTAGACCCGTGCGGCGAGCACCGCGTGGTAGCAGCCGAGAGTCCGTGCGACGTCCTCGGCCGTTTCTCGGACGTCGATGCCCACCTCGTCATCGCGGATGGTGACGGGATGTCCACCCAACTGGGTGACCGCCATCTCCATCGAGTTGCGCGTGCGAGCGGACGGCTTCTCGAACACCAGCGCCACGCCGTCACCGTCGAGCACCGTCGGTGATCCCCGCTGTGATGCGGCGTCGAGTACCCAGCGGAGTTCCTCGGCACTCAGGTCGTCGATGTCGAGGACGTGTCTCATGGCGCACCACCTCCGGTGCTCGCAGCGGACGGATCGGTGGTGGCGGCGGCGACCTCGTCGAGCACCGCCGCCAGGATGGCCACGGCTTCGTCGATCTCGGCGTCGTCGATCAACAGTGACGGGGCGAAGCGCAGGGCGGTGGGTGTGACGGCGTTCACGACCAGACCTCGTTCGAGGGCCCGGGCCGCCACCGTCGGGGCGTCGGTGCCCTCGACCAGCTCAGCGGCGAGGAGCAGCCCGAGACCGCGGACCTGTGCCACTGCTGAGAGGGCCTCCAAGGCCTGCCGCAGCCGCTCTCCTGCCCGCCGGGCACGTCCGGGGGCGTCCTCACGCTCGAGCACGTCGAGCACCGCAGCGGCGGCCGCCGCCGCCAGCGGTTGACCACCGTAGGTGGTGCCGTGCTCCCCCGGCTGCAGCACGGCCGCCACCTCGGTACGGGCCCAACAGGCCCCGATGGGCACACCGTTGCCGAGCGCCTTGGCCATCGAGACGATGTCGGGACGGACGTCCGCGTGCTGGTGGGCGAACCACGCCCCGGTGCGACCGAGGCCGGTCTGCACCTCGTCGATGACGAGCAGTGCTCCGCGCTCGTCGCACAGGCGCCGCACGGCCTGCAGGTAACCGGCGTCGACGGGATTCACCCCACCTTCGCCTTGGACCACCTCGAGGAGCACGGCAGCCACGGTGTCGTCGAGATGGGTGTCGAGGTCGTCGATGTCGTGCCAGGCCACGTGAGCGAAGCCCTCGGGCAGCGGCTGGAAGACCTCGTGTTTCGCCGGCTGCCCGGTGGCGTGCAGCGTGGCCAACGTCCGGCCGTGGAACGACCCGAAGGCGCTGAGCACCCGATGGCGTCCCCGACCGCCGAAGCGACGGGCGAGCTTGATGGCAGCCTCGTTGGCCTCCGCGCCGGAGTTGCAGAAGAACACCTGGCCACCGCCGCCGAGCAGGCGATCGAGGGTGCGCGCCACCTCGGGACCCGGTTCGGACCCGAACAGGTTGGACACGTGCACGAGCGTGGCGGCCTGTGCGGCTACGGCCTCGGTGACCGCCGGGTGGGCGTGGCCGAGCGAGGTGACTGCCAGCCCCGACAACATGTCGAGGTAGCGCTTGCCGTGCACGTCCCACAGCTCGCTACCCGAGCCACGCACGAACTTCACCGACGGAGCGCGGTAGGTGGGCCACAGCGGGCAACGTTCGAGGTCCGCGGGGGCGTCCATGGCGGCGCGGTGCGCGGCCGTGTCATGGGCGGTGGTGGCGGCGGGCGAAGCTGCCATGTCAGGTGCTCCCTGCTGCGTCGTCGGGCGAATCGGGCACGTTCGGGGGCTCGGAGGTCGCAGCGGCCCGCAGTCCCCGCGTCGGCACGGCCGGGTCGGGCGCCACCATGGTGCCGATGCCGGCATCGGTGAACAGCTCGAGTAGCAGCGCGTGCTGCACCCGTCCGTCGAGCAGGTGAGCTCGTCGCGCTCCACGACGGAGGGCGTCGATGCAGGCCTCCACCTTGGGGATCATGCCGCCGGCGATGTCACCGGATGCGATGAGCTCCCGCAGCTCCGACGGCGTGGTCTCGGTGACCAGCGTGGACGGGTCGTCGAGGTCCGTGAGCACGCCGGCCACGTCGGTCAGGTACAGCAACTTCTCGGCGCCGAGCGCGCCGGCCAGTGCGCCGGCCACCGCATCGGCGTTGATGTTGTACGCCTGCCCGTCGGGTCCCGACCCGATGGTGGAGACCACCGGGATGAGACGCTCGGCCAACAGCGCCGTCACGATGGTGGGGTTGACCGCGGCGACGTCACCGACGAAGCCGAGGTCGGGATGGCGGGGGTCGGCCACGATCAGCCCGGCGTCTTCGCCGGAGAGGCCCACCGCCAGAGGTCCGTGCACGTTGATGGACCCCACGATGTCGCGACCCACCTTGCCGACCAGCACCATACGGGCGATGTCGAGGGTCTCGGCGTCGGTCACGCGCTGCCCGTCACGGAACTCCGGTTCCTTGCCCAGGCGGGCCATCAGTTCGCCGATCTGCGGACCCCCACCGTGCACCACGACGGGGCGCAGCCCGACCGAGGCCAACAGCACGATGTCCTGGGCGAACGAGGCGGCGAGGGCGTCGTCCACCATGGCGTTGCCCCCGAACTTCACCACCATGACCCGGTCGGCGAAACGGCGGATGTAGGGCAGCGCCTCGACGAGGATGCGGGCCCGTTCGTCGGGCGTCGGCCCGGGCTGGTCCACGACGGCGCTCATGACGTCCCCATGTTCTCGTCGACATAGGCGTGGGTGAGGTCGTTGGTGAGGATGGTGGCCCGGCCGTCACCGATCCCAAGGTCGGCCACGATCTCGAGGTGCCGCCGCGCCATGTGCGCGGTCACCGCTGCGGCATCGTGGTCCACCTCGACGCCACCCACTGCCACCGTCTCACCGCCGTAGCTGATCGAGAGCCGCTCCTGGTCGAACGGAACGCCCGCACTGCCCAGCTCCGAGGCGACTCGCCCCCAGTAGGGATCCTGGCCGTACCACGAGCACTTGCACAGCGCCGAGTCGGCCACCCGCCGTGCAGCGCGCTCGGCGTCGATGTCGCTCGTTGCACCGACCACGGTGATACGCACCACCTTGGTGGCCCCCTCGGCGTCACCGGCCATCTGCTCGGCCAGCGAGGTGCAGACCTCACGCACAGCAGCGGCGAACGCGTCGGGGTCCGCTGGCCCGGCAGCCCCCGAGGCGAACAGCAGGACGGTGTCGTTGGTCGAGGTGCAGCCGTCGACCGACAGTGTGTTGAAGCTGACGTCGACGGCGTCACCGAGCACGGCGCGCAGCTCGTGCGGTGCCACCTCGGCGTCGGTGGTCAGTACGGCCAGCATGGTGGCCATGTTCGGCGCAAGCATGGCCGCCCCCTTGGCCATGCCACCAACGGTGATCGATCCGGCCTGGGCGGTGGCCTCCTTGCGGATGGTGTCGGTGGTGCGGATGGCTTCGGCGGCGGTGACCCCACCGGTCGTCGACATCTCGGCCACCAGCGCCGGAACCGCTGCTTCGATCCGGTCGATGGGCAACCGATTGCCGATCAGGCCGGTCGAGCACACCAGTACCTCAGCCGGTTCACACCCGAGGTGATCCGCCACCGCTGCGGCCATCGTGGCGGCATCCACCCGACCGGGGTGGCCGGTACCGGCATTGGCGTTGCCGGCGTTCAGCACCACCGCAGCGGCCCTTCCGCCGGTGGCCGCCAGGTGCTCCTGTGACACCAGCACGGGCGCAGCGGTCATGGCATTGCGGGTGAACACACCGGCGGCGGCCACCGGGGCGTGGTCCTCGGTGGCCACCAGGGCCAGGTCCAGGGCGCCGTCGGGCTTGACCCCGGCGGCGCGGCCTGCGGCAACGAAACCTCGGGCGGCAGTGACGCTCACAGGACCCCTCCTCCACCTTCTGGACTCGGCGCCCGACCGTCGACGAGCGACAGCAGCGCGATGGTCACGGGAACAACCCCGCCAGCGGCAGGCCCGTCGTCTCCGGCAGGCCACAGAGGCGGTTGGCGCACTGCACCGCCTGTCCCGAGGCGCCCTTCACCAGGTTGTCGATGGCGCACAGCGCGACCAACCAGCCGGTGCGTTCGTCGTGGCGCACGGTGACGTGCGCACTGTTCGAGCCGGTCACCGACTTGGTGGCCGGTGAGCCGTCGATCACGGTGACGAACGGGGCGTCGGCGTAGTACGCCCGGTAGCGCTCGAGCAGCGCCGCGGTGTCCCCCGGTGTGGCGCCCACTGCCGGCCGGGCGTAGCAGGTGGCCAGGATGCCTCTGCTCATCGGCGCCAGGTGGGGGGTGAAGAGCACGCTCACGTCGTCGTCCGGCCGACCAGCCGGTGACGTCGACGCCGCCAGGCGACCTACGGTCTGTTCGATCTCGGGGGTGTGCCGATGGTCGAGCAAGCCGTAGGCGGTGAACGACTCGTCGACCGTGCAGAAGGTGGTGGTCGGCTTCGGGGGGCCGCCCGCCCCCCCCCCCCCCGCGGCCGCGGCGCCCCCCACAACCCCCCGGG